>CAWCDM010000035.1:0-28734 GCA_963794185.1 uncultured Alphaproteobacteria bacterium | reverse complement strand
GACGGGTTGTTAGTCAGCGTCTGGTGGACTGGCGGGCTCCAACTGCGTTAGGGTCCCGAGATGAACGCTGTCCCCTTCGACACACTGAAAATGGCACAGCGCCTCGAGGAGGCGGGGTTTGCCGCGCCGCGGGCCGCCGGAGCGGCCGAAGCACTCGCCGAGGCGCTTACCGGTGCCGATCTGGCAACGAAGGGCGATATCAATGCGTTGAGAAGCGAACTGAAGGCCGACATCGGATCACTGCGAAGCGAACTGAAGGGGGACATCGGATCGCTGCGTAGCGAACTGAAGGGGACATCGCATCGCTGACAAGCGACATTGAACTGCTTCGCCGCGACATGACAATCCGCGTTGGTGGGATGATGGTGATGGGATTTGGAGTTTTGGCAGTCATCATCCGGCTTGTGCCGCCTCACCCGTAGCACGCTGCTCTGGCGTGCGTGCGATCTTTACGGCACGCACGGCGGCTAGCCGGCAAGGCATGAGGCGAAAGGGCGAGTGGTCGCTCGGTCGCACCATATAATCGCAGTCGAGTTGCGGCACATTCTGGACGGCGCTAGTTCCGTGAAAACCGGATGACGCGGCTCGGCTGTCAGCCGAAGCCGCAGGCGCGCGCCGCGGTTGCAATCACGTCGAGCGCGTCGCGCGAGCCGTCGGCCTCGCCCTTCTCGAAGTCGCCCTCGATGCGCGCCATCTGGTTGGTCACGTGCGCGAAGCACAGAACGTCGCGCTGGCATGCACGGGCGAACGCGTAGAGCGCCGCTGCCTCCATCTCGACCGCCAGCGCACCGTGCGCCCGCGCGGCTTCGATCGCCGCCGCCGTTTCCCGATACGGCGCGTCGGTGGTCCAGACCGTGCCGCGATGCACCGGTACGGGCAGCGCGGCGAGCGCGGCAAACGCACGGTCGGCGAGCGCCGCATCGGCTTCGGCGAACACCGACGGCGGCAGGTAGTGGTGGCTGGTGCCCTCGTCGCGCAGGGCGCGGTCGATCAGCACGAAATACGGCGTCGGGCCAACCGAGGCGATCTGTCCAGCCGATGTCACGCTGATCAGCAGCCGGCACCCCGAGGCGAACAACTGCTCCGCCACCAGCACCGCAAACGGCGCGCCCACCGCGAGGCCCACGATGCCGATGGTAACCTCGTCGTGCCGGATCACATCCATCTCGGTGTGATAGCAGGCCCACCCGGCGGGCCGCCGCGAGCGTCCGCCGGTGCGCAGCGCGCGGACCATGTCGCCATCCGGATCGAGTGCGCAGACCGCCGGCACCGCTTCGTCCGCCAGGCCGCGCTGGCGGCGGGCCTCCCGCAGCAGGTTCTCCGGCCGGAACACCGACGGCGACGCATACTGCTTCGCCGCGAGGATGTTCGGTGCCTCGTCTCGCCTGGCCATGCCGCCTCCGATCGGGCCGCCCGCGGTTGAGCGGCGGCAATACCGGGTTGTAACGTCTGCCCGCATCATGAGACCACCATTCAGGTGGCGGCCTGGCCGACGCCCAACCGGGGAGAGTTATGCGATGCGGCCAAATCCGCTGCACGACGCGATGCAATTCCTGACGCAGCCCGCCTGGTTCACGGCGGTGTTCTGGCTGCTGCTGATTGCCAGTGTGACTATCGCTGCGTTGGCGTGGCGGCGCGAACCGGCGCAGCGCACGCCGCGCGGCCTCGGCGTCTGGGGGCTGCGCGTGCTGATGGGCGCGATGTGGTGGCAGCAGACGCTATGGAAGATCCCGCCCGATTTCGCCGGTCTGCGCTACTGGATGGAGCAGGAGGCGGACCACGCCGCGATCGCGCTGCAAGGCGCGCTGGTGCGCGATATCGTCCTGCCCAATCTCACCCTGTTCGGGCCACTGGTCTATCTGGTGGAACTGGCGATCGGCGTGTCGCTGCTGCTGGGCCTGTTTGCGCGCGCCGGTGCACTGCTCGGGCTGCTGATGGGGCTCAACCTGTGGCTCGGCCTGTATTCCGCGCCCAACGAGTGGCCCTGGACCTACATGTTCCTGATCATGATCCAGGCCATATTCGTCATCGATCCACCGGGTCGCGCGCTGGGCGCCGATGCGCTCCTGCGTCGCCCTGACGCCACCACGACGCGCACCGCCGGCAGCCTGTCGTGGGTGAGCTGAATGTCGGTCCATACGGCGATCGGGCGACGGCGCCTGCTGCGGCTTTCGATCCTGGCAGTGGCTGCCGCAGCGGCGCCGGCGCTCGCCGATACGACAGATCTTGTGGTGTCGTGCGACACCACGCTCGCACCGGCCTTGCGCAAGGTCGGCGCGGCCTACCTGGCTGGTTCCGGCGTGCGCGTCCACGTGTTCCCGACCGGTCCCGGTCTCATCCTTCCGCAGCTTATGCGGGATATCCAGAACGATATCGTGGTCACGCAGGTGGCGCTGCTTGATCAGGCCGCGCAGGCCGGCATCGTCGCACCGGATGCTGCCCGCCGGACCTGGCGCAATCCGCTTGTCATTGCCGGACCGCGCGGCGCGTCGGCAACCGACCGGTCATTCGCCGCCTGCGATCCGTCCGCCGCGTCGGATATCGATGGGCCGGCGATCCTGGCGCGGCTGGGATTGCAACCTGCGCGCGTACTCGGCGCCGTCGACACCGACGAGGTGGTGTTCCTGCTGACCTCCGGTGCGGCGCAGGCAGGACTGCTGCATTCGACCGATGTCCGCGCCGATCAGCGCCTGGAGGTCATCCGTCCGGTGCCGGCAGAAATCCACCTGCCGATCGTCTATGCGGCGTCGGTCACGCGGGGGGCGCGGCGGCCGAATCCGCAGGGCCTGGTCGCCTTCCTTGCCACGGCCGAGGCCACCGCATTGCTGACCGACAGCGGCCTGGAGATGCACGCATGACACAGATGCTCGACGAGCAGCGGCATCCCCTGACCAGACGCATCATGCACTGGGTGATGGCGCTGTCGATCCTGATCATGATCGGCAGCGGCTGGCGCATCTACAACGCCAGCCCGATCTTCGACTTCAGGTTCCCGGATGAGATCACGCTCGGCGGCGATGTCGAGACGGCGCTCGCCTGGCATGGCGATCCCGGTGTCGCAACCGCAATCGCGTGGCACTTCGCCGCGATGTGGCTGCTCGCCGTCAGCTACCTTCTGTTCGTGCTGATGGGTGTGCTGTCCGGCCACTTCTGGCGCGATTTCCTGCCGGTTGGCCCGCGCGCCATCGCGCGCGACATGGTGGCGGCGCTGACCTTCCGCCTCGAACATCGGCTGGGCGAATACAACGCCGTGCAGAAAGTCGCTTATCTGGGCGCGCTCGCGGCGGTCGCGGTGATGATCGTCTCCGGCATCGCGATCTGGAAGCCGGTGCAGACCTATCCGCTGGAGCTTCTGTTCGGCGGCTTCCAGGGCGCGCGGCTGGTGCACTTCATCGGGATGGCAGGCATCGTGTTCTTCCTGATCGTGCACGTCGCGCTGACCCTGCTCGTGCCGCGTACGCTGCTCGCGATGGTGGTGGGTCGCGCCACTGCACCGCGCCACGCCGCCATGCCGGAGGACGCCCGATGACGCTCGTCAGACGAGACATGCTGCGCGGCGGACTGTCGCTCGGGGCGCTGACCCTGCTGACTGGGTGCGACCTCAGCGATCACGACGCGGTGCAGCGCTTGCTTGCACGGTTCTCCGCTTGGAACGACAAGGTGCAGACGGCGCTGTTCAGCCAGCAGCGCCTGGCGCCGACCTTTCCCGAGGCGATGGCGGTGAAGGATTTTCGTTACAACGCGTGGTACGGCCCGGAGAAGTCGCCGCGCCTCGATCCCGCCGACTACCGGCTGATGCTGGCCGGCCGGATCGACAACAAGAAGCCGTGGACGGTCGAAGACCTGTACGCGCTGCCGCAGGTCAGCCAGATCACGCGCCATGTCTGTGTCGAAGGCTGGAGCATGATCGGCAAGTGGAGCGGCACGCCACTGCGCACGTTCCTCGAGCGGATCGGCGCCGACACGACCGCGCGCTATGTCGGCTTCGAGTGCGCCGACGGCTACTACGAGGGGATCGACATGCCGACGGCGCTGCATCCGCAGACGCTGATGGCATTCCGCCTGTCCGACGAGATCCTGCCGACGAAATACGGCTATCCGTTCAAGGTTCGCATCCCGACCAAGCTCGGTTTCAAGAATCCGAAATTCGTCACGGCGATCTACGTCACCGATCAGCAGCCGCGCGGCTACTGGACCGATCGCGGCTACAACTGGTTCAGCGGCATCTGAGCGTGGACCGGCACGGCAGTTGCGCGATCGGCGTCATGGCGAAGGCGCCGCAGCCGGGGCTGGCGAAGACCCGCCTGTGTCCACCGCTGCAACCGGCGCAGGCGGCAGAGCTCAGCTCCGCCTTCCTGCGCGACATCACCGAGAACATCGCGCTCGCCGCGCGCGCCGCACCGATCCATGGCTGCATCGCCTATGCACCGGCGGGCGCCGAAGCCTGGTTTGCCGGCCACCTGGCCGATGGAACCGACCTCGTGCTGGCTGACGGATCGTCGCCGATGCCGGCCAATGTTCAGGGCTTCGGCCGCTGCCTGCTGCACGCGGCGCAGACAATGTTCGGATCGGGCTTCGGCGTGGCCTGCCTGGTGAACTCCGACAGCCCGACGCTGCCCACCGCGTTGCTGGCCCGGGCAGCGCACGCCCTGCTGGCGCCGGGCGAGCGGGTTGTACTTGGCCCGGCGGAGGACGGCGGCTACTACCTGTTGGGTATGAAGCAGCCGCACGCCCATCTGTTTGCCGACATCGCGTGGAGCACGAACACAGTCGCCGCGGCGACCCGCGCGAGGGCCTCGGTCCTCGGCATCGAGGTGATCACATTGCCCACCTGGTACGACGTGGATGACGCCCCCAGCCTGTTGCGGCTGCTGGCGGAGGTCGGTGGCGACGCGAGGCCGCACGCGACCCTGCAGCCTTATGCCGCACCAGCCACCAGGGAATGCATCGAACGGATCGGACTGCGCGGACGCGTCGGTATCGCCGCGCAATGACGGATCCCTCGCGTCGCATGGCCCTGCTGGCGGGGATCGGGGCCACGCTCGTCGCTCTGGTCGCGATTGGTCTGGCGGTTCTTGCACGGAACTTTTTGACCCTGGATGACGGCACCCGGGTGGCCGCGTTCATGGCGAGCATCTGTGTCGCGAGCCTGCTCTGGCTACTTGCCGTTGCCCTGGTGCGGCGAGGTCGGTTGCCCCGCCGAACCATCTGGATCGTGCTCGCAGCCGCGGTGGCGATGCGTGCGATGACGCTCGCCGCCCCGCCGCTGCTGTCGACCGACCTTTATCGCTACATCTGGGACGGCAGGGTGCAGCTGGCGGGCATCAACCCGTATCGCTATCTGCCAGTCGCACCCGAGCTCGAATTCCTCCGCGACGATGCGGTGTATCCGGGTATCAACCGTGCCGACTACGCGCTTACCGTGTATCCGCCGGCCGCCCAGACGATCTTCGCGCTGGCAGCCGCGGCGACTCCGGGCGTGTTCGGCATGAAGCTGATGATGGCGCTGTTCGACGCGCTGGCGATCGGCGCGCTGGCCTGGCTTCTGCCGATGGCGGGGCGCGACCGATCCGAGCTGCTGATCTATGCATGGCTGCCGCTGCCGGTCTGGGAGTTTGCCGGGAACGCCCATGTGGACGCCGCAGCCGCGGGCCTGCTGGCACTGGCATTCCTGGTTGCCATGCGCGGTCGGCTGTTCTGGACCGGCATCGTTCTGGCCGCCGCGACGCTGACGAAATTCCTTCCGGTGGTGGTACTGCCGGCCTTCTGGCGACCCCCCGACTGGCGACTGCCGGTGGCGTTCATTGCGACCGTGGTGGTGCTCTATCTGCCCTATGCGACGATCGGCTGGCAGGTGCTGGGATTTCTCCCCGGCTATGCCTCCGAGGAGGGGTTCGACAATGGCCACGCCATCTTCCTGCTGCAACTGCTCGACAGCGTCACGGCGCTGCCGAGCTGGGCCCCCAAGGCCTACATCGCGGTCGCGCTGGGCGTGCTTGGGCTGATCGGAGCGTGCTTCGCCTTCGGCGGGAAACTGCCGGCCGCACCGGGCGCCCGCCTGACGATGCAGGCGCGCCAGGCGGTGATCCTCGGCGCTGCCGTGCTGGTCGCCATATCGCCGCACTACCCGTGGTATTTCGGCTGGCTGGCTCCGCTGGCCTGCCTGGCGCCATTGCCCAGCGTGCTGTGGATGCTCGCCGCCGCGCCGCTGCTGGCGCACGGATCGTTCGAGTATCTGGCGGTCCCTGGCGCGGTCTACGGCCCTGCCGCGGTCCTCGCCGTATTCGATCTGCGCCGACGCCGGACGCGTGCCGCACCGATCCCACCTCAAGCCGTACGGAGCGTATGATGACCGCGACAGCGCTCAAGGATCCTCGCCGCTATTTCGATTCCGTCGGCGTGCGCGAGACGCAGGCAACCGCGCCGCCGGTGTGCCTGTATCTGGAGGTCACCAACCGCTGCAACCTGCTCTGCGAGACCTGCCCGCGCACGTTCGAGTCGCTCGAGCCGCCGGCGGACATGAGCTGGAAGCTGTTCACCTCGATCGTCGACCAGTCGCCCGGCGTCGCGCGCGCCGTGCTGCACGGCGTCGGCGAGCCGATGCTGGTGAAGGCGCTGCCGCGCATGATCCGATACCTGAAGGATCGCGGCGTCTATGTGCTGTTCAATACCAACGGCACGCTGCTTTCCGCCCACAAACACCAGGCGATGATCGACACCGGGCTCGATGAGCTGCGCGTGTCGCTGGATGCCGCCGATGCCAAAACGTTTCTCGCCGTGCGCGGCAAGAATTTTTTTGAGCGCATCGTGCGCAATGTGCGGAGCTTCACCGAATTGCAGCGCGCGACCGGTGCGGCGTCGCCGCGCGTGTCGCTGTGGCTCACCGGCCTGAAGGAGACCATCGACCAGTTATCGGCGTTCGTTCACCTGGCGGCGTCGATGGGCGTGCGCGAGGTTTATCTGCAGCGCCTGGTGTATGACGAAGCGGGCTACGGCCTGGCGCGTGCGGAATCATCGCTGTTCGAGCGGCTGCGCGCGGGTGAATCGCATGCGATCGAGGCTGCGGCCGGATTGGCGCGCGAGTTGGGCATTGCGCTCGATGCGTCCGGTGCGACGGAGCCGGGCCTCAGCCTGAAGCGACAGGACGACACGCAGCCCTGGTCGGCCTGCCGCCGGCCCTGGTCGTTGATGTACGTCACAGCGCACGGGCGCGCCCTGCCATGCTGCATGGCGCCGTTCTCCGCGCGCGGCTACGACAGCTACACACTGGGCGACGCGACGCAGCAGACGCTGCGGGAAATCTGGAACGGCGCCGCCTACCAGGATTTCCGCGGCGCCCTGCTCAGCGACGACGCCGCCGCGCCCCTGCGCCGGTTGCGGGTTGCGCTGGAGCCTGTGATCGAGCCGTTCATGTTGCCGAACGGCGTTGCGGCGGTGATCCCGACACTGAACGAAGCCGAGACGATCGCCGGCGCGATCGCATCCATCCCGCGCGACCTGGTGGACGAGATCATCGTCGCCGACAGTTCCAGCCGCGATGGTACCGCCGCGATTGCGCAGGCCGCTGGTGCACGCGTGGTGACGCTGACCGACCATGGCTATGGCCGTGCCTGTGCCGCCGGTGCGGCAGCGGCCGGAGCGGGGTGTGGCATAATCCTGTTCCTCGACGGCGATGGCGCGGACCGTGCCGATCTGGCCGCCCTGCTGGTGGCGCCGATCCGGGCGGGGACCCACGACTTCGTCATCGGCTCTCGCGTGCGCGGCGTCCGCGAGCCCGGATCGATGAACTGGCACCAGGTGCTGGCGGGCCGGCTTGCCGGTCGGCTCATGTCCTCGCTGTATGGCGTCCGTTACACGGACATGTGCGCGTTCCGTGCCATCCGACGCGACGCGCTGGATCGTCTTGGCCTGCGCGAGACGACCTATGGCTGGAACATCGAGATGCAGATGAAGGCGGCACGCGCCGGGCTGCGCATCCTGGAGCTGCCGGTGCCGTACCGGCGTCGCGCAGGGGGCAGTTCGAAGGTTGCCGGTTCGCTGGGCGGCAGCGTCCGCGCCGCCTGGCGGATCACGCTGACCATCGCTCGGGTCGCGACGGCAGGGCGCTGAGCGCAGAGGGATGACGCGTCGGCCGGGCGCGAAAAGGGGGTGACGCTTGCGCATGCCTCGTCTACACTTAATGCAAGGCTTCGCAACAATGGAGCCGGAAGGGAGGTATTGATGGGCTCTTCAAGCCGCAGCCGCGGGGGACCCACTCCCGGCGGTAACGACACTCAGATCACACGCCGGGACCTGCTTGCTCTTGCTGCACTTGGCGGATCGCCGGGGCAACGGGCACGGCCGCCGCGGCCAGTCCGGCGGGTCAGCTTGTCTATGCGGTGCACATATCTTTGGCGCCGACGTGGTTCGACCCTGCCGAGACGCCGTCGCTCGTCACACCCTACATGATCTATTACGCGCTGCACGACGCGATGCTGAAGCCGATGCCGGGCGAGTTGATGGCGCACAGCCTGGCGGAATCCTGGTCGGCCACCGAAGATGGCATGAGCTACAGCTTCGTGCTGCGCGATGGTGTGACGTTCCACAACGGCGAGAAGGTGACGGCGGAGGATGTGAAGTTCTCCTTCGAGCGCTACCGCGGCGCCGCCAAGGCGACGCTGCATGACCGGGTCGCCTCGGTCGAGGTCGCCGATGCCAGGCACATCACGTTCAAACTGAAGAACCCATGGCCGGACTTCCTCACCTTCTATGCCGCGACCACCGGCGCCGGCTGGATCGTGCCGAAGAAGTATGTCGAGAAGGTCGGCGACGACGGCTTCAAGAAGGCGCCGATCGGCGCCGGGCCGTACAAGTTCGTCTCGTTCACGCCGGGCGTGGAACTGGTGCTGGAGGCCTACGAGGGCTACTGGCGCAAGATCGCCCAGCGTCAAGCGGCTGGTGCTGAAGGTGATACCCGAGGAGGCGACGCGGCTGGCCGCATTGAAGCGCGGCGAGGTTGATGTCGCCTACTCCATCCGCGGCGAGCTGGCCCAGGAACTGCAGCAGACGCCAGGGCTTACGCTGAAGCCGGCGGTCATCCAGTCGCCGTTCTGGCTGTATTTCCCGGAACAATGGGATCCGAAGTCACCTTGGCACGATGTGCGCGTGCGGCAGGCGGCGCGACTGGCGCTCGACCTGAAGACGATCAATCAGGCGCTGACGCTGGGCTATTCGCATGTCCACGGCAGCCTGATTCCGGACAACTTCGAATTCTTCTGGAAGCCGCCGGAGCCGGTGTACGATCCGGAAAAGGCGAGGCAGCTCCTGGCTGCGGCCGGGTATCCCGGATGGCTTCGATGCCGGCTTCTACAATTGCGACAGCTCGTACGCGAACCTCGCCGAGGCGATGAACAATTACCTCGGCGCGGTCGGCATAAGGGCGAAGCTGCGCCCGCTGGAGCGCGTCTCGTTCAATCAGCAATTCATGGACAAGAAGCTGAAGAACATCATTCAGGCGGGCAGCGGCTCGTTCGGCAATGCCGCGACGCGCTTCGAGACATTCGTCGTGAAGGGCGGCGCCTACGTCTATGGCAACTATCCTGATCTCGATGCGATGTTCGAGCAGCAGGCGGTCGAACTGGACCATGGCAAGCGCGCGGAAATCCTGACCAAGATGCAGCAGATCCTCTACGAGCGGGTCATCGGCACGCATCTCTGGCAGCTTGCATTCATCAATGGCGTCGGACCTCGGGTCGGCGAGTCCAATTTCGGCCGGATCGCGGGGTTCCCCTATACGGCGCCCTACGAAGACCTGACCCTGAAGAGCAGTTAGCGGAGGGCGACAGATGACAGTGACGACACGGCGGCGCGACGTCCTCGCACTGGCCGCACTGGGTATGGCGGCGGGCACCGTGCGCCCGGCGAAGGCCGCCGCTCCGTCGGGGCAATTGACCGTCGGCGTGCACATTACGCTGGCGCCGACCTGGCTCGATCCGGCGGAGACAGCGGGGATCATCACGCCGTTCATGGTGCTTTACGCGCTGCACGACGCCGTGGCGAAGCCGATGCCGCAAGGCAATCCGGCGCCGTCGCTGGCTGAATCGTGGTCGGGCGGCGAGGACGGGCTGAGCTACGAGTTCGTCCTGCGCAAGGATGCGAAATTCCACAATGGCGACCCGGTAACCGCGGACGATGTGAAATTTTCGTTCGAGCGCTATCGCGGCGCGGCACATGGGCTGCTGAAGGAGCGGGTGGCGGCAGTGGAGACGCCCGATCCGCAGCGCGTCGTCTTCAAGTTGAAGACACCGTGGCCGGATTTTATTACGTTCTATGCTGTTGCCTCGGGCGCCGGCTGGGTCGTCCCGCGCAAGTACGTGGAGAAGGTCGGAGAGGACGGTTTCAAGAAGGCCCCGATCGGCGCCGGACCTTACAAATTCGTCTCGTTTACCCCCGGCGTCGAACTGGTGCTGGAGGCATTCGACCAGTACTGGCGAAAGACGCCGAGCGTGAAGCGCATCGTGATGCGCGTGATTCCCGACGAGTCGACGCGACTGGCCGCACTCAAGCGTGGCGAGATCGACATCGCCTATTCCGTCCGCGCCGAACTGGCCGAGGAGTTGCAGCGCACGCCGGGACTGACGCTGAAGCCGACGGTGGGTTCGGCGCCCTATTTCATGTATTTCCCCGAGCAGTGGGATCCGAAGTCGCCGTGGAGCGACATCCGCGTGCGGCAGGCGGCCAATCTCGCGCTGGATCGCGACACCATAAATCAGGCGCTGACGCTCGGCCATTCGCACATCACCGGCAGCGTCATGCCGGAGAACTTCGAATTCTACGTGAAGCAGCCGCCGGCGGTGTACGACCCCGAGAAGGCGAAGCAGCTTCTGGCCGAGGCGGGCCACCCCGACGGTTTCGATGCCGGCTTCTACACCTGCGATGTCGCCTACGCGAACCTGGGCGAGGCGGCGCTCAATTACCTCGCGGCGGTGGGCATTCGCGCCAAGCTGCGGCCGCTGGAACGGGCGGCATTCTTCAAGGGTTATGGCGACAGGAAGTTCAAGAACATCATTCAGGCCGCCAGCGGCGCCTTCGGCAACGTCGCCACGCGGATGCAGGAATTCGTCGTCAAGGGCGGCGCCTATGCCTATGGCAGCTACCCCGAGATCGACGAACTGTTCCCGCAGCAGGCGGTCGAACTGGACACCACGAAGCGCGCGGCGATCCTGGCGAAGATGCAGCAGCTCCTGCACGAACGGACGATGTATGTGCCGATCTGGCAGCTCGCCTTCATCAGCGGCGTCGGGCCTCGCGTGGACCAGTCGGGGTTCGGGCTGATCAAAGGCTTCGTCTACACCGCGCCCTACGAGGAAATCACGCTCAAGACCGCATAGAGGGCTTCGTCATGCACATTCATTTGTCGGCTCCCTCCCACCGTCATGGCGGGCGAAGGCCCGCCATCCACGTCTTCCGTTGCTCTACGAACGACGTGGATGCCGGGACCAAGCCCCGGCATCACGAACTGGCGACCCCGTCATGAGGCAATTCGTTGCGCGACGGCTCGGCTATTCGCTGTTGTCGCTGCTCGTTCTGTCACTGACCATCTTCTTCTTCGTCCGCGTGACCGGAGATCCGGCGGCGCTGCTGGTGGAACCTGGCGCCAGCGAGGAGGACATCGCCGCCATTCATCAACAGTTCGGCCTGGATCGGCCGCTCTGGGTGCAGTACGGGCTATTCATGCTGAACCTCGCCCGCGGCGATTTCGGCCAGTCGTTCTACTACCAGACGCCGGTGTTGGAACTTTACATGGACCGGCTGCCGAACTCGTTGCTGCTGGCTTCGGTGGCCATGGCGTTTTCGCTGCTGGTCGGCATCCCGACGGGCATTCTCGCCGCGGTGCGTGTGGGCCGCTTCTGGGACAGCGCCGGAAAGCTGTTCACCCTGCTCGGTCTGTCGCTGCCGTCGTTCTTCGTGGGCCTGGTGTTGATCCTGGTGTTCACGGTGTATCTGGGTTGGCTGCCATCGTCCGGCTCGGGTGGGCCGCTGCACCTGATCATGCCGGCCTTCGCGCTCGGCTGGTATTTCGCCGCCGCCCATATGCGCCTGACGCGATCGTCGATGCTTGAAGTGCTGGGCTCGGAATATGTGAAGCTGGCGCGGCTCAAGGGCCTGCCGCAGGCTCTGGTGATCGGCAAGCACGCATTCAAGAACGCGCTGATCCCGGTGCTGACGCTGGCCGGCATCAATCTCGTGCTGATGATCAACGTCGCGGTCGTGGTCGAGACCGTGTTCGCCTGGCCCGGAGTCGGGCGGCTGCTCTTCGAGGGCATCAACTTCCGCGATTTTCCAGTGGTGCAGGGCATCGTTATCATGAGCGGCACCATGATCGTGGTGGTCAATCTGCTGGTCGATGTCGTCTACGCCGTGATCGATCCGCGCATCCGTTTGGAGAGCTGACGGCCATGAGCATTACAACAGAAACCGTCATCCTGACGTCGCATCTGCCGCCAGATTCCGTTTCGGTTCGGCGCAGGGACTTTCCGGTCATTCCCGTCGTCATCCTGGCCAGCATCGCCTTCGCGGCGATCTTCGCGAACATGCTGGCGCCGCACAATCCCGAGGTCGGCAGTCTGACCGCGCGCTTCCACCCGCCCGCCTGGCAACAGGGCGGCACGGCCGAACATCTGCTGGGCACCGACCAGCTTGGGCGCGACGTGCTGTCGCGGCTGATCTTCGGCGCCAGGGTCTCGATGGTCGTCGGCTTCACCGCGGTGATCTTCGCCGGCGTCGTCGGCACGGTGCTGGGCATCCTTGCCGGCTATCTCGGCGGCTGGGTGGACCAGGTCATCATGCGCATCACCGATGCCTGGCTGGCTCTGCCGGCGCTGACATTTGCGATCTTCCTCGCCGCCATCGTCGGCCCGAGCATGTGGAACATCGTGATCATCCTGGGCCTGGTCTACTGGACACGCTACGCGCGCGTCGTGCGCGGCGAGGTCCTGTCGCTCAAGGAACGCGAATTCGTCCGCCTCGCCATCGTCGCGGGCTGTTCCAAATGGACGATCATGCGTCGGCACATCCTGCCGAACGTGGTGAACTCGGCGATCGTGCTGGCCACGCTGATGCTCGGCGTGGTGATCGTGACCGAGGCGTCGCTGTCGTTCCTCGGCGTTGGCGTGCCGCCGCCGCAGCCGGCCTGGGGGCTGATGCTGTCGGACGGCAAGCAGGGCCTGATGGTAGGCTACTGGTGGCTCACCGTGATGCCGGGCTGCTGCATCATGCTGATGGTGCTTTCCGCAAACCTTCTCGGGGACTGGCTCCGTGTCAAACTCGACCCACAGCTCCGTCAGCTCTAATCCGCGCCGGCCGTTGGCCGCCGTGCCAAACCGGCCGCTGCTCGAGATCGACAACCTCTCGACGCACTACATCTCCGCCCAGGGCACGCGGGTGGTGCGCGCGGTCGATGACGTGTCGCTGCGCATCAATGCCGGCGAGACGCTGGGCATCGTGGGCGAGTCCGGCTCCGGCAAGAGCACGCTGGCGCTGACCATCCTGCGCGTGCTGCCCACCGCGGCGCACATCGTCGGCGGCTCGATGCTGTTCGAGGGCGAGGACCTGGTGCGCAAGTCCGACGCCGAGATGCGCCGCGTCCGCGGCAAGCGGATCGCCATGATCCTGCAGGACCCCATGGCATCGCTGAACCCGCTGTTCACGATCGGCGATCAGGTGGCCGAACCGATCCGGGTGCACGAGGGTTCCGGCCGCGCCGAGGCCTGGCGACGGGCAAAGGAACTGCTGAAGTCGGTGCGCATTCCCTCGCCGGAGACGCGCGTGACGCAGTATCCGCACGAGATGTCGGGCGGCATGCGCCAGCGCATCGTCGGCGCCATCGGCATCTCGTGCGAGCCGCGCCTGCTGATTGCGGACGAGCCGACCACCAGCCTCGATCTGACGATCCAGGCGCAGTACCTGAGCCTGCTGCGCGAGCTGCAGCGCGAGCACGGGCTGGCGCTGATCTTCATCACGCACAATCTCGGCATCGTTGCCAAGATGTGCGACCAGCTTGCGGTGATGTACGCGGGCCGCGTCGTGGAGTCGGGGCCGGTCTCGCGCATCTTCAACGCACCCGCGCATCCTTATACCGAGGCGCTGCTGAACTCGATCCCGCGCATGAGCGACAGCCGCACGCGGCTGACCGCGATCG
Source organism: uncultured Alphaproteobacteria bacterium (assembly GCA_963794185.1). Taxonomy (GTDB): domain Bacteria; phylum Pseudomonadota; class Alphaproteobacteria; order Acetobacterales; family Acetobacteraceae; genus JAMXLO01. The sequence continues at coordinate 14,555 of CAWCDM010000035.1, read as the reverse complement.
ACGGCCAGCCGCCGGACCTGTCCGCGTTGCCGCGCGGCTGTGCGTTCGCGCCGCGCTGCCCGGCGGCGTTCGACCGCTGTCACAAGGAGGCGCCACCGGAGTTCAACCTTGCCGGTGGCAGAACGGCGCGCTGCTGGCTGGCCAGCGCCGCAATGCAGAGCGGTGCAGCGTGACGGCGGTGCTCGAGGCAGCCGGCCTCAGCAAGCATTTCCAGGCGCGACGCGGCGTGTTCGGCGGCAGCCGCGGCGTGGTGCGCGCGGTGGACGACATCTCGTTCGCGGTCGAGAGCGGGCAGACGCTCGGCGTCGTGGGCGAGTCCGGCTGCGGCAAGACCACGACCGCCAAGCTGGTGCTGGGGCTGGAGGAGCCGACCGGCGGCAGCATCCGGTTCGAGGGGCGGGACCTGGAGGGGCTGGATGCGGCCGGTCGGCGGCACTACCGCAAGTCGGTGCAGGCGGTGTTCCAGGACCCTTATGCCTCGCTCAGTCCGCGCATGCGCATCAGCGACATCATCGCCGAGCCGCTGGTCACCAACGAAGATGTGTCGGCGGCCGAGGTGCGGAAGCGTGTGCTGCGATTGCTCGATCTTGTCGGATTGGCAGAGCGTTCGGCCGATCTGTTTCCGCATGAATTCTCCGGCGGCCAGCGGCAGCGCATCGCAATCGCGCGTGCGCTTGCGCTGTCGCCGAAGCTGATCGTGCTGGACGAGCCGGTATCGGCGCTCGACGTGTCGATCCGCGCGCAGATTCTGAATTTGCTGCGCGACCTGCAGGAGCAGTTGGGGCTGTCGTATCTGTTCATCGCCCACGACCTCGCCGCCGTTGCGCATATGAGCCACACGATCGTGGTGATGTATCTGGGCAAGATCGTCGAGATGGGCGAGGCGCGGACTCTGGCTCGAACACCGAAGCATCCCTACACCGAGGCGCTGTTCTCCGCGGCGCTGCCGAGCCATCCGGACGAGCGGCGCGAGGAGATCATCCTGCCAGGCGAGGTGCCCAGTCCTTTGAACCCGCCGTCCGGTTGCCGCTTTCACCCGCGCTGCCCGCAGGCCATGCCGCGCTGCGGCCAGCAGGAGCCGGTGCTGGCGCCGGTGGCAGGCCGGTTCGTCGCGTGCCACCTGTATGATCAGGCGAGGCAGTAGGAGATTCGAAACAACGTTGCTTCGCCCACTTGCAGTTGAGCGTGGCCGGCTTCGAAGCGCCGGTATGCGGGCGCTTTCGCGGGCACCCTCTCCCGCGACGCTGCGAAGCCCACGGCAGGGGTCTGTCCCATTTCGTGGACACCGTGCGCGTCCTTGAAACAATCGGCCCTCCATTTCTCGGTTTTGTCAGGGCGGTGAACCGCATTATGCCACCCACTAATTCGCCGCTTACGCATTGATCTGGATCAAAAATACACACCATGGGAATTAATTGGAGCGGAATTTTTAATCTCCTCACGTAAGCACGAAGGGGGGTAGGCATCCCCTGTCCGCTACAGCATCCCGGTGATCAGCCTGGCAGGCCGCTCAGCCAGGGGTAGCCGCAAGCGCGCCCGATCAAATCCGACGCGTGAGGGTGTTGTGAAGTGCGTCCCTTCTGCCACATCACTTCGTATCCAAATCCAGAAATTAGTTTGCCCTTGTAATATATTTACGATTGGTTAATTATCTCGATACCGAGCTCGGGGGGCAAAGTCCAAATGGACAAAGCTTCAAGACTGACGGTGGATATTTAGTCACAAGACAAAGTATTCACCGACAGGTCTACCCCAGCCAGAAATCCTTTTGACTGGTTTTACTTGATCTGTGGAAGTCGGCCCTGCGCATTGTGCGTGTGGCAACTCTCACGTGCGCAGACCGCGCATCAACAACAGGAAACTCATCATGCGTAAGTTCCTTTTGGCCGCGACTATTCTCGCGCCCTTCGCTTTGGCACCCGCCTTTGGACAGACGATTGCCGGCGACGTCAATCTCGCGAAGACCGCGGCCGGGTCGACCGCTGGCGTCGCCAGTGAGCAGGGCACCATGGCCGGGGCAATGGTCGGCCGCAACGGCGCCGTCGTTACCGGCGCGTGTCGGGCAACTACACCCAGGTCCAGACCGCAGCGGGCGCTACCGCCGGACCGAAGGCTCGTTCACCAACACGACCGCGCAGCAGGTCAATATCGGCGGCACAGTGGCCGGTGGGCTCGCCGACAACGGCAAGCACAGCAACGGCGCAACCGGCATCGCTGGCGGTCAACAGACCAGCCAGGCGACCGGCGGTGCCGCGGCGACTGCTTCCAACGCGAACCTCGGTGGGATCATCAAGGTTGAGCAGCCGAAGCATCCGCCGATGCCGACGGTTCGTTGAACCGGGCTGTCTGAGCCGGCAATAAACCGGCTCTACAACGATGCGCTGGGGCGGCCAAAATCCGCCTCAGCGCGTAGGAGAGCCTCAATGAAACATATCCTTCTCGCGGCCACCGCATTGGCGATGGTGAGCGGCACGGCCTACGCGCAAACGTCGCAATCGAACTCCGGATCCAACGCGACCGTGAACACGGCATCCGGATCGCAGTCAAAATCGGTTTCCAACCCCAAGGTGAACGTGATCGGCAACCCGATCGGCAACGGCGCCTCGTCCAGCAATTCGGGGGCGAAGGCAACCTCCAACACACGGTCAGCCTCACGAGCGGCGGCGGTCGGCAATACGACCAACGTCAGCGTTTCCGGTTATGCTGGCGTGGACAGCTCCGGCAACAGCAGCAGCACGAGAAGCGGTGGGACCGGCACCAGCGGCGGCACCGGCAGCACCGGCGATCCGTCAACCGGCACCACCGGGGGCGGTTCCCTCAACTACGGCGGCAGCTACACCATTCGGAACACGCCGGAGGTCATCCCTCCAAGCGTGGTCAGCGGCAATCCGTGCGCGGTCGGCGCCTCTGGCGGCCTTTCCTTGCCGGGCTTCGGCGTCGCATTGGGGGGCACATGGGCAGACAAGGCGTGCGAACGTCGGCAGCAGGCGGCCCTGATGTTCAACATGGGCGAAACCAAGGTGCGTACGATTGATGTGCCAGGATGAGCACGTTCACCAAGCCATGGTGTCCAGCGGCAAGCCGTGCACGGCCGATACGGCGCCTATCGCCCAGGCGCAGACTTCAACGATACAGCCTCCTGCCGCGCCTGTGACGAATGTCGCGGCGATAGCTCCGACAAAGCCGCCGCGACCTGAGTGGTGCTGGACGGCATCGAAGGCCGAACTGCGCGGGCGAGCCGAATGCGACATCAAGTAGCAGGAGAGGGGAGTTGATCAGAACCCACGAATTTCTACAGCAGCACGAAAGCTTCACGTCTTTTGTGCTGCTGTCATTCGATCACCGCGTCGCAGTTATTTTTGGACATGGGAGTAACGCGCCGCAACGCTGATAGCCAACGCTACTGAAACTCGACAACCAAGGGAACCTCGCCATGACAACCGTAGTCCCATTCACAGATGGCCAACGCGTCGAAATCGTGCCGCGCAAGGGCGACGCCATATTGACGTTCAAGTGGTGGCCGCGAGGCCGCACGTTCGGCACCGTCCGCAAGGTGTTCCCCGGTGCGCAGAAGTGCACGGTCCTTGTGGACGGCCTGTCAAGCGCGCCGCCATACCACAACATTCACTTCATTTTTGACGATCTGGGGACTTGTGACGACACCCGCCAAGATGATCACTAGCTACGTATGATTGCCAAAAACGACGCAAATGTGATTGCCAAAAAACGACGCAGAGCAGCGTGTCGGCCTGTTTGGCTTGTCGCGGTTCGCCTGCTCCAATGGGCCGCGCTCGTGATGAATCTCCCGACAATAGCGCCGACGAGGATGGGTATCCGCCCGAACTTGATCAGGGACATACCCATCACGACAGTCGAAAATCGCCGGCATCCAATTTGTCGAGCGGCGATCCAGCCGCGCGTCAGTGGCTCTCGCCGTCGTAGTCAGGCGCGGCCGGGGCCTGCGTGAAGGCGGCGCGATCAGCCAGGCAGTTCACGTTCACCACGGCACGCAGACCGGTGCTGGTCTCGCAGACCGCGCCGACATAGACGCCGCAGCGGCGGCACAGCAGGTAATCGGCGGTGCGCGAGCCGAACCGATAGCGCTCGACCAGCGACCAGTCGCCGGCAGTTATTTCCACCAGGCCGTCGCGGTCGGAGAGCGTCCGCGTGCCGTGGGCGCGACAGAACGCGCAGGAACAGGAACGCAGCGGCATCTGCTCCGGCGGGCGCGAAAGCCGCAGCGTCACGCTGATGTTTGCACAATGACAGCCGCCGGAGTGCAGCATGCGGAGCCTCTCGCAATGCGGACGCGCACGCTAGGCGTTTCCTCCGTCCGCGGCTAGCCTGCGGACGACCATGCCGGACGATACGCAACTCACGGCGCTGTGCGCTGCCGCCGATGTCGATGACGACGCCCCTGTGCGCGTGGAAGCCTTTGGCACTGCCTTTGCCGTCTTCCGGGTGGGCGATCGCCATTACGTCACGCAGGACGCTTGCACGCATGGGCCGGGCTCGCTCGCCGAGGGATACGTGGACGGCGAGGAGATCGAATGCCCGTTCCATCAGGGTCGCTTCCATATCCCTACCGGGCGCCCCAGTGCGCCGCCCTGCACGATTCCTCTGCGCATCTGGGAAGTGCATGTCATCGAAGGGAAAGTGTACATAGAGATGAGCCAGCGAGGGAGACAGCGATGCTTCGCAAGGAACAGAATGACCTGCTCACCCGCACCGCGGCGGGAACGCCGATGGGCGAGATGTTCCGCCGCTACTGGATACCTGCCTTGCTCGCCGAGGAGCTGCCGGAGAACGACTGTCCCCCGGTGCGCGTGCAGCTTTTGTCGGAGAAGCTGATCGCGTTCCGCGACACCGAAGGCCGCTACGGCCTGCTGGACGAATTCTGCGCCCATCGCGGCGTGTCGCTGTGGTTCGGCCGCAACGAGGAATGCGGGCTGCGCTGTCCCTATCACGGCTGGAAATACGATGTGACCGGCCAATGCGTGGAAATCCCGTCGGAGCCCGAGGAAAGCGGTTTCCGCGCGAAGATCCGGCTGCGTTCCTATCCGCTGGTCGAGCGCGGCGGCGTGCTGTGGACCTACATGGGTCCGCCCGAACATCGGCCGGGCCTGCCGGAATTCGAGTTCGCGACGGTGCCGCCGGAGCACACCTACACCTCGAAGCGGCTGCAATACTGCAACTGGCTGCAGGCGATGGAGGGCGGCATCGATTCCAGCCATGTGTCGTGGCTGCATCGCGACGCGCTGCGGACCGATCCGCTGATGGTGGGCTCGCGCGGCAACCAGTACAACATGGGCGACGCGATGCCGGTGTTCGAGGTGGTGGACCACCCGGCCGGCCTGTTCATCGGCGCGCGGCGCAATGCAGAGGACGGGCAAGTACTATTGGCGGATCACGCCGTGGTGCATGCCGTCCTTCACCATGATCCCGCCGCGCGGCAATCATCCGGTGCACGGGCATTTCTGGATCCCGATCGACGACGAGAACTGCTGGGCGTGGAGCTTCGACTATCATCCGACGCGCGCGCTGACCGAGGCCGAGGTGCAGGCGATGCGCGACGGCAAGGGCATCCACACGCGCACCATTCCCGGCACGTATATTCCAGTCGCCAACAGGGACAACGACTACCTGATGGATCGCGCGGCGCAGCGGGCGGGCGCGACATACAGCGGCGTCGCCGGCATCGCCATGCAGGACGCGTCGCTGCAGGAGAGCATGGGGCCGATCATGGACCGCACGCGCGAACATCTGCTGTCCACCGACAACGGCATCATCATGGCGCGGCAGCGTCTGCTGCGTGCGGCGCGGGCGCTGGAGAAGGGCGAGCCGCCGCCGGGCACCGATCCCGCGACGCATCGTGTGCGCTCCGCCGCCGTGGTGCTGCCGAAGGATGCGGCGTTCGCGGATGCGGCGCGCGATGCCTTGACAGCGCGGCCGGGTGTCGCGCCGGCATCGGTGTAACGGGGAGGGGGAGGGGACATGGCCTGGAAACGCATGGTGCTGCAGATCGGCATGGGCACCGACATACGGGGCGCGGACTACACCAAGGCGGCGGTGCGCGCGCTGCGCGACGCGTTGTGGCACAATTCCCTCAGTGTCGCCGATGCCGTGGGGCTGCCGGTGGATTCGATGCGGGTCGAGGTGACGATCGGCGTGCCGAAGCCCGAACGCGTGGACAAGGCGGCCGTGCTTGCGGTGCTGCCGCACGGCACGGGAACCGTGACCGTGGTCGAGGGCGGATTGGAAATCCCCAACGATGCCGGCACCAATTCCACCGTCATCGCCAACGCCGCCGCCGTCGTGCGGCTTGATGTCTGAGGGGAGCGGGGACATGGCGAAGCGCGTCATCCTGGAGATGGGCACCGGCAACGATCTGCATGGCGGCGACTACACCAAGGCCGCGCTCCGTGCGGTGCAGGACGCCCTCCACCACAGTTCGCTGAGCCTGATCCGCAGCTTCGGGCTGGATTCCCGCCGCATGTTGGTGGAGGTCACCATCGGCGTGCAGCGGCCGGAGCAGGTCGATGCAGCGGCGGTGAAAGCGTCGCTCCCACACGGCGAGGTCACCGTGAAGGTGGTGAAGGGCGGGCTCGACGTGCCGGACGAGACGTCCAGCGATGTGGCGGTGATCGCCAGTGCTGCCGTTGCGGTGCGGCTCGATCTGCCGCAGGCTAAGTCCTAGCGTCATGCCCGGCCATGACGACCGGCCCAGTAGGAGGAAAAGTCTGATGGCTACCTACGAATACACCACACAGGATGTCGAATATCTCCGCCACGGCGACCGGCGGTTCATGGCGCGGCTGTTCAAGCCGCAGGGCGCCGGGCCATTCCCGGCGGTGATCGAAATTCATGGCGGCGCTTGGTGCAACGGCGATCTGAACGAATGCCAGATCTACGCCGAGGGGTTTGCGCGCGCCGGACTGGCGGTTGCAGCGATCGACTTCCGCCATGCCGCGCGACGGCTACCCGACGTCGCTGGCCGACATCAACTATGCAATCCGCTGGGTGAAGGCGCACGCGTCCGAACTGAACACGCGCGCCGATCTGGTTGGCGCGGCGGGGCAGTCGAGCGGCGGGCATCTCGCGATGCTGGCGGCAATGCGGCCGAACGATCCGCGCTATGCGTCGATCCCGTTGCCGTCGGGGGCGCCGGCGGTGGATGCGACGCTGCGCGCGGTGGCGATGCTGTGGCCGGTGATCAATCCGCTGTCGCGCTACCGTCATGCGTTGCGCGCGCGCGATTCGGCGAACCCACCGGCGTGGGTGGGCAGCATCCCGCAGCGGCATGACACGTACTGGAAGACCGAGGCGAACATGGCCGAGGGCAATCCGGTGCTGATGCTGGAGCGCGGGGAGAAAGTGCTGACGCCGCCGGCGATCTGGATCCAGGGGCGGCCGGACATCGTGCACGACTATCGCGATCCGGAGTCGCCGATCCCCGCCAACGAACCGGAGCGGTTCACCGCCTATTATCGCAAGGCCGGCGGCGACATCGAACTGCTGTACGTCGACAACGCGACGAAGGCGGGCGCACCGTCCTACGAGCCGGCGGCGGCGTTCTTCCACAAGCACATCAAGGTGAGCTGACGGCGCTCGACTTGTCACCGTCATGGCGGGCGCAGGCCCGCCATCCACGTCTTCCGCGCGATAAGACAAGGCAAGACGTGGATGGCCGGCCCCCGGCCTTCGCCGGGGCATGCTTCGCCGGCCATGACGTAACGGGGGAAAGACGCCTCAGTTTGCAGGCATCGCTGCCAGCAGCCGCCCAAGCTCTGGCAACTTCTCGTGCACGCCCATGATCCGCAGCATCGCCCACAACGCTGCCTGATTTGTGGTGATCACCGGTCTGCCGAACTCGCGCTCCCAGTCGGGCACAAACGCCATCGTCGGGAAGTTGCCGCCCGGCACAACAAGCACCTCGATCTCGGGACGATCGATGCGGGCGAATGCATCGCGCGCGTTCTCCGGGCCGAGCTTGCCGATCATGTAGGAATTGGACGCGGCGAAGCCCTCCAGCGCCAGCACCTCGAGACCATATTTGGTCTGATAGTAATGCCGCGCCCGCTCGAGCACCGGCTGCGAGTAGGGCGACACCAGTGCGATCCGCCGCGCGCCCAGTGCCTTCACCGCCTCGCCGATCGCCTGCGCCGAGGTGATCGCGGGAACGCCCGCCCCCTTGCTCATCCGCTGCGTGACGGTCGCATCGTAGTCGTCGGCAAACAGGCTCGCCGAAGTCTGCGCAAGGCTGACCACTGCGACCCTGGCGGTGCCGAGCAGACGCGACTGATGGTCGATGTCGGCGTCCAGGCTCGGCGAGAACGGACCGGCCCCGCTGCTCAGCAGGCGTCCGACATGCGCCTGCAGGCTCGGCGGCAGCAGCCGGTTGTATTCGATCTCGACGGTCGTGTTGGTGGACGGGATGAGAACGCCGAAATGATGTGTCATGCTGCGGACCCTTCACCTTCATACGCCATCCTGACACACTACTCCCGATTGCGCAGGAGGCGGCGGCCATGAAGATCGGTGTTTCACTCAGCATCCTGGCCCAGGCGGGACGGTCGGACGTCGCCGTCTACAAGGAGCACCTGGAACTCGGCGATCTCGCCGAGCCGCTCGGCTACGACTCGATCTTCGCACTTGAGCACCACTTCACCGGCTATTCGATGTCGCCGGCGCCGACGCAACTGTTGAGCTACTTCGCCGGCCGCACGAAGCGCATCGCACTTGGTACTGCCGTCATCGTGCTGCCGTGGCACGACCCGATCCGCGTCGCCGAACAGATCGCATTGCTCGATGTGCTGTGCGGCGGGCGCTGCCTGTTCGGCTTCGGCCGTGGCGCGGCCTCGGTCGAATACGCCGGCTTCCGCATCCCGATGGAGGAGGCACGCCCACGCTTCGTCGAAGCGGCGCAGCTCATCCGCCTGGCGCTCAGCGAGCCCGAGTTCGAATGGCAGGGCGAGCATTACAAAATTCCCCGCACGTCGATCCGCCCGCGGCCGATCTCCAATCCCGAGCGGCGGTTCTTCGTCTCCTCGGTCACGCCGGAGTTGGCCGAGATCATGGCGAAGCTGGGCTTCGGCATGATGGTGATCATGCAGAACGAATGGCCGAAGGCCGCGGCTGACATCGACCGATTCCGCGAGGTTGCCGGCGCGGTGGGGCATGTGCCGCCGCCGCCGATCATTCTCACCAATGTCTCGTGTGCCGAAAGCCGCGACGAGGCGCATGAGCGCGCCATGGCGTATCTCGGGCGGAAGTGGGATTCGATCGACAACCACTACCATTTCTCTGACGGGCATCTGGCCGATGTGAAGGGCTACGAGGCGTACGGCAAGATGACCAAGACCTACGCCAAGATGAAGGAGGACGCGGCGCGCCAGAAGGCGACCGAGTTCTACGTGCGGATCCAGATCGTCGGCACGCCCGATGACTGCATCCAGCAGATCGCCGAACTGCGCGCGCTCACCGGCACCGATCACCTGATCGCCGACTTCTCCTATGGCGGCATGCCGCATGAGGAGGGCGAGCTGAACATGCGCCTGTTCGCCGACCGCGTCGTGCCGGTGCTGCATCGCGACGCGCTGTTCGCCGCGCCGCCGACGCAGCGTGCAACTTCGGCACATGAGGATGTGTTCGCTCCGGCATGAAGCGATCGCTCACGGCTCTTGTTCTGTGCCTCCTGCTCGGGCCGGTGGTGGCGGCTGCCCAGCCGCGCAAGATCGATGTCCCGCAGAGGGAACAGGAAATCGGCTCCTGGCTGCTGACCTGTATGGCGGATCCGATGACCGATGCGCGAGTTTGCCGCATGCGGCATCGGCTGTGGCTCGCGGTGCCCAGCGATAGTGACCCCGGCATGGCCTTCGAGGTCCAGCAGCGCTTCGACCTGCTGGTGCCGGCGGTCACCGTGCGCCACCTCTCGATTGGCACCGCGCTGAGCGCACTGCTGACCGTGACCGCGACGGCGCAGCTTCGGTTCGACGGCAATCCGATGGTGGAGCTGCCCTGCACCCTGGAGGGCGCCTCGGTGATCTGCGCACCCGGCAAGGCGGACGCCGCCATCCTGGCCGAACAGTTGCCGAAGGCGCGCAGCGTCATGGTCCGGTTCCGCGCGGTCGGGAATCTGCCCTTGCCGGTGCCGGATGGGCCGCTCGCCCTCGATCTCGATCGCACGGCGGAGGCGCTGGATCGTTATCGGCTCGCTGGGCCGGCCGGCGATGCGGCGCAGCCGGGGCTCGGCCAGGACCTGAAGGGCGCGGTGGAACGGCTGCTGCGCGGCATGGGCGTGCCGGGAATGGAGCCGCAGGCGAAGTAGCGCATCGGCCGATTGATTTGCGCGTGTATTATGCGCATAGTTGACAACATAAATTATGGAGGCGCGCATGCCCGAGCCACCGCCCGCTATAGCGTCCATGACGTTCCCGCGCGGAAGGCCACCAACGTGACCCTTGCCGAATCCCTCGTGAAGGAGGCTCGCGAACTCGGGGTCAGCCTCTCCCAGGCTTGCGAGCGTGGAGTAGCAGCGTCCGTCGCCGAAGCCCGGGCGCAGCGATGGCTACGGGACAATCGCGACGCGATCAATTCATGGAACCAGTACGTCGAGCAGCATGGGTTGCCGCTTGCCGAATTCCGGCAGTTCTGATGGCCCGCCTCGATGTCTATCGCAGCCCGGGAAAATCGGGCCGCTTCTACGTGCTCGACATTCAGGCGGACCTGCTCGCCCAGCTGGCAACCCGCGTGGTGGTACCGCTGATCCCGGAAGGCGACGTGCGAAAGGTCGCCGCAGACCTCGATCGCAGTGTTCGAGATCGAGGGACAGCGTCACGCTTATGCTCACGCAGGCGGTCGCGACCGTGCCAAAGAAAGAACTGCGTCAGGTCGTCATGTCGTTGGACGAACATCACCACACGGTGCTGCACGCGATCGACGTTCTACTGACCGGTGTGTAGGGTTCCATCGCGCTAACGGGCAAGTCGCTTAATTCGATCGCCACCGACCGCTTCCCCCTGTGTCAGAGCAGAAGCGTTCCCGGGCAGTGCCGGGCCCGGCGATCACGCAGCGGGAGATCTGGGGACCGGATTGGGCGCGATTGCGATGCCAAGGGACCAGCCGGCGTAGAAACGGAAGTCCTCGAAGAACTCGGCCACCGTGTAAATGTGCCAGCTCCGCACTCCGAGAGCCATAGCAGGCCTTGGACCGCCAGTGCGCAGAGCATGAAGCCGGCAAAAAGCAAAGCCGTGCCGATGGCCAACTGGCGGAAGGTGTGGTGGGTCCATTCGCCGACGACGTAGTTGAAGCCCAGCACCATGACCATGAGAACGGGGATCGCGACCATCATGATGTCGCGGGTGCTCCACGCGTAAAGCCAGCCGACCGCGATGCTCCAGGTCAAGGCAATCGCACCGGCGATCCAGGCTGCGGTCCAGCCTGGCCGCGCTGCGAACCAGGCCAGAGTGACTGCGAAGGGGATGAAGGCCCATTGCAGAATCACGTCGAACGCCTGGACCAGGCTTTCCCGGCGGGCATCCGGGACAGACTCGCCGGCGCCCAGATAGGCGTTGAGGCCTTCATGCAGGGCGACCGCGGCGGCGCCGAGGGCGAATGCGAAGGCGGCGGAAAAAATCAGGCTCTGGCTGTTTTCGTGCTCCAGTTCCCAGCGCCGATTGCGGACCCGTTCCAGGATCGGCTCGACAAAGAAGGCCAGGATGAGGCCGATCAATACAATTGCGTAGAGGTTGAGCAGCGTGAAGTGATGGACGACCAATAGCGATCCCTGCCAGATCAACTCCGGCGCAGCGGCGCAGACTGCAACCCAGACGGCGAAGGCGAGGCCGGATATTGCGTGGTGGGTGGTTGGCAAGAAGGCTGGTCCCTTTCGATTGGCAGCGGCATTTCACCGCAGAATTCCGGCTCGGGCCAGCCGAGTAGCGGCGAGGTTTCGATTGCGCGGCCGCCCGTGACAACGTACGCACCTCCGTCTCACACATGTCTCATTGCCCTTTCAGTGAGATGCGGTGAGGTGGCGCGATCAAGACCAGCGCGGGCCAGCATGACGATCAGGCCGGGGCGGCCAGGGCGTATTCCTGGTCAATCTGTTGGAGGATGGGGCTGGTGCTGGCAATGAGCGCCCGGACGGTCGCCGGCCCGGGCGGCCCATAGGCGGCGGTGGGCGGGACGCCACCGTGGGCGCGGATCTCGGCAGCGCGCCTTGGGTGGATCACCGCATACTGCTCGGCCTCGTCATAGCGGGCGAACTTGTCGTCATACTCGGTCGCGGATGGCGCCGGCGGTTCCGGGGGCGGCGGGCGCGGTGGCTGGACGATAGGGTGGCCGTCGGCGGCGAGCAACAGGCCCTCGACGGCGTGCACGGTCCAGCCATCCTGTTCGCAGGTGGCCTCGATCGCTTCGCGTTTGTGGCGGGCGGCCTGCACGCGGAGCAGCAAGGCGCGGGCGGCGTTGGCGGTGCGCATGCAGTGGTTGGCCTGGGCCTGGCATTTCATGGCGGGGATGGGCTCGTTGTGGAGCGCGCGGGCGTGACGGATGCACTCCCTGGCCTGCGCGTCTGCGGTGGCGACGCGCGCGGCGACGCGGGCCTCCTCGGCGTTGACGGGGCACATGGAGGCGATCTCGCCGATCGCGGCGTGAACCCGTTCGGCGATGAGTTCGGGGTCGGTGAGGGTGGGAGGCGGGATGTCGGCGTAGAGGTCAGCCACGATGGCGCGGTAGATGGCCTTGGGGAGAAGCTGGAAGGGGTCGGCCGGGTGTTCAGTGGCGGTCGATTCCGACATGGGCCGGGAGGTGGTGGCTGTAAGGTGCCCTTTCAAGATATGTGAATATCACTAACGCGCCGGCTTGTATCTCGTATAACGCTGGCCCCATTCCAGGAGCGCTTTGAGCACCGGGCGAAGGTCCTTGCCTCGGTCGGTCAGCAGGTATTCCGCGCGCGGCGGATGCTGTTCGTAGAAGCGCCGTTCGACGATTCCCGCCTCTTCGAGCCGCTTCAGCCGGGCGGACAGCGTCGTCGGGCTGATCCCCTTCAACGAGCGCTCGAAATCCTGAAATTTGCGCGCTCCGCCCACCACCAGGTCACGCAGGATAAGGATCGTCCAGCTATCGCCGACGATGTCGAGCGTGCGCGCAATCGGGCACAGGTTCGCCCCTTCAATGGGTGGCGGGTCGGTGGTCATCGCTGCAACGGTAGCCGTATCACGAGAATTTTGATAGTGTCTCTCCATAGTGGAGTTACTATCATTCAAGGACCAACATGGGAGGACCCAGATGACCACCGCCGCTGTTCCCGCTGGTATCGTCCCGCCGCACCCCGCTTTGCGCAGCCTGATCTGGATCGTCCCGGTCACGGCGCTGTGGACGCTGTTGATCTATTGGCAGCCGGGATTACCGGCAGCGGCGTTCCGGCCACGGCCGCCCGGCTGATGACCTACGGGCTCATCGGGCTCGGCTTGTGGCTCGGCCTCGAAAGGACCAACCTGACGCTGGGACAACGCCGCACGACCTGGCTGGCGGTCATGGTCCCATTCACGCTGTGGGCCGCTGTCGCCTGGAGCGCGGCCATCAATGGCGTCTTCCGCGCGGGCGCCTCACCGTTGCCGTTGTTGCTGCCTTGGCGATCTTCCTGCCGGTGATCATCGGCGCGCCGCTGCTGCTGCTGTCGAAGCGGGTGGGGCAGGTGCTCGATGCGCTGCCGGCGAGCTGGCTGATCGCTCTTCAGGTTTACCGGGTCTTCGTCAGCGTCTTTCTCGCTGGCGCGCATGCGCTGTCGCTGCGGCAGTTGCGCCGGCGCAGCCGGGCGGAGGCGGCGCGGCGGTAGGGCGTCGCCCGCCGCCTCGGCCGGGCGAGGGCGCCAAGGGGGTGGATGAAGAAAGATGGTAACGCAAATGAACGCAAATGGCCGCGGATGAACGCGAATGGTGCGGGGCGGTCGGCAACTGCGGTGCGGGGCTCACAGGTCCAGAACAACGTGTTGAAACTCCAGGCGGGGTGTCCCGAAATTGAGCAGCAGGCACAGGTGTCTTCCGGTCGCCCGGAGGTAATTGATGCATTGCGCGCGATGCGCGCGGTCGAGCGCCCGCACGGTTTTCAGTTCGATGAGGACGGCGTCTTCGACCAGGAGATCTACGAAATATTCGCCCACCAGGATGCCTTTGTAGGTGACCTTGATTCCGCGCTGCTGTTCGACGGCGAGACCGGCCATGCGCAGCTCCACCGCCAGCGCATTTTCGTAGACCTTTTCCAGGAACCCGCTGCCGAGTGCATTCGCCACCGTGAAGGCGCAGCCGATGATCCGGTTCGATATCGCGTCCAGCTCCGGCCTATTCGCGTTCATCTGCGGCATTTGCGTTTATTTGCGTTAAATCTTCCTTTCCCCGCCGCGCGTTGTAACGGGCTGGGTCAAGAAAGATGGTAACGCAAATGAACGCAAATAGCGGCGGATGGGAGACGCGGAGATAGTGCGGGCGGTCGGTAATTGCGGTGTGTGGCTCACAGGTCCAGAGCAACGCGTTGAAACTCCAGACGAGACGTCC
>CAWCDM010000034.1:0-22140 GCA_963794185.1 uncultured Alphaproteobacteria bacterium | reverse complement strand
GCGTATGATAACGTCCGTTATCGGCAGAGGGCTATCCCAAGCTACTGAATTTACTTAGTAATTTTTCGCCTCTGGCGGAAGGCGAGGGAGCGAGTTGGCCTGACCGATGAGTGGCCCTCACCGGGACGGGCGGCAAGCGCTTCTCCCGTCCCCTGGGCGATGGTCCGTGTGGGCTGGGCCAGGTAGGATACTGGCTTCATGGCTGGGATCGACGGTGGTGGCGTCTTGGCAGGATTTGCTCCCGTGCGCCGGCGGCGCGCGAAAGCCGGCCCGCCATCGGCTGCTTCTGGCCAGGGCAGTTCGGTGGCAGGAGACCCAGCATCGTCGTCCGCCACAGCTCGCAGGGAGGTTCGCATGATCAAGGGTCTGCACCACAACGCCTATCGCTGCCGAGATTCCGAGGAAACGCGCGGCTTCTATGAGGATTTCCTCGGCCTGCGGTTCGTAAGTGCCTTCGAGATCGACGAAGGGCGCGGTATGCACAGTTTTTTTGAGATGGATGACGGCTCTTGCCTTGCATTCTTCGAGGTTCCAGGAAAGCCGTTCGAATTCAAGCGACAGGACGCGCTCGATCTGCATATCGCGCTTGACGTGGAGTCCGAGGTGTTCGATCGAATGCTGAACAAGGCGCAGACCGAGGGGGTCGAGGTGCGCGGTCCGGTCGATCACGGCTTCGTTCGGTCGATATATATGCGCGATCCCAACGGCTACGTCGTCGAGCTGACTGCCAACACTGGGGTTCAACAAGAGATCATGGACCCGGTGATCTCGAAGCCGCGCGAAGCGCTCGCCAGATGGCAGGCGGGCAAAGGCCGCTGATGATCAACCCGGAGACGATTGGCACCTGGGGACTTTGTGGTCGCGTGGGCGGGGCCAATTAACCAATTAACAGAATGGAGCTTATACGACTTCTGGGCATTTGCCCGAAGCGCCGAACCTAAAGGGCAGGACATACGAGCCGGGCTCTATGCGGTTGCTTTGCATCGCGCCGCGCGATCGCCAGGTCCGTTACCTTGTGCCAGCATGAAAGCTTGCACGGGGGTTAGAGACAGGTGGTTTTCGGCCTTTTCGATGATCGAATGCATCGGTTAAGAGCCAAGGCAGCGGGCATTTATGGATTGCTCATCGCGGCCAACGCGGCGGCGTGGCTGTGGGCATGGATTGCATTTGTGGACCGGCCGGCGCTGCTCGGCACGGCCTTTCTGGCTTACATCTTTGGCCTTCGGCACGCCTTCGATGCCGACCATATCGCCGCCATCGACAACGTCGTCCGAAAACTGATGCAAGAGGGCAAAGCGCCCTACTCTGCGGGTTTCTTCTTCTCGCTCGGTCACTCCACGATCGTCGTGCTGGCCTCGCTCGCAATTGCCGCGACGGCCGCAGCCATGCAGGGCCGGCTCGATGCATTCCATGACCTAGGCGGTGTCATTGGGACGGTCGTCTCGGCGCTGTTCCTCCTTGCGATCGGCCTCGCCAACCTCTTTATCCTGAGAGGGATCTGGTCAGCCTTCACACGGGCGCGCGGCGGTCATCGGATCGCTGATGAAGATCTCGATGCGCTGTTAGCCGGGCGCGGGTTTATCGCCCGCATCTTCCGCCCGCTGTTCCGAGTGGTCTCGCGTTCCTGGCATATGTATCCCATCGGCTTCCTGTTCGGCCTCGGCTTCGATACGGCAACCGAGATCGGCTTGCTCGGCATCTCGGCCACACAGGCTGCACGGGGCATGTCATTCTGGACGATCCTCGTCTTCCCGGCGCTGTTCACGGCGGGCATGTCACTGATGGACACGACCGACAGCGTGCTGATGACGCGCGCCTATGGCTGGGCGTTCGTCAATCCGATCCGAAAGCTTTGGTATAACCTGACCATCACAGCGGCCTCCGTTATCGTGGCGCTGTTCATTGGCGGCATCGAGGCGCTCGGGGTGATCGGCGACAAGCTCGAGCTTGAGGGCCGCTTTTGGGGCCTTGTCGGCAGCCTGAACGATAACCTGACCAATTTTGGCTTTGTCGTCGTCGGGATCTTCGTAGCGAGCTGGCTGATTTCCAGCATCGTCTACCGTGTCAAAGGCTATGACCGCCTTCAGCTCGATTAGATGGTGAGCCGCCGGCGATACCGCTTTGGTTTGATGATCAGTGGTGATGCACGTGGCCACCGGCCGCATCAGCCGCGATCGGGTGCGCGGCAATATCGCGAACCACGGCGGCGAGCGCCTGCGGGTTCATCCAGTTTCCAGGCTCACCAGGCCGCCACGCCGCCCGCAGCCATGCGTTCTGATCGATCAGTATCTGCTCTCCGGCCAAGGCCTCGCTCGATACGCCTGACAGGATCGCGAATGCAGTCCAGGTCTCGGGTTCGCTCGCGACGCAGGTCGCCGGGTCCAATCCAGCAGGCTGTTTCCTGGCAAGTATGACCGTCGTGATGTCGATCCCCGCCGGCGGCACGGGCGCCGGCGTTTCGTCGTCCGACATCGCGACGATGCGCAGCACACGCCCGCGCAGGTCGTCGAGGTCGAGGGTGCGCCCGTCCGCACAGGCTATATCGAATTGCGGTATCGGCAGCGGATGCGCCCATTTGCCGGTCGTCGCGCATGCTCTCTCCGGCGTTGTGCGCGCGCAGATAGTCGATCAGATCCCAGCGTCGCCTCGCTTGACAGCACGGTTGCGAAGCCGGGCATCGCGAGGCTTCCGTCCGGCGCCGTCGAAGCCGTGCGAAATGATACCAGAACAACTCGCCGTCGCTATGCGCCCAGAAGTGTTCGGCCGTCAGATCGGCCGGCGGCCAGCGGCAGCGATTTGGCGGACGGGCCGTCGCCGCGCCCTTCCGCGCCATGACAGACAACGCAGTTCGCGGCGAACAACTTCGCACCGTGCACGATCGCGGTCGCCGCGAACTCGGTGGGTGAGGTGAAGAAGCTGGTCGGATACGCCTCGACGAACAGCAGATCGAGGTGGGGGATCGCCAGGGCAAGTGTGATCGCCGCCACCACCAGTGCCGGCCAGCGCACTTTGCGCCAGCACCACGCCGATGACCGCAATGATCACCGCAGCGCCGGCCGCGAGCAGCGCCAAAGGTCACTTCGTTGCGCAGCTCCGGCTCGTAGAAAGCCGAGAGGCTCGGTCGCCATGCGAAGGGCCAGACCGGCTGCTCATGCGTGCCAGGCGCATGCGACGCGAGAAAGCCTGCCGTGAGCACGACAAGTGTGCCCAGCACCGCCTCGGTCGCGACCGACACGCGCATGTGGCGCCGCGCTGCGTCCGGTGCGGTTCCGGCCAGCCGATCGGTGAGTGCCAGGCGATTGATGGCGGCCAGCGCGAGCAGCACAACGAACAGCCCGAGCTTCACCAGCGCGATGTGGCCATAGCCGGTGCCGAACAGTCCCGGCACGCCACCCATGAATTCCGTGACCTGCACCGTGGCGGTTCCCCCCAGCATCAGCACCGCGGACAGACCGACCGGCGTGAAGCTGCGGCAGGCCGTTGCCGCGGCGTTGTGGGGCAGCGTGCCAATAGTGATGAACAGGGGGAGCAGACTGCCAAGCCATGCGCCGGCGGCCAGCAGATGCAGGACCTCCGATATGATCAGAGTGGTGCCGAGGCTGCCGCCGAGCGCGCCGGCATGGCCAAGCATCGGCTGGACTGCGAGAGCCATCGCGGCCAGGACCGTGGCGACGGCATTCCCCGCACGCCACGGCCTGAGCAGGGGCAGAACCGCCAGCAGCAGCACGCCGCGCACCAGCAGCCATTGCCCGAACTGTGTCCGCAACGCCACCACCGGCAGGGCCTGAAGCGTCATCGCGACGCTGCCGGCGCCGGCAATGACCGCACTCTCCACCGCTATCCATGCAATGCCGACGATCAGCGCGAGCGCCGCGCTGATGCGCGCGACACGCAGCAACCGCCGGCGCAAGCGCGGGGCATCTTGGGCTGCTTCGGCCACGGCGGCGGGCGCCACAAGCGTGAGGAACACCAGCGTGCCGAACAGCGACACCAGCGCCGCCATGTGCGCGCCGCGCAGCAATGCCACCACGATTTCCAAAGTGCTCATGCGCTATTATCGGCTCATTGCCACTAAGGTTGTTTCCCGCCCTGCATCGGCATGGCGCCCATGCGCTCATGTTGCCGCGGTCCATGCTCGGCATCGTGGCCCCAGCCTTCGCCACGGTCGCTGTCGCCGTCACTGGTCCCGCCTTCGCGAAGCTGAGCGTGATCGGAAAACTGTCGCCTTGCTTCAGGGACTGCTTCAGCCCTGACAGCATGATGTGATAGCCGCCCGGCGCGAGCGTCACCGGCTTGCCAGGTTCGATCGGCAGCGGTCCCACCGGCCGCATTTTCATCACGCCATGATCCTCGATGCTCTGATGCACTGCAGCTTCGGCAGCGACCGGCGTTGTAACGCCGGTCAGAGTGTCCGGCGCGCCTCCGGCGGTGATGGTCAGGTAGACGGCTCCCTCATGCCCGGCAGGTGCCGCGCGCGCCCAGACGTGATCGACCTGGATTCCCGCCTCATCGGCGAAGGCGGCGAAGGGCATGACTATCAGGATGGCGGCGAGGAGCGTTCGCATGGCTCTCTCCCTCTCCAAATTGCAGGATCAGTGTGTGACGGTGAACGTGTAGTTGCCCTCGGTCTTGTGGGTATCCACCGAGGTCACGTGCCAGTTCACGGTGTAGGTGCCTGGCGGCAGCTTCGGCAGCTCCACGGTCAGCCGCCGGTTGCTGTCGGGCGCGACATGCGGCGTGCCCGTGGCGATCGCGGCGCCGTTCGCGCCATGCACTTCGATTGTGCTGAACAACGGCTCCACGCCCTCGGTGAAGGTGATGGAGAGCTCGGGCGGCGAGACAGCAACCTCGCTGCCTACCGGCGGACTGGCGCGTTCCAGGAATGCATGGGCGAATACGGGCGATGCCTGCACCAGCATCGCCAGTCCGATCAGCGCACCGCACCGCATCAGTTCCACCAATTCACGATCGGCTTGCCGAGGCTCGTCGGAAACAGATCGTCGAAATAGAGATGGAACTGTGCGATCGCACCCACATGCGAGCCGGTCTGCTTGTTGCCGGGAATCAGCGCCTCGACGGTGACCGCGTAGCTCGCCGCGGTGTAGGCGATGCCCGGCGCGATCAGATATTGCGTGCTGCCCTGGTTCGGTTGGCTGGCCGGGGAGGACCACGCGACTTCGACCAGCGGCGTCAGCCGGTTGACGAACTCCGGCAGGCCGAAATCCTTCACCTGCGACTTGGAGGTAGCGGATGCTGTATTGCAGCGACAGGCCGCCGGACCACTGGTTCCAGGTGCCATTGTTGAACAAGGGGTCGCCGCTGTCCGGATCGAGTGCCGGTGACCTTCAGTTTCTTGTCGGCGATCTGAGTAGCTGAGCTCGCCGGTGATGGCGAAGGCGCGCGCCCAGCCGATCGGCAGATCGCCGAATCCCTTGCCGAAATAGAAGGTCGGCGTGGTGGAACTGCTGTCGTCGTTGCCCAGGGTTGCGCCGTTCGAACCGGTCGCACCGGTGCGCGCAAAGTTGCGCACCACACCGACCGACAGCATGAACTCATGCTCGGCGTTGACATAGGGCTTGTATTTGAGCGTGCCGGAGAAGTTCTCCCAGCCGTTGGCGGTCTTCATGCCTGGCTGGGTGAGCCATTGGTATCCGCCGTTGATGGCGAAGCCGAAGTTCTCGGTGATGCGCTTGTCGAATTCGAAGTCGCAGGCCGTATAGAGATCTGACACCGGCCCGCCATTGTTGGGCTGCGGCAGAACCGAGAAGGTCGGCAGCGAGGCTTCGTCGGCAACATTGGGATCATCGATGATCAGGGTGCTGACGAACATATGCGGACCGGCGAAGCCGTGCGCGAACGCCGGTTCACTGGAAAGCACGCTCACGCCAGCAAGCGCGGCGAGTAGAGTTGGGCGAGACATGGCTGGGAGAGCTCCACTGATGGAGTTGGCGATGCCGGCGCCGTTGGCACCGGGATGGGATGGCCGACTCAGATCAGGGAAGGTGGCCCACGCGGTTGAGCGGCAGCGACCAGGCGCACTGGTGGCGCACGCGGATAGGGCGTGTCGCGCCGCACGGATGCAACAGATTGTGGTTCGGGACAGCTCGGGCGATCGGCGGTAGGAGGGCCAGGGGCGATGCGTGCGACATACAGAGCACGCAAAGGACGCAGTCGTGTGGGGGATGGTCTGGCCTCTGCTGTGCAGGCTGCGTTCCCTCGCCGGCGTGGCAGATCGGAACGTCGCCGCAGCGGTCCGCGCCCATGGCAGGCGCCAGCGAGAGCGTGGCGAGGAGAAGGATTTGGCAGCAGACCGCAAGCAGCGACGCAGCGAACCCAACAGTGGGATTTCGCGTTGGAAGAGAGGCAGCTACACTTCTCTCAAGCATTTGCCACGCAGAAGCACATTCAAACTGGCATGGAGGAACCTTTAACTTCGCGCGATCCGGACGGCAAGTTATGTGACAGGCTGGCCAGCAGATAGACACCACCGCTCAGCGTGGTGATCCAGAAACTGGTTGGCCAATCGGTTAAAAACGCCAGTACCAGCCCAAGCCACGCTTCCACCAAAGCCAGGGCCACCGCAAGCACAATGCCATGCCAGAAACCGCGTTGTGTATTCGCTGCGCCGCCGCCGCCGGCCCCACCATCAGTGCGAAGACCAGCAGCACGCCGACGATCTGCGCACACTCGGCAACCGCGAGCGCAACGATGACCAGGAACAGCATCGAGACCAGGCGCAGCGACACTCCCTTCGCCTCGGCAAGTTCGGGCTGCAGGCTGGCGAAGAGCAGCGGCCGCGCGATCACGGCCAGCGCGACGACCGCGACGACGCCCAAGCACGCCAGCAGCGACCAGACGGTCGCCGGCATCGACGCCGAGCACGTTGCCGAACAGCAGCGCGGTCGCCTGTGACGCGTAGGCGGTGTAGAAATGCAGGAACAGCAGGCCCAAGCCGAGCGACAGCGCCAGCACGATGCCGATGGCGACATCGCGCTGATGCAGCCGCTCGCCGAGCAGCCCGATGCCGATGCCCGCCGCGCAGCGTAAAGCCGACCAGACCCCAGAGCGGCGACAGGCCGACCAGCACCGCGCCGGTCGCGCCGGCGAAGCCGACATGGGAAAGCGCATGGCCCGCGAATGTCTGCGCCGCGCAGCACCAGGAAATAGCCGACCAGCGCCGCACACCACGCGCTACGATCCGGCGGCCAGGAAGGCGTTCCGCATGAATTCATAGTCAACATGAGCGTCGCACCGTGCTCGTGCTCATGCGCATCTCGTCTCGACTTCGTGACCGCCTGACATGACGAAGATGCGGCCGTTCGACCCGCACCACATCGATCGTGCGAGCCATAGAGTTGCGACAGCACCGGCCCGGTGATGACCTCGTCGACGGTGCCGAGCGCCGCCTGGCCGTTGCCGAGATAGAGCACGCGATCGAGCGCGCCCAGCAGCGGGTTGATCTCGTGCGCGCAGAACAGCACCGCAATGCCGAGCTCGCGCTGCACGCCCGCGTCAAGCTCGACGACAGCGCGCTGATGCTGCGGATCGAGGCTGATCAGCGGCTCGTCGAGCAGCAGCAGCCGCGGATCGCCGAGCAGCGCCTGGGCAAGCAGCAGGCGCTGGCGCTCGCCGCCGGAAAGTCTCCGCGAGCGGACGGCGGCCAGGTCGGTCGCTCGAACCATCTCGAGCGCCCAGGCCACTTCGCGGCGCGCCGGCGCGACCCGACAGCGGCAGGCCCCAGCGATGGCCGCCGGCCCCGCTCGCGCACGAAATCCCAGCCGCTGAGCCGCATGTGCGTCGAGCGCGCCGCGCGTCTGCGGCATGTAGCCGATCGAGGGATTGCCGCGCGCGACCGGCCGGCCCAGCACGCGGATCGCCCCGCTCGCGCGGCGGCAAGAGGCCGAGGATCGCGCGCATCAGCGTCGTCTTGCCGGCCCGTTGGGCCCGAGCACGCCGACAAACTCTCCTTCGCGAATGGAAAAGCAGACGTCGGAGAGAACCGCTCCCCCCGAATGCCAGCGTTACGCCGATCGAATTCGACGGCGCTCATCGCGGCGCTCGACAGCGCCTCTGCGACCGCGTCGAGCTGCCCATCATCCAGTCCTGGATAGTCTGTGCCGGCCGGTTCGGTCTCGGTCACGCCGACGACGGGGACCTTCGTTTGCTGAGCGATCCGCACCAGCCGCTGCGCTGCGCCTGTCGCGTCGCCTGGCTGTTGTAGAACAGTAAGTCGACTGGCGTGCTTCCTCAGGTCTTCTCGAACGCGGCGACGTCGGATGCGCTCGGCTCGGTGTTGTTCATCACCGCGAGCTGGAAGCGCTCATTGCGCATCTTGAAGCCGAGCGCCGTCGCCATGTAGCCGAACACCGGCTCGGTGGCGGTCACCGGCGTGCCGGCGAACTTGCCGCGCAGATCGGCGATCTTCGCTTCCAGCGGCTGCAGCGAGGCCAGGAATGCTTGCAGCCGCTGATCGTAATCCGGCCTGTGGCCGGGATCGCGCTGCGACAGCGCTGCGGCCAACGCCTTCGCATAGCCGGCATTGTCGCCGGGTCGTACCAGAGATGCGGATTGTCGCCGGACTTCTTGTGCACGAGGTCCGCCACGATGATGATCTTGCGGTTGGCTGAGCGCGAGGCGGCGAGCAGCTTGGCCATCCACGGATCGTAGTCGGCGCCATTGTAGACCACGATCGCGGCAGCCGACAGGTGCGAGCCACCGACGGGCTCGCCTCGAACAGATGCGGATCCTGGTCGGGATTGCTCAGGATGCTGGTGACGGCGGCATTCGGCCCGGCCAACTGCTGCGCCACGTCGCCATAGAAGTTCTCCGCCGCCACGATGCTGATCGGCCGTCGTGGCAGGTTGTGCCGCGGCCGGTCGCGTCAGCAGGACCACGGCGGCTATGCACAGGGCGAGCTTCAGCATGATTGTCCCCTTGCCCGGCTTCGGTCGGCTATCAGTAATGCTATAACATACTCAATGCAACCCTGCATGGTTGCCGTATGCTATGCTGGTCGCCGACAGGGGACGACGGATGGCGGCTGAATTTTCGCGACGGACCGAGAGCCTGCTCGACCGGGCGGAGGAGGTCTGCCAGCAGCGCGGCGCGAACCTGACGGAACTGCGCCGGCACGTGCTGGGCCTGATCCTGGATGCCGCATCACCGACCGGGGCCTACGAGCTACTCGACCGGTTGCGCCAGACGCGCCGTGGCGCGGCGCCCCCGACCGTGTATCGCACGCTCGACTTCCTGCTCGACCAAGGTCTGATCCACAAGGTCGAGCGGCTGTCGGCGTTCGTCGGCTGCGTGGCAGGCTGCACC
This sequence comes from uncultured Alphaproteobacteria bacterium, assembly GCA_963794185.1. Classification (GTDB taxonomy): domain Bacteria; phylum Pseudomonadota; class Alphaproteobacteria; order Acetobacterales; family Acetobacteraceae; genus JAMXLO01. The sequence continues at coordinate 12,819 of CAWCDM010000034.1, read as the reverse complement.
GCCGACCCGGACGACGAGACGCCACACCCATGCGGCGCAGTTCCTGATCTGTCGCGAATGCGGCCGGGTGATCGAGATGCAGGACCATGATGTGCCCGCCAGTGCTGGCGCCGCAGCGAAGGAGGCAGGTTTCAGCATCAGCAGCGCGACGATCGAGGCAGAGGGCCTGTGTAGCACGTGCGTGGGTGCGACCGCGGCGCGCGCTCAGTGCAAATTGACGGAATAACTCTTAGCGCTCCAGCGCGTAGCGGATCTGCAGCGTGACGGTGACCTCTCTTGCTCCATCCCGGCCGGAAGGGCGGCAGACTGTGCCCCGGCAGCAGCCGCTCGACCGCCGCATCCAGAATGCGAGAGCCAGTCCTGGAAAGCAGCTGGAAGTCGAGTGACCCGGCCTTCCCGGCTCACCGTGAAACGCACCGTGGCACGGCCTTCGTCTCCGCGTCGCCGGGCCTCGTCCGGGTAGGTCTTGTTCGCCTGCAGCCAGGCGCCCAGTGCGCTCTGCCAACCGGGGCTGATCGCGGCCTGAGGTGACTGGTTCGCCGGGCGCAGGAGGTGCGCTGGCAGCGGTTTGCGCCTATGCAACAGGGCGGGAGGCGGCGGAGGGCGCCACATTGCTTGGCCGAGGCCGTGGTGGGGGTTTCGGGAGTGGCGGATGCGGCATTGGGTTCGATGGCGCAGGTGGCGGCGGTGGAGGCGACGGCGGTGGCGGGGCCACCAGGTCAACGGTGGTGGGGGCTCCGGCACGGGGATCGTTCGCCTGCGAGGAGGGCAGCGGCTCAGGCGCTGGAGGTTCGGGCTCCGGCGGCGGCTGTTGGTTCGCGGAGCCGATCTCGCGGCGACGTCTGCGGCGGGACGGCATGTCCGGCAGCGTTGGTCAGCGGGTGCCGGCGCGAACACCAATGTGATCGGCTCTGCTTGCAGGTTGAATCGGCGGCGGAACCCGGCGGGCGATCAGGACGAGCACGACGACCGCCGTACACACATGCATCGGCAATCGAACCGAGCAATGACCAACCTACCCGCGCCCGACGCTTCTCCTCGCGGGCAACGAGCAGTGGCCTCCTGGCGGACCGACCGGACGCCACTCAAATCGCGCGTCCGGCGCCATCCTCTAGATCGAGATTTCGATATGACGTTATATCGTATCATATAGAGGATCATGCTGACGGTTTCCGGTCGGATTTTGAAGGGGGATTCTCATGGCGCCTGTTCGGGCGCATGGTCATGCCTGCGACGATCGTCGATCCTTGGCGCTTGCTGCCATGCCGACGCAGGCAGCCGATCCGCCGTCGACCGATACCGGCGTTTCCATGGACCTCGACGTCATCGCGAGGCGTCTCGATGTCGCGCGCCAGCAGATCCAGCCGAGCCTCGGCGCCAGCGTCTACAACTTCTCGCCGCAGGCGCTCGAGACCATCCCGCAAGGCGAGAACGCGCCGCTCAACCAGGTGCTGCTGCAGGCGCCCGGGCGTCGCGCAGGACAGTTTCGGCCAGATCCATCTGCGCGGCGAGCACGCCAACGTGCAGTTCCGCCTGAACGGCGTCGAACTGCCCGAGGGACTGTCGGTTTTCGGCCAGGCGCTCGATTCGCGCTTCGCCAACAGCATATCGCTGATCACCGGCGCGCTGCCGGCGCAGTACGGCTTCCAGACCGCGGGCGTGGTCGATATCCAGACCAAGACCGGCATCACCAATCCCGGCTCTGTGGCTGTCGATGTATGGCGGACAGCAGGAACTGGCTGCAGCCCAGCTTCGAGTACGGCGGACGCGCCGGGCCGGTGGACTGGTTCATCACCGGCGACTTCCTGCACAACGATCGTCGGCATCGAGAATCCGACCTCCAGCTTCAACGCGATCCACGACACCACGAACCAGTTCCACGGCCTCGCCTATGTCTCCGCCATCATCGATCCCGAATACGCGGGTCAGCATGATCCTGGGCGGCTTCGACGGCCAGTTCCAGATTCCCAACAATCCCGGCCAGCCCACGCTCGGCTTCGCGGTCAACGGCGTCACCGACTTCAACAGCGCCATACCTCAACGAGAACCAGCGCGAGCGCACGCAATTCGCCATCCTGTCGCTGCAGAAGCATGTCGGCGACATCGACATGCAGATCTCCGCCTACACCCGCCACAGCTGGCTGTCTTTCTCGCCCGACTGGCTCGGCGATCTGCTGTTCAACGGCATCGCGCAGCAGGCGAGGCGTTCACAACACTGCGCGACGGCGTCCAGGACGACGGAAGCTGGCGCATCAACGATCAGCACACGTTGCGCGCCGGCTTTCTGGTGCAGCAGGCGAATGCACCGGCGGCAAGACCTCTTCGCAGGTGCTGCCGGTGGACGACACTGGGACGCCGACCACGCGACGTCCCGCTCACCATCGCCAACAGCTTCACCAAGACCGGCGCGCTGTATGGCATGTATGTGCAGGACGAATGGCGCATCCTGCCGAAACTGACGCTCAACTCCGGCCTGCGTTTCGATGCGGTGGAGGAGTTCACCCACGAGAGCCAGGTCAGCCCGCGCATCAACCTGGTCTGGAAGCCGACCGACACCACGACGCTGAACGTCGGCTATGCGCGCTACTTCGTGCCGCCGCCGTTCGAGCTGGTCTGCGGCCACCCAGATATGCGAGCTTCCTCGGCACCACGGCCGCGCCGGCGGTGACCCAGAACGATCCGGTGAAGGCGGAGCGGTCGAACTACTTCGATGTCGGTGTCAACCAGGTCGTGATCCCCGGGCTGACGCTGGGCGTCGATGCCTACTACAAGATCGCCAAGAACCTGATCGACGAAGGACAGTTCGGCGCGCCGATCATCCTGGCCGCGTTCAACTACGACAAGGGCCAGCAGTACGGCGTCCAGTTCACCGGCAGCTACGATCGCGGCCCCTGGTCGATCTACGGCAACCTGGCGTGGTCGCGCGCGCATGGGAAAGCACATCATCTCCGCACAGTTCAATTTCGGCGCGGACGAGCTCGCCTTCATCGCCAATAACTTCATCCATCTGGACCATGACCAGACCTGGACCGGCTCCGCCGGCATCGCCTACACGCTGAACGGGGACACCGATCATCCGACGCGTTTCTCGGTCGATGCCGTCGTGCAGAGCGGCTTGCGCGCCACGCTGGACGGCGGCGAGCCGAACGGGATCTGCACTGCCGACCTATGGCACGGTGGACCTGTCGATCGTGCAGAAGATCAAGACCAAGACGGAACTGCGGCTCGATGTGCTGAACATCGCTGACAACAAATATCAGATCCGCAATGGCAGCGGCGTCGGCGTTGGCGCGTCGCAGTTCGGGCTGCGCCGCACCATCCTGGCGGGCGCTGACGCAGCGGTTTTGATCGCGCACTTGGCGCCATGGCGCTGATTACCATCGCATGGACAGCTGGTCCACGTTGCTCTTACCCAAAGCGGCCATGGTCAGGAGACACTATGATGCTTCGCTATTTTTGGATCGCAGCATCCGCGCTGGTGCTCGCCCTACCAGCGAGCGCAACCGACCGCATGACAGTCGTCGCAACGTTTACAGTGATCGCTGACATGCTCGCCAATGTTGGCGGTGACCATATCCAGATCAAGTCCATTGTTGGGGCCAACGGCGACTGCGAGCTTTATCAGCCGACCGCGGCCGATGTCGCGACTGTTGCGTCTGCTCGTGCCGTATTCCTCAATGACCTCAATGAGGATTTCGAGCCTTGGCTTGAGCCTCTTCTCAAGCAGGCTGCGTTCAAGGGCGTCAAAGTGGTGGTCACCCGAGGCGTGCGGACGCTCACGGCGGAGGAGGAGCATCCGATTTCCGGCCGACAGCTACCGGCGGCGATCGATCAGCACGCTTGGCTAGACCCGCGCAATGGTGTGATCTACGTACGCAACATTGCCGCCGCGCTGGCGCGGCTCGATCCAACCAACGCCGGTGATTACCGATCACATGCGGCAACCTACACAAGGGAAATTCAGGCCTTCGACGACTGGGCTCGGAAGGAGATGGCAAGCGTGCCGGTAGCCAGGCGGCGAGTGCTTACGTCACACGACTTCTTGCAGTACCTCGCCAACGCTTATGGCATCACCTTGCTGACGGTTAACGGCTGGACCAACAAGAGCGAGCCGTCGGCCGCGGAATTGCGAAGCTGGCACGCGGTTCGGGCGGCTCATGTCAAAGCGTTGTTCCTGGACAGCATCACCGATCCACGCTCCATGCAGCGCATAGCTGACGAGACCGGGGTTGTGATCGGGGGCAACCACCGATGGGACGCACTCTGCCCACTGGAGGGCCTGCGAGCACCTACGTCAGGACGCCCCCGCCATGATGTAGCTACGTTGAAGACCGGGGATGCCTACCAATTGAGTGTAGCCCGCGGCGGCTTTAATAGCGCTCTGGTTGTTGAATGTGGCCCCCAATGGTTGTGGGGGAAATAGCCCCCAACGCGTCGCTGCGAGATCGAGAGTTGTCAGGTGCCCGCAATTCAGTTGCCCGACCACGCACTGACCCTGATTTACGAAGTCTGAATTCGACCCAGGCGCGCATCGTTCATGACCATCGAGTAGAAGAAGAGTCCCACAGCCCCCCACCTTGATGTTCCGTGGCGTCTTCAGCTCCAATAGCCATAGCGGCGCCGTCGGCGCCGAGGGCCCACAAGGTCGATAGCGCTCTTGCCGCCGGTGAAGATGGCGCGGGCACGACTTGGCGGGCCGTCGAAAACGCCGACTGGCATCTGCCGATCCAACCGACCTGTCACCGTCGCCATCAATCGGTCGCGTTCGGCTTGGTTCGCACCGGCTAGGCGCTTCTCCAGATCGGCCACTGAACCTGGAAGGGAAGGCGTCTCGGCCATGGCGGTGGCGCCTGCCAGGTTCAAAGTGGCGACGCTCCCGCGCGCAACGCGGCAACGCGCTAGGCGCTCCCGCTGCTCGATACCGGCCACGTCGGGTCCGAGTAGAGCCTCGAAGTGCCTGAGGCGGTAAAGGAAACGCTGGTAGTGACCGTTCGCGGTGTCGTTCGGTTCGTCCCAGTCGATCACGAGCCGCCGGACGCCGCACCAAGTCATCAGCACCACGGACCAGCCCTCGAATGCTGCGGCATTATCCTGCATGGTGTCCAGCGACATCAGGAACTGACCCCTTGGCGACAGTGGGAATTGACCCCCCCCTTTGAATGTTTCTCTGTTCGGCTGGTAGGACCGTTTCTCTGCCCCGACCTGATTGTCCTGCGGTGTCGCGCACAGCTGCGGTCAAGCATGGCCGCAGGCCACCGGCGGAGCCGGCGCGAAGCGTGTTTGACGGCAGCGAGCACGACGCCAGGCTCAGGCTGGTCGGGATGAACTGTCACGCTGGCTCTATCTGTCGTGCGGGTGTGGATTTCTGCAGCAGTCCGCTGCGGCGCTTCTCGCGCAGCCGGTAGCTGTCGCCACGAATGGTCACCACGTGGCTATGGTGAAGCAGGCGATCGAGGATCGCTGTTGCCACCACGGGATCCCCGAACACGGTCCCCCATTCGCCCACCGCGCGATTGGAGGTCACCAGCATGGCGCCTCGCTCGTAGCGTCGGCTGACCAGCTGGAAGAACAGGTGCGCGGCGTTGGGTTCGAACGGCAGGTAGCCGAGCTCGTCGATGATGAGCAGCTTCGGCTTGGCGTAATGTGTCAGGCGTTCCTCCAATCGGCCGTCGACGTACGCCTTCGCCAGCTGTGCCACCAGCGTCGTCGCCGGGGTAAATAGCACCGTATAGCCGACCACGATCGCCTCACGCCCGATTGCCACGGCAAGATGCGTCTTGCCGACGCCGGGCGGCCCGAGCAGCAGCACGGCCTCGCCGTTGGCGATGAACCGGCCGGTGGCGATCTCGCGCACCTGGGCCTTGTCGATCGACGGCTGGGCGCCGAAGTCGAAGCCGGCGAGGTCGCGCACGAACGGGAAGCGGGCCAGGCCGAAGCTCATGTCGATCCGCCGCTGATCGCGTCGGGCAATCTCGCGTTCGCAGAACAGAGCCAAGGCGTCGCGGATCGTCAGGTCCCGGCGACCCGCCTCATCGATCAGGCTATCGAGCTGGTCGCGCAGAGCGGTCAGCTTCAGCCGGTTCAACATGGCGATGAGATGATCGTGCCCGCTCATCAGAAGCCTCCGCCGATCGCAGCTTCGTATTCGGCCAGAGGCCGCAGCAGCATTGGCGGCGACTGCGTCATGTCGACATCGCTCACTGTGCCGACACGAACAGGTCTGCCCTGGGCACCGGCGATCCCAACCAGGTGGCTGTCATCGGTGACGCGACCATGACGAGCCTTCAATTCTGCATGCAGCGCCACCTCACATCCGGCATGCAGCACACGCACCGAACCGCCGCCCACCGTCACACGCACTCGCTCGCCGATCAGCCGCCAGGGAACAGAGTAAGCATTGCCATCCACTTCGACGGCGCAATCGGCACCAACACGTCGCAGCAGATCGCGGGCACTGACGAAGGGGGGCGTGCCGGCCAGCGGGCGCAGCGCCGATGCTTCGTCGCGGGCAAAGCGCTCGATTGGCGTCTCACCAGTTGTGCCGTGAACCCGTACGTCCGCGACCTCACGCGTCCAGGCCTCAAGATGCGCCTCCAGCTCCGACCAACTGGCAAAGCGGCGTCCAGCGATCGCGTTCGATTTGACATAACCGACACCACGCTCGTCTTTGCCCTTCGTGCGCGCGCGATATGGCGCACAGGCGCGAACCCGAAAGCGCCAATGACCGGCAAATGCATGCAGCCGGGGATGCAGCACGACCTCACGGCTGGACGGATCATGATGCAGGATCAGCGCCTTGGCATTGTCGAGCAGAACCTCACGTGGCACGCCGCCGAAGGCACGGAAGGCACTCTCCATGCCGTCGAACCAGCTGTCCTGCTTCTCATGGCCGTAGGCGCGCACATGCAGCCGGCGCGAGTAGCCCAGCGTCGCTACGAACAGGTAGACCTTCACCGACACCCCGCCGATCTCCACCCGGCGTTCGCCGAAATCGATCTGCAGTTGTTCGCCGGGCGGCGTCTCAAATCGGACTGTCGCTCGGGCCGCAGCGATCAACTCACGCCGCAGTGGAGCGACCGCGCGTTCCACCGTGCGCAGGCTGATCACGATATTCTTCTCTCGCGCCAGCTCCTGGCGAACCACATCGGCGTTGCCAGCATGCTGACGAAAACATTCGCGCAGCCACTCCGACAAGCCATCCAGCTTCTTCGACCGGGATGGCCACGCACAGTGCCGCCAATCGCCCCGTGCTAACCAATGCCGGACCGTGTTCCGCGAACAACCAAGCTCAGCGGCAATCCGCTTCGACCCCCAACCCAGTGCCTTCAGCCGCAGCATCGCAGACACCTCGTCCGGCGCCTTCATCACGTCCCTCCGCTGCTCGTCCACAAGCAAAGGAACCGTCGCGTCCTCTCTCACATCAAACCTCCTTCAAGCGCTGAAGGGGGTCAGTTCTTCATGTCGTCAGGGGGTCAGTTTGTCATGTCGCCCGACACATGTTGGCCTGCACCGCAGCCGCGCTCATGACCAACTTGGTGCAAGTAAGGTCGCCACAGAACCGGATGCCGGTCTCCGAAGGGAGACGCACGTTCCGGCGGACGGCCGAACGTTGGCTAAAGGACTGCCGCAGAAGGACGTTCAAGTCGGACTGGTTCATAGAAGCCTGGCCGTCTCCCTGCTGAAATCGGGCGTGCTACGGCGCTATAGCTGGAACCGTCGGCGCACAGCGTTCACGTGCTGGTGGACATCGAGCAGTGGGCTGCAATCCCACAATCGCAGCATGTCCCGATAGGTCGTTGCGCAGAATGCCACCTCGTCGCCGGCAACCAGATCGGCGAACATGGCGATTTCCTGCCGATGCGTCTCAATCTCCGCCAGTGGAATTGGCCGATCGTCCGGCCATCGGTCAGGTTCTGAGTAGACGTAGATAAGCACAGGCTGGAGGCCTTGCGGCAGCTGCTTGTGGTTCGCTGCCGTGCGCAGGCCAAAGGCATGCTTGATCAACTGACCGGCGTCGAGGTGCCGGAAGCTGTATGTGCCCTCCCGCAGTCCGTCTCTCACTCGTGCATATCCGGCCATTCGGTCACCCCAGACAGCACGCCAGTAGACGTCAGAAAGGGTGGCCACGGACTTTGCCCGAAATGGCTCGTAGCGCTTCGACTCGATGCCAATAAGCATACTGGCTGTGGTCACCAGCACATCCAGGCACGGGTGGCGTCCTCCACTCCAGGGGAACCGCACAATGGCCTCAAGCAGGACCGAACTTGGCGGCCATCCCCAATCCGCTCCCGCAAGGAGCAACGGCATGTCGGCCGGTCGGTCGAGGAAGAGGCCGAACGTGTTCGCGACCAGTGCCGCCGATGACTCGGGCTGTTGAATTTGCCGCTGTCCAGTTCGTTGCCTGGCGCACCAGCATATGAAGCGAGGATCCGGTCGGCCGGAAGTCCGGGCAGGAGGTTTGAGCTCACGAGTGCCTTGATGTCGACCACATGCCCGGATGATTGCGATATCAATTCCTTCACCCCTTCGACGGTGGCGCAGAATTGCCGCGGCCAAGGCCTGGACGACCGGTGAGGGCGTCCTTACCGAGGTCAGTTCAGTAGCGCGGCGAATAGCCGGGCGGTGGGGGCGGGGAGTAATACGCGGGCGGTGGTGGGCGCGGCGTGGTCACTGCTCCGCCAACCGCACCGAGCGCCCCGGCCGGCCACCGCACCTATCGCGGCGCCGTGCCAGCCACCGGCTAGGCCGCCGATTGCTGCGCCCGCGCCTGCACCAATCGCCCCTCCACCAAGGGCGCGCTGCCCTGGGTCATAGGGATTGGTGCAGGCGGACAGCGCCATTACGACGCCGAACGCTGCAGCGGCACGTGTGATCTGGCACGGCATGACACCGAAGCCTCCTTCTGATTGGCACTGGAGCCGTCGCTATCGGCGGCAGCATAGGTTCCCGTAGCTGGAGTTACGAGTTCGTTTCAAAGAGTGGCGATAGATCACGAGCTGCTGACGCGTATCACGGTCGGTCTGCGGCGAGCCGTGTAGGGGCTGGCCATGGTGGACCAATGCCGCTCCGCTAGGCTGCACGCCACCCAGGCGGCCTCCTGGTGGTGGATGCAGGCGACAGAGCAGTGCACCCGCGTTGTGCTATGGACGCAGACGAACCCAAACGACCATTCTTTCTGATCGTTATCGATGACGATCGGGGCGTCTTCTCCGTCCAAGGCCCTCTGACTGACGACCGACCCTGGCACTCCGCTGCCCGCCAGGCACGCGAGCAGCAGCGCCGAATAATTTGCGGCCCGACCGGGACGGATCGCGAGTTGCTCGCCGCAGAGTTCCGCCGCACACGAAAGCTGGCAGGCGTTCCGCCGGGAACCATCGGCAGACCTATCCGATCACGTCCTGGCCGTTCCGCTGTTAGCGTCCAGCGCGCTCGGTTTACCGCGCTATTGCTCAGCGACGGCGCGGCACGCAAAGCACAGAAGGCGCCATCAGCGAAATTGTGCTCGACCTGCTGGGCTTCCACCCGAAGCGGGCGCCGCGGAGCACTGGTCGGCGGGGCGCGGCTTCGGGGTGTCCGATGGTCCGGCAAGGCTTGCCCGTCGCCTATACCGGGTCTCTTATGCCGCACGTCCATGATGAACTTGCCGCTCGCATATCAGGGCGCAGCCTATGGGCCGGCACGTTCGAGTGGCCGTGGGATTACCGCCATGAAGCCAGGGACCGGCGATCAACGCCGACGCGCAACGGGGCGCTGCCGACTGACCCAATGGGTGCACGAGCTGTTTGAAATCCCGATCAAGGACGCCTCGACGCACTTGAGGCCCAATCGGCGTCAGCACCGGCCCCCACGGTTCTGATTGGAACAGAAGGCAGCCAAGGGCGCTACCTGGGCGGCGCCGGGCCGATACGGTGGAAATCTCTGCCAGGCTTTCGGGCTGCACGAAGCTGACCGGCAGACCAAGGGCAGCAACAACACCGCACAGCGCGCCGCAGGAATAGCCGAAATCACCCGAGCCCGGCCCACCACACCATCGGTGCCGAGCATAGGATGACGAGCGGTGCGATCATCAGGAACCCGGCACGCTTGGCCATGCGCATCAGTTGCTCTACCTGGAGTTCGCGGTATCGTTGGGCCGCTTCCTTGTCGGTCAGGTTCGGTGGCGCTTTGCGCATACGCTCGATCAGTTCCGGGTCGGTGATCTTAATTTTGCCGCGCGGCCGCGGCAATGTTTTGCAATACGCTTCCAACATGGCCATTTGTGCTTCGAATTTCAATTCGTCGGTCATCCCCACTCTCCGTTCAATGCTGGCGTGGTCTGACGTCGAGTATGCCAACAATCTATATTAGCTCAACCCATAGGCCGTCACATGGCGCAAAGGCTGCACACGGTGTGCAGTCGGTCTTAACTTGTGCCGCGCGCGGCCAAGGTGGCGTTGGCCGCCATCGCGGGAGATGAGGAGACACTGGCGGAGGCTGAGGGTGTTGACGCAAATTGGCCTTCGTGCGAGCTTTTTCAGTCCAGCCCACACATCGGCGGACCCCATCAGCGACCAGCGCTAGCGGCCAGGAGCCAGAAGCCAGCGTCCATCAGCGGGAGGGCCATCGGGCGATGACCCCCGTTAACTCAATGACTGAGGTCGCTTATCACGCCCATGGCATGACAGTGCTCCGCCAACTGCGGGCTCTGGTTCCTATTTGTTTGCAGTTCGTCGCTTCCTGGTCGACAGAGCAACGCAGCCGCTGCATTGCCATTCAATAGAAACCCCGTTGCTTCCGTCTTCATAACAAACTGGTGGCGGCTGCTTGGACCAGCAGCAACCCGATGGCGTCGAGGCTTATCTCGCAGCGCTTGCCACGCTCGACCTGCGACCTGGTGTGAACATCGAAGCCATCCGCAAGGCGTGGCGCGCGGCAATGCGGGACTGCCACCCGGATCGCTATCCTGGGGACAAGGCCAAGGAAGCGCGAGCCAAGGCGCTGAACGACGCCATGGACACGCTGGCTCGCATGTCACGCGATGGACTGCTGCCGACTTTTGCGCTGATGGCAGAGAATCGCCGCCGCACCGGCAGCAACTCGACTGCATCAACCACGCTGGTGGTCTTGCTAATCATCGCGCCTGCTGGGGTCGGAAAAACATTCTCGTGGGCGCGCGCGATCGCTGCTCGCGGCGTCCGGCGCCCGGCGGTCATGCAGCCTGCTCAGGTGCTGCACGTGATCCTGGCTAGTCCAACGATCCTGCTGATCAACCAGACGGCCGAAGCGTTGGCAGAGAATGGCCTCAGCGAGCCGATCGTCACCGTGGTGCATGGCGAGGTCGCGAAAGCGGGTGTTGCCACAGAAATGCGACGCTATTTCAGCAAAACGCCGGCAGACTGTGATGCGGTGCTTCTCTGCAGTCACGCCGGTATCTTTGACACGCCACTGCCTCCCGATCCCCAGATTTGGGAAATTGTCTTTGATGAGATGCCCGACGCGGCAACTTTCTTATCGATCGACGCGCCGGACACACGCATACATATTCACGCGGCATGTGACTGTGATGTACCTGGCCACAACAAGATGTGTCATCTGACACCGCATGGCGATGATCTTGCTATGGAGCGGCTGACACGCATCGCACGTAATCGCCCGTTTGACAGTGGGCTTGTGCATCTTCAGGATCTGGCGCGAGCGCTGATTGGCGGCCACATGGTATTGGTGCCTTCGGCGCAATGGCACGAGCTCACAGCGGTCAGGCCAGCGAGAACGAAGCCGTTTGCAGGGCACCTCGATGTCTAGTCGTGGTGCCGCCAACATGGTTCCTGCAATACCGATCTGTGACGATGATGGGCGCACGATGTCTGACCCACTTTACTGCGCTGCTCTGGAAGAGGATTTGGGACGTCGATTTTCGTGAAGACGACCGGTTCGGCCTGACCCGTAGCCACACAGTGCAACAATCAAGGCGACTGACCATTCACTGGATTTTCAAGGAACGAGCCACACGTGCGTTCATGGCACGGCGAGCGCAGGGAGCGGCAATTTGTTCATGGCGACCTATCGCGCCATGGCGAATTTCCATGGTCACGAACCTTTCCTTTGGTCTGCCCCGCAGCCAGGCGAAGGCCGTGGACACGGTGTGGCGGATACTTTTTGGCGACGTTCTCTTGGTGAACCAGCCCAAGCGTTCGACCCAATGTTACGCTTGCCCGGTCGCACACACGGTCTGAATAAGCCTGAATTCATCGAGACTTGTAATGTGGCGTTGTTGTCGGTGGTTAACTTCACCCCGGCGCAGTTCGACATTCTGTACGATCTGGAGCTGACAGATAGTGACATTGACAAGGCGTTGGCTTTTGATGTGGCGTATCAGGATGCATGTCGTTGCAATATCAGGCTCGTCGACGGCACGCGGCCTGTACACATCACGGTGCTCGATGAGGCAACCGCATGGACATGGCGGCCGCCTTCAAGGGTTGCCCCGTCGAGCGCTACCCAGATCACTTGACACCAAAGCCGGCGCAGCAGCGGGTCAGCAAGCGTGGACCCGCGCCTACTGGCACGGCGAAATCAAGCACCGAGCGCGCACGCGCGTGGCGTGCCCGCAAGGCCGCTTCGCGTCAGAAGCAGCAGGACATCAAGCGCGAGTGACACTACCCCCGATCGCATTGACGATTTGTCGAACCGCGCTGGGGTGCGTGCGCACCGGCGGCGTTGGGCACCACGTGCCCTCCTACCGCACCCGCGCACTGGAGATGTCGCCATGCGGGATCTCGCGTCAGGGTAGAAGCCGCCGCGGCGACGAGCTTTGGATGGTCGTGAAGCCGCCGAATTGCA
>CAWCDM010000033.1:0-57455 GCA_963794185.1 uncultured Alphaproteobacteria bacterium | reverse complement strand
TACAGGATCATCCCGATGTCGCGCGGCGGGTTGCTGCCTACCGGGATCAGCGCGACGCGCTGCGTGCCGCGCTCGGTCCGGTGGCGGCCGAGCCGATTCCGCCCCGGCTCAACCTGCAGCTGCTGATCCAGGAGCGTCTTGCACGCCGTCGGGTTCCCTGGCGCGCCGCCGCCGCCGTCCTGCTTGCCTTCGTGCTCGGCGGAGCAGGTGAATGGTTCCTGAACTTCGGCGCGCCGCAGCCGACCTTGAGCATCTCGCTGCTGTCGGAGCAGGCGGTTGCCAATCACATGGTCTATACCGCCGACCGGCGCCGACCGACCGAGCTCGGCGCCGACCAGCGCGACGACCTTGCCCGTTGGGTGTCCAACCGATTGAACCACAAGGTGACGCCGCCGGACCTTGCCGCTGACGGGTACAGCTATATCGGCGGCCGGCTCGCCGCCACGCCCGATGGGCCGGCGGGCATGTTCATGTACGACGACAAGCAGGGCGTGCGGCTCACCGTGTTCGTTCTGCCGCTGAGCGGCGCCGAGAACTCGCCGATGCAGCATGTCGAGTTCGCCAAGGTCGACGGCGTCGCATGGATCGACAAGGGCATCGGCTACACGGTGGTCGGCAAATTGCCGCAGGACGAGCTGCGGCATCTCGCCGAGCAGGTGCGCCAACAGCTCAGCGTGACCTGAGCGCGGGGCGGAGGCGGCCCGATCTGATCCAGATCAACGCGCGCCCGCCGATCGAAGCGCGAGTCCATGACATTCTGTCATTGTGAGTTCCACACCCGCCCTCCGGCGGACCCGCGCTGGATGAAAGATTTCCCCGACAGCGGGCTGTTGGGGAATTTTTCGTGCAGCGCGGGTCGGCGAGCGGCCGGTGTGGAACTCGCAATGGCAACTCGTGGCGTACCGCGGTTCAGTGATTCCGGGTACTAAATCAAAATAGACAACATGCTGGTCATTGGGCCCCACGACTGCTTCCCACTTCCCGGCGGTATGGTCGATGCTGGCCCGCATTTCGCCAGCCCGCAACCGCCCAGTCTGTTCCCACTAAGGCGATCATGGAGTAGCGCACCGGAGTTTGAACAGGCCGAACATGTTGTTATCAGGGGCTATCCATTCTCCGCCGCGGCATTGCGACCGGCAATACGGCCGAACGTCGCACCCGAGACCAGGCCCGTCCCGGCGGGATAGTTGTCGTAGAACAGTCCGCCGATCATCTCGCCGCAGGCATACAACCCCTTCAGCGGACGCCAGTCGGTGCCCATCACCTGGGTTTTCTCGTTCACCTTCACGCCGCCGAAGGTGAACGTGATGCCACCGGTGGCGCTGTAGGCATGGAACGGCGGTGCATCGAGCCTGATTCCCCAGTTGGTCTTCTCCGGCGTCAGACCGCTGGTGGACATGCCATCCTTGCGCGACGGATCAAAACCTTCATTCGCGTCGCGCGCAGCGGCATTGAATGCGATCAGCGTCTTCACCGCCTGTCGCTTGTCGTCGATGTCGAGTTGCTCAATCAGTTCGTCCAGCGTGTCGGCGATGAGCGGCCTGCTGGTGGAATAGCGCGGTTCCAACAGGTGAATGACCTTCTGGTCGAAGATCTGCCACGCCTTGGCGCCGGGCTGCGCCAGGATCGCGCGGCCGAACTTGGCATAGGTATAGAGGTTCGTATCCTCGCCTTCATCGACAAAACGAAAACCCTGGCGGTTGAGCATGACGCCGTACAGATAGCTCAGCCGGTTGCTGCGGTCGGTGAGCGCGCGCGGGGCGAATTCGCCCCAGTCGGCGCTGATCGGCGTGGCGTGGCAACCACTCCATTGTCCCCACGGCAGCGCGCCGATCGCCAGCGCCATGCGCAGGCCGTCGCCCTGGTTGTGCGGCGTGCCGCGCACCTTCGCCGCACCGACCAGCGGGCCGATATGCTGCGTGCGCATCTGCACATTTGCCTCGAACCCACCGCAGCCAAGCACGATCGCCTTGGCGGTGATCTCGTGGATGCCGTCGTTGTCGCGCACCTTCACGCCGATCACCCGGCCGCGCTGGTCCACCATAAGTTCGATGGCAGCACTCTCGTAGCGGATCTCGACGCCGATGCGTTCGGTCGTGGCGAACCACGAGCTGGACAGTCCGACGCCCTCATGCGCCGCGCGCACGATCAGCCCGGGCGGCCACACCACCACGTTGCCGCGCTTGACGCCGGCGACGCCGAGTGCCGGTTCCATCTTCACGCCGTTGCGATTCATCCAGAACACGGTGTCCTTGGAGTTCGACACCAGGATGTTGGAAAGTTCCGGATCGGTGCGACCGGATGTGACGCGCCGCAGGTCGTCGAGGTAGCGGTCCCTCGGATAGGGCGAGACGCCGGCATAGAAGTCCTCGTAGTCGTTCTCCACGCCTGGCAGCAGCGGCGCAATCTCCTGCGGGTCATCGAAGGCGAAGCGCAGCACGCCGCCGCTCCAGTGCGTGTTGCCGCCACGCATGGCACGCGGCGCCTTCTCCAGGACCAGCACCTTGTCAGCGCCGTTCTCTTTCGCGGACACCGATGCCGAAAGAGCGGCGTTGCCGGCGCCGACGACGATGACGTCGTAGTCGTACATTCAAACGTTCCCTGTTCCCACCACCAACATCAGTTCACGAACCTGCCGCGATGGCAGCGTCTCGACCGCCAGGTTAGCTAGATGCAACGCCCCAGGTCGCCCCGCGTCAACACACCAGCTTGCTGGCGTTCGTGCCGCGCGTCTATGGTCGGCATCGCACTATTCCGGTCGCCAGCGGGAGGCTTCACCATGGACGCGCATGCAGGGCAGGACATTTCGCCGGCGCGCGCACTGGCAGAGTTCGCCGCGGGATTGCGCTACGATGACATCCCGCCGCCTGTGCTGGATCTGGCGAAGCTGCTGATCCTGGATGCGCTGGGCTGCGGCCTTGCCGCGACCGGCTATGAATTTGCCAGGGCCACTCTGGCAGGTGCGCGGGCGCTGGGTGGCGACGGGCCGTGCGCGGTGATCGGCAGTGACGGTTCGCCTGCCGCTGCGCGACGCTGCACTGGTGAACGGCGTGCTGCTGCACGGACTGGATTTCGACGACAGCAACTTCCTCGGCATCCTGCATCCGACCGTGGCCTGCCTGCCGGCGGCGCTCGGCGTCGGGCAGGTGCGCGGCGCGTCCGGGCGCGACATGCTGACCGCCTATGTCGCGGGAATGGAGACGGCGATCCGCATCGGCGCGGCCGCGCGCGGGATCTTCCACCATATCGGCTTTCACGCCACCGGCCTCGTTGCGCATTTCAGTTCGGCCGTGGTGGCCGGCAAGCTGATGGGCCTGGATGCGGCGGCGCTGGTGTCGGCGCAGGGCATCGCCGCCAGCACGTCCGCGGCGGTACAGGTGTTCCTGGAAGAGGGCGCATGGACGAAGCGTCTGCATCCGGCGTGGGGCGCCGTTGCTGGCATCACCGCGGCGGGTCTGGCGCAACATGGCTTCTTCGGGCCGACGCGTGCCTATGATGGGCGCTTCGGCTTCTTCGAGACGCATGCGCAGACGCACCTGCCGGAGGTGGACTACACGCGGATGACCGACGGTCTGGGCAGCGAATGGACGATGCTGCAGACCGCGGTGAAGCCGTATCCCGCGTGCCATTTCGCGCATGGCTGCGCCGAGGCGGCGATCCTGTTGCATCAACGGCTCGGTCTTGGGCCGGCGGACATCGCGCGCGTCGTGGCGGCGATCCCGAAGGCGACGCTGCCGATCATTGCCGAACCCGCTGCGCGGAAGTGCCGGCCGGCCAACGACTACGACGCGAAGTTCAGCGCGCAGTTCATCACCGCGGCCTGCCTGCTGCGCGGCCGCTTCGGCCTGGCGGAGTTGACGCCGGAGGCGCTGCAGGACCCGGATATCCTGGCGCTTGCGGCGAAGGTGGAATGCGTCGCGGATCCCGATACGGCGTATCCGGAGTACAACTCGGGTGGGGTCAGTGTCACCACCAAGGGCGGAGAGACGCACCGGGAGTACATCCGGGTGAACCTGGGGATGGGCGATCGCGCGATGGATGCAGCGGACATCATCGCGAAATTCCGTGCATCGGCACAGTTGGCTTTCCCCGCAGCGCGGGTCAGGCGGCTGGAGCAGGAAGTGCTGCAGCTTGAAGATACGAACGCCGACACACTTGCAAACGCGATCGGTGCGTGATCACCGGCGTGATGCCGCCGACCGCGTTACGCCCGTCCCGATACCCGCCGGCCGATTTCCAGTGCAGTGAATGACGGGACCGGGCCGGGCATCAACCAGCGGAAACCCTGTTCGATCAGGCTTTCGACATTCTTCGCATCGACATGCGGATGGCCACAGGGCACGTTGTACTGCTTGCAGATCGCCAGGATCTCGTTGATCGCCGAGGCGACGGTGGGGTGCTCGTACTGGCGGGGATAGCCGAGGTCCTGCGACAGGTCGCCCTCGCCGATCAGCACCACGCCTATGCCGGGCACCTGTTCGAGCATCTTCGGCAGATTGGCGATGGCGCGCTTCTCCTCGCACATGATCACCACCAGGACCTCCCCCGCCGGGTTCAGCGGCCAGGTGTCGGCGCGCGGGTAGTATTCCTGTGCGGTCAGTCCCCAGTAGCGGGCCGCGCTGGTCGGCGCGTCGCCCCGCTGGCCGGCCGGTTCGTAGTATTTCGCCTCGCGCGGGCGCGGGTAGCGGCAGGCCTGCACCGCATTTCGCGCGTCCTCGACCGTGGATACGTGCGGCCACACGATGCCATAGACGCCGATATCCAGCACCTGCTTGGCGATCCACTGGCTGTTCTCGCCGCCGTTCGGCGGGATGCGCACGAACGGCGTCACCGGCGGCGCTATAGAACCCGAGGTGGCGATCTGGCGGCGGTTCAGCATGTATTGCAGGCAGTCGCGCAGCGCCTTGATGTCGTACGGGTTGTGTTCCATCTCGAACACCACGCCGTCGTACGGTGCGCTGCTGATGGTCAGCGCGTTGCTGATCTCGCCGCTGGTGAAGGGCACGAACGCCGGCTTGCCGGATTTAAGCGCCTTGATCGCACCGTTCAGCCGCGGAATGTCTGCCATCGTCAGCTCCTTTATGTCAGGTTCGGCGCGAAAAGTTCGTCGATGCGGTATGCCCGCGGGATCAGGTTCTGCTCCGCAGCATAGCGCATCAGCAGCTCGATGGCAGGGCGGTTTGCCGCGATGCCGTACTGCACAGTGCCATCGGCCTGCTGCCTGGATGCCACGAACAGGCGCATCAATTCGTCGGCCAGCCAGGGGTGCGCGGCAAGCAGGGCATCCTTCACCACGACCACGTGGTTCACCGGGTAGGCGCCGGACTTGCGGTACCATGCGGCAGCGGCCGCGTCGGCATCCGCGATCACCGTGCGGACCTGCGCCGGGTCGATCCCGGCCAGGGCCACGGCCGCATCGATCTCGCCGGCCAGCAGCATCGCACGCAGATCCAGGCCGGCGGCGATCCGTTCCACAAAGGGCGGATCGGCGAACTCCTGCACGTGCGCGTCTTCCTCGGTCACCCAGGTGATTGTGTCGGACGCAACGCCGTACTCGTCGCGCAGGATGCCGCGCACCCACACGCCGGTCGTCTGCGACCAGGCGCGCACGCCGACGCGTTTGCCTGCCAGATCGGCAGGACCAGCCAACGGCGAGTTTCGCCGGCAGATCAGTGCGCCGTGGTGGAACCCGCTCAGCAGCACAACAGGAAGTGCGGTGATCGGCTTGCCATAGGCACGCGCCTGCGCATGCGTCGTCAGCGCGATCTCGCACAGGTCGAATTCCAGCGTGCGCACCATGCGGCGGAAGGCGCGCGTCACCGGCTCCACGTCGACGAAGTCGAAGCCCACGCGGTCCGACGCGACCCCGCCTTCCTTGAGTGCGCGTACCAGCGGCGATCTGCCAAGTGCGGTGCGGAGGACCAGGGGTGCGTCCATTATCGGAGCCTTGCTTGCGCTGTCATGGCCGGGCTTTTCCCGGGGGATCAGGATAAGGGCTGGCCGGAGCGGACCCCTCCCCCTCCCCTTGTGGGCCGCGGGAGGGGCTGGCGCCAGTGGACGGCACGGTGGCGGCACGGCGCGGCGCACATTCGTCAGCACCCTACGAGCACCGGCGCGGACCCACAATCGGCACCTCCGGCAACGGCTGCCCTACCTGGTGGCCGCGCGCGATCAGGCCAATCACGGTCTGGTTCCATGTGTACCCGCAATGTGCGGTATCCGGACGCTCGAGGAATCCGAACCACGTCGTCTCGTTCGATCCGATCACGTTGATCAGCCGCGCGCGCGCAACGTCGAGCACGGACGGTATCAGGCGGTAGCTCAGCAGATCGTTGGGATCGGTGAATGCGACCACCGTCGGCGTCGCCATCGTCGCGCGACGGTCCGGGGGCATGGCATTCTTCGCCCCGTGCATCGCGCCGATCATGTGGCCGAGACTGGAGGTCTGGGGTGCATCGTCGCCTTGAGCACCGGCCTCCAGTTCCGGCGGCAGCGGACTGGCAATGTCCAGCAGCGGAATTCGGTTTGCCATGAGGTAGATCATCTGCACGGAGGCAAACCGGTTGTTCATCTCGGCGCGCGCACCTCCAGCCTGACTTGCCTCCTCGTAGATCGCCCGGGCGGCGTCGAACAGGATCTTGCTGCCCAGGCTCTCGGTGATCACCGCGATCGGACGGTCCGCCTCGGCACCGGTGAAATCGCAGGGTTGGCCGTCAACCGGTGTGCCGCCAAGCTCGCGGCAGACCGCCAGCTTCATCGCAGCCCGAATGGGGTCGCCGTGCTGCCCGCCATACACCACGGCATCCGAAAGGCAGTCGTTGATCAGCTTGGTCTTCAGCGCACCGTTCATCATCGCACGCTGGTACGGGAACGAGGTCGCGCGGTCGCTGCCCGGCTCGTCGAAGTCAAGTTCGCGCTTGAAGGGCCGCGTCATTGGCGACCAGACCACGAACGTCGCGTCGAAATTGCCGCCCGGCGTATCGATCAGGTAAAGCACCCGCGTCAGGCCGGCGGTTTCCTCGGCGGCGCCCGTCTGGGTCGCGGTGCCGCCGAGCGCCGCCGCGATGCGCGTTGCCCGATCGGCGGCCCAATTCAGCTGGTGGGTGCACATGCCGTGCGTCCACAGCACATGCAGCATCGTCCCGCGTTGGCGCGCCGCCGCAATGAGCTGGCTGATGCCGTCGAACGAGGCGTCCTGACCGCCCGGCTCCTGCGCGATGACGGGACGCGCGTAGGGCCGCGTGCCGATGACGATCGCGAGCATCGCCACGAGAAGCGCGCCCACGACGACGACGCCCAGAAAGACCCTGTGCCTGATCCGTAGCCGCACCCTGTTCCCCCTTGGACCGCACCCGGCAGCGAATGTCCGCGGCGTGCAGCTTCTCGCGCTTCGCGTGTTTGCGGCGATCCTTGCTCACTTCTTCTGCACGTCCACCCCGCTCAGCACGAACCGCGCGAGCGCCTTGCCCAGGCAATCGTTCAGTTCCTCCAAGGCCTTGTCCCGGTCCGACTTCTGCGTGTGCTCCAGATCCATCCGCCCGTCATTCGCCCAGGCGCGCATCAGATCGAAGCGATGGAACAACGCCACGCCCGGCATCGTGGCGACCTGTTGCAGGACATTTTCATAGGGGTCGAGATCGGTGTTGGCACGCAGGAAGCGGCTGAACTGAGGGTCGATCAGCACAAGGTCGCCACCTTGATCGCGGATACGCTCCGCGCCGGCGTGCAGCACGTCCAGTAGACCGTCGGGACGCAACCCTCGCACCGCCTCCACTGTGCCGGTCTGCCACAACACCAAAGCATAGTGCCGCTCCTTGAGCGCGGCATCCAGCAATGACAGCATTTCCTCGGCCGTCATGCCGCGCCCGCCGCGCACCGTCAGCGCGAATTTCACCCCGGGCAGCGACCCTTCCAGCGCGTGAATCATGTGCCAGGGAAACGTTGCACCCGGGGTGGCAGCGGTCGGTAGGCCGGTGGCGGAGCTCACCGAACCGACCGTGGTGGCCGAGCCGACGGCCAGCACTGCAACGGGACCTCCGGCGGCAATAGCCGTTGCGAGTTGTCCCAGTGGAGCATCGGTCGTTGTGAATTCCGCGGGCGCATCACAAACTCCACCCGTTTCGCTACCCGCGCGGGAGAGCGCCGGCAACGCAAGGATGGCACAGGCGAGCAGACGGGGAGCCAACCGAAGCATACCGATCTACCCGGTATCAGTCCGCGCGACCGTCGGCAAGCTGACCGCGTGTCGGGAAGCCGGTGACCCCCCCTTGCTGCGATACCATGCGGCGAGCCCCCCGACCGCCACCATGGCGAGCGCGCCGAGCAGGTTGACCGCCACCTGCATCGCCGCGCCCTCATCCGCTTCCAGACCCAGCCTCGCGAGGAAACCGAAGAATATGCCGGAGCAGAACACCGACAGGGAGTTCTGGCCGATCAGCACCAGTGGTGCAGCGAGGCGGGTGCGCACCCAGGCTGCGTCGAATGGGACCAGACGGACCGTCAGCCAGGCAAGCGACAGGATGGACAGCAGCCGGAACGGATGCAGGCCGGTCTTGTCCTCGGTGATGATGAAGCGAATTACCGCGGCCGGCATCGAGGCCAGAATGCGCGGATGGATGTCGATCACCCAGATGACGACCACCCCTGACAGCAGCACCAGGACGGAGAGCAGGTCGACCGGCCAGTGCAGCCGCGGCATCCGTGGCGGCGCATAGGCCAGAATGGCGCCGATCATGAACAGCAGCTGCCAGGCGAGCGGATTGAAGTACCACCCTTCGCCGGTCCAGCCCGGCAGATTTATCCCGGTGACCCGCACCACGGCGTATCCGGTGAAGGATATCGCCAACAGAAGTGCCGGCCGGCGCAGTAATGGCAGGACCGCGGCACACATCAGCAGCAGCACCACATACAACGGCAATATGTTCAGCAGGCTGGGTTGGAAACGGAGCAACAGGGCCTCGAGCAGTGCTCGATACGGCGCTTCGGCCAGGACATCGAGGCGCGTCTCTTCAAGGTAGAAGACGCGGTCCAGCGCGACGGCGGAATAGGCGACCTGCGCCGTGTAGACGACAAACAGGAAGATGTGGGCGATGTAGAGGGTCCAAGCCCGGCGCAGCGCATCGGCTGCGGCATACAAGTAGCCCTGCCGGTCCATCTCCGAACCGTAGGCCAGGCCAGCGCCGAATCCTGCCAGCAGCACGAAGATTTCGGTCGCGTCGCACATGGCGAAGTTGCGCAGGCTGTAGTCGCCGAGAACATCCCCGGGGATGTGGTCCGTGTAGATCCACCACAGGGCAACGCCGCGGAAGAAGTCCACGCGCAGGTCGCGATTGCGGTTGCTGCGGATCAGCGGCATGCACCCCTCCGCGCCGGTATGTGGGGCGGCGGGAAGCCAAGGCAAAGCTCCAGCAGGTCGCCATGGCGTGTCGCCTGCGCGACAAAGTGTTACGCCGTGAGCAGAGACGATGCGGCGGCCTCGACGTCCGCGGCGGCGGGCGAGGCAGGATGACGCGTGAGCAGCAGCGTCTGGCGCCGGATCGCGTCACGCACGCGGTCGTCTCGCCGGATCACGCCGGCGAGCCGGGGCGACCGGCCCAGGAAGGTCATGCAGGCGCGTTGCAAAGTGGCGAAGGTCCGCTCCCCGGCGGAGCGCGTGGCGGCCAGATTGACCACCACCCGGGCATCGCCCTCCTGCCGGTCGGCCGCATGCAGCTTCAGCACGGCGTACGCGTCGGTCAGGCTGGTGGGCTCGTCGGTGGCAACGACCAGCAGCGTGTCGGCCCAGGCCGACATCCGGCGGACGCAACGGTCGAGCCCGGCGCCGAGGTCGAGCAGGACCGCGTCGTAGCGCGCTGCCTGCTGCAGCAATGCGGTCAACACGCGTTCCAACGCGGCCGGGTCGAGCGCCGACAGGGCGCCGGAGCCAGACCGGCCGACAACGATGTCGAAGCCGCCGTCGGCATGATGGACGGTTGCTTCCGCCATGGTAACGCGGCCGGCGACCACGCCGCCAAGATCCTGCTGCGGCGTCAGCCCCAGCTGGATATCGACATTGGCGAGCCCAAGGTCCGCATCGAACAGCAAAACGCGTTGCCCTTGGCGGGCCAGCGCGTGAGCCAGCGTGATGGTGAACCAGGTCTTTCCGACACCGCCTTTGCCGGAGGCGACGGCAATTATGCGGCCGACAGTCATTGGCGGGGTTCCATGCGTGGGAATGCGAGCAGACGAGTGGCGAGCCAGCCTGGGGTGATCGGCATCAGGCCGTCGGCGGCATCCGGACCGGTGCCTGCCTCGGTCAATGCCAGCCGCGCGGCTGCGGAGGCCGCCAGAATGCCGCCGAGGCGCCGAGTCAGATCGAGCCGGGTCGCAACCAGGAGGCTGGCGCCCGCAGCCGCGTAGGCGACCGCCAGGTCCGCCGCCTCAGCCGGATCGAGGCCGCCTGCCAAAACCAGCACCACGACGGCGTCGGTTGTAGCGGCGAGTGCCGTCAGCTCCTCGACCTGCGCCGGATCGAACGGATCGCATCCGGACGTATCGATGAGCACCGGCGCACCGTCCTGCCGATGCGTGAGGGCCCGGCCAAGTGTGACGGGATGACTGGCGACAATCAGGTTGATGCCAAGCAGTCTGGTGAAGGCGGCCAGCTGTTCCGTCGCTCCGGCGCGCTTGCCATCGGCGGTGATCACCATCGGCGCGATCCCGGCCATCACCAGCCGGGTCGCCAGTCGGGTCACTGTCAAAGTCTTGCCGGCTCCTGGCGGCCCAACCAGCAGCAACGGCCGTTCATGTCCATCCAGGGGCAACGCTGCGAACGGCAACGCGCCGGCCAGGGCTGCCGCGAGTTCGCCGCGCTGCAAGGGCTCGCGCAGGTTGGCAGGCACAGCGTGGAATTCGAGCGCGGCCAGGCGAGCAGCGTCGGGCGGCGCAAGCGGCGGCGTCAGCGGCGGCGCCGCTTCATCCGGTTCCGTCGCGGCGGTGATCTCCACACCTTCGCCGACGCGGCGCGTGGCCAGGATCAGCGCGTCCTCACCCAGTTCGGCGCGAACCTTCGCCATCGCATCTGCCATGCCCCGGGCACGGTAGAGCTTCAGGCGCATAGCACACCGTGGGCCATCAGATCGTCCCCACTGTGCGGATGCGTGCCCGCGGATAGATCTCCGCCTGCGCCAACACGGGCGTCGCCGGACGGATGCGCTCGACGATGGCACGCACATGGCTGCGAATGCCGCCGGATGTCAGCAGCACGGCCGACTCGCCGGCAGCGCCCGCCGTGTCGAACGTGTTGCGCAGCCGTTCCATGAACTCTTGCAACTTGCTGGGAGCCATCGCGAGCTGGCGGTCCTCCGCCGGGCCAGTCAGTGCCTCGGCGAATTCCGCCTCCCACTGGGGCGACAGCGTGACGAGCGGGACATATCCGCCTGGACCGGTGTGACTGTCGCTGATCTGGCGGGCCAGCCGCGCGCGCACGTGGGCGACGATGATGGGAATGGCGCGAGTTGCGCCGCCGCAGGCCTCCTGGATTGCCTCCAGGATCGTTGCCAGGTCGCGAATGGAAATCCGTTCGGCGAGCAGAGCCTGCGCAACGCGCTGCACACCGCCGGTGGTGATCTGCGAGGGGATCAGGTCCGCGACCAGCTTCTGCTGCTCGCGCGGCAGTTCGTCGAGCAGCTTCTGCGTCTCGGTATAGGACAGCAGCTCCGCCATGTTCTCGCGCACCACCTCGGTCACATGGGTGGTCAGCACGCTGGGGGGGTCGACGACCGTGCAACCACGGAACATCGCTTCCTCCTTGGCCGCCGCATCGATCCACATTGCCGGCAGGCCAAAGGCCGGTTCGCGTGTTGGTTCGCCGGGAATGTCCGGCATGTTCCCCTTGGGATCCATGGCCAACAGCATGGTGGGACGCAGCAGGCCGGTGCCGGCTTCGATCTCCTTGATGCGGATCGAGTAGGCATCCGCGCCGAGCTGCATGTTGTCCTGGATGCGCACCGGCGGCAGGACGAAGCCCATTTCGGTGGCGATCGAGCGACGCAGGCCCTTGATCTGCTCGGTCAGCCGCGGTGCGTCGCCGCCGGCCAGAGCCAGCAGACCATAGCCCAGCTCGAGACGGATCATGTCGATCCGCAGTGAGTCGCTGATCGGCGGTTCGGTTGCGACCAGCGGGGCCGGCGTGTCGACGTCCGAAGCATCCTGGGGATGCATGTGGCGAATCCACGCGCCGCCACCCGCCAGGCCGGCGAGCGCCAGGAATGGCAATGTGGGCAGGCCCGGCAGCAGCGCCAGCACGGTCGCCGCGCCTGCCGCCATGGCGAGCGGCTTGGGGCTGCGGCCAAGCTGCCGGATCAACGCCGCATCGGCAGTGCCTTCCATGCCGCCCTTGGTCACCACGATGCCGGCGGCAGTAGACACCAGCAGCGCGGGAATCTGTGAGACCAGACCATCGCCGGCGGTCAGCGTGGTGAACGTGGCGGCGGCGTCGGCGAACGACATGCCGTGGCGCATCAGTCCGATCGCCAGGCCGCCCAGGATGTTGATGACGGTGATGATCAGTGCGGCGATCGCATCGCCGCGGACGAATTTCGCCGCACCATCCATCGCGCCGTAGAAGCTGCTTTCCTCCTCAAGTTCGCGTCGCCGCCGCCGCGCCTCCTTCTCGTCGACCAGGCCAGCGGAAAGGTCGGCGTCGATCGCCATCTGCTTGCCCGGCATCGCATCCAGGCTGAACCGCGCGGCGACCTCGGCGATGCGTCCCGAACCCTTGGTGATGACCATGAAGTTCACCACCAGCAGGATCGAGAAGATGATCAGGCCGATCACCACGTCGCCGCCCATCAGGAAGCCGCCGAACGCCGCGACCACGTGGCCGGCGGCGAGCGGGCCTTCATTGCCGTGCGACAGGATAAGCCGCGTGACAGCGACGTTGAGCGACAGACGGAGCAGCGTGGTCAGCAGCAGCAGCGTGGGAAAGGAGGAAAAATCGAGCGGCCGGTTGAGGAACAGCGCCACCATGAGGACCAGCACGGCCGAGGTGATGGACAGCGCCAGGCCGAGATCGAGCAACAGCGTCGGCAACGGCAGGACCAGCACCGACAGCAGCAGGATCACGCCGATCGCGAGGCCGACGTCGCTGCCCGGCGCGTAGTGCCGCAGCCGGGCGGTCAGTGCCGGGAAGAAGCTTTGGGCGGCGACCGTGTCAGGCATCGGAGCAGGCGCGGTGACCCCTCCCCCCAGCCCCCTCCCGCAAGGGGAGGGGGAGCTGTGAAGCCATTACCCCCCCTCCCCTTGCGGGAGGGGGTTGGGGGGAGGGGGTCCCTGGAATGTCCATGGGGCTCAGGCCGCAGTGCCGACGACGCCAGCGGCGGGTGGCGGCACCATCACGCCCTGGGCGGAGTAGTCGCGCAGCTTGTTGCGCAGCGCGCGGATTGAGATGCCGAGGATGGTCGCTGCGTGTGTGCGGTTGCCCAGCGTGTGTCCGAGCGTCTCGATGATCAGGTCGCGCTCGACCTCCACCATCTTTCGCCCGACCAACGTGGCAATGCCACCGGCACTTGCCATGGCACCGGAGGCTCGCGACGCAGTTGCCGGCGGGCCGAGCTCGATCGCCTCGAGGCCGATCTGCGAACCATCGGCAAGCAACACGGCGCGATGAATGGCATTCTCCAATTCGCGCACATTGCCCCGCCAGCCATGCGAGGTGAGACGGAGCACCGCATCGCGCGACAGCGGTCGGAACGGCAGCCCGTTCACATCGGCATAGCGACGCGCGAAATGCTCGGCGAGCGCCGCGATGTCGCCAGGCCGCTCGCGCAGCGGCGGAATCCGCAGCGAAACCACGTTGAGGCGGAAATACAGGTCCTCCCGGAACGTGCCGCGCCGCACTTCGGCCAGCAGGTCGCGATTGGCGGTGGCGAGGATGCGCACGTCCACGTGCACGGGCGCCGCCCCGCCAAGCCGGTCGATCTCCCTTTCCTGCAAGGTGCGCAGCAGCTTCGCCTGCAGGCGGATGTCCATCTCGCTGATCTCGTCGAGCAGCAGCGTCCCGCCATCCGCCGCCTCGAATTTCCCCACCCGGCGCGCGATCGCGCCGGAGAACGCGCCCTTCTCATGGCCGAACAGCTCGGATTCCAGCAGGTTGTCCGGGATCGCCGCACAGTTCAGCGCGACGAAAGGCCCCGCCGACCGGTGCGACCGACGATGGATGTAGCGCGCCAGCACCTCCTTCCCGGTGCCCGATTCACCCATGATCAAAACCGAGGCGTTGGAGGTCGCGACCTGTTCGGCGCGACGCACGGTTGCCTGCATGGCCGGATCGCGCACGATCATCGCGTGGGTCTCGCCGGCGGCCGCCTCCAGGATGGCGGCGATCAGGTCCGGATCGGGTGGCAGCGGCAGGAACTCGCGCGCACCCTCGCGGATCGCACGTGCCACCGCCTCCGCATCGTCGCCGGTCCCGCAGGCGACCACCGGCACGGCGATGCGTTCGGCCGCGAGCGCGCGCACCACCGCGCCCACGTCATGCGCGAGATCGCACAGCACGAGATCGATGCGTCCGTCCGCACGCAGCCGCGCCAGCCCGGCATCGGCGTCGTCCACCTGCTCGAGCTTCGCACCGCGCGCGATCGCGATGCGCGCCGCCTGCCCGAGTTCGCCCGCCAGCGAGCCGATGATCAGGACGCGCATCGGCGACTGCCTCACGCCGTACCGGTCGGTCTTGACGATTTCGGTCATGGTCACACCGAGACGGCTGTCATCGACCATCACCACCTCGCCGCGCGCCACCAGGCGGTTGTTGACGTAGATGTCGATCGCCTCACCCAGCTTGCGGTCCAGTTCGACCACCGCGCCTCGACCGAGCTTGAGCAGCTGACTTACCTGCATCGTTGCCTTGCCGAGCACGGCGCTCACCGTGACAGGTATGTCGTAGACCGCCTCCAGCTCGCGGGCACTGCGCGGTGAGGCGCTTTCGTTGGCGGACGCGCCAGGCTCAGCGAGTTCCGCCAGTTCCATGTCAGTCGCCATCGACAGTCTCCATGTTGAACACGACATCGGTCCGCAGCAGTCCGGCAGGCGCCAGGATCGCGGCCACCTGCTCCCAAAGCGCGGTGGCGTCGCGGATCGCCGCACCGTTGCGCCAGGCAATCTTCACATCGCCAGGTGTCATTGCATCGCTCTCGGCGATCTGAACGCGCGCGGCCAGGTCCGGATCGAGCCGGCCGATTTCGCGCACGAGGGATCGCGCGGTGAGCGGGTTCGTGCGGATCGTCACCATCTGCTCCTGGGTCAGCGCCGGCAAAACGGAACGCACGATCGCCTGCACTTCCGCCTCGCCGTAGCAGGCGCAGAGCACCGGAAAGGCCGCGGCCAGGCTATCAAGCAGCAGCCGTGCGATCGCATCAGCCGACTGTTCGGCAAGCGCGGCCGCCGTGTCGCGGGCTTCTGCGAATTGCGCGGCGATTGCTTCGATCGTTCGCCGCGTCGCTGCAGAGTCACTTGCGGCAGCCTCCTGCAGTCCGGCGGCATTGCCCTGTTGCCATGCGGCTTCTCGCGCATTGGCCAATTCGGCCGCCGAAAATACCGGCTCGATCACTTCCGGCTCCGGGGACGCCTCCGGCCGATCGAAATCTTCTCCGAACAACGCGCCGAGCGGCCGCGACGACGGTTTGAAATTCAGTGACCCGTCCATCTAGTAGACCAGCTCCTCGTCCTTGCTCTCGGCGATCTCGAGCGCACCCTGCGCCGCCAGTTCCTTCGCGAGGGACACAATGCCGGACTGCGCTTCGTCGACGTCCCGCAGTCGCACCGGGCCAAGCGCCTCGATATCGTCCTTCAGGATCTTGCCGGCGCGCTCGGACATGTTCTTGAAGAACATTTCCCGGATCTTTTCCGACGCGCCCTTCAGCGCGACCGGCAGCTTGTCCTTCTCGATCGCGCGCAGCAGGATCTGCACCGCCTGCGGCGAGAGGCGGATCAGGTCGTCGAAGGTGAACATCAGCGCCTTGATGCGTTCGGCCGACTCGCGGTTGCGCTCTTCGAGCGCGGCCAGGAAGCGCGTCTCCGCCTGGCGGTCGAGACTATTGAAGATGTCCGCCATCATCTCGTGCGAATCACGCCGCGTGCTGCGGGCGAGGTTCGACATGAATTCGGCGCGCAGCGTGCGCTCGACGCCGTCGAGCACATCCTTCTGCACGCTCTCCATGCGCAGCATCCGCATGACGACTTCCATCGCGAACGAGTTGGGCAGCAGAGTGAGCACGCGCGCCGCATGCTCCGGGCGCACCTTGGACAGCACCACCGCGACCGTCTGCGGGTATTCGTTCTTCAGGTAATTCGCCAGCACCGCCTCGTGCACGTTGCCGAGCTTGTCCCACATGGTGCGCCCGGCCGGGCCGCGGATTTCCTCCATGACCTGCAAGGCACGGTCGCGCGGCAGCGATTTCTGCAGCAGCCGCTCGGTGCTCTCGTAGCTGCCGACCAGGTTGCCCGCGGCGCCCATGCCGTCGACGAAGTCAACACAGAGACGCTCGACGACCTCCGATTGCACCGCACCAAGCTGCGACATGGCGGCGGAGATGTCCTTGATCTCGTCCTCGTGCATCATAGCGAACAGCCGCGTGCATTGCTCTTCGCCGAGCGCCATCATGAAGATGGCTGCCTTCTGCGGTCCGGCCAGTGCGCGGAAGTCTTCGGACTTGAGCATCTCAGCTGTTCTCCTGCACCATCCAGCCGCGCACGATCGACAGCGTCTCCTCCGGATGCTTCTCGACGAGTTCGCCGATCCGGCGCAGCGAGGACGCGCGCATCTGTCCCTCGATCTGGGCGATGTTCACCATGCTTTCGTCCTCGAGCAGGCGCTGGGGCGCCGCCGCGACCGACAGGGCAGCCATGCCCGGGCCGGCCAATGCGGATGCCATCGGACCACCGAGGGCGGCCAGCGGCGCCTCGCCTCCGGCCAGTGCGCCGGGACCGAGCGTGGTCAGCCGCAGCACCATCGGCCGCAGCACCAGCAGGAGCGCCATCACGCCAATCGCGCCGAACAACGCGGTCTGCGCCAGATGCAGCAGGTCCGCCTTCTCCAGATGCAGGCCGAACAGCCCTTCGGTGTCCGCGACGGGTGCGGCATCCTCGGCAGCGAAGCGCAGGCTCACGACCTCGACGTGGTCGCCACGCTTCTCGTCATAGCCGATCGCAGTCTTCACCAGGCCGGTGATGCGATCGAGTTCCTCGCCCACGCGCGGTTGCCAGGCATGCTTGCCATCGGCACCCACGGCGTCGGTGCCATCGATCATGACCGCAAGGCTGATCCGGTCGATCTGTGGCTGCTCGCGGATCAGGGTGCGGACTGTCCGGCCGATCTCATAATTGGTTGTCTCTTCCTGCCGCGCTTCCTGCGAACCGGCGCCCTCCTTGCCGGCATCCGCGTTCGGCAGGTTGTTCTGGACCGTCACCGTGCCGGAGGCCTCGGTGCTCTTGGTGCTGTTGGTGACGCTCTGTGTGCTGCGGGTCACCTGGCCCTCGGGATCGTAGCGCTCCTCGGTCTGGTTCACCTTGTCGAAGCTCATGCGCACCGCCGCCTCGGCGCGCACATGACCGGCGCCCAGGGTGCGCTCCAGCATCTCCTCCACCGCGCGCGCCAGCCGGAGTTCGGTCGCGCGGCGCACCTCCTCGGTGGAGAGCGCGGCCGCAGCCTGGCCCACCGGCTCGCCGGCGCGCGCCAGCAGATCGCCGCGCGAGTTGACGATGGCGATGTTCTGCGGGCGCAGTCCCGGCACCGCGGCTGCGACGAGGTTCAGGATCGCCTGGATGCCCTCGCGGTCGAGCCGTGCGACGCCGGTCATCGTCAGCATCACGCTGGCCTGAGCGTCCTGATGGTCGCGCGCAAAGGGCTCGCGCCGCGGCAGCACGAGGTGCACCCGCGCGCCGCGCACGCCATTGATGACGCGGATGGTGCGCACTAGCTCGCCCTCCAGCGCGCGGGTCTCGTTGATCTTCTGCTGGAAATCCGTGGCGGCGAGGCCATCGCCGCGGTCGAAGATTTCGTAGCCGACCGAGCCGCCGGCGGGCAGGCCCTCCTTCGCCAGAGCCAGGCGGGCATCCGGGATCTGGTCGGCAGCCACCAGGATCTGGCTGCCGTTGCCGGCGATGCGATATGGGATATGGCGGCGGGAGAGCTGATCGACGACCTGAGCGGAGTCGCGCAGGTCGAGGTCGCCATAGAGCAATGCCATCGGCTCGGTGCCGCCGCGCAGCATCATCAGCGCGAGCATGCCGAGCATGCCGAGCGCAACCGCGCCCATCGCGGCGAGCCGGGCGGGGCCCAGGGCTCGCAGCCCATCCACCAGGGCCTTCATGGTCATTCACCTCTGCGCCTTCGATAAGGCGCGTGCTCCGTGGCCTGGCTCACTTTGCGGCAGCCAGGCCTGATGCCGTGGAGCGAAGTTTGCCCCGACGCGCTTACCCTGCCGTTAACGGCCGGGCAGATTGTGCCGGGTAGGCATCATTATCGGCACCGCAAGCATCCTGATCCACGGTTCGACCGGCGGCGCCAACCAGCAGCCGCCTTCGCATGTCCGGCGATCCGGGCTTGCCGGCCGCGGCGATCCTTCCCACACTCCAGCGCAGAACAACGCATAACGGGAGGGATACGATGCCGTCGCCGCTGTTGCAGCACTGCGCTGCCGCGAGCCTTGCACTGCTCGCCGCCACTGCGATCCCGGCCCGGGCCGCACCTTATCATGATCGTCGGGAACGACGAGAAGCCGGGCACCGACGCGCAGGGCAAGCCCATCGTCAATCCGACCGGCAAGGACACCGTCCTTATCGTCGATGTCGCGAAGCCCGAGGATCCGAAGATCGTCGCCACGCTGCCGCTCGAGAACTCCATCGTCGGGCCGCCCACCAACCTCGCCATCTCGCCGAACGGCAGCATCGCGCTGGTGGCCGAACTCGATGACGGTCGCCGAGGAGAACGGCGTGCGCAAGCATGGTGCCGACCGACAAGCTGTTCGTCATCGACCTGAAATCCAGCCCGCCGAAGCTCGTCCAGACGGTGACCGTCGGCAAGCAGCCCTCGGGCCTGTCGTTCAGCCCCAAGGGCGACATGGCGCTGGTGGCCAATCGCGCGGACGGCACCATCAGCGTGCTGAAGATCGACGGCACCCAGGTGACGCAGACCGGAACCATCCCGATCAGCCCCGGCGTCGCGCATGTCGAGTTCACGCCCGACGGCAAGCATGCGCTCGCGGTGAAGTCGCCGGACAACAAGGTCGCGGTGCTCGATGTCGACGGCGACAAGGTCACCTACAACAAGCTCGACCTGCCGACCTACGCGTTCCCGTACAACGTGGTGGTCTCGCCCGATTCCAAACTGGCGATCACCGCGGACAACGGCAATGGCGGTTCGTCGGACGGCAACGCCGACGCCGTCAGCGTGATCGACCTGGAGGGCGCGCATCCGCACGTGATCGCGCACGTAACGGTGGAGGACGCGCCGGAAGGACTGGCGATGAGCCCGAAAGGCGACCTCGCGGTGGCGGTCAACGTCAACGGCTCGAACATGAAGCAGGCGTGGTTCCATCACCCGAACGGCAGCGTCACGGTCCTGCGCATCCAGGGCAAGACGGTGACGCCGATCAAGACGATCGAGGTGGGAGTTCTGCCCGAAGCGGCCGCGTTCACGCCCGACGGACGCTACATCTACGTGGGCAACTTCTCCGACCAGGACTTTTCCATCCTGAAGGTGGACGGCACCGAGGTCACCGACACCGGCAAGCGCTTCAAGGTGGAGGGCCATCCGGCCTCGGCGCGCATGGGCCCACACTGAACGGCGGTCGGCAGGGTCAGTTCCCCACCGACTGCACCTTGCTGAAATCGACCGACAGCGCGCCAATCTGCAGCTGCATGCCGCTCGATAGACTCTGCACGCCGGTTGCGGTGCCGACCACACTGAACGGCAGCGCCGAGACGGTGCCGCTGGAGTCGGCAGCGGCTACAGCGACCTTGTAGGCGCCGTCCGGCAGCGTCCGCCCCGAGGCGTCGGTTCCGTCCCAGGTCCAGGTGTTGCTGCCCTTGACCGAAGTCAGGGTCGCGTCCTGCAGCTTCGTGCCGCTGTCGCTGTAGATCGCGATCGCAACCGGCTGCGCCGTCGCGGTGCTGAACTGGATCGTCCCCTTGCCGTTCTGCAGCGCCAGGTGATCCGAGGTGACCGTCACCTGCTTGCCCGTCATGTTGGAGCCCTGCATCACCTCGCCGGCCTGGGTGAGCTGGATCAACGAGGTCAGACTCGTGTTGGTGTTGATCTGCTGCTCCACGCTGGAGAACTGCACCAACTCCGTGGTGAACGCGTTGGTGTCCATCGGGCTCGTCGGGTCCTGGTTCTGCAGCTGGGTCATCAGCATCTTGAGGAAATCGGTGAAATTGCCCGCCAGCGAACTCAGCGCGGTGGTGCCGGTCTGGGCGGCTGCCGATGTGCCGGCTGCTGCCGAGGTGGAGGCGGCAGAAGCAACTGCATTGGCTGCGGCAATGACGCTGTTCTGCTGTGCGGCGACCGAGGCGATGCTCATGGCGTGATGCCTTTCATGTCAGGCGGTGATGTCGAGCCCGGCGCGCACCCAGCCTGGGGGGGCAACCTGGGCAAAATTCGCATCCGTATCGTCAGCGTCGGCGAACCCCCAGCGGGTCTGACCGCCGCCCTGGCGGGACGCCCCGTATGAAGCGTCTCCGGTGCCTGCCGAACCCGTGCCAGCGGAGGGTGCCGGTCCTCCCTCGTGACGCGGACCTGGTTCCGCCGTGGCGACGTGAAAGGTCACGGTGCGACCGTCGGGCGGAACCCCGGCCTGGTCCAGCGCGCGCTGCAACTGCGGCTGGTCGCGTAACAGCAGGGTCAGGGTCTCTGCCTTTTCGACAGTGATGTCCACGTGCGCCGGGGATTCCGGCGGCCGGTCGATGCGGATCTGCACGTGACCGAGTTCGGGTGGGTCGAGCCTCAGGGTAAGCCGCTGCGTGCCATCCGGGGCGTGGGCCATGGAAACAAGAGCAGGAGCCACCTGCTCGGCGGGGGAGGCAACCGCCGGCCTGGACGGCGCGGCGGCCGCCGTCGACGTGTCGGGTGCGGCTGTGGGCGACCTGGTGCTTGCCGGTAGCAATGCCGGCGATGGTTCCGTTGTGACCTGTAATGATAGCTGTGGAAGCGGAGCGATGGCTGCGGCGCCGAGGGTTTCGCGGGCGGCTGGTGACGGACCATCCGGCGCGACAGATTGGGGTTCGGCTGGGCTGGGGACGGCGAGATGCGGCGCTGCGGCGTCCGCGGGTTTCCTGGCGACGGCGGACACATCGTCGATGGCCGCCAAGCGCAGCCGGGAAGTCGCCGCAGGCTCCGGCGGTGTTCCGGGATCGGTGGGCGGTGCGGCGAGAGGCAGGCCCTGGATCGAAGGCATGACGGCCGGCGCGACCTGTGACGGCGGTCCCACCCGCGAGGGCCGTTGGCGATTGGGGGCCTCGGACTTCCGCGTGGCTCCGGGGACGGGTTGCCCGACTGCCTGTGGAACCTGCTCCGTTCCGACCGATGGGTCCAGCAAAGGCGGGGGCAACGTCTGGGGCATTGCCACCGTCGGCGTCGCGGCAGCGGGCGCCGGGACAGGTTGCTGATTCGCGGCGGATTGCGCCGGCAGTGGCGCTGACTGATCCGCTTGCAGCACGCCGGTCTGTTGCGGTGGAGCCAATTGCACCGGCTGTGCCGCTGACTGATCCGCTTGCGGCGCGCCAGTCGGTTGCGGCGGAGCCAATTGCGGCACAAGTGCCGTTGACTGATCTGTCTGTGCCGCACCAGCCAGCGCCTTCACTATCGCCGCATCGAACTGTAGCAGGGCAGGAGGCGCCCGAACCCCACCCGCAGACTGTAGCTGAACAAGTGAAGGCGCTTGCGACGCCGCTGGCGTCTGGGTTGCTGCAGGAAGGCTTGCTTGCATCGCGATCGCTCCGTTGCGCAAGTGGACAGCAAGGCGCATGCCAGCGATCGGTGGCCGGCAATCGGCGATGGGGCAGGGCATTCGAGCCGGGATCGGCAGGAAATGCCGGGCCGGTTGTGCCCGGCGCGCCCACTTTGCAAACGGCGCGCTGCGTAAATGCCAGCAGAACCATACGCGCCACATCTGGCACGGTTCCTGCCAAGCAGTATGCGGGCGAACCACCGCCACAGCCTTCGCAGGAGCTATCCAATGTCCTTGTTCGGCGCGATGAACACCGCAATCAGCGGACTGGCAGCGCAGTCCAACGCCTTCGGCAATATCAGCGACAACGTCGCCAACGCCCAGACCGTCGGCTACAAGCGCGTGGATACGAGTTTCGTTGATTACCTGACCACGAGCAACGGGACGGTCAACGATCCTGGCTCTGTTGTCGCGCGACCCGACTACGTCAACAACGTGCAAGGCACGATCACGCAATCCGACAACCCGTTGGGACTCGCGATTGCCGGGCAGGGATTCTTCGCGGTGTCGCAGAAGACCGGCGAGGCGAACAACCTTCCCACGTTCAGTCCGCAGCAGTTCTACACCCGCGCAGGCGACTTCCAGATGGACAAGACTGGCTATCTGGTGAACAGTGCCAACGAGGCGCTCAACGGCTGGCCTGCCGATCCGGTTTCCGGCGTCATCAATCAGAACTCACTTGCGCCGATCCAGGTGACCCAGACCGTATTCAATCCGCAGCCCACCACCGCGGTGACATTGGCGGCGAACCTGCCCGCCACGCCGATTGCCGGCACGGCGACGGCCACATCGCCGCTTTCATCTGATATCGATGTTTATGATTCGTTGGGCACGGTGCACACTATAACCCTCAACTGGTCACAAACAACGGTTGCCAACCAGTGGCAAGTGGACATCCGTGTACCGACCGTCCATCCTCCCGCTAGCCAGCCTTCGCCAGTGCCGGCATCGCCAATGTCACCCGTCGGCGTGTCCACGCCGGCGGGTGCCACGGTCTGCTTGACGCAGGCAATGACGCTGCCTCCCGTCACATCCTGATGCGTCGCGTCGGATGCGGCCAGTGCCGCGCCCGCTCTTTTCCGCCGCTACCGCCACGATAGCTCTCGCTCGGTCTCTCGCCCCCTCACTCCCACCTCCAGTGCCGGCGACATACTTCTCATCTACTTCTTCACCTCCAGTGCCGCCATCCCGACCAACCCTGTCCATCGTTCCGCGCAGCTTGCGGAGCCCTGTCCAGGCTCTCTCATAGGTTCCCAGGCTCAGTGCCAGCTCCAATCCCAAGGCGCTCACACCGTTCTTCTCGCTGTCACGTTCCACATCGCCAATGTCACGTTCGCGCGGTTTTCTAGTGCCCTGTTTTTTCGTGCCGGCGGGCACGGTGAGTGCTGTTGCGGATGCCGGCACAGCAGCATCCGTCCGGCGTCACCGCCGGCTCTCCGTCGCCGGCGTTTCGCCGCAACCGTTTGCCCGTGCCGCTCAATACACTCGCTCAGCCGGCATGGCTGAGCTTCACGGCCGATTTCGGCTCGGGCACCCAGCAGACCATCCAATTGAACCTCGGGGCCTACGGCGGGTCCGACGGCGTAACGCAATATGCCGGCACGCAATACAGTTTGCGCGGACTGACCCAGAATGGCGTGCCGCCGGGCAGCTATTCGAGCGTCAGCACCCAGGCCAACGGCGACATCATGGTCAACTACGACAACGGCCAGAGCCGCATTGATCGCGCAGGTGCCGCTGATCACGTTCAACAATCCGGACCAGTTGCAGCGCCAGGATGGTCAGGCGTTCACCGCGACGACCGAGTCCGGCACGCCGCTCGCCGAGCAGGCAAGCACCAACGGCGCCGGCAACCTTGTCGTGGAGTCGATCGAGAGCTCCAACGTCGATATCGCCACCGAGTTCTCGAAGCTGATCGTCGCGCAGCGGGCCTACTCTGCGAACACCAAAATGGTGACCACCGCCGACGACATGCTGCAGCAGACGATCGACATGAAGCGTTAAGGTGCGCCGATTAGGGTCTGAGACGTGAACATCGACCGCGCATTGTCGATCGCGACCGGGGGTCTGGCCAATATCAACCGCCAGATGGCTCTGGTGTCGCAGAACGTGGCGAACGCCAGCACGCCGGGTACGCGGCCGAAGTCAGCACGCAGCAAAGCGTCACCGCCGACGGCGAGGGGCTGGGCGTGCGGAGCGGCCCGGCCATCCGGACCATCGACACAGCGCTGCAGGCCGAGGTGTTCAGCCAGAACGCAACGGTCGCGGGCCTGGAGACGCGGCAGAACGCCTTGCAGGCGATCGACGCGGTGCAGGGCACGCCCGGCCAGGGTGGCGACATAGCCAGCCTGATCGGCAATCTGCAGGACCAGTTCTCGACGTTGCTGAACGGTCCCGACAATCAGACGCAGCAGAGCCAGGTGGTATCGGCCGCAACCAACGTGGCGCAGGGCATCAACGCGCTCAGCGCCGCCTACACGTCGCAGCGCCAGACGGCACAGGACTCCATTGTCGCCGAAGTGACCACGCTGAATGCCACGCTGAGCACGATCGGCGGCATCAGCGACAAGATCGTCGCGCTGAAGGCCGGCGGCCAGAGCACTGCGGACCTGGAGAACCAGCGCGACTCCGCGGTGGCTTCGCTGTCGCAGTTGCTCAAGGTGAAGGCGATGGAACAGCCGAACGGCGATCTGCTGCTCATCACGCAATCCGGCCTGACGCTGCCGACCCGCGGCGCCAGCCCCTTCGGCATTGGTGACGCCAACATGCAGCCGGGAAGTGCTGCGCCGGCGATCATGCTTCGGGGCGCCGATGTCACCACCCAGATGCAGGGCGGGCAGATCGGCGCCAACGTAACGCTGCGCGACACGACGATGCCGACCGATCAGGCGGAGCTCGACGAGCTGGCACAGAACCTGGCAAGCCGGTTCGATGCGCCGGCGGTGGGGCTCGCGCTGTTCACGGATCCGGCGAAGAACGTGCCAGCGCCTTCGGCGCCGCCGCTCCCATGGCAGGCCGATTACGTCGGCTTTGCCGCAACCATTCAGGTCAATCCGGACGTGCAGGCCGATCCATCACTGGTGCGCGACGGAACGGCAGCACCGGCGACCGGGCTGGCCGGATTCACCGGCATTATCAACGCGGTGCTGAAGAATGCGCTGGGTGCGGTGCCAACGCTGGTGTCCCAGGTCTCGGGTCTGGGTGCGGCGGGCAACCTGAATGCACCCTATGTCGCGCCGGCCACGCTGGGTCAGCTTGCCGCCACGATGCTTGGCGCCCAGGCGCAGGACAGCGCGGGCACCACCAGCCAGCTCGGCACCGAGCAGGCGGTGCAGACCACGCTGTCCACCAAACTGTCGGCGCAGAGCGGTGTGAACATGGATACCGAGATGTCCACCATGATCCAGTTGCAGAACGCCTATGGCGCCAACGCCAAGGTCATTGCCGCCGTGCAGGCGATGTGGGCGCAGCTGCTGAGCACGGTGCAGTGAGGAGGCAGCCATGAGCATCGCCGTTGGCCCGGCCGACTACGGCATGCTGGGCAGCCTGATCGCCAATGCATCGTCGGTGAAGCAGAAACTCAACACGCTGACCAATCAGGTGAGCACTGGCCTGATCGGCAACACCTATGCCGGACTGGGCGCCGGCGCTTCGATTCGCTCAACCTCCGGCCGCAGGTGGCCAACCTGCGGACCTGGCAGAACAACGTGGATGCCGGCACCGGGCGGATGGCGG
Organism: uncultured Alphaproteobacteria bacterium; assembly: GCA_963794185.1. Classification (GTDB taxonomy): domain Bacteria; phylum Pseudomonadota; class Alphaproteobacteria; order Acetobacterales; family Acetobacteraceae; genus JAMXLO01. The sequence continues at coordinate 31,737 of CAWCDM010000033.1, read as the reverse complement.
TGACACAGACGGCGATGACCAACATCCAGTCAATCGCGGCAAACTTCTACGCCCAGCTCAACAACATGGACGGCGTCAACGCCAGCGCAGTAGACAGCATCGCGGCCTCGGCGCGCGACGCGCTGTCGCAGGTGGCGAGCCAGCTCGATACGCAGAACGGCGGGGTCTACGTGTTCGCCGGGCAGGACACGGCCAATCCGCCGGTGCCCGATCCGGACAACATCGCTGATGGGACCGCCAACACGTTCTTCGGCCAGATAAAGTCGGACGTTGGCAGGCTGGGCAACCCTGATTCAGCGGCAACGGTCGCCCAGAACACGCTTGCCGATGCCGTATTCGGCAGTCCGGCCTCGCCCTTCTCCACCTACCTGTCCGCCACAGATCCGCCTGCCTTGCCAACCGTGCAGGTGGGCCAGAACAGCGCGGAGACGATCGGCCTGCCGGCCAGCCACAACGGACTGATATCGCAGCCCCAGCCAGACACCGTAAACTGGCCACCACCACCGGCTCCTACATGCGCGACGTATTGCGAGCGCTGGCCACCATCGGTTCGCTCAGCAGTTCACAGACGAATGTCGCAGGCTTCCAGGACCTCGTGCAGAACACCCGTACAAGCATGAGCGGGGCAATCACCGCCATGGCTCAGGACGTTGGCGTCCTGGGCAACGTGCAGTCATCGCTGACCGCCACCCAGAGCACCCTGGCGGATACCCAGACCGCGCTGACCGGGCAGGTGTCATCGGCGGAAGACGTCGATATGGCGACGACCCTGTCGCAGCTTTCGCTCGTGCAGACGCAGATGCAGGCCTCGTACCAGCTTATCGCGACGATGAGCAGCCTGTCGCTCGTCAAGTTCCTGCCGACCTGACGGTGAAATCCGTTTCGGCTTCATCGGCCGTTAACTCAGGGGGATCAGGATGTCCCCATACCCGCAAAAGGCGGGGCATGTGTAACACTTTGAATAAGATAGGGTAAGACACCATGTCCCTCAATTCGGTTAACACCAACGTCGGCGCGATGATCGCGCTCCAGTCGCTCAACAAGACGAACGCGGACCTCGCGGCGACCCAAAAGCAGATCTCGACCGGTTCCCGCGTCGCCGATGCCACTGACGATGGGGCGGCCTTTGCCGTCGCGCAGTCGGTGCGTTCCACAATCGGCGCGCTGACCACCGCGGACCAGCAGCTCGGCACCGTGCAGGGACTGCTGTCCACCACCCAGTCAGGCCTGACCAACATTTCCAATACAATGGCCAGCATGCGTGATGTGCTGGTGAATCTTTCGAACGGCGGCAATTCCGCTTCGCAGCAGCAGTCATACATTAAGCAGTATAAGTCCCTGCTGGCAAACGTGAAGACGTTCATTCAGGACTCGGCCTATAGCGGCAAAACGCTGATCGGCAACATTGCCGGATCAAGCGGTACGTTCGGCACGGTGACCACGGTGCGCAACGAGAACGGCGCGACGTACGCCCTTGCCACGGCTGACATGTCGACAATCTACCACGGCATAACTAACGGCACTGTCCTCGCTGAAACCGGGGCCACCTTGGCGGGGTCGGTCGCCGCCGTCATCAAGAGCGGGCGGCACATTCCTCACGCAGGCGGACGCTGTCGGAACGGCCCTGAACACGGTCGGCTCGGAAGTGAACTACGTAACCAACCAGATAAGTTACAACAACGACAAGATCGATTCGATGAACACCGGTCTTGGCTCGTTGGTGGACGCCGATCTGGCCAAGGAGTTGGCACAGCTGCAGGCGCTGCAGATCCGCCAGCAATTGGGCACGCAAGCCCTGTCGCTGGCGAACCAGGCGCCACAGACGCTGCTCAGCCTGTTCAAGTAACCGCCTGAACGCACATCGCTCCGGGCGGCCTGGAAGGGTCGCCCGGAGTTCGGTTCCGATCGGAGACCGGCCCGGGTTCGGCAACGCTGTCATCGGACGCAAGCGACCCCAATCGGCGCAAGGCGATCCAGGAAGTGCCGCATGTCTAATCTTGTCTTGGAGTTGCGCCCGGGCGAAGTCATGATCGTCAACGGCGCACCGATCCGTTTCCGCACCAAGTCGCGGATCGAATTGACAGCGATGGCGCGGTTCCTGTTCGGCAAGCAGATCATGCCACCCGATCAGGCGGACACCCCGGCGCGGCGCATCTACTTCGCGCTGCAGTCAGCCTATATTGGAGCCGAGGACGAACGCTCGGGAGGCTTGGCAGCCGCCCGTGAACTTATCGCCGCCTTCAAGAAGGCGACCACATCCGCGCTCGCCTGCGAAATCCTTGATCGCACTTTGGTCGCGGCCGAGGCCGATGATTGCTACCAGGCGCTCAAGCTCACACGGCGGATCATCCGTCACGAGGATGCCGTCATGGGTCGCACGTCGGGAACCGCCGACCCGGCGGCTTCGCCTTCCACGCCACACCTATGGGACCACAGACAGCCATGCCAGACATGACAACGGCGGCTCGCGCCTATAACGTCGCCGCCACGCACCGCAGCCAACGCGATGCAGGAGGCCGATGTATTCCTTCGCGCCACCGGCAGTTTGCGGGCGGCACGGGATTCCGGGCACGCTGCCGCGCGTCCGCGCCATCGCCGACAATCGCCGCCTCTGGATGACGGTCTCGGACCTCATGCGTGATCCGCTGAACGCGTTGCCAGAGGAGCTGCGCGCCTCGATCGTCTCGGTCGGACTGACCGTGCAGCGCGAGATGGATCGCGAGGCGCCGGACTTCAATTTCCTGATCGCCATCAACGAGAACATCGCTGCCGGCCTGTCCGGTCAGGGCTGAGCCGACCAACCGCGCACGAGGCTGCCGTGGGCATAACAACGAGCTTTCTGACGAGCCTATATGGCACTACCACGGGCAGCACTGGCGCCGGAAGCCTGCTGGCCACGCTGTACGGACAGGATGGGCAGATCGGCGAATTCGTTCGGCCAGAACCCGGTTACGGCACTCGCATCGGCCGAGCAGAACGCAGACGCAGGATATCAAGATGACTGCGGCGCAGCCCGCAGTGAAACGAGCCGTAGATGCGTTCACGGCGGGTGTCAGCAGCGCCAAGACGGTGCAGCAGTTGCTGGCGAACCCGGCGGTGATGCAGGTGCTTCTGACGGCGAACGGGCTAGCCGATCAGATTCCTTACACTGCTCTGGCGCAGAAGACGCTGCAGTCGAACCTGAACGACCCGAAGTCGCTGGCCAATAAGCTCACCGATAAGCGCTGGAAGCCGGTTGTTCAGACCTACGACTTCGCCAACAAGGGTCTCAAGGTGATCCAGGACCCAAAGGTGATCAGTACGATCGCCAATGCCTACGCCGAGGTGACATGGCGCCAGTCGCTCGATGCCGCCACGCCTGGCCTGTCGAACGCCCTGACATTTCGCAGTGAAGCTTCGACCATCACGTCGGTCGACCAGATCCTGGGCGACCCGGTGATGCGCGACGTGGTCACCACTGCACTCGGCATTCCCCTGCGAGATCGCCTTCCAGCCGTTGGAGGCGCAGGAGAAGGCGATCAGCTACGCGGCTCGACATCACCAAATTCAAGGACCCGAAATTCGTCGAGAGCTTCGTCCAGCGCTATCTGATGGCCGCAAGAACAGCGCCGCCAGCACGAGCACGACAGCCGGACATCACGACGCTCGCGGTGCAGAGCCGCGGCTGGTCGTCTGAAGTCGCACCGGACCCGAGCGTCTCGTCAGTCTGATCCATCGCACCGAGATCACCGGCTCAAAAGGAGCCTACATGGAGAACCTGCAAACCACCGCCGATACCGACGCACTGACAGCGCGCATCGCGGCGCTGATCGATGCCGGCCGCCTCGGCGCGGCCCGGCCGCTGCTGGCCGCCGTGCGCCGCCTTGCGCCGCCTTCGCCGCGGCCTCGCGGAGCTTGCCGCACGGCTGGCCCTGCGCGAAGGTCGGCTCGACCTGGCGCTCGCGGAGCTGGATGAGGCGGTCGCGCAGTCGCCCGGATCATGCCGGCCTGCGCAAGTGCCGAGCCGAACTCCGCCTGCAGATGGATGACAGCGAGGGCGCGGCCGCGGACGCAGCGGAGGCGGTCATTCTCGACAACGACGATCCCGCGGCCAAGGCGCTGCTCGGCATCCTGATGCTGGAGCTCAAGCGCCCGGCGGACGCCGTCGCCTGCCTCGGCGAGGCGGTCGCGATCGACCCGGGCAATCCCACCTATCGCGAAGGCCTCGCCGCGGCGCTGGATGCGGCCGGCGACGCCGACGCGGCGCTGGCCACGCTCATCGCCGGCATCGCAGCAGCACCCGGCGCAGGTCGAACTGCGCAATGCCGCCACCCTGCTGTCGATTCGTCGGCGCGACTTCACCACCGCCTTGCGGCTCGCCGAGGAGGCTCGCGTCGCCGGCGTCACGGACGCATGCCTGTTCGGCCTGATGGGCCATGCACTGTCCAGTCTCGGCCGCCATGCGGAGGCCGCCGACGCCTATGCCGAGGCACTGAAGCTTGGTCCGGACGATCGCCTATGTGCGGCACCTCGTCGCTGCCTCGGGCACCCTGCCGGAGCCGACGCGCGCACCTGTCGAGTATCTCCGCGCCGTGTTCGACGGCTATGCCGATCGCTTCGAGCCGCATCTGGTCTCGCTTGGCTATCGCGTCCCGGGCCTGATCCGTGCCGCGCTTCTGCACAGCATCCGGCGATCGCAGCCGGCGAGCGTCTCGGCCCGGCACTCGATCTCGGCTGCGGCACCGGCCTCGTGGCGGTCGTGCTGTCCGACCTGCCGATCGGCCCGCTGGTCGGCGTCGATGTGTCACCGCGCATGTTGGCCCAGGCCGCGGCGAAGCAGCTCTATGCCGAACTGCGCGAGGCCGATCTGATGCAGTTGCTGGCCGACGATGCGACACGTTGGCAGCTCATCCTGGCGGCCGACGTGCTGTTCTACTTCGGCGCGCTGCAGGAGGTGCTGGCTGCGGTCCATGCGCGGCTCGAGCCAGGCGGCTGGTTTATCTTCTCGGTCGAGGAATTGCTGCCGGACCACGACGGCATGATACACGGCAACGGCGACTGGGCGCTGCAGCGGCATGGGCCGCTACGCGCACACATGGCCTATGTCGCCACGACGGTCGCGCGAGGCCGCGGCTTCGCCATCCGGACCCTGGAACGCCAGGCGGTGCGCTACGAGGCAGATGCGCCGGTCGCCGGCATCTTCGCCGTGCTGGAGCGCGAGCGGCATGACGACTGAGGCGGCGCTGGAACTGCTGCACGACGGCGATCCGGCCGGCGCGCTTGCCTTGCTGGGCGATGCGACCGTCGCCGGACGAGGTCGATCCCGCGCAGCTCGCCGCACGCGGCATGGTGCAGCTCGCCAACGACCGGCCAGCCGAGGCGCTGACGGCCCTGCGAATGGCTGTCGCACTTGGCGACACTGCGCCCGCCGACCCTGCTGAACCTGGCGCTCGCCGAACAGCAGGCCGGCGACCCGGCGCGCGCCGTGCGGCTGATGGAAGCGCTGGAACGGCGGCTGCCGGACTGGGACGAACCGCCGTTGCGACTGGCGAAGCCCTGCGCGCCGCGGGCAGGTCGGCATGAGCCGAACAAGCCTATGGCCCGGGTCCTGGAGATCAACCCGCGGCGCGAGGCGGCGCTGCTCGGGCTGGCCGGCCTGTTGATCATGCGCGGCGAGGGCGAGACTGCACGCGATCTGCTGTTGCGCTGCTGTGGCATCGCGCCCGAGCCGGGCCGAGGCGTGGGACACCTTGGGCCTCGCGCTGATGCTGACCGGCGACAAGCCGCTCGCGGAATCGGCGTTTGCCGAGGCGCAGCGTCTGTCGCCACAGACACTGGAATACGCACTGCATCGGGTCGACGCCGCATGCGCGGCCGGCTCGCGAGGAGACGCTGCTGGCATGGCTCGATGTCGCAGGCGATGACGATCCGCTGAACCCGGTGCTGCCGGCGGCGCGCGGCGTCCTGCTGGAACGGCTTGGCCGCCGGCCCGAAGCGATCGATGCGCTGGAGGCGGCGACGGCACTTGGCGCCCGACGCGCCGCTGCCGGCGGCACTTCTCGGCGAGGCTGCTGGTCCATTCCGACCGGCTGCGCGAGGCCGAGGCCGTGCTGCGCCATGCCAGCGAGCTCGATCCTGACAACCAACAGCTTCGCAACGCGCACGCCACCGTGCTGTTCCGCATGCACCGCCACGCCGAGGCGCGGACCGAACTGCTGGCATCGATCGAGCGCAACGGCGAGCAGGTGAATGAACTGTGCAACCTGGCCAACGCCACCATCTGCCTCGGGCTGCAGGACGAGGCGGTGGAACTGGCCCACCGCGCCATCGCGCTTGCTCCCGATGCGGCGTGGCCGCGGCGCGCCTTGTGCAACACGCTGCCGTATCGCGACGGCATCACCGGCACGGAGCTGCTGGCAGCGCTCAGGGACTGCTCCGACCGGCTGCCGCGCGAGAGCCTGCCCCCGTTCGCCAACACGCGTGATCCCGATCGCCGCTCGTCATCGGCCTGCTGTCGGGCTCGTTCAGGACGCATCCGGTCGGCTGGCTGACCGTCGCCGGCCTCGAGACGCTGGATCCCGCCGCGTTCGCCGTCGTCTGCCTGGCGCAGAACGGCTGCGCATGACTGGATGGCGCGCCGCTTCCGCGCCCTCGCACGCGAGTGGCACGATGTCGATGCGCTGAACGACAAGGCGCTGGCCATGAAGGCGCGCGAACTCGGCATCGACATTCTGATCGACCTCGGCGGCTACGGCGACGGCGGCGCGCATGCCCGCCTGCGCCTATCGGCTGGCGCCGGTGCAGATGAAATGGGTCGGCATGCAGAACCACAGCTCCGGTCTGGCGGAGATGGACTGGATCATCACCGATCGCTGGGAGACGCCGCCCGAGCTGGAGCACGTCTATTCCGAACGGCCGCTGCGTCTGCCGGACGGCTATGTGTGCTACAGCCCGCCGCCCTATGCGCCGGATGTCGTGCCGCTGCCGGCGCTGACCAACGGACACATCACATTCGGCTGCTTCAACAACCTGGCCAAGATCACGCCGCGTGTCATCGCCACCTGGTGCAGCGATCCTGCATCGCGTGCCGGATGCGCGCACTGGTGCTGAAGACCCATCAGTTCTCCGATGCACCGACCGCGGAGCGGGTGCGCGCCGTGTTCGCCGCGCATGGCATTCGCGCCGGAGCGGATCGAGCTTGCGCGGCCCATCGGGGCATCGGGCTTTCATCGGCGAATACAACGACATCGATATCGTGCTGGACCCGTTTCCCTATTCCGGCGGCCTGACCACCTGCGAGGCGCTGTGGATGGGCGTGCCGACGGTGACCGTGCCCGGCGAGATCTTCGCCTCGCGCCACTCGATGAGCCATCTGAGCAACGCCGGCCTCGCCGACTGGGTGGCGCCGGATGTCGCGGCCTATGTCGAGCTCGCGGTGGCGAAGGCGTCCGACATCCGCGGCGCTTGCCGCGCTGCGGTCCGGGCTGCGCGCGCGGGTCAAGGCAAGCCCGCTGTGCGACGCGCCGCGCTTCGGCCGCAACCTCGGTGCGGCGCTGCGCTTCGCCTGGCGGGACTGGTGCGGCAGGGGCTGATGCTCCGTGTATCGAGAGGAGGGCAGGATGCCCGCGCAGCCAGGCTATGGCATCGACATCATGGTCCACAACGGGGACCGCGGCCGCAAGCCGCCCGAGCATCGCTTCCGAGAGGCCGGACAGCGCAAGAAGTCGCGTATCCTCTACACGAAACCTTCGATCACCCCGCTCGAGGTGTCCTGTGCCACCGATGCCGCGATGAACGGCTGGGGAGAGCAGTGCTACGACTACGTCGATCGCTTCGAGGCAGCCTTCGCCGAGCATCTCCGCGTGCCCTATGCAATCGCGACGTCAAGCTGCACCGGCGCCCTGCACATGGGGCTGGCCGCGCTCGGCCTCGGACCCGGGGACGAGGTCATCATCGCTGACACGAACTGGATTGCGTCGGCGGCACCCGTCACCTATCTCGGCGCGACACCGGTCTTCGTCGATGTCAGGCCCGATACGTGGTGCATCGACCCAGCCTGCGTGGAGGCCGCCATCACGCCGCGCACGCGGTTGATCCTGGCCGTGCACCTCTATGGCAACATGTGCGACATGTCTGCCCTGCTGGCGATCGGCGCGCGCCACGCCATCGCCGTTGTTGAGGACGCCGCCGAGGCGCTCGGGTCGGCCTGGCTTGACCGTAAGGCCGGCGCGATCGGTCAATTCGGAGTTCTTCTCATTCCACGGCAGCAAGACAGTCGCGACCGGCGAGGGCGGCATGTTCGTGACGAGCGACGAGGCTCTCTACGAGAAGGTGCTGTCGCTGTCCTACCACGGGCGAGCGCGCGGTCAGACCCGACAATTCTGGCCCAGTACCATTGGCTTCAAATACAAAATGTCCAACGTGCAGGCGGCGATCGGCGTCGGCCAGATGCAACGGATCGACGAGTTGCTGGGACGCAAGCGGGAGATATTCGCACGGTATCAGGCAAGGCTCGCAGGGCACCCGGGCATCTTGCTCAACCCTGAACCGGCGGGCAGCCGCAATGGCTTCTGGATGCCAACCGCGGTGTTCCAGCAGGAAACCGGCGTCACCCGGGACATGCTGCTGGCGGCGTTCGCCGCGGAGAACATCGACGCGCGCGTGTTCTTCTGGCCACTGAGCTCGCTGCCCTGCTTTCAGCCCGTATTGGACAATATCAACGCCTACGATCTGCCCGAACGCGCGATCAACCTGCCCAGCTATCACGACATGACGGACGACGACCTCAGCCGCGTGGTTGATGTCCTGCTGCGAGTTTCGCGGTGAGCGTCGTGCGGAGGCGTGCCATGGACAGTGTGAGTTGACAATGGACATGCAATTCGAGAGCGAATGCAGCGCTGAGATCGCGGCCCAGGGTGCCGATGCCGAACTCGCAACGCGGAGCGCCGACTGGCTGGTCAAGACGACGCGGCACAAGTATTCATACCATTTCAGGTTCCTCGGCCTGCCGATCATCCAGTATCCCCACGACATCGTCATGATGCAGGAATTGATCTGGTCGACCCGACCGGACGTCATAATAGAGACCGGCATCGCCCGCGGCGGTTCGCTCATCCTGAGCGCGGCGATGCTTGACACTGCTCGATTACTGCGATGCCGCGACTGCCGGTCAGGGAGTTGATCCGTGCCGGCCGAGCCGGCGGGTCATCGGCGTCGACATCGATATTCGAGCCCACAATCGTGCAGCGATCGAGGGGCACCCGTTAGCTAGCCGGATCGACCTCATCCAGGGATCCAGCGTCGAGCCCGACATCGTGCGGCAGGTCGAGGATAGGGTGGCCTGCCTCTCGCGAACGGCGAGGGTGCTGGTCTGCCTCGATTCGAACCATACGCACGATCATGTGCTTGCGGAGCTAGAGGCCTACGCGCCCGCTGGTGACATCCGGCAGTTATTGCGTCGTATTTGATACGGCTATCGAGGGCATGCCGGCCGGCTCCTTTCCCAATCGCCCCTGGGACAAGGGCAACAGTCCGAAGACGGCAGTCCTGGCGTTTCTCCGAAACCATCCGGAGTTCGAGGTCGATGTCTCGATCAACCATAAGCTGCTCGTGTCTGTCGCGCCGGACGGATACCTGCGACGGAAGCAGGAGGACTGACGATGGCCAGCCTGCCGAGGGTCAATGTCAATATGATTGTCTATAATAGTGTGTCTACGGTCGGCGTGGCGATCGAAAGCGTGCTGCATCAGACCTGGCCCGCCGTGTCGCTGACTGTGATCGACAACGCGTCGACTGACGGCACATTCGAGGTGTTGCAGAACTACGCAGCCGACCATCCAGCAATTGGTGTCAGGCGCAATCGGTGCAATACCGGAGACGGAATAAATATTCAACGTGCCTTTTGGTTCGGCGACGCGGACTATGTTATGCTGAAGACAGGTCGACGATCTGATTGCGCCCGATTACATCGAGCGGCTGATGGGCGTGCTGCTGCTGCATCCTGGCCGCGCAATGTGCCATGCTGCAGGTTTGGTCTTTACCGGAGCAGACGAGGTCAGATATTACTATCCGCCCGAGCACTGCCTGGACGCGACTGGCCCCGACCCGGTGGAGCGGGCAAAACACGTCATGCGGCACTACACCAGCGCACCGAGCTTCTGGGGGGTATATCGGCGCGATGCGGTGGACCAGAGGTCGATGATTTCGCTATCGCGCCGGCACCGATCACTCCATGCTTGCGGAATTGGCGCTTTACGGCGAGATTCGCCATGTCGCTGCGCCGCTGTTCTGGCGGCGTGGCGGCGGCAAGCCTGTGTTGAAGCTTGCGCGCTCGTCTACCGAGCAGGGCAACCGCGGTGTACCGCTCGACGATGTACTAGGCGAACAACGCTGGCGCACACCGCTGATCACCAACGCCTACACACATATGGAGTTGTTCGCGGCGGTGCGGTTGCCGTTGTCGCAGCGCTCGAGCTGATGAGGGCGGTGCCGGAGATTTTCCGGGCCCGCTGGCTGCCGTGCATGCAGCAGGAGGCGGCGTCGCTGCGTGCCGCGTTACCGGGGCTACTGGAGGTGCTCGCCTCTCCGAACCGATGGAGGCAGGCTGGCTGGCGCGCACGCTCACCGATGCGCTGCTCGGCGCGCAGGCCCTGTTGCCGGAATGCGGTTTCCACGATGAGTTGCTGGCGGTTGCGGCTGTGCGCAGAGAGGCAACGTCGCCCGGATCTCGCTACCACGATGCCTGGCAAGGTCCGTGATCCATTGCCGTCATGGTAACGCTCCGTCGGCATACCGCACCTCGTTGATCCGCAGCACCTTGGCCGGATTGCCCACCACAACGGCGTATGGGGGCACATCCTTCAGAACTACTGCTCCGGCGCCAATCGTCGCCCAGTTGCCAATGGAGATCCGGGGTAAAAGTGTTGCGTTCGTGCCGATGAATACGCCATCCCCAATGACGACTTCACCCGATATGCTGACCCGGTGCGCCACGAATGTGCTGCTGCCAATTCGTGATTTATGTGAAATGACCGCGGCAAAATGGATGGACGAGTTGTCCCCGATGCTGACGCCGGCCTGCATCAAGACATGTTCCTGAATATAGTTGCCGGTGCCGATCCGCTCTGGCCGGCCGGCGGTGGGATGGATGAAGTTGACGAACCTGCCGCCGTGAGCATGCACCTCTCGTGAGGTCTCATAGCGGGCCAGGGTGGATCCCGTGATGGTGTTCACGAACATGCATCCCTGTTCGATCAGCATGTCCAGCACCTGAAGCCCGCCAAACACGGGCAGGCCGCAGAACACAGTTCCCTGCCTGCGCGGATCGTTGTCAATAAATCCATGGAACACGTGGCGAATCCCGGTCTCAGTAGCCTCCGCATCGTTGATGGCCGACATCATCCGTGCCGTTTCGAGATTCTTGGCACCAATAATGACGACTTTGATTGGACCCAAATGATGCTCCTGAATTGAGCGTCGCAACTTGGCCAACAAGAAATACGACGTCCACTTGGCCGGGCGACCGTCTCCACTGAAAACCCCCTTCGCGAGCTTAGACGGCGAGGCGAATTGCCTCTTCCACGGCCGCACTTCGTCCTGAAAGTTGCCAGCTTGATTAATTCTGGCTTAGCCGCGGGAGATGAACAAATGATTGATGACCGCAGAATGCGCCCGTTTCCGGCCTTCCACTCCAACAGAACTACGGGTTCTCAGACACCACGTTATTTTTGTCCGAGTTCCTGAATGAAGACTTCACCCTGGCCTTACTTGAGGTGGCCCGTGAGGCGCCCAAGCGCCGACGTGAACGGGCGCCAGCTACTTGGCAGATGCTTGCTTGGCTACGCGCGCCGGTGTTGCCGGCTGCTGCGCGCTCGTCTCGCTTACGCCGGAGGGCGTCGGACCGAAATGGGTCGCGTCCCATTTCTGGTAGGCCTGAAGCTGACGCTGGCTCGGGATCGATGTGGTGACTGCGCCGGCTGTCGCTGCGGAACTCGAGCACAACGATGCCGAGGGCCGGATCGAGCCGCAGACTTGGATTGGGGATCGGCGAACGGTTGGCTGCAGGCTCCGGCTGCGGCGGCGGTTGGCTCGCCGCCTTCGCCTCACCGATGATTTCGGCGCCGGTGCGCACCGCAGTGAGAGGTTGGATGGCAAGATCGTTGGGCATGGAGGAATGAACCGCATGACGTTCTGGTCCTCTGAATCGGCTGATTGTGCGCCCGCTCCGGTTAAAGCCGGGTTAAGTGCCCCTCACCAAGAACGATCGCTTCCACTTCGACCGAGATATTGCGTGGCAGGCTGCCCATGCCGACCGCCGAACGGGCCGGCCGGCCGCCTTCTCCCAGCACCTGGACAAACAGGTCGGTGCAGCCGTCGATCACCTTCGGATGGTCGGTGAAGGTCGGGACGGCATTCACCATGCCAAGCACCTTCAGCACGGTATCCACACGCTCCAGCGTGCCAACCGCGGCGATCATGTTGACCAGCAGATTGAGCCCGCACAGCTTCGCCGCCTCATAGCCCTGCTCCACCGTGAGATCGGCGCCGACCTTGCCGGTGATCATCGTCTCGTCCGCGCGGCGCGGCCCGACGCCGGACAGGAACAGCAGATTGCCGGCGAGCCGGAACGGCACGTAGTTGCCGATCGGCTTCGGCGGCGGCGGCAAGGTCAGGCCGAGATCGGCCAGGCGTTTGTCAGCACTCATCGGCGACGATCCTTCCTCGCGCTGATGTCAGGGAACCCACCCGGTGGCCGTTTCGGTCTCCAGCATCTCCGCCGGCCGCGCCGCCGCAGCGGCGGGCCTTTCGTCAGCGCGCCGCTCCAGCAGCATGGTCAGTTCAGCGATGCTCCCCAGCGCCTCGATATTGCCCAGCAGGTCGAACAGCGGCGCGATATTGCCGCGCGGCAGGGCGCGTTTCGCGCAATCCTCGAACTTCTCCCATAGCTCCTCGGTGCTCATCGGCACGCCCCCGGGGCCGCGGCGCTCGAAATCGTCCAGCCGCGACGCCAGGCGCTGCCCGTCGCGCGTCGTGACGACCACCTCGGCGCCCCATTGCAGCGGCGAGGCGTCCGGCATGTCGGGATGCTGCCGCGCCTCGGTGCGCGCCATCAGGTCGCGCACCACCGGGTCGAAATGCGCCTCGCCCTCGAAATGCTCGAGCCGCACCGCGCGATCGGCCAGCGCGCGCGCCACCGCGTACTGGATGCTGAATTTCGCTCCAAGCGGCGTGCGCGGGTCGGGGTTGTCGGTGTGCGGCAGGCGGCGGGCATGCGGCATGATCTCGATCTTCGCCACGCGCTCCGGCGTCAGGTCGTGGGTGCGGGCGAGATGGATCATGCGGTTGATCGAGGCATGCGTGCTGCCGCAGCAGGGATACGGCTTCAGCCCGGGCTCGCCACCGCCTTCCACCTCCAGCGGCGCGTACCAGTCCGCCAGGATGCGGTCGGTATCGTAGGTGCCGGGACCGTTGAACACGTCCAGGAAGCCTTGCCTGGCCTCCAGCGCGGCCGGATTGGCGGTGAAGCCCTGCTGCACCATCAGCGCGGCGAACAGCCCGTTGCGGGCGGTGTGCCCGACATGCAGCGGCTTGGTCATGGTGCCGAAATTCGCCTTCAGCCCCGATGCCAGCGAGGCGGCCAGGCCCAGTGCCATCGCCGTCTGCTCGGGCGTCAGGCGCAGCAGCCGCGCGGCGGCGGCGACCGTGCCGAAGATGCCGAGCGTCGCGGTGGGATGCCAGCCCTTGTCGTAGTGGTGGAAATGCACGCCGCGGGCGATGCGGCACTCGGTCTCGAAGCCGACGACATAGGCCAGCGCGAGATCGCGGCCGGTGCAGCCGATCTGCTCGCCGAGCGCGAGCATCGCCGGGATCACCGTCACGGAAGGATGGCCGCCGAGCGTGCCGGATACATCGTCGTAATCGAGCGCGTGCGAGGCCACGCCGTTGACCAGCGCCGCATCGAGCGCGCTGGTGCGCCGGTCGGTGGCGAAGATCAGGCTGGGCCCGGCGGCCGATGGCGATGCCCGGCACCTTCATCAGGATCCGCGGGCCGTCCTCCACCATGCCGGCGAGCGTGACGCCGACCGTGTCGATGAACGCGGTGCGGGTCCAGTCCAGGGCTGTGGGCGTCAGGTCCTCGTAGCGCAGGCGGTGGATCCGTTCGGCGATTTCGTGGGCGAGTGACATGGTGTGGCGGCCCCTATTGGCAGCGATCGGTTTCGCTTTGCTTCAGCCGATGATACCGGCTCGGCCCGTGGACCGGAAGGATAGGGCGGGCAGCCGGCATCGCCTGTGTGTCGCAGCGATGGACATCATGCTTCCCGCGGTATTCTATCGGGCGCAGCGAGGCCGCAACCGGGAGGACGCAATGACCGAACCGCAGACCTTCACCTTCGCCGACGATGGCGCGATCCCCAATTCAAATCTGCCGCTTCTGGTGTATCGCCAGGCGGTGCCGGCTGATCCGGCGGCGATCGAACGCATTTTCACGGCGAACCGTTGGCCCGCCGCGTGGCGTGACCAGGTACATCCGTTCCACCACTTCCACAGCGATGCGCACGAGGTGCTGGGCGTTGCAAGCGGCGAGGCGCAGGTGCGTTTTGGCGGGCCGGCGGGCGAGGTGCTGACCGTGCGGGCCGGCGATGTCGTGGTGGTGCCGGCTGGCGTGGGTCACTGCAACGAAGGCAAGTCCGCCGACCTGCTGATCGTCGGCGCCTATCCGGACAATACCGAACGTCGCGACCTGCGTCGCGGCAAGGCGGCGGAGCACGACGAGGTGGTGCGCAACATCGCAGCGGTGAAGCCACCGGCCGCCGATCCGGTAAGCGGCTCGGCCGGGCCACTGATGCGGATCTGGGTCGGACGCTCACCAGATCAATAAGGATCTGCCCCGAATTGACTGCGTCTGTTGCCACCTGACCTGCCGCTATTGTCGTCATTGCCGCGAAAGCGGGGACCCATGCGGCAACTGGGTCCCCGCTTTCGCGGGGATGACAACATGAGCGGGGATGACAACACGAGGAACCAAACGCGCCGCAGCTGATTTGTTCGATTCCAAGCAGATCAATAAGTCAGGCCGGCCTGCATGGCGAAGTGCTCGGCGACAGGTCCGAGCGCGAGCGCCGGGAAGAACGTCAGCCCGCCCACGATCACGACCGTGCCGACGAGAAGCCGACGAACTGCATGCCATATGTCGGCAGCGTCCCCGCCGATACCGGCACGATGCGTTTCGCCGCCAGCGTGCCGGCGATGCAAAGCACCGGCACGATGACGATGAAGCGGCCGGCAAACATCGCAGCCGCCAGCGTCAGATTGTAGAACTGGCGTTTGGCGCTCAGCCCGGCGAATGCGCTGCCGTTGGTAGCGGCGCCGGAGGTGTAGGCATAAAGCAACTCGGAAAAGCCGTGCGGCCCGGCATTGTTCAGGCCCGCAACCCCGGCAGGCAGCACCGCGGCCACCGCGGCCATACCCAGGATGAATGCCGGCACGCACAGCAGCGCCAGCATGGTCATCTTCACCTCGTTGCCTTCGATCTTCTTGCCGAGATACTCCGGCGTTCGCCCGATCATCAGCCCGGCCGCGAACACCGCGACGATGGCGAACAGCAATATCCCGAACAGACCCGACCCAGGTCCGCCGACGATGACCTCGTCCAGCATCATGTTGGCCATCAGCACCAGGCCGGAGAGCGGCATGAAGCTGTCATGCATGGCATTGACCGCGCCGTCCGAGGAGGCCGTGGTCACCGTCGCGAACAGCGCGGATTGCCCGATGCCGAAGCGGACTTCCTTGCCTTCCATGTTGCCGCCGGCCTGCAAGGCGCTCGGCCGTCTGGTCGAGGCCGAACGACGACAGTGCCGCATTGGGCGCGGCCTCGCTGGCATAGATGACCGCGAGGCCCGCAGGGAACATCAAGGCCATGGCCGCGAACAGCGCCCAGCCCTGGCGCTGGTCGCCGACCATCCGGCCGAACGTGTTGGTCAGAGCCACCCCGATCAGGAAGATCAGCAGCATCTCGAGCATAGCCGGTCAGCGCCGTCGGGTTTTCGAACGGATGCGCCGAGTTGGCATTGAAGAAGCCACCGCCGTCGCCACTCAGCAGCTTGATCGCCATCTTGCGATGCCACCGGCCCGCGGGCCAGAACCTGATTGGCGCCTTCCAGTGTCGTCGCGCTGACATAGGCGCCGAGGGTCTGCGGTACGCCCTGCCAGACGAGGAAGAGCGTGGCCACGACGCAGATCGGCAGCAGCACATAGAGTGTGATCCGCGTCAGATCGACCCAGAAATTGCCGATCGTCTGTGCGGAGCGGCGTGCGAAACCGCGCACCAGCGCAATCGCGACGGCGACGCCGGTTGCGCCGGAGAGGAACGACTGGACGGTGATCCCCGCCATCTGCGAGAAATAGCTGAGCGTGGTCTCGCCGCCGTAGGACTGCCAACTCGTGTTGGTGGCGAAGCTCACGGCCGTGTTCAGTGCCAGGTCGGGCGCGACGGCATCGAATTGCTGCGGGTTGAGCGGCAGGACGTTCTGCACGCGCTGCAATGCATAGAGTGCGACAATGCCAACAACGTTGAAGCAGAGTATCGCAAATGCGTAGCCGACCCAGCTCTGCTCCTCGGCCGGGTCAACGCCGGCCAGGCGATACAGGCCGTTCTCGATTGGCGCCAGTGCCCGCTGCGCGCGTCCAAGTCCTCGAGGCTGCGCGCGATATACCCGCCGAGCGGTTTCACGGCCGCGGTGATCAGCGTCGGCAAACAGCGCAATCTGCAGCCAGCCCTGCCAGGTCATCGCATTTCATCCGAGGCGTGTGCCGATCGATCCGGTCAGGCTAGAGCAAGCCCGGACATAGCCGACCGCACCGGCAAATGCCACCGTAAGCAACACCAACATCAGAAGATCTAACATCATGCTCTTCCAGACCCTCTGGTACGGCCATCGTATCAGCTCGCAAGCGCATAGGGTGGTCCATGCGCCGCACATTCCTCCGACAACATTATCTGTGGCATCACCGCCAGCAGCCGTCTGCTGCGTCGCCAGCGTGGCGCGGGTGAGCGGCAACCGGACCTCATCCGTGCACAATCCGAGGCTGGCCAGCGCGGCCTTCACCGGTATCGGATTGCTCTCCTTGAACAGCATCGTGTGCAGCGGATCGAGCAGGTCGCGCAGCACGGCAAACCTGCCGAGGTCACCGTTGTCCCAGGCACGGTGCAGCAGCGCACACAGTGCCGGCGTCACGTTGGCGGTGACCGAGATGCAGCCGATCCCACCCATGGCCCGATAGGCGGGTGCGGTCGCGTCGTCACCGCTCCATTGCATGAAGGCATCGCCGCAGCGCGCACGCAGCCTGGTCGGCCGCGACAGATCGGCGGTGGCGTCCTTCAGTCCGACGATGAGTTCGGCGTCGTGCAGTCGCGCCACAGTTTCGTCGGCGATCGCCACGCCCGAGCGCGACGGAACGTCGTAAAGCACGACAGGGAGATCGGTCGCGTGGGCGATGGCGCGGATATACGCAATGATGCCCTCCTGCGTCGGCTTCACGTAGGGCGGTACGGCACAGAGCAGGGCATCGGCGCCCGAGGATGCCGCCTCGATGCCCAGGGCAACCGCCGCGGATGTGGCCAAGGCGGTGCAGCCGGCAATCACCGGCACGCGGCCGGAAGCGGCCTGCACCACCGTGCGCACGGCACGCGCGTACTCCGGCAGTATCAGCGCGGCGGCCTCGCCGGTGCTGCCACAGACGATCAGTGCGGCGGTGCCGCGGTCAATCTGCCTGTCGGACAGGCGGGACAAGGCCACCCAGTCAACGTGCGTGTCGCGGAATGGCGTGGCGAGCGCGGTCAATGATCCGCCGACGCCGAAAATAGGAGTGTGCATCCTCATGGCTCCTGTCAGGCGCACCGGCGCATGCCGAATGCCGGCACGTCGGCGCTGAGCAGCAGGTGGCCCGCTGCGCGGCTGGCGCGGATCGCGGTGAAGCCGTGCAAAGTCAGCATGCGGGTGAGGCGGTTTTGCATGGAGGGCAGGGGGTCGACGCAGACCACCAATCGGCCATTCGCGAACAGCGCGCGGCGGATCGGCGACAATGCGCCCTCCAGCCAATCCAGCGAGGGGACATGCGGCACGACCACCAGGCTGGCGCTGTCGGCTTCCAGCCGTTCAATGCGAGCGTAGGTGGGTTACTTGCGGTGCGCCGGCTCGCAGCAGCGCGCACATCAGGTCGGGGCCGTCCCTGCCGAGGACGAGTATGTGGCTCTCGTCGTCGATCGCTCCGAGGGCTTCGAGCAGGGCGGCCCCCGGTTCAGGAGGTTCCAGCGGCGGGCTGGGCGGCGCGCGGCGAGGCGCGACCGCCGCACGGGCGTGCGTCAGCATTGGAGGCGGCTCCTGGCAAGTGTAATGCGCGGACCGGAATGGTCGCAGATCATGGCGGCCGGAAGATCGACGCTACGGCATATAATTGCCATTAGCGTCGTGGCCGGTGCGTATAGGATTGGTGTGTGTGTTTGCTATTGGACCGCCCGGCGGCGAGCGCAGTCTGAAGTGACTCGTGCAGGGACCTCAAGAGCCGCATTGATTGCCGACCCTCTGGCTTGTCCAGGGCAGACATGTGCCGGGTCGCATCTCTGCAGCGGTTTGGCTCGTGAGCGCGCTGTAACCTCACAGGACGGGCAGGAATGGGCACATGGATCGCCCGGCCCGAGTGAAGTCCCCAAGCAGTTGTCTTACCTGTCCGGCGCAGCTATTCACGTTGTGACAGATTAAGCGAGCGGCGGTGCAGCAAGACAGTGACTGGCTCACGAAATTACTGGATCAGCTTGGTGGCAGGATCGCCTCAGCAAGATGCCGAATGAAGCTGATCAGGGGTTGCTATGGCATTACACAACCATTCCCGTTTTCCGCGAGATCGCAAAGCACAAGGTAATTCACTTGAACCCCTTGGACCGGATGAATGACTTGCGGGAGGGAAAGTGGCTATCCTCATATTTGGCCCAAAATACGCTTTGGCAGAATGGTCCCCTTGCCAATACCATTCTCGGATATCAGAGGACCGATACCTTTGCCTTCTCTCTGTCCGAGGCGAACGATCTGCTCAGTCAATGGCGTGCGTACGCCAATGGTGGACGAGGTGTCGCAATTGGATTCGAGCCGACATTGCTGAGGAACGTTTTTCAACCGAAGGAAACGTGGGATTTATTAGCGTCCGAGCCGGAGTTGACACCACATACGTCCTTCGTGAAGGTCGAATACGTAAGGGCAAGGGACATGAGCGACGTCGTCGATATATTCGTAAAGCTAATCACCCAGATAGCGGAGGATACGAAATCCGACTGGGACAAAACTCACATGCCTGAAGATCGCAACTACTACCGCATCGGCCACCATTATCATTCTGTCGGCAGAAGGGTCCTAAGGATGATCCAGCATCTGAACCCTTTGTTCAAAAATGCGGCTTTTCGTGAGGAGAGGGAATGGCGCATGATCTTTATCAAGCACTTCCGGCAATACAACATCTACATGCGTACACATCCGGCTACCGATGCACTGAAAATGACATTGTCCGGCACTACATCATGGACGTCGGGGACGCTATGAGGGCTGATCCTATTGGCCCACTTTGCCGGCTCAATTGTATTGAGATGAAAAACTTCCTTACGAGCGTGGACTTGCAGCATTGCGGAGTTTTTCATCAGAGGCAACTCTTATAGCGAGGTGATAAACCGCGCGAGCCTTCGCAGTGGGCGGGCGTACTGAGTGGCATTACTCGCGCACCGCTCATCCTAACTAACGCGCCATAGAGCGCGCCCGCGCGCGCGTTGCCCCCTGTTGCTGGTTATGGCGCGTACATGGCAAACCACAGCATAGTAATGCCTAGCCAAACATATTTGAAATTTTCCGACCAAACGGTGCCAGCAAGTTTGTCGGTCGGGTATCCGAGGATGGTGACGAATCCACCAGGCCGTCCTTTCCACGTCTCCGATGGACACTATGGCCTCAACTAATGCGCTATGACTTGGCAAGCTCAAAGGCCACGGGCTGCTGCAGCGTGATGGCTCTCGTCTCACGCCGAACGGCGTCCGCAGGGACATGTCACGCGGGGATGACAACAAGGTCTCAGTCGGTGAAGCGCGTCGGAATCCCGGTCCTGGCGGTCAGGCCACCATCCGCCACAAAGGCCGCGCCCGTTACGTAAGAGGCCAGATCGGAGGCAAGGAACAACACGACATTCGCCATTTCCTCCGGTTGGCCGAGGCGGCCCATGGGGATTGCGGCGCGCGTCGCATCGGCGAAGCCGGGGATGCTGAAGGAGCGTTGCAGCAGGGGCGTGTCGATCGCGCCAGGGCACACGCAGTTGACGCGAATGCCGTGCTGCGCGTACTCGATGGCGACGACGCGCGTCAGATTTACAACACCGGCCTTCATCACGTTGTAGGCGGCGATACCGTAGTCGGCGCGCAGGCCCGAAATCGACGCGGTGTTGACGATGGCACCGCCGCCCTGGCGCTGCATGATCGGCAAGGCGGCCCTGATCCCCTGCATCACTGCGGTAAGGCCCACCTGGATGGTGTAGTCCCACACTGCCTGATCGATCTCGGCTGACCGCGCGAGCCGGTTCTGCCGCAGCGTCGCGGGGACGCCGAACGCGTTGTTGTGCAGAACATCCAGCCGGCCGAACTGCTCGAGCGTGTGTGCCACCATTTCATCGATGTCGGCGGGTCTCGCCATGTCCGCGACCGTCGCGGTGGCCGAACCGCCAGAGGCAGCGATTTCCGCTGCGACCCCTTTGGCGCTGTCGCCGTTCACGTCCGCGACCACGACCTTGCCGCCGCGTTGCGCGAAGCCGATGGCCGTCGCGCGGCCGATCCCCGAGCCGGCGCCGGTGATCAGGCACACCTTGCCGTCGAAGCGCATTGGACAACTCCTCCGGGTCAGCCGCTTGCCAGCTTCGATTGTCTGGATGACGTCGAAGCCCTCGAATTCGGGATGGCCGAGGTAGAGTTTCCTGTTCTGCCCGGCATCCTGATGGGCGAGCCGGAACGCTTCAGATCGCGTCCAGGCCTCGAAGTCGCCCTTGCTGCGCCAGATCGTGTGCGACGAGTAGAGCACGTGATCGTCGTGCTCCGGGCCGCGCAGCAGGTGGAAGGCGTCGAACCCCGGGACGCCCGACAAATGGCTGTCGCGCGACGTCCAGACCTTCTCGAAGTCCGCTTCCGATCCGCGTTCGACCTTGAAGCGGTTCATCGCGATGAACATGGGTGCACCTCCGACCGGGAGGCGATCGACCTCCCCGGACACCTTGGACGGGCGCCGCGGAGAAGGCAAACCGGCGGGCCTCGTGGGCAGTTCGTTGACACGCCCCGCCGACTTGCGAAGATTGATCAAGGGTGTGCGTCAGACCCGCTAAAGATCTGCTCCTAATTAACTGCGTCAGTTGTTTCCTGTCTCCAGACTTGCCGCTCTCGTTGTCATCCCTGGGAAAGCGGGAACCCAGTTGCCGCCTGGGTCCCCCCCCCGCTCGCGGGGATGACAACAATTCGCGGGGATGACAACGAGAGGCACCAGCCGCGCCGCAGCTGATTCGTTTAATTCCCAGCCGGTCCTAAGAGAGACAAAACGTGTGGCGCCGGCTCGATTTTGTATCTTTCACGGCAGCAGCTACCTCTTGGTCGTCCCGGTGCCGAGCTTCATTCTGCGCGACCGTTGGCCGGCACACATGACAGAGTTGCCGTCGATCGCCGAGGATATGCGCGGCCGGCAGGTTGCGTGCCATTATGCGTCGGAGCTTGATCTGCCGGGAATCAGCCAGGCCGGTGCAGCCCGGCGTGCCGACGAGGTTCTGCCAGGAGGAAACAACTGAGATGGAAGTTTCGTTCCGCCAATTGCATCCGGCGTTTGCCGGCGAGGTCTCGGGGATCGACTGCACCAGGTCGCTCGCCCGGGAGGAGGTCGCTGCGATCGAGGCCGGCATGGACAAGTACGCCGTGCTGGTGTTCCGCGATCAGAACATCACCGACGAACAGCAGCTGGCATTCACCCTGCACTTCGGCGACCTCGAGAATTACGGATCGGGCGGGCACATCCGCAAGCGCAGCGATTCCCGCCTGGGCCCCGGCATGGCCGACTTCTCCAATCTCGACCGGAACGGCCGGATCATGTCGGCCGAGGACCGGGTGTGGTTCTTCAAGCTGGGCGACCGGCTGTGGCACTCGGACAGCTCGTTCCGGCCGATCCCGGCGAAGTATTCGCTGTTGTCCGGGCGCATCCTGCCGTCATGGGGCGCCAATACCGAATTCGCCGACATGCGCGCCGCCTACGATGCGCTCGACGCGCGCACCAAGGCCGAGGTCGAGGACCTGGTCTGCGAACATTCGCTGATCTATTCGCGCGAGGCGATCGGCTTCACCGATCTGACCGAGGAGGAGCGTGCGGCGTTCAAGCCGGTGCGCCAGCGCCTGGTGCGCACGCATCCGGTGACCGGGCGCAAATCGCTGTTCCTGTCCTCCCATGCCGGCGCGATCGAGGGATGGACGATCCCGGAGGCGCGCATGTTCCTGCGCGATCTCACGGAGTTTGCGACACAGCGGGAGTTCGTCTATTCGCACGAATGGCGGCCATACGACCTGGTGATCTGGGACAATCGCACGACGATGCATCGCGCGCGCCGCTTCGACCGCAATGAGGTGCGCGACGTGCGCCGCACGACGCTTGGCGGCGATGTGGCGACGATCGAGCAGGAAGCGGCGGCCGCGGGCTGATGCAGGTTCATGGTGACTGCAAGGGCGTACACCTCGCCCGCTATGCGGGAGAGGTCGCGAAGCGTGAGCGACGCGGGCGAGGGCGCGTCCTGTGGCGCTCGGCTGCACAGGCATCCTCCCCCGCAAGCGGGCGCCGTGTGCGCCTACCAATTATGGTGAACGTGCCATAGCGCACCAAATTGCGCCGGAACGCAGCAAGCCGGTCGTGCGCCGCGCAACGGGCATCCTCGCCCTGCTTGGCACGCGGCGCTTCCTGCCACTCTGCGTCGCCCAGGCATGCGGCGCGCTGAACGACAACCTGGTGCGCAACGCGCTGGTGGTGCTCGCTCTGTTCAAGGCCGGGGCGGCGGGGCCCATCCTTGTGGCGCTGGCCGCGGGCCTGTTCGTGTTTCCCTACGTTTTCTTTTCCGCCACGGCCGGACAGCTTGCCGACAGCAATGACAAGGCACGGCTGATCCGGCTCCTGAAATGGGCCGAACTGGCGCTTATGGGTGTAGCGGCGCTCGGCTTCCTGCTCGACAGCGTGCCGATCCTTCTGCTGGTTCTGGTGGCGCTTGGCGTGCAGGCAAGTTTCTTCGGCCCGCTGAAATACGGCATCCTGCCCGACCACCTGTCCCCGAGCGAGCTACTCGCCGGCAATGGCCTGATCGAGGCCACGACGTTTCTCGCCATACTCACCGGCACGATGGCCGGCGGCTGGCTCGTGCTGCATCGGAACGGCGCCCAGATCATCTCATCGGCTGGATTGGGCGTCGCGATCTGCGGACTGCTGACCGCCCTGCCGATCCCTCCCGCTCCGCCGCGCGGGGAGACCGGGCCGGTCGATTGGCGCGTCCTGCACGCCACGATCGCCCTGGTCCGAAAGGCGCTGGAAGACCGCGCGGTCTGGCCTCCCATCCTCGGCATCAGCTGGTTCTGGACCCTGGGCGCCACCCTGATCGCCCAATTCCCGGTTGTGGCGAAGGTCACGCTCGAGGCCGAGGGCGAAGTGGTCAGCCTGTTCCTCACCATGTTCTCGCTCGGCATCGGCGCGGGTTCCCTGCTCTGCGTCGTGATGCTGCGGAACGCGGCGTCGCCACGCCTTGCGGTCGTGGCGCTGCTGGGGATTTCGCTGTTCACCTGGGACTTTGCCATGACCTGCTCGAGTGCGCAGGGGCTGGTATCCGTCGCCGCCGTCGTTGCCTCTCCCACGGGGTGGCGAATCCTGCTCGATCTTGTTCTGTTGTCGGCCTGCGGCGGATTCTTTTCGGTGCCGCTGTATGCCGAGATCCAGCGCCGCGCCCGACCGGACTGGCGGGCGCGCACGGTCGCGGCCAACAACGTGCTCAATGCGGCCTTCATGGTAGCCGGCGCCGTCATCGCAGCCGGACTGGCCGCGGCGGGCTTCACGGCGCCGCATATCCTGACGCTGACCGCACTGGTCAATCTGCTGGCGGCGTTTGCGGCATGGCGCTGGCTGCGGCCCGAACCGGAGGTCGATTGACCTGGGTCATTGCTTCGTGCGCCGCCGCGGTGTCTTTTTCCGCCGAGCAATCGACGAGGGAGACGAAAATGCCGGTCGATGCCGCCAGCGTCATGACCCGCGACGTGATCACCGCCGGTCCGAACGCGACAGTCGCCGAGGTCGCGGACCTGCTTGCCAGGCACGACATCAGCGCGGTGCCGGTCTGCGACGAGAAGGGCGCCCTGCTCGGCATGCTGAGCGAGGGCGATCTCATGCGCCCGTTCGGTGCGGCCAACGAAATGCGGCGCGCATGGTGGCTTGGCATGCTGGCGGAGGGCACCGACCTCGCGCCGGAGTTCCTCGATTACGTTCGTGTGGACCGACGTACCGCACGGGATCTTATGACCCGGGATGTCGTCACGGCGAGCGAAGGGACGAGCCTGTCGGAGATTGCCGATCTGATGCACAAGCACCGCATCAAGCGCGTGCCGATCCTGTCCGACGGCAAGGTGGTCGGCATTGTCAGCCGTGCGGATGTTGTTCGGGCGCTGGCCGGTCTGCCGGGAGCTTCCACCGGTCAGGCCTGAAAATCAAAACCGCGACGTTGCCGACCCTGCTGCCATTTTCTGTTCTGCCGGCACTTGTCACCTTTCAGTGTGGCAGGCACACTCGCTGCAAAGAAGCCACAGTGCCGGCGAATCGGGGGAATGCGCACACTTTCCTGTTGCATAGACAGGACACTGCCAAGCTTAGCTCATGTCCCAGGTGAAGTTTGCCGGCCGCCACCCCGGACTGGAGCTATCGCATGCGCACCTCGTTCCCAGTGCTGCTCGGTGCCGGCCTGCTGTGCGCCGGGATTGCCAGCGCCCAGCAATGCGCGAAACCCGCCGATATGTCGGCATTCGATATCGCCGGACTGAAAAGCAAGCTGATGGTGACGGCGCTCACCTGCAATCAGCAGGATCGCTACAACGAATTCGTGCTGCGTTTCCGCGGCGACCTGATGGCGCAGGAGCGAGCTTTGCAAGCCTACTTTGCCCGTAAGTTCGGCGGAGGACGCGCTCAGCACGAGCACGACGACTACATCACCAGCCTGGCGAACACCCTGTCGGAGAGCGGGATCAAGCAGGGCACTCTGTTCTGCCAACAGAATGTCGGCATCTTCAGCGAGGTGCTGGCACTGCGGAAGGGCTCCGACCTCGCGAGTTATGCCGCCAGCAAGGCCTTGCCCCAGCCTATCGAACTGATGGCCTGCCCTGTCCCGACCCGCACTGCCCAGGCCAGCCCGAGCCGCCGCTAGTTCGGGGTTCGCCGGGGCATCAGCGCCCGAGGCGGGACGAGGGTGAGGCGCGACGGAGCGCGACAAGTCCGCGCCGGCGTGGCAGAGTCCGCGCTTTGCCAGCGTCGGACCTCCTTGCAGCATGCACCAGCTCCTGCTCCTGCGGCACGCCAAGTCCTCCTGGGACGACGCAGCGCTGCCGGATCGCGACCGTCCACTCAACAAGCGCGGCCGCCGTTCGGCCGCTGCGATGCGGCAGGCGATGCAGCGACCTCGGCCTTGCGCCCGACGTCGTGCTCGTGTCGCCCGCCAGGCGCACGCAGGAGACGCTCGCGAAGCTGGAGCCCTGGGATGACACGCCGCTGATCGAGCCGATGGAGGCGCTCTACCTGGCGAGCGCCCAGGAGTTGCTCGGCGGTGCTGCGCGATGTGAACGAGACCGTCCGCAGCGTGCTGCTGATCGGCCACAATCCGGGCATGCACGAGCTTGCCGTCATGCTGGCCGGCGCCAGGCGCGACGGCCGATCCCGGCGAGTTGGCCAAGCGCGTCGCCGCGGGATTCCCGACCGGCGCCCTGGCCGAATTTGCCATCGCCGGCCCCTGGCATCAGCTCGATGCCGGCGGCGGCCGCCTGGTGCGCTTCCTCGCGCCACGCGACCTGCGCGACGGCGACTGCCGGAGGCGACGGCCTGAGCGCATGGAGCTGGAGCTTGGCCTGGATCCGGACGATGCCGCACGCCTGCCTCGGCTCGCCATCCTCGCGCCACTGAAGACCGGCAGGGCCCGCTCGCGGGCCACCCGGATCGTCTGGCACGATGGCCCCGACGGTGCGCTGGCCGAACAGGGCCTGGTTGATCGCCGAACAGCGGCCCGCGATGGCGGCTGGAGCGGCTGCATCCCGAGCGCGGAGCGCTGGCCGCCCGGCGCGCCGGCGCCGGTGCTGGCGGAGGGTCGCGATCCGGCTGTCGCTCGGGCACGCGCTGCCCGACCCGATGGTGCCGGTGGCGGCATTCGAGGGGCGCGCGCTGACCCTGCCGCTGGTGGCCGACCATGAACCGGTCGCGCTCACCCTGCTGAACGGTGCGTTGCGCGCCGTCGCCGGCGGAACATCGCATCAGCCGCATCGCGCTGGCAGGGCGCGGACGCCGGCGGTGACTCGCCGTTGCGCTCGCACTGGCCGGCGAGCTGCGCGTCGCCGTGCCGCGGGCCAGCCTGGCAGCGGAGGCACTTGCGGTCACGCGTGGCATGCCCTCGCCGCCGCGGCACGAGGGCCCGCCGAATCTGCCCGCCGGACTTTCCGTCGCCGCCGCGTTCGCCCATGTCGTCGGCCATCTGACCGACGTCATCCTGTATTTCGCTCCGTCCGCGGCCGATGGGCGGGACGGCCCCGAGCCGGTGCATCAGATGCGCGTCGCGGTGCGCCGGCTGCGCTCGGCCATCAAGGTGTTCCGCCGCGCGGTGCGCTGCCCGGCGGTCGATGCGGCCGATGCCGACCTGAAGGCGCTGGCCGCGCGGCTGGGGCCGACGCGCGACTGGGATGTGTTCGTGACCGAGACCGGTGCGGAGGTCGGCGCGGCTTCCCGACCGAGCGGAACGCTGCACCGCCTGCTGGCGGCGGCAGAACGGCGGCGCCTCGCCTGCCACGCCGAGCTGCGCACCTACCTGCACGGTGCGGAGTTCCGCCGGCTGGGATCGAACTGGCGTGTCTTGCCGGCGGCGAGGCGTGGCAGGCAACGCTTGGCGAGGCGGAGAAGACCGAGCTTGCCGAGCCCGCTTGAACGACTTCGCCCGGCGTCGTGCTGAACCGCAGGCTGAAGCGGCTGGCGCAGCTGGACGACGACATCGACGACGCTCGAGCCCGGCGCACTTCACGCCATACGACTGCGCGCCAAACGGATGCGCTATGCGGCGGAGATCTTCGCCCCGCTGTATGCGGGCAAAGCGACCAAACGGTTCATCCGCCGGCTCGCACGCTGCAGGATCGGCTTGGTGCGCTGAACGACGCCGCGGTGGCCGAGACGCTGCTGGCCGAATTTGGGCAGCGGCGGCTGGCCTTCGCCAGCGGCCTGGTGCTGGGCTTCGTCGGCGCGCATGGCGGGCGGGCACGCGAGCAGATCGCAGCGCGCCTGGCGGAAATTCCACCGCCTTGCGCCGTTCTGGGACTGACCGCTTGCGTCCGGTTGTGACGTTCGGTCCGCCAATTGGCCATGGCGTTCGCTTGTGGCAGCCTCGCATCGCTGGACCGTATCGCGCATCGATCGCAGAGGAACCGCGAGCCATGCAGGAAAACAGCGCCGAATTCGATCTTCTCGTCCGGAGTCCGCGTCGTGGACTTCACCCAGTTCGAGGCGGGTCCTTCCTGCACCGAGGCGCTCGCCTGGCTCGGCGCGGAGGTGGTGAAGATCGAGAACCCGAAGATGGGCGATCCGGGCCGCCGGCTGCGGCCGGGACAGCCCGACAATGATCCGTACTACTTCCACGTGTTCAACGCGAACAAGAAGTCGATCACGCTCAACCTGAAGTCGCCGCGCGGGCTTGCGCTGGTGAAGGACATGCTGCGCAAGGCGGATGTGTGCGTCGAGAACTTCGCGCCCGGCACGATCGAGCGGCTGGGGCTGGGCTATGACGTGGTGCGCGAACTGAACCCGCGGCATCATCTACGCGCAGGTGAAGGGCTTCGGCGAAGGCAGCCCGTTCGAGCACAACCTCGCTTTCGACATGATCGCGCAGGCCTGCGGCGGCACGTTCAGCGTGACCGGCGCGCCCGATGGCCCGCCGATGCGGCCGGGCATCTCGCTGGGCGACACCGGCACCGGCATGCTGATGGCGATCACCATCCTGGGCGCGCTGCGCAAGCGCGACGCGACGGGGCAGGGCGCCGGCTGCAGGTGGCGATGCAGGACGCGATCCTGCACTACATGCGCATCAACTTCGCGACCCAGGGGCTGACCGGCAAGCCGGCGCAGCGCGGCGGCGACAAGGTGCCGGGCGTGAACAACGCGCCGATGGGGCTGTATCCGTGCAAGCCCGGCGGACCGAACGACTACGTCTACCTGATGACCAGCCGCGCCAATCCCGATCACTGGGACCGGCTGCTGAAGCTGGTCGGCCGCGAGGACCTGATCGGCGACACGCGCTACGCGACGCCGATGGACCGGCTGGAGCGCGAGCCCGAGGTGGACGCGATCATCGCCGAATGGACGCGCCACCACACCAAGCAGGAGGCGATGCAGCTGATCGGCGCCGCCGGCATCCCGGCCGGCGCCGTGCTCGACACGATGGAATTGCAGAACGATCCGAGCTTCGAGCAGCGCGGCATCATGCAGGTGATGCACCATCCGGTGCATGGCGACTTCAAGATGCCGGCCTGGCCGGTGCGGGTGGACGGCAAGCCGTCGAAGGTTGTGGCGTCCCCGGTGCTCGGTCAGCACACCGCCCAGGTGCTCGGCGCCTGGCTGGGCATGAGCGAAGCGGACGTGGAGGGGCTGCGCCGCGAAGGCGCGATCTGAGGGTCATCGCAAGTCGACGCACGTGCTCTCCGTCTTCCTCGGGTAAGCGGGGACTCAGTTGCACCGCTTTTGGCGTCTGGGTCGCACTCCCGCTATGCGGTGATCGTCGTGCTGTCCATCTTGTAGCGCGCGATCGCGTCCCAGTCCGGCTCGACGCCAAGGCCGGGACCTTCCGGCACGGCGACACGACCGCCAGGCACCGGGATGTGCGGCACGATCAGCTCGTGCACCATGTTCTCCAGGCCGAAGTCGATGGCGCGGCGCACCGGATCGAGCGCTGCGGCCATCTGCAGATTGGCCGCCATGCCGATGCCGAGCTCGAATGCGCTGTGGATGGTCAAATCCAAACCGAACAGCGGCGTCACTCGCCCAGTTCCACCATGCTCTGCGGCCCGCCCCACATCACCAGATCGGCCAGCACGACATCGACGCAAGGCTGGCGCAGCGCAGTGGCTAGATGGTCGAAGTTGACCACGCACATGTTGGTGGCAAGCGGCGTCTTCATGCGCGCGCGAAGCTGAGCCATGCCGGCGATGTTGCGTGTCGCATCCTCATAGTATTCGAGGTTGAGCTCCTCCAGCTGCTGGCACAGCACGGTGGCTTGTGCCGGTGGATAGGATGCGTTCGGGTCCCAGCGCAGTTTTACCCCGTCACCGAGCGCGGCGCGCAGCGCGCGCAGGATGGCGACATCCCAGGCCGGGCTGGTGCCGGTGCATTTGACCTTGAACGCGGTGAAGCCGGCATCGCGATTCAGGTGCAGCGCATGATCCACAAGCTCGCGCAAGCGCGCCGGGTCCGCAAACAGCCGCGGCAGTTCCCGCCGGTCAACCGGTTCGTCGAGCAGCAGCGCAGGAATGTGCGCCACCGCCTCGAAGTCGCGCCCGCCCTCGCCGCCGAGCATGCGCCAGATCGGCAAATCGTAGTGCCGGCCCGCCCAGTCGAACAGCGCCATGTCGAGGCCCGCCAGCGCGGCCCAGTCCGCGAGACCGTTGCGCGAACCGACCGTCGGTCCCGCCATAGCCTGGCGCACCCGCAGCCTCTCGAGCGGGCTTTGGCCGATCAGTTTCCGCGCCATGCGGGGGCAACTTTGCAGCACCTCCTCGGTACCGTTGATTTCGCCAAATGCGCGCGCACCGTCGCTGGTTTCCAGCTCGACGACGATCCGCTCGGTGGTGCGGCGCATGTACATCGCGCTCACGTAGAGCTGGTGCATCGGCACCGAGACGCGATGCAGCGTGATGCGCGTGATGGCCGGGCGTTTGGCGGCACGGACCTGGCCCACGATCAGCCCGCCGTCCGCGTCCGCCAGCGCCGCAGCCCATGCAGGGCCGATCGCCAAAGGCTGTGTGCAGGCGTGGAGCGTTGATGCGAGATCCGCCGCATGGCGGGTGGCCCGTGCGCTGTCGTCGTGCGCGAGCAATCCCAGTTCAACGCCGGTGAGGTCCGCGGTGGTCGCCCACATCCGCACGGCTTCCGGTCCACCGACACGCACCGGGTCCACCAGCACGATCTGAACACCGCCGTCGATCATCGCGCGCGCAAGGTCATGCGGCGCATGGCGATGCGCGGATACGGCCAGCGGTGGCGCGCCGAGGGCAAAGCACGGCAGGCTTCCGCGAGTTCGGCACAGGGGTCGGCGATGTAGGCGAGCTTTAGTCGCCGCCCGGCCGTGCGCAGTGGCGCCAGCACAGCGGGATGCAACTGCGCGTCGAGTTGCAGGGCGAGTTCGATGTGCGGTCCCAACGTGGTCGCCGCCGCGTCAAGCTATGCGATTAATGTGGCGAAGTCCGGTTCGGCGCTGCCAAGCACGACACGGCGCACTGCGCCTGCAACTGAGGTAACCGCGTTGAGCGGCAACGCAACCGCCAGCGTCACACGTTGGCGCAACGCGCCGCCCAACCAGATATGCAGCGGCACATCATAGTTGCGGAGATGGCATCCAGTCTGTCCGCTTCCCGGACACCGACCGAAGCGCGTTCCTCAAAAGTCAGATCGATCGTGCCGTTCCGTTGCAACAATCTGTCGCGCGACAGGCGCTCCTCCATCAGGTTCAGGAATCGATCCGTGCGGTCGCGCTTCCACTGGCGACCTCCTTGCCGTCCTGATTGGTGGTGGAAAGAGTTAAATCGACAAAATGCTGTCCGCCCTCCTCGCGGATCGCCGCCACCGTCGCCTTGGCGTCCAGATCGTCGCCCGGCCAGACCTGATTGGTGAAGCGCACGCCGAACTTTGTCAGCCTGCCGTCGCCGACGTAGTTGGTGAGCATCTTGCCGGTCAGTCCCATGGTCAGCATCCCGTGCGCGAACACAGTGGGATAGCCGGCCTTCTGCGTGACATAGACCTCGTCAGCATGCAGCGGATTGTAGTCGCCGGACACGCCGCAGTACATCACGATCTCGGTGCGCGTCAGGTTCTCCACCACGCGTTCGACATGCGTGTCGCCGACCTTGAGCTGGCTTGCCTTCAGTGCCATGGCGTGATCCCTCCTCAGCTCTGTTCCACGGGGCGTTCCGTGGTCACGCCGACGCTGCGTGCGGTGACCACCAGTTCGCCTTTCTGGTCGCGATATTCCGTGACACGCTCGCGGAATGTCAGCTTGCCGGCGCGCTTGCTCTCGCGCTCCCAAGTTTTGCCTGATTTGGATCTCCACCGTGAGCACATCGCCCGGACGCAGCGGGCGGTGATATTCGAAGTGCTGCTCGCATGCAGCCCGCCACCGCCGGAGGGCCGGTTCTCTACCCCGCTCGGCGTCTTGCCCGAGCCGGACCATGGCTGT
>CAWCDM010000032.1:0-51397 GCA_963794185.1 uncultured Alphaproteobacteria bacterium | reverse complement strand
TGCGTCTGATCGCCAAGGGGGCATTGGACCGCAAGGAGGGATCGGTTGGTGCACTCGCGGCACGGCTCGGCATTGGCGAGCGACACCTAGTGCGGCCCTTCAGAAAGCACCTCGAAGCTAACCCCAGCCAGGTCGCCAAGACCGCACGCGTTCATCGTGCCAAGCGGCTATTGGATACGACCGACCTTGGAATGTCGGAGGTCGCTTTCGCTGCCGGGTTTGTCAGCTTGCGCCGGTTCAATGCGGTAATTTCCGAAGTGTATGGACGACCGCCAACGCAAATCCGCCAGAGCCGATTGTAATGGGCAGGCTATGGTGAAGGGGGGCAGAAACGGAGGACGCGAGGTCGGGCGTTGCGCGGCGGACTCTTGGGACTTGCGGCCTTTCTGGCGTATAATGCGTCCAGGACAGTAGGTTCAGCGCCCGTCCACCTCGACCAGCAGGAGGACGCAGTGAAGCTCACAAAGGATCGGCCAACTCTGCGGTTCGACAGAGCGCCGGACGTTGACATGCGCCACAAGTTGCAAAAAATCGTCGTCGAAATTAAAGAATGTGGCCACGCTAACCTGACCCGACTTACCGTGCTCAAGAAGTGGTTTGGGCCAGCGCATCGACTCCGATCATTCGGCATATTCATTGCCAACCAGGCATCACAGCGGACGCACCGGGCGACGACTGAAGCCGCAGAACTCTTCCGCGAAGCACATGAAATCTTGGCTGGTGTGAATGTCTTTGAGCCCAATATCTCACGGACTGGTGCGACAAGGGTCTACGCTCGTCTGCAGGCATTTCAGAATGAACACCGCGATCAGAAGTGGACAACAGTGCGCGTGATTCAAAATCAGAGTTTGTTCTTAGTGGAAGGCGGCCTCGGCCTTTATCTGCGGCGTGGCGATTCACCTACCGATGGGTACCGTCTCGCCGCAGCCTACTGTGAACACTATGATCCACGCTATGGAACTGGCTTCAACGGCCCCAGCGCCGTTAGGATTGAAGAGATCGCCGACTTCGTCCTTGCGATTGAGACTTACGAGCAGGCAGGTTCGAAACTACCCTTCCTCCAATCGTGAAGCGTCGCACTCGCAATGGACATCCGGTATATATTGGGTGAGACACGAATCACGGAGCGCCACTGAACGCGTCTGGATCTCCAGATAGCACGTGATAATCCGGTTTCTCGAGATAGCCCCACGGGATATATCTGTAGCCCGAAACGACCATATTGCCGAGGTGGTAGTCGGGTGTCGGATAGCTCAGCGTGACTTTTCATCTTCACCTGTCACGTCAAGGGCTTGGCTTTTTGTCTTCGCATAACCAGATATTCCTCCCCACGTGGCGTCAAATGGAACTTGTTGCCGATCCGACGCTTCCTGCCAGGCTGGCTATGCTCTGCCTGGCGAAGGGCGGTAACGCCGGCACGGCCGAGAACGGCGGCGAAACCGTCCCGATGTAGCGCGCGAGGTGCATGCAGTTGTTGACCAGCGGATCCCGTGCGACGCCGACCTCAACGAACGAGGCAGTCGGAACGCTCTGCATCGCGCCGGAAAAGTCGCAGATCGCGTTGCCGCCGCCGGGTTGTATCTCGCTTCCCCGCGCGGCGCGGTCGGCCCAGACGCACTGCCCAGGGCCGGGATTTGCAGCGCCAGCGCCGGTGGCCGACCAGATGAAAGGTGTCGTCGTCTCGCCGCCGGCCGGCGAGCCCGTGATGAGCGGCCCCTGGCAGTAGAGCGGATAGGCCGGAACGAACTGCGGGCTCTGCGCGGCGGCGCGGCCGGCGCCAGCGTCGAGCAAAAGAGCTGTTCCCAGTAGTTCGGCACCCTGGGATTGCCCTACGGGATGGCAGGTGCCGCGATGGTACGTCCAGCCGATTTACGCCACGCTCGTGCTCGTTGGCATCAACACGGTCGCCATGGCGGTGTTCGCGGCCTTGGCCGTACGATCCTCGCCCGGCTATGTGGAGCGCGAGGCACTCAGGATACGACGACAAGCGATCCAGTAAGCGCGCAGCTCTTTCGCCCTGACCGCGCTGGTCCATTTGGCCGGAACTGTGCTCCGTTCCCGGCGCGGGACGAATTCGCGCCGGTTGCCGCTTTGGCGACGGCTGACCGGTTAGCGACGATGGTCCCGCCACAGGAAGGAAGTCGACGCCGAAGCTTCGGCTGATGCGCATACGGGAGGCCAAATGAATGACCGTCCTCATTGACGATTTCTATCGCAGCTCCAACGGCGACCGCTGGCAGTTGCTTCGCGATACCACAAGCGGGCGTCGTGTCGTGCGGCATGAACCCAATCTTGCCTCAGGCGGCCAGGTCACGGAGACCAGGTTGGACGAGTTCCTGGCCCGGACCGGATCGAGCCCGGAGCATCTGGCCTTGCGGGCGTTGCTCGAGAAGCACGGCGGTGCCGACCCCTGAAGATCGCAACCTTCAGGCATCGTCACGTTAACTTTGGACGGACGACCTGACGCATTGTACTACGCTCGCACGCGCATAACGCCGTGTGTTGGAGACGCGTCTCCCGATTTCAGACATCAAATGCTTCGGCCCTGATCGCACGATATGCATTTGCTGCGAGGAGGTGTCGACGTGGATGGAATTGTCCATGGATGAATGCGTGAGCGGAGAGGAAGCGCTGTGCCTGATGGGGCGGCTTGAATTGTTGCATCTGTCGCTCTCGGCGCCGCGTCGGCCGATGTGAGTGTCATGTTGCCGCTAATTAGGAGTAAAGTGCTCGTCTGTATATTTGCTGCTGTTTATAGTGACCGTGCGGTAAGCAAAGGGGCTACAACCGGGGCAAAAGCTGCCGGTTGCGGTTGGCTCGGCCAGTCAGTTCTATGGCTTCCTCGCTGTCCGGGGTGGGTAGAAACGTCCTCCCCTTGCTTGTCTATCTTACGCTTCCTACTTGGTAGCGTTTCTCAGTTCGGCTGACAGGAGCCGTTTCTCCGTCCCGGCCTGACGTCAGCAAGGCGCCGCGCGCAGCCGCGGTCAATGATGGCCGCAGGCCACCGCTTGCGGCGCGCAGCGTCATTGACGGCGGCGAGCACGGCGCCAGGCTGGGGCAGGCCGGGCGAGTGCGGGAGACCAACCATGCGTGACACCTCTTTGCTGCAACAGGCGTTGGGGCTGGCCCCACCGTGGACGGTGAGCCGCAGCGACTTTGACCCCGAGGCACACCGGCTCGACATCGAGATCGACTTCGCCCCGGGCAGCCGCTTCGCCTGCCCGACCTGCGGTGCGGCGGACTGCCCGGCCTATGACACCGAGCGGATGACTTGGCGCCACCTCAACTTCTTTCAGCACGAGGCCTATCTGCATGCCCGCGTGCCGCGCGTCCGCTGCGACAAGTGCGGCATCAAGACAGTAAACGTGCCATGGGCACGGCCTGGCAGCGGCTTTACCTTGCTGTTCGAGGCATTGGTCATGACCATGGTCGCGGCGATGCCGGTCAAGGCGGTGGCCCGGATAGTGGGCGAGCACGACACCAGGCTATGGCGTGTCATTCATCATTATGTCGACGCGGCGCGGGCGCGGACCAATGCGTCGGGCGTGACCCGGCTCGCGATCGATGAAACCGCCGCCCGGCGCGGCCAAGACTACGTCACTTTGTTTGTCGACATCGACCAAGCCCGCGTCATGTTCGCCACCGAGGGCAACGATGCCGCCACCATAGCCGCCTTCGCCGATGACCTCACTGCGCATGGCGGCGATCCCGACGCGATCAGCCAAGTCTGCATCGATATGAGCCCGGCCTTCACCAAGGGCATTGCTGAGAACCTGCCGAATGCCGCCATCACCTTCGACAAATTCCACGCTGTGAAGATCATCAACGATGCGGTCGATAAGGTACGCCGCGCCGAACAGGAGGAGCAAAGTCTGCTGCGTGGCACGCGTTATCTCTGGCTACGCAATCCGCAGACGCTGTCCGCTCGTCAGCGCAAGACGCTCGGTGGTCTGCCCACGCGGCACCTCAAGACCGCCCGTGCGTATCAGATCCGCCTCGCCTTTCAGGACCTTTATCAGGAGCCATCTGCGCAGGCGGGCGCGAGTTATCTGAAGAAGTGGTACTTCTGGGCCACCCATAGCCGGATCGAACCAGTTATCGCCGCCGCGCGCACCGTCAAACGCCACTGGGACGGTATACTACAATGGTTTGACAGCAAGATCGCCAACGGCCTGATCGAGGGCCTCAATAGTTTGGTGCAGGCCGCCAAAGCCAAGGCACGAGGCTACCGCTCAACCCGCAACCTCAAGGCCATCATTTACCTGCTGGCGGGCAAGCTCGACATGCAGTTGCCCGCGTTATGAGGACGTTTCTACCCATCCCAAATAGCGCGGAACCGTTCTATGGGTCGACAGGTTCTCAAAAAGCTCCGATCACCATCAATGCTGTTCCGATGATAAGCACCACACCAATCAGCAGAACCAGCCAGTCTCCTGGTCGCATACCGCCATCGCCCTGCGCGCCGGGCCGAATGGCATACACAACATCAGACCTGCGAGAAGTGACTTCGGTGAGAGAGGAATTACCCTTGGAGGTTAAAGGTAAATTCGTCTCTGACGACTCCATCTTTGGTGAAATTATGACGTTCTCCCCTTCCTTGGCACGGAGGGGGCAATGCCAAATCGGCGCGCGCTCGAACTCTGAGCGGATGCGTCAGCAATAACTGCAGTGAGCCCGGCGACCTTGGGATGTCGGCATCCTCTTTCGAGGACTTCTCCCGCGCAACTCCTCGTACGATCACACTCAAGTTATCTTGCCATCTGGATATCCGCCGATTATGTTGCCACGTTTTTTGCGAACAGATAGGAGAACGCCATTGCCTCGTAAGACTAACTTCGCCCGCTATCTGCACGACGCACGAATCCAGCGCCGTCTAACAGTTGCTGAGGTTGCCGAACAGGTCGGCGTCAGCACAGCAAGCATCTATTTTTGGGAGCGAGATCATTGTCGTCCGCGCGATGAGAATTTGTCCGCGCTATGCAAGGTATTGAAGCTACCGTTGCGAGCGACGCGCGAGATGGCAGCGGGCTGAATGCAAACCGATGACTGCCGTGATACCCTGATCGGTTATCCCATACGGCAATTGTGCAAGGTGTCAGCCTTGTTGTATGCCTTCTCGTAAGCGGATGTGCACAAAGTCATCCAAGCTTCATGGGCCGCGTTCAGGAGGACTGCAAAGCAGGCGATCAGTGGGCATGTGATCTTATGAGGTCCCTTGCCAGAGGCCAGCATTTGTCGAGGTAGCCGCGATCTGACCTGAGCAAGGCCAGCAGCGCTATGTGCGCGGCGCACGTAGCGTCCGCTTTCGCTCATTTAGTATGGTCGGTAGCCAATGACGTTCCCCGGCGGATCGTAGTTGCACACCCATACTTCGCGCCGCCCGTCTCCAGCCACGGCGCACCCTACAGCTTGCGTCTTTCCGCCAGACGAGCTGCGTGTAGTGGCCGCAAACACCCGAACATGTATTGCGTTGTATATCCATATCCGCGTGCTTCGTCGGCCCAGTATCCGACCACCTGGGCCGGCGATGCATTGCCGTTTGAAATGGCATAGATATTCTCGCCGTAACGGTTGTCGGGGCGGTGACCAAAGGCGCCCGTGGTGATCAGATGGTTAGCCCAATCGCGCGCCATCTCAGCAAGTCGCGTCGACCAGAATAATGGTGGAACGCCGACCCTCGCGCGGATGACGTTGTGTGCGTCCAGCATGGCGTGT
This sequence comes from uncultured Alphaproteobacteria bacterium, assembly GCA_963794185.1. Taxonomy (GTDB): domain Bacteria; phylum Pseudomonadota; class Alphaproteobacteria; order Acetobacterales; family Acetobacteraceae; genus JAMXLO01. The sequence goes on along the minus strand of CAWCDM010000032.1, from coordinate 45,682 downwards.
GTGAACGAAGCTGGGGAGCGGCCTTGGACAGGTGGGGCATACGGTCCGCCATATGGTGCATAGCTCGGAGGATATGGCGCGTAGCCCCATGGGTATTGTGCTTGGGCGTTGGCGGAGAGGGCGAAAAAAATAGGGCGAGGAGCGGACGCATAGCTGCCGACCATTGGAGCAGAAATGTGGCTTGGTTTTGACGGGCTGACACCGGAAAGTCTCCCGCTCGATGCTGAACAGGTGATGGCGCGGATGTCAGGTGGCAAAGTCGTTGCATCAAACATAGCCGAACCTTACCAGGGATCTGCGCTGGTGTCAGAGATCGCGTGCACGCGCGGCAATGCCGATATGCAGCCTGGCTCGTATATCCGGTTCGCTTTGGATCTGGCGGGCGGTGCTGTTTATTGGAGAACAATACAGTGAGCAACATGCGCGTCGCGCCGGCCGGACGAATGGGTGACCTACCCGTAACAGTTGATGTGGCGATCATTGGCTCCGGGATCGGCGGGTCAACTATCGCCTACAGCCTTGCCGGCAGCGGCGCGTCACGCGCGGGCGATCTTCCAGCGCGGTGTCTTTCGACCGGTCGAGACCTGGCTCGATCAGCACAGCCGCCGCTTTAATCCAGGGAACTACTATTACGTCGGCGGCAACTCGAAATTCTTCGACGCCGTGCTGATGCGCTACGGCGAACGAGATTTCGCGGCGCTTGAACACTGGGATGGCGCTTCGACCGCGTGGCCATCACCCACTGGCCGAGGTGTTGCACACCTACATCGATGCCGCCGGCATCGCCGATGATCGCAAGGGTTTCCTGTTCCGGACGTCGTGCGGGCAACGTGGCGCGGAATGGCGTGGTGAGCGCGGTGAATGAGCCGCCGATGCCGAATATGGGGTTGTGTCGTGCGCGGCGATCAAGGTGAGAACGCCCGACAATCAAGGTGAGAAAGCGTTCTGTCGCTCCCGACGCAGGGAGGGCGAAGCCCGACCGGGGGCGTGAGCGACAGAACGCCTGGCCTGAAGTCCCGCAGGGGAGCGGATGGTCTGGTGATCGCGACCGGCTGGGTATGTGGATGGATCTTCTCACACAGGGATCCGTCCATTGCCCGGTCGCCATATCACCGATCACCAGATGAGGCGCTACATGACGTTCCGACAGACAGATGGACCAGCAGTATCAGCCGCGAAGGCATCAATCAGCACGGCCACCGGCTATCGCTGCGAGCAAAACCACCGGCTTCCGTCATCCTATAAGAAGGTGCGGGGCCGTCGTCGTCCAGATCCGCTCGCCCACTTCTTTGACGCCGAGGTCGTGCCGATGCTGACGGCGGCGCCGGACCTCCGCGCAGTTGCGATCTTCGACGAGATGCAGCGGCGCCATCCGGATCTGCCCGCCGGCGCACGCCGCACCCTGGAGCGCCGCATTCGTTCATGGCGGGCGGTTCATGGCGCAGATCAGGAGGTGATCTTCCGCCAGGTCCAGGAACCTGGCCGCATGGGGCTGTCGGATTTCACCGACATGACTGACCTCGGCGTCACGATCGCGGGCGTTCGGCTCGACCACCGGCTCTATCACTTCCGGCTCGCCTATTCGGGCTTCGAGCATGGGCATGTGATCCTCGGCGGCGAGAGCTATGTCGCACTGGCCGAAGGATTGCAGAACGCGCTTTGGGCGCTCGGTGGCGCCCCACTTGAGCATCGCAGCGACAGTCTCTCGGCGGCGTTCCGCAATCTGGACAAGGATGCACGCGAGGATCTGACCCGACGCTATGACGCGCTGTGTGCCCATTATGGGATGCAGCCGACCCGCAACAATCGCGGTGTCGCGCATGAGAACGGCGCCATCGAGAGCCCCCATGGCCATCTCAAGAAGGCGGTCAAAGATGCGCTGCTGATGCGCGGGGCCGGCGACTTCGACGATCTCACCAGCTATCGCCACTTCATCGACGAGATCGTCAGCCGCAAGAACGCGCGCCAGGCCAAACGCATCGACGCCGAGCGTCCCGCGCTCCAGCCTCTGCCCGGGCAGCGGACCTGCGATCACGAGGAGACGGTCGTCACCGTCACCTCGTCGGGCGGCTTCACGCTGCGAAAAGTGTTCTACACGGTGCCCTCCCGGCTGATCGGCCATCGCCTGCGGGTCCGACTGTACGACGATCGCCTCGACGTGTTCATCGGTGGCACACTGCTGATGACGCTTGCGCGTGGGCGCGCCAGCGCCGCCGGCAAGCACGCACATGTCGTCGACTATCGCCATGTGATCCACGCGCTGCGGCGCAAACCCATGGCGCTGCTCAATCTCGTCTATCGCGACCAGCTATTCCCCCGCGAGGCCTATCGCCTGACCTTTGAGCGGTTGCTCGAAAAGATCCCGGAAAAATCGGCGTGCCGTCTGATGGTCAATCTTCTCGCGCTCGCCCATGAGCGCGCATGCGAGGCCGAACTCGCCACACTGCTCGTCGCCGATCTCGCGGCTGCCCAGCTGCCCGACATCACCGCGCTGCGCGCACGCTTCGCGCCGGATCCCGCCGCGCTTCCCGAGATCGTCGTCCGTCTTACGCCGCTGATCGACTACGAGGCGCTTCTCGGTGTCGACATGGGAGAGGCGGCATGACCCAGAATATCGACGGTGCTCGGCTCACGCTGATGCTCAACGACCTCCGGCTGCCCGCGATCAAGCAGGATTGGTCGGGTTTTGCCGAACGCGCAGATCGGGAGAGCTGGCCCGCGGCACGTTTCCTCGCCACGCTCGCCGAGCACGAGATCGCCGAACGCGATCGGCGTCGCCTCGCCCGCCATCTCGCCGAAGCACAGCTTCTGCCAGGAAAAACTCTCGACAGCTTCGACTTCAACGTGGTGCCGATGATCTCCAAGGCCCGTGTCCTGGCGATCTGCGCCGGCGACAGCTGGATCGACAAGGGCGCCAATCTGCTGCTCATCGGCGGACCAGGCGGAGGGAAGACGCATCTTGCCTCCGCCATCGGCCTCGCGCTGGTGGAAAACGGGCGACGTGTCATGTTCTCCCGCACGTCCGATCTGGTTCAGAGGCTGCAGCTGGCGCGTCGCGAGCTGGCGCTGGAGGCGGCCATCAATCGGCTTGATCGCTTCGATCTCCTGATCCTCGACGATCTCGCCTATGTCAGCAAAGACCAGGCCGAAACATCCGTCCTGTTCGAGCTCATCAGTGCTCGCTACGAGCGCCGCTCCAGCTTGATCACAGCCAATCAGCCGTTCGGAGCATGGGGCAAGGTCTTCCCCGATCCTGCCATGACCCTTGCCGCCGTCGATCGCCTCGTCCATCACGCTACGATCTTCGAAATCAACGTCGACAGTTATAGACGGCGCGCCGCACTCGAGCGGAAAACCAAGCGCGCCGGACGACCGCAAAGCTACGCGACAATCAACGACCTCGACGCTGTGTCGCTCCCCGACAATCAAACCAACATTTAGCTCTTGCCAGCGGCAATTATACCGAACATTATCGTGTCGCTGCGATCATGAATTTCTCACCTTGATCGCCGTGCTTTCTCACCCAGATTGTCGCGCAATAGATGGCCTCGCTCTGCAGGAATAGCAGGATGAAGCGGGCGTAGCTGCCGTAAGGCAGACCCAGAGATTTGCCAGCGGAGTCCACGCCGGCCTGTAACAGCAGGGTGACATTATGCCCCTCTCGCCGCCATACGCCGTTGTCCTGGGGCTTGTGGGGCAGGCTCGTCAGGGCAAATCCTGAGTAGGTGAAGCCCATCTTCTCTGCATCTTCCGAGAGCACTTGGTAGGCTGCCTCGATCAATGCCCGTTCATGGCGTGATGCTGCCTGCCGACGCGCCACCTCGATGCCACTTCGAACGATGAGCTGATGAACTTCTGCCATGACGACGGGACCGTGACAGCACGTTATCCACGCCGTCAATGTGGACTCTATTCGCGCATACCATTTGCAGAGCTATTTGGCTTAGTTATTTGCGTGTGCGGACAGAGTCCACGGGATAACCGCGAGTCGCGCGTATAGGGTCCACAAATGGGGCGCGAATAGAGTCCACACGCTGAGCGGTGGAGAAGACGGCCTCCCTTCCCCGAGTCGGGGCGCTTTCACACAAGAATTGTGGGGTAAGTCGGCTCCCTTACGAGGGCCGGCCGCCGCCGCTGCGGTGACGGCTTCCCTCGATCTTTCAGCTATCACAGTAGCGGAATAACTGCCGGACTTAGGCCGGTGAACGCCAGTGCAGTTCTGCTCACTTGAAAGGCGTTCCATCCGCCGCCGCCGTCGTCGAGAGCCTGCATCACCTTCACAGACTGTCGGCAAATATCGTTGAGCCGCGCTGCGATCTGCCGCACGGCCATTGTCACATCGGACAAGACCCAGTTCGCCGATATCAGCGCGGCGATCTAACGGCGGCCTCCATGCCCGCTCGGCTGCCGCGGTGCACAGGTCGAACGCGTCCTGTAGGCGTAGGTAGACCACCACCGTCCCTGCCCTTCCGCGTCTTGGTGTCCAGCATCAAGTCTTGCATCATGTCGTCGTCCTGCCGAGTGTATTTATGTCAATCGACATGCGAGCATGCCGACATGCCGACATGCCGATCACTGACCGTCCCCCTTCGAACCCACCAGTCGGTGGAGTCCGTGCTTCGCGCACCAGTCGTTCATCATCTCCTGGCCAATGTCCTGGGTGGAACGCCCATTCAGTGCGGCCCAACCCTTGATTTGCCGCCGGGCCTCCGGTGGCACGAAGAACGAGAACGGCACCAACCCCTCCCTGGACGGCGGGATCTTGCTCACTCGCTGGCGCGGCTGGCTGGCTAGTTCTGGCGCCGACACAGGTGCGGCCGAAGTGGCGAGGGGGCCTCGGTCCGTCACGAACTTCGGTCGTTCGAAGCTTTTCAACGCCATGCCTACACCTCTACATCGGACTGCCGTCATGCCATCATGTGAGCATGTCGGCACATAAAGCACGAGACGGTGTAATGGTAAAGCGAGTTGATCTCAGCCGCCGCTGCGCCTTCTGGGTCGAGCTCTGCGGCGACCCGACCGACGGGCATGCAGTGGCGGAACGCGACCCGCTCGTGGATCACCGTCCCCGCCATGTCAGCACCCCTCCCTTCAAGGGCCTTCCGCGCATCCTGCACAACTCGCGAACGGATAGGGGCGGCGTTTAGCACGACCACCGCGCGGCGCTTTGCTAACGCGCACAGGTCGAGCGTTGCGCCGATCGCCTCCAGGTCGAACTGGCTTGGCCGGCACGGAACGAGAACCAGGTCGGCGGCCCTGGCAGCAAGCAGAGCGGCGCTGTCGGCGTGCGGGGCGGTGTCGATGAATAGGAAGTCGTACCCCTCGGCCTCCGCCTCAACGACTATGCGCTCAAGCGCCGCCGGGCTTTCAGCGGACACGTCCGGCGGCTGATCGCCACGGCGCGACGCCCAGCGCGCGGCATTGCCCTGTGGATCGAGATCCACCAACAGGGCCTTCTTACCGTCCCGTGTAGCCTCTGCGGCGAGGTGAAGCGACAGCGTGCTTTTGCCGCTACCGCCCTTCTGACTGACCAGGGCGATCTTGTGCATTTGGGTTACCCGCCTCAATGACGGCATGTCCAGTAGCATGCACGTCGTTATGCCACAATGTCGACCTGTCGCTATGCCTGCATGCCGGCATGTCTGCCAGGGGACACGATCAGACCGCCGCCGCCGTCCGAAAAGGTGAACCTTTGCGGACAGGGGCCGGATCTCACCTCAGCCCGGCTTGCGACCACTTTTTACCCGTATCCTGAACCTAGCAGCCTGTCGGACTTAACGCGACGCGGTTTTCTGCCATAGAATTGGGGAAGTGATTCGTTTCGCTGCCAGCCCGAGACATTGCACTGCATGAGCAACTTCCGCCCGATTGATCGCGACACTGGCTTCCTTCTGCCGCCTTCGGTGGACGAGTGGCTGCCAGACAAACACCTTGCGCGCTTCGTGGTCGAGGTGATCGACGGCCTTGACCTGAGCGGGATGTGCAAAAGCTACCGCGGCACTGGCTCGGCCTGCTACCACCCGGCGCTGTTGCTGGGCGTTCTGGTCTACGGCTATGCCACTGGGGTGTTCTCCAGCCGCAAGTTGGAGCGCGCGACCTATGACAGCGTGGCGTTCCGCTTCATCGCCGCGAACGACCATCCGGACCATTACACCATTGCCACGTTCCGACGGCGCTTTCTGCCACAGATCGAGGCGCTGTTCGTGCAAGTGCTGCTGTTGGCACGCGAGATGGGTGTGCTGAAGCTGGGCACAGTTGCGCTGGATGGGACGAAGATCCACGCGAATGCCAGTCGGCACTCGGCGCTGTCGTATGAACACGCCGGGAAGGTGGAGGCACAGCTGAAGGCCGAAGTGGCGGAGTTGTTGGCGAAGGCCGAAGCGGCGGACCAGGCGGACATTCCGGACGGCATGTCGATCCCTGACGAACTGGCGCGCCGCGAGGATCGGTTGCGCAAGCTGGCGGATGCGAGAGCGAAGATTGAGGCGCGTGCGAAGGAACGCTTCGTGCGAGAGCAGGCCGAGTATGAGGCCAAGCTGGCGGCACGCGCAGCCAAGACAGCGGCAACCGTCAAGAAGCCCGGCGGCCGTGTGCCCGCGCCGCCGGTCGATGCGCCACTGCCGAGCGATCAGACCAATCTGACCGACGAGGAAAGCCGGATCATGCCGGTGGCCGGCGGCGGTTTCGAGCAGTGCTACAACGCGCAGGCGGCGATGACCGCGGGCAGCCTGCTGGTGGTGGCTGCCGATGTTGTGCAAGCACCGAACGACAAGCAGCAGCTTGCGCCCATGCTGGACAAACTCGCTGCGCTGCCCGACGAACTTGGCAAGTCGGATGCGCTCTTGGCGGACAACGGCTACTTCAGCGAAGCGAACGTCGAGGCTTGCCAGTCGGCTGGGATCGACCCAGTGATCGCGCTCGGTCGCGAGGCGCACCACCCGAGCCCGGCGGAGCGGTTCGCCGCAGCGCCGCCGGCACCGAAGGACCCCAAGCCGCTTGAGGCGATGGCGCATCGGCTGCAGACACCGCAGGGCAAGGCGCTCTACGCGTTACGTAGGCACACGCCGGAGCCGGTGTTCGGCATCATCAAGTCGGTGCTTGGATTTCGCCAGTTCTTGTTGCGCGGGCTTGCGGGTGTTCGCGGCGAGTGGAAACTTGTGACCATGGCGTGGAATTTGAAGCGGATGTTCGCACTTGGTTCCGCCATCTGAGCGCGAATGTGGGGTTCGTGGCGCCTCGCAGAGCCTGCTCTGGCCCTGCGGGCGCGCCACGGACCGAGGGAACGCCTCTTTTGTTTCCATTTGCACAAATAGCTGTTCGGCGCGCCTGAACGGAGGGCCGAGTCCGACAGGCTGCTAGGCCTTATCATGGCGCACCCAGAGAAGTCCCTTCTCGGGCCTTGGTGAACGAAGCACGCATCGTTCACCAAACAGCACGCATCACGCAGGCTGCGTCCTACATCATGATGCACGCATCGCAATCTTCCTAAAGCCCTTCGTTTACATTGCCCTTTAAGGTCTTGATTTGCCTCTGGTACATGGTGCATGACTCGTTCAACGATGCACGCATAACTAAGGGGCAGCGCTCGAGCCGTTCCGGATGACTTCTCTGCCTCCCAATGCATGAGGCGTGCAGCACAAGTCACGGCAAGCCAGAGGTGTGACCATGAAGCGTATAGCACTCGTCCAGCAAAAAGGCGGAGCAGCGAAGACGACACTTTGCGTCCATCTGGCTGTCGCGGCCGAACAGGACGGCTGTAGGACGGCGATCATCGACATCGACCCGCAGGCGAGCGCATCCAACGTCTGGGGCGGCGCTCGCGGCGAAAAGGCGCCACCTGTAGCCTCGGTGATTGCTGCGGAGTTAAGGGATGCTCTCGAAGCCGCGCGATCAGATGGCTACCAGATGGTATTCATCGACACGCCGCCGCATACCGCACCCGCGATCGAGGTGGTTGCCCAGAATATCGACCTAGCACTCGTGCCAGTGCAGCCATCGATTCTTGACGTGGCAGCCACCCAGGACACCTTGGCGTTGCTGCGGGCCAACAGGGTGCCGGTTGCAGCGGTGATGACGCGGGCGGCAGCCCGGACAGACGAGGAAATGCTTGAGACCGAGAGGGCGCTCGCAGCCCTGGGCCTGCCTTTGCTCACGACGCGCGTCATAGAGCGGAAAGTCTATCGTCGGGCATTAACCCAGGGCCAAGCGGTTGGGGAATTCGACCCGAGCAGTAAAGCCGCCCGAGAGATCCGGGATCTTTGGCGTGAAATCGCCGGGCTTGATGCGGCCAAGGTTGCGGTGGCGCAAGAGCTGGCCCAGGCGGAGGCCGCCTAATGTCTGAAATCAGTAAGCGGAGCTTCACCAGCTTTGTCAACCCGGCCGCAGTCCAAGCGAATAAGCAAGCGCCCTCCCAGAACGGAATTGTGCAGCCGCTGATCGCAGCTCCGATCATTCCGGAAGTAGGCCAGCCCCAGGCTAATCCTGAAGCGATGGCTTCAGGCGCCGAGGCGGCGAGATATGGATCAGAACCTGGGGCAGTGCACGGTGGCGGGGTCTCTGAAAGGGTTCGCGTGGTCACCACGACCGGCCGCATCCGCACCTACACTGCGTCGCGCAACCTGCCGGGGGTCACGCTTCGGCTCACCGAGCAACGGTGGGAGCGCCTGAAGATGCTTTCTATCCAGGAGCGCCGACCGATCCAGGAGATCCTGGGGGAAGCCCTCGACGATTACATGCGCGCCCGCGGCTTGCCCTGGTGACCCATGGCGTGAGCCAGCAAGTCGCCATACCGCCGTCGCGGACCCTGGCCGCGGCCACTCGCGCCGGCATCATCGTGCCCCACGTGAATGGCCGGTCAGGCCGAGACGGACGCGGGGCGGGATAATCTATTTTTATTCCGTCAGCATTGTCGCGTCTCAGATTTCCCCAGTGCCATTGTGCGGTTCACCTATGAGCCATAACTGCTTGGAACGTCTCATCCAGCACCTAAAAGCCGAGTTCTGCCCGCCACCCGTGATGACCAGTCCAGCCGCGTCGCCGCGCAGCCAACATTCAATGCAATGACCTTGCTGCACGCCGGACTGCGCCCGCACGAGTTCGGCCCGCCCGCCGATCGCACAACCTGTTTCGCAGTGGAGATGCTGGCTGATGACCTTGACCCGCAAGCGCGTTCTGGTGACCGGAGGCGCCGGTTTCCTGGGCTCGCATCTCTGTGAACGCCTGATCCGCGACGGCGACGACGTGCTGTGCGTCGACAACTACTTCACCGGCCGCAAGGACAACATCGCGCATCTGGCGGGAGATCCGCATTTCGAGGCAATGCGGCACGACATCACCTTCCCGCTGTATGTCGAGGTCGACGAGATCTACAACCTGGCGTGCCCGGCCTCGCCGGTGCACTACCAGTACGATCCGGTGCAGACCACCAAGACCAGCGTGATCGGCGCGATCAACATGCTGGGTCTGGCCAAGCGGGTCGGCGCGAAGATCATGCAGGCCTCGACCAGCGAGGTGTACGGCGATCCCACCGAGCATCCGCAGACCGAGGACTACCGCGGCAACGTCAATCCGCTCGGCCCGCGTGCCTGCTACGACGAAGGCAAGCGCTGTGCCGAGACGCTGTTCTTCGACTATTTCCGCCAGCACAAAACGCGCATCAAGGTGGCGCGCATCTTCAACACCTACGGGCCGCGCATGCACCCGAACGACGGCCGCGTGGTGTCGAACTTCATCGTCCAAGCGCTGCGCGGTGAGGACATCACGCTGTACGGTGACGGCAGCCAGACGCGGGCGTTCTGCTACGTCGATGACCTGATCAACGGATTCGTTCGCCTGATGGCCACCGGCGAGACGGTCACCGGTCCGATCAACCTTGGCAACCCGCACGAGATCCCCGTCAGCGAGCTGGCCGATCGGGTGATTCGGCTGACCAACTCGCGCTCGCGCATCAACTACCGCGAGCTGCCGCAGGACGATCCATTGCAGCGCTGTCCCGACATTGCGCTCGCGCGCCGCGTTCTCGGCTGGGAGCCGAGTGTGGCGCTGGATGACGGGCTGGCGCGCACGATTGCCTATTTCGACCGGATGTTGACCGAGCGAGGCGAGAAGCGGGCGGCGGCGGTGTAATGCCAAGCCCACCGTTCACCGTCATGCTGACGAAGGTCAGCATCCACGTCTGTTCTGATCGCAGCAGTGAAAAGCCGTGGATGCCGACCTTCGTCGGCATGACGACGTCGTGTTTGCTTGCCCCCTACCTCTCTAATCCGAAGTTCCCTCTTTCAAATACTGTAAATACTTGATCGGAAAGGGGTTTCCGAAATTTGGCAGCCCCGCTACTGGCTACAAGGAATCCGGCCTCCTCGACCGGGTTCGCATGGATGGTAACTATGCTCATGGCGGTCGTCAATTTCTAAGTTTACATGGCCACGTGTTAGATGGACTTTGGAAAAAGACGACGTATTTTCAAACGTTTGATGTAAAGTGAATAGGGAAGCTCGGTCTAATTCTAATCTGAAGTGGCAGATCAAGCTGCACCTGCCAAACAGCACGCCGGATCAGGCAATCTTCGCACTGGTGCTGGGACGGTTGCCGCGCCTGACCGTCTGAACAAGCGGGGCTGCCGCCCGGCCCGTCGTCCGTTCCGTCAACCTCCAACCGAGACCCAAACCTCTCCCAACGGCCACCGCAGAGTGGCCGCGCGACCACATGTCCACTCAACGCAGGTGGAACGACTTTCGTGGCCGTGGAGCGACAATCGGCGGCTACGAATAATGCGGGCTAGGTCTTTGGTCGAAATGGTCGGAAATACTGATGCCTAACCAGGCGCAACGATTTCTCCATGGTCTGGTATGGCAGGCGTCGCAATTCCCAGCTGAGCGGCAATCTCTCCCGCTCGAAGCGTCCATCGCCGATGGACGACGGACCTAGCACCTCGAAGAGCGGGAACGGAAATACCGCAAGATTTGCGACACCGTGAGCCCACGAGCGATCCATTTGGCTGTCAATATTTCGTTTCACACATCGGAGATATTGCACAAATCTATTCGCACCTGCACGAGTCAGCAGATATCCCTGCGTACCCCAGGGTTTTCCCGTAAACTGGATCAAGTCATGGCTGAATTCAAGGAATTGAGTTCTTATGCGCCGGAACGGGGAAGGCCGCTTTGCGTACAACCGTAGGTAATCTATCCCCATCCCCTCAAAATCATGACTGATCAGGAATTGTAAATATTGCCAGTCGAGAATGATATCATCCTCGAGCACAACTAACTGGATGTCCGTAGAAGCCAGAAATTCCCTCCAGGCTGTGTAGTGACTTGAGTAACAGCCAAGCTCACCCGGACTTAAAGGAGCTCCTACGGCGAGAATCGCGTCGGTGGGGTCATAGGACAGGGCGTGATCAAGTGTCTCATGTGCGTCGAAGAACGACCAGGTCAGGTCCGTATCTGCGTTTGCAATAAAGCTCCGCCGGCGCTCAAGGCTTCGGGAAAGACTTATGACCTTAATGCTAGTCTTCGCAAGGAGATCAGCGCGATTTGGGTATGTTGGTCGGAACGGGTTGTTCTTCGCCATTTTTTGTGTGTGCGTGAGAAGTCCTGAGTAATACACTCAATTACAGGACTTAACCCCGATTCGCAAGGCAGTGATCTGGTTGGGACTGTCACGGTGCGCCTGGGGGACAGCTACGCCTGGGTGGGGGAATTCCGCACCGCCCTGGCCGGCGTGTCCTGGTTCGCGGCACGCCGTGCGGTGGCCGGCCGACGCCGCCATTCGCGGGCTGCTATGGCGGTCGACATCCTGGCCGCGGCCCCGCTGGTCTGCGCCAGTTCGCTGGCAGCCGGACTTGGCATGGCGGTCAACAACGCTGCCGTACTGTTGGAGGGGTTATGTGCCGCGGGTTTCGCCGTTGAGCTCACCCATCGCGCGAAGCGGCGACTGTTCGGGCTGGCGGCGCTGACACCCGTGCGCGAGGTGGCCCCACCGCGGCGGCCGGCTGCCATCCCGCTCGCCGACCCGGTGACTGAACGGGCCGCGCTGCCCGAGCGAGCCCTCACGCCGGTGGAACGACGGCACTTCGATTACAGCGCGCTCGAGCACCGGATGGTCCGCGGGAGCAGACGATCCGGCACGCGACAGCGACGCTGGACGTCCTCGCCCGGGGTGCGATGTCGCCGGCACGATTGCCTTCCGGGCGGACCAGCGGGAGCGACCGGGCGTCGTCGAGCGCCGTACAGTCGCAGTCCGATCGGTGACAGCGGATCGCCGGGTCGCGGCCGCTTGGTCGGTCTACCGCGACGAGGTTTCCGACAACTTCCGCATCATCGATCCAAAAAGTTTTTTTCGGTTCTCGCCTGAACAGGGTAAAAAAGGTAGAACGATCGCCAGGACTTGACGGCACATTGGAGAAGGTTCCACGACACATGTATGTGAAGCGTTGGGAAGAGATGAGGCGAGGACGCAAGGCCGACGCCCAGTTTGATTGGCAGCCAACGCATCAACAGCGAAAAAGTAGGGCACTCCTCGGCGCCCACTCGATCCTTTATTACGCGATTAGAGTTGAGCAAATGCTGGCGCAGTTTGACAGATATCAGTTCACAAAGCGTAGAGCCGACCAATCTAGGGTGGCTGCAGTTCGAGAAGTATTGCCAGGACAGTGAAACGAGAGCGCGAGGTCCGTGACGGACCGCGACACGGCTCCGCCGCTCGGGGAATGCTATGGTTGCTGGCGCAAATGGCCTGCGGACGGGCAGCCTTGTTTCTGAGTCAGATTATCCTTGCGCGCCTATTATCTCCGGAGGACTTTGGAAGCGTTGGCCTCACCTACACGATCACTGCGATAATTGCTTCTTTTACCGCTTCTGGAATTGGGGATGTTCTCCTTCAGCGAAGTCGAACCTTTCACCTATGGGCGTGGCCGGCGTTTTGGATCGACGTCATTCTGGCATCGATCGGCGTCGCTTTGGTCTTATTCTTGGCGCCACTCGGCGCCAGGCTCTACGGCGCTCCCGAGATTACGGGCCTTGCATCGGTGCTGGCAGTTGCAATGCCCGTCGCAGCGCTGTCGACCGTTCCGTTGACCGCGATTTGGCTCTTGTTGAATTTCAGGCTATTGGCAATGATCGGCACGGCGGAGATTTTGGCTGCCCAAAGTCTGTCAATCTTGCTCGCATGGTACGGCATGGGCTCTTACAGCTTTGTAGTCCCGGTGCCGATCGTGGCCGCCTTCAAGACAGTCTGGTTATGGACCACTGTCCGACCGTGCATGCATCGCCCACAACCCCGACGAGCGTGGATGTATCTCATCAAGAGTGGCCTTTTGGTTTGGAGCGTCAGGCTAGTGAACGCATTAATTGGGCAAGGCGATTACTTCATGCTTGGCCTCTTCGCCTCCCGAGAGGATGTCGGGCTCTATTTTTTTGCATTTCGGCTATCAGCGCAGCCATTGCTAGCGTTAGCAAACAACTTTCGAAGCGTATTATACCCGATCCTCGCACAGTTGCGCTCTCAGCCACGCGAGCAATATCAACGGGCGATAAGAGCCTCCCAAACGCTCGCCGCGATGATCTTCTTTGTCGCCTGCTTGCAAGCAGCGTTGGCGGCGCCATTGCTCCATTTGCTGTTTCATGACAGGTGGAACGGATCCATCTGTCTGGTACAAATCCTCAGCCTCGCACTATCATTTGACGCTGTTCCTTGGGTAGCAGGCGCATTGCTCGACGCGCGGAGGGAATTCTGGAAGACCCTCATTTGCGCCCTTGTCGCCTTTCCGTGGTTCTTTATTCTAGTTGGGCTGGGCGCATGGCTAGGGCGCGCACGTGGTGTCGCCGTCGCTGTTGGGCTTTATTACGCCGTCTTCGGTCCATGTTATTCCTTTGTGGCGATGAGGGGAGGAGGCGCTAATCTGTTGAGTATTTTGCATATTTATAGCGCCCCACTGATATTGGCTTGTTCAGCGGTAACTGCCGCCTATTCAGTGGCCTATCTCTTACACGAAAATATTGTTCAGGCCGTTTCCCTTGTTGCAATGGCCACAGCATTTTACGCCGGGCTACTGAGGGTATGTATGCCCCAGACATTCTCAGCGATAGTAGCGCAAGCCAATTCCGTAATCTCCAGACCCCGCTAGTTGAAATTTGATGTTTGGTTCCCATGCAGGATCGCATATTATCTCGCTGGTGTGCGATTTTGTGCGATTCGCGCCGGCGAGCCTGTACCTGCAAGGGCGCCGTTGTGCAGGCGCCCGGCTAATCGACGGCGGAATGGCTACGGAAGCGGTGATGGCGCACGTCGTGGTCGGCAGATTCTGCGATTCCCTTCCGCTCTACCGCTAGGCGCGGATGCTCAAGCGGATCACGCTCGGTCGTTCTGCTCTATCCCGGCAGGCGAAATAGGGAAAGACCGATGTCAGCTGCGGGGGCTATAGCGCTGACAGCGGAGCAACTTTCCACGCTGCTGGAAAGCTGCGAGTGGCGGGCCCTGGCGCGCAATCTGAGGCCAGAGCTGGCGGGCTGATCCGAACCTCGCGTGATCGCGCCGGAGCCATTGGCGGCGACGCTACGCTGTGCGTCATCATCATCGTGTTGTGCAGATCGATCTCGCGGCTCTGCCTGACGATCGAATGTCCTGCAGCAAATGCTGCGGGAGGTGGTGCCTGAGCGTAAGCGAAGCTCTGACGCCCTTCTTTGACGGCGCCTCGGAACGCGCCTCGGTGCGCGATCATGGTGAGGATGGCGAACACCGGAAACTTCTCCGAAGTGACACCGTGGCACATTCAGCAATGCCGTCGGACCATAACAGGGGAAGTCGTTACAAGTTACGCGCGGCGCCAACCAGCTCGACAATCCCCGAGCGACCAGGTTACGGTCGCCACTGTGGTAAGTTAAAAAAAGCGGCGTCTTATCATGCGTCCGACACTCGGTAGGAAATCCGTAATGTGGCACTTGAAACTAGCATGTGAAGTCTTGAACTCGTAAAGATCGGGATGAATGCAATCCATGAAATTTGTGTCCACAAGTTCCCTAAATCCGCAATTACCAACCTTCTGCCAGGAAGCGCTGCCTTTTCGGAGGTACAAGAAGCTGTTCTGACGATACCAATAGGCGACGTTTTCATCGGCCCAAAAAATCGGACGGAAAAGGTCGAAAGGTACAAAACCGTGCTCGGCAAATAGGTGCGCCCAATATGAATGGCGTCGCTCGTTAATGTGATTGGTTCCGCCTTGCTTCGTATAGGCTGCACTGAATAATATCGTGTCAGATGCTTCGGTCAAACTCTTCACGAAGTGATTGCCCATAGAGGGTTCAAGATGTTCAGCTACCTCTAGAGTCATTGCAAGATCGACCTTTTCCGGAACCGAAAAAGGTCTGGTCAAGTCGATGCTCTGGAAAATGATAGCGCTATCGATCATTGTCGCTTGATTGTTCCAGTCGCCGTCGAACCCCAACAATCGTGTGCTACCGAGCTCGTGGCAAACCTTGAGCCAGGCGCCCCTGCCACAGCCGACATCCAACACTGAAGCGGGTTGGAAAAATTGCCATAGGAATTTCAGGTAAATTCTTGCGGATGCAACCGCTTTGGCGCCGTGACTATCGTAGAAGCTTGGGTCGTAATGCTTTGCGAGCTTGGGGTGCGCCTGTCTAGGGCTGGATGCCTTCGTGTCAGTCCGCTCTCCGGCAGCGGCTGTCTGAAATTCGTATCCTGTCGACCCAAAAGGCGTAAGAAGTGAAGCGGCGGCCCTGAAAAAGGTGGAGCGGGGGAGGCCCATCAGCCGACAGCCCTGTGCGACGGAGATGCCAGCGGGCCGGTGACGACCCCAATCTCCACCAACTCCGCGACACCACCTCCGGAGGTTTGCATCGCTTGCGCGTGTTTCCGTCTGACCTGCTGCTCAATCCAATTATAGGTCGGCTCGAGTCCAGCGACCAGCGTAGCCGACGGCTTCCAGCCAAGTGTTCGCTCGATAAGGCGATTGTCCGAATTGCGTCCACGAACGCCGGTAGGTCCATTGATGTGCTTCTTATGTAAGCGCTTTCCAGCAATGTCGCACACCAAGGAAACCAGTTGATTGATCGTAACCATTTCCTCGGAACCGATATTCACGGGGCCCGAGAATTCGGAGCGGGTAAGCCTCATCGTGCCCTCGATACATTCGTCGATGAATAGGAACGACCGGGTTTGGTTACCGTCCCCCCAAATCTCGATCTCACCACCGTTCGTAGCCTGAGCTACCTTCCGGCAAATCGCTGCGGGAGCCTTTTCCTTGCCGCCTTCCCAGACTCCCTCCGGTCCAAAGATATTATGATAGCGCGCGATACTATTCAGCATCCCATGGTTGCGGTTATAGGCAAGGTAAAGGCGTTCGGAAAAAAGCTTCTCCCACCCATACTCGCTGTCCGGTGCAGCCGGATAGGCGGAAGACTCCACGCAGAGCGGATTATCTGGGTCTTCTTGATTATATGCAGGGTACATGCATGCCGATGAGGAATAGAATACGCGCGGAATGTTCCGCTTTGAACACACATCAAGCATGTTCAGGTTGATTGTCGCGGAGTTATGCATTATGTCGGCATCGTGTGCTCCGATAAAAATGTAGCCCGCACCACCCATGTCGGCAGCCAGTTGATACACCTCGTCAAAGCGGCGGTCGACGATCTTCTGGCAGAAATCGCTACTCCGCAAATCACCTCGGACGAATTCGTCAGCTTCGGTTTCAGAAAAAAGCGGAAGTTTTTGGTCAACTCCGCGAACCCACCATCCTTCGGCCTTCAGGCGCTTAACAATGTGCGAACCAATAAAGCCGCCCGCGCCGCATACAAGAGCACGTTGCCTGTTCATTCTCGTCATCATTAGGTCTCCGCTGATCCAAGCTTTCGCCGTCCGGCTATTGTGAGTGTTCTATCACTAGTGCACGCGACGGCTGTACTGCAGACCGTATATGCTGCCTGCGCCTGTTCGCCTAACAGAGTTAAACGATTTTGAGGGAATTGCTGAACAAAGAGTCTCCTCGAAAGCGTCCACGATCTTTATCATGTCAAAGGCCCTCTCAGCATATGCTCGGCCATTCGCGCCCTGTTGAGCGCGAAGCTCGTTGTCATGCCGCAGACGGATTGCAGCAGCCATGAAATCGCTCCCATCCGGGGCAACGACGATGCCTGCATTTTCGCGTGCCACGACGCGTGCTGCCAGGTTCTCGCTTGGGGCAGCCAGCAAAATCGACCGGCCGGCGCACAGATAAGACTGCACCTTCGAGGGAACCGAATATGTTCCGGCATCAGCCTCGATCACCGCGACCAGCACGTCGCCTGTGGCAAGGACCTCTGGAAAGCGTGCAATGGGTTGCAGCGGAAGCAGTCTGAGCGAGTCCAGCCGGTGCTTCGCCTTGGCGTCTTCGAGGTGTTTCATGCCAGCGCCCTGGGCCACAACCACCACTAAAGTACGAGGCCCGCAGTTTTGTGCCAACCTGACCAGAAGGTCGGGGTTGTGTTTGAGAGCCAGCGTACCCGAATAAACGAACGTGAATTCAGTATGCAGCGCGTGTTCGCGTGACCAGTTATTCTCCTTTGTGCAGACTGGTATATCTTCAAGTGCGGCCCAGTTAGTGATGGTCCGTACCTTTGCATCACTCCCCGCCCAAACAGAAGCGAGGGCGCGAAAGTCTTCGCTGATGATAACCACCGCGTCGCTATTTCTGAGTTGATATCGCTCCAACCAGCGATAGTACAGACCAATTAGCCGGCCCGCATTCCCTAATTGCTTGCGAAGGAGCATGGACACGGCAATACTATAGAAGTCCTGTAGCCAATACACGAATCCTGACGGAACGGCCTTGCACTCAGCTACAATCGCTGCCTGAGCCTCCGTGGGAGTATTTCCAGAAATCACCACATCAGGTTTGAGGTCCCGAATGATTCGGGCAGCGCGTCGGCCATATTCCATGTCATTAGAACGACGCGCCAAGAGCGAGCTCTTATCATAGCGCCGACCGATCGTGATTGGGACAAACTGCAGTGTTGGCGGATCACTTTGTCGGCAGTGAAGCATGCCCTTGGGGCCGGGATCCTCGACGAAATACGCATGTGTCACGTCATGGCCGCGGGTCGCCAGATGACGGCTCAGGTGTACCTGAAACGGATGTCCAGCATAATCATGAACCAAAACCTTCACGACAAGCGTCCCCATAGACGATGGCAGCACGGTAGGCCGGATACGCGCGGCACGATTTGTCTGCTTGCCAACAGCTGAACCGTGCAATCAAGCCTACGCAATTCTCTAACACTTCCGCTGCGAGCCCTTCGGTCACATTCCGTCAACTAACCAAAAATCCGAAATGCCCTATGAACTTCACAAGGCTTTTTTGTGAATACAATCGGGAATCGACGCTTGTCAACAGCCTTCTCCGACACGCGAAAAAGATGGGTGTTGTTCATCACGCATCACGCATGTCGTCCCCTGCATCACGATGCACGAATTATCGTGCATCGTACAATTCAAAAACAGGCCCAATTAGTTGTAGACAGGACCACGTGCTTTACATGATATTTTTCCGCCAACTGTTCTTAAGGCGATGGCGTAGGGACCGCATATGACGTTAGCAGGACAGGTCATCCATAGCCGGGCCGGCACTTCGCGCGACGAATACCAATTGATGTCAGCACGAGAGGGAGTTGAACTCGAAGACCTCCCAGCGAACTTGTTTCGCCGCACTGCTGTTAGCGGACATCGTCGCAGTCATGTCGTCGCTGATAGCCAGCTTCGTCTGCTCGCAATATGTGCAGCAGCGTTTAGCTTTGCCGGGGTATTTTTCTATGGACGCAGCGCAACGTCGGAACGCGCTGCTGGAGCTGGGTTTGCCGATCGTTGGGGTGCTGGTAATCCACCTGGCGCAAGGGCATTATCACAGACGTATTCCGTTCTGGAGCGAAGCGCGCCAGGTCATCTTGAGCTGTATTATCGGCCTGCTGACCAGCGGGTTGTTTGAGTTTTTATCAGGCCTGCAGACGTCACGGCTAATTCTGATTGGGACTGGGCTGGTGATGCCGATCTTAATCCTCAGTCTGCGCCGAGTTACCAAACGCGGTCTAACCCTGGCGGGTCTATGGCAGATCCCAGTTCTGATCGTGGGAGACCAAACGAACGTGCAAAGCGCAAGCGCTGTTTTGCTTTCGGACCCGATACTAGGCTATCACGTGGCTGATTGCGCAAATCCAGCGTCCCTGGCATTAATAGCCGGTGAGCTAGGTTGGCCGAGGCTCCTGCAACGATACGGCGCGCAGCTGGTGATCGTCGCCTTCGATTCGCAATGTTACCCGAAGAGAGATTTCGTCGAATCGCTCGTTCGCGAGCATATCCCTTTCGCTATGATGCCACAGTCTGATGGTCTGCCGGTCTTCGGCTTCCAGTGGAACTACTTCTTTAGCCACGATACCATGCTTGTTACCTATCGGAACAACTTGGCGAAGCCATTGCAGCGCATCGCCAAGATCGCATTCGACCTCTCCGTCGCGACACTTGCGCTCATCGTGCTCGCGCCGCTCCTGCTGATGGTCGCCCTGCTCGTTAAACTGGACGGCGGCCCTGTGCTGTTTTTGCATAGTCGTATCGGTGCGGGCGGTCGCGAGTTCAAATGTTTGAAGTTTCGCTCTATGTCTGTCCATGGTGATAGCATGCTGGAGCGCTTACTTATCCGCAATTCTGGGGCGGCCGCGGAGTGGGCAGCGACGCACAAGCTGCGCAATGATCCACGTGTCACCAGGATCGGCCGCCTCCTGCGTAAGACAAGTCTGGACGAGCTACCGCAGTTGTTTAACGTGCTGCGGCTGGAAATGAGCCTGGTCGGCCCGCGGCCGATCGTCCGCCACGAAGTGCCGCGCTATGCCGAGGATATCGCGTACTACTATGAAGCTCGTCCTGGTATAACCGGTCTATGGCAGATCTCCGGCCGTAGCGACGCGTCCTATGAGCGAAGGGTTCGACTTGACTGCTGGTACGTAAAGAACTGGACCATTTGGCACGATATCGCAATATTAGCAAAAACCATTCCCGTAGTTCTCAATCGCAAGGGCGCATATTGACAAGGTCGGCTGGTCACAGGGGGCCCGATGGTAAGCGTAGCCGGCCAAAGAAAACTTTACTCCACGCCCCTCTTTCAAAGCCCGGCGTTCCGCACGGTCTGGAGATCGACTAACGATGGTGCCGAAGCTCGGAGCGGGACGGCGCGGCGGGACTAGAGTAAGAACTCGGTCTAGTGTGGCCTGTATGACAAGATCTCAGCCGACTACAACGACATGGCTATGCTGGCAGGACAAAGAACGTCGAAGCGCGCCGCAAGTCGTTCATCTGCAAATGGCCGCTGAAATGTCGTGCGATTGCCGACAGCGTGAAGGAAGCTGGAGACAAGTGGTTCACCTATCATCAGTTGCCAAACAGCCGTGGCGCACGGGGTTGGAGATGATCTGCCCTTGGATCGAATCACAAATCCGCAGGAACTTCCAGAATGAGAGGGCGGCGGCATGACCACAGCGTCCATCAGCTATCCCGGCATTCTGACGATCCTGCTGCGCCGGAAAAGATTGCTTTTGATGAGCGGTATCACGAGCGCTTGTCTTGCATTCGCTGTATCGCGAATACTTCCTCTCCGATACTCCAGCGAAGGCAATTTGATCATTGAGAACCATACCTCCGCCTCCAGTGACACCCCAGAGAGCCCAAGTGTTCTCACCGGTGTATTGACTCAGGTGGACGTGCTTAAATCCAAAGGATTGATCCGACGCGCGGTCAGTGGTGAAGCTAACCTAGCCAATACGGCGGGCTTAGTGCCGGCCATGCGTCTGCCGGCGCCGGTGACGGATTACCTCGCCGCTTTCCGAAATAACCTCACCAGCCTCTGGCGATCCGTCAGCGGCCCGCATAGCAACGACGGCGACGACTCAACGGATAAGACTGTCACGTACATTCAAAGACATCTCCTTGTCAGGGCTACGGACAACAGCAGCAGCGTCATTTCAGTGCAATTTGAGGCCGGCGCACCTCATACCGCAGCGGTGGTAGTGAACGCGATAATGGCGACGTATCTATCTACCGTTGATGCTGCGCGAGATGCCCAAATCGCGAAGATCGATCAATGGATATCGCAGCAATTGGCTAGCAATAGCCAGGAGGTCAAATCCGCTGAGCAGCGCGTTACACAGTTTATGCAAGAGCATCATAATCTTTCTGAGGTGCAAGGGTCACTGACGGGAGCCATCCAACTAAGCAAAGATCAAGCCCAACTTGCCCTGGCCCGCGAGGACCTGGCTCGGCAGCAGGCTGCGCTTGATACCATCTCGCACGGCGGTGGTGGCTCTATCACAGGAGCACAGGAGACGCTTGAGTCAAAATCGATTCAGACGCTCAAGGAGCTTGAGGCGAAGGTAATAGGGCAGATTTCTTCATTGTCTCCGTCCGATCCACGACGCATCCCACTTCGAGATAAGCTCAGCGGTCTTCGTGCGCAGATCAACGGCGAGAATGGGGCGGTCGCCGATTTTATATCACGCACGGTCCGAATTGCCCGCGCGCACGTGCAAGCACTGGAGATCGCTGTTCAGAAAGAATCTCAAATAGCACAGGATTCCACAGTGGCAGGGTCTACTCTGAGACAGCTCACGAGCGACCTTGAGGCCAAGCGACAGCTATATGTTGCATTTCTGACTCGCGCCGGGCAAGTGCGAATTTCGGCAGTGCAAGCGCCGTCGGCTCGTATCCTATTTCAGGCAGTGCCGCCCCAGCGGCCGGTTCTCTCGTTTGGTGTGATATCGCTGTTGCTTGGATTTCTCGGCGGGGTAGTCGGGGCGGCGGGCATCATCGTGATGCGCTCTACACTGAGCCTGAAAATCAATTCTACCGACGAGATGGCGATTGTGACCGGTCTACCGGCGTTTGGAAGCCTGCCTGATTTCAAGCAGGGCATTCTGGAGCCTCAGACTTGGTCGCTAGTTACTGAGACCTTCCGTGCAATGTGGCTGGCGATGCACTCACCACAGAACGAAGGCACGGCGATCCTCGTCACTTCGAGCGAAAACAAAGAGGGGAAAACCACGATTGCTTTGGCATTGGCCTGTAGATTTGCGGGTGATGGCTTTCGCGTGCTGTTGATCGATGCTGACCTGCGCCGCCCTCGGCTTGCGACGATCCTCGAGTTAAGACCAGGAGGCTATCTGGAGTTGGTGCTAAGCGGTACCGTAACCTTAGACATAGCGGTGGTGCACGATACGAAGTTAGGCTTTAGCTGCCTGCTTGCCAATGGGAGCTTTGAGAATCCCATAAGAGCACTTTCGTCCGACCGCTTCGAGCAGCTTCTAACTGCGAGTAGGCGAGCCTACGACTTCGTGATACTCGATAGTCCGCCCGTGCTGCACGTGGCAGATCCAGTCCTACTGGCCAATCTTTGTCAGCACGTCATTTTTATCGTTGAGGCAGGGCGCGTGCCGGGCGAACAGGTTGGCGAGGCCACTCGGCGGTTCCCCGCGGAAGATCGTAGCAAAATGGTCACACTGTTGACCCGCGTACGACCCGGCCATCTGGACAAACGTGATTACTATAGCGGCTATGTCAGGATCGCTGGACCGGAACACAATCGCCGCTCCCAAGAAGGCATCCTCATCCAACACCTCCGACGCCACGGCGGCGAGGCCATGAGCGCACTCCTCGCAATCGTCACCGCTTCCGTTACGATCGGCACGAAGGCCGGCGCGGGCGGCCTTGTGATTGTCCGGAAGGAACTGCGGCGCGGTTATGCCCGCATCGCTGGACCGGAGCGCGATTACCGCTTCCGAGAAGGGATCCTCATCCAACACCTCCGACGCTGCTGCGGCGATGCCATTAGCGCCCTCCTCGCCGCCGTCGCCGCTTCCGTGACAATCGGCACGAAGGGCCTTGTGCTGATCGTGAAGCACCTGCAACGTGGCTATGCGCTCGCATCGAAGGAGTCAAGCAATGAGGCTCGTCGTCCACGGAGTACTCGGTGAGCGCCAAAACTCACATTGCCTCTATGTGTGATTACCATACAATTTTGGCGGCAAACTCCGGGATGCTTGTGCGCAACCCTGTCGCGACCGCCACGGCCAGCATCTTGTCGGTGCGGGTCGCAATGCTATCTCGAGCGTCGAGAATGACTGCCCTAGAGGCTGCTTTGCAGAACGTGACATGAAGTTCCCGACGATTGCGGCCGTCATTACAAACTATAACTACGGGCGCTTCCTTCCATACGCGCTCGATAGCGTGCTGGCGCAAACATCACCATTCGATGAAATCATTGTGGTGGATGATGGCTCAACCGACAATTCGTTGGAAGTGCTGGCGCAGTATGATGGCCGGATCAAGGTCATCAGCATTGCGAACGGTGGCCAAACAGGCGCCGCTCGGGCGGGAATCATTGCGTCTACCTCCGATTACATCTATACGCTGGATGCGGATGATTTCGCTGATCCCCAGCTGGTACGGGTTGTGAAACTGTGTCTCGCTGATAAACGTCCTGTTAAAGTGCAATTTCAATTACGGGGGGTCGGTGCGGAAGGCGAATTGAACGGATCGACTTTCCCAACCTTTCCGGTGAAATACGACAGACCGGAGATGCTTCAGGACAACAAATCATATGGCTTTTACATCAGTCCGCCGACGTCTGGCAACGTGTTCAGTCGCGAAGCACTAGAACGCCTCGGATTGCGTTCGTTCGATTCGCGCGGCGCTTTCGACGGGTCGGCATCCCTAGCTATGCCGTATCTCGGCGAGATCATGACGCTCAATGAGCCGCTGGCGCATTATCGGGTGCATGGCAATAATGGGTGGAGCTGGGACGCGCCAACCATCGCATTGCTTCAGAAAGAAATCCGTATTTTCAAAGAGATATGGGGCGAGGTCGTATCCGCACTTAATTTTGACAAACCGCCGTTTACCGATCGTCCGTTGTACATCGACGAGCGCCGGATGATGATTGCCTGCAAGCAAAACAAAGCTTTCGTCGGACCAGAAGTCTGGCGGTTTGTATCCGGTTTGCCATGCACAAACTTTCCGCCGAAAGAAAAGATTATTCTGGCGATGTGGGCGATGTGCTTGTTGATCCCATCGGCTAGCCTGCGGGACTATTCGATCCGGATGAAGCGATCATCGGCAAATCGGTCAAAATGGTTCCAAACTTTGTTGAATCTGGTCATGCGGTCATGATTCAGAAATTGAGCCTACCGCAGCAGCACAAGATTAAGAACGAGTCTTCGCCGCAGGAACGTTCGGTCATCCGCTTTGCGACATGGCAGCTTTTCATCCTGTTGTATCTGCAAAAATTTGCGATCGGCCCAGTGTCCTTCCAGATCAGCGTGCCGATGATGGTTATGTTTGTCTGCCTCATGTACCTGTTGGTGCAGCGTCGCATCAGCCTGTCTCCGGTGCGCATGGGTTTGTATTTGGTGTTTGTCGGATGCAGTATATTGTCCCAGATTCTCGCCAACACGACGAGTTCGATTCCGAGTGTTTTGGAGTTGTTCTTGATCTATTTTTTCGTCACCGCATCTGCACCTTTGTCTGAGGCCGGTTACTACCGCGTGTTGAGCAATTTCATCAAGCTAATGATTGTTCCCGCGTCAATCGGCTTGTGCCAATACGGCATTCAGAAGATAACTGGCGGTGGTGATCCGATCAGCATTGAGCCGTTTGTGCCCAAATCGTTCTTGTTGCAGGGCTTCTATTACGACGCGCATTACCCGATGTGGTACGACGTTTTCCAACGTCCCAATGGGTTGTTCTTCTTGGAACCATCATTTTTCTCGTTCTTCACCGCGTCGGCAGCGATCATCGAGATCACCTATTTCAAACGACCGGCGCTGATCGCCTTGATGACCATAGCGACAGTTTTCAGCTTCGGTGGCACGGGACTCGCCATGCTGGTTGTGGCGGCGCCACTCTTGCTCGCGCGCCAGTCGCCTCGGCTGGTCTTGCCACTGGTCATTGTCGGGATCGTCGGCCTCGTATCCGCGTTAATGCTCGGGGCGAATTTGCCACTGCTATCGCGCATGAATGAGTTGGATGCCGGGGGTGCCAGTGGCAGCATGCGGCTAGTGGTGCCATTGAACAGTCTGATCAAGCTGCTGTCCGATCCCTCCTATCTATTCACCGGCGCGGGAGCCGGTTCAACGACATCCGATCTCGGCAGCGCGTGGCCGATGCTGAAGCTCACCAATGAATACGGCGTCATCACAATGCTCGCGTTCGTGTTCCTGTATGCATCAGCGTTCTTTGGCAGCTACAACATCCCGATCAAAATTGCCACAACGGTTATCTTCCATTTTACCGGAGGATACCTGCACGACTCTTCGATCGTGCAATTCTTCGCGCTTATCTTTTGCATGACTGAACCTGTGCGCAGTCCGGTGAAATCGTATTACACAGAGAGGCAAGCGAACTATGTCTAGTCGGGTCGCGTTAGTCGTTGCGGGTTGCCTAGTGTGCCCATCGATGCCGATGGCGGCAGAGGTGCAGAGTCCCGCCGGCGTTTCGGCGATTGGACTAACCTTTGACGACGAGTTTGATAAATTCGTTTCATCCCCCAATGGCAACGCCGGATGGATGACGGCATACCCGTATGAGGGTGAAGCCGCACGCGCCTTGCCAGCCCCACTATCGGCAAACAAAGAAGCCCAATTCTATTCCGATTCGTCGGTTGGGATTAATCCGTTTAGCGTGCATGACGGTGTACTCCACATCAGCGCCGCCCCGTCCACGGGCTACGTCCCGTATGGCTTGCACTATACGTCAGGCATAATCACTACCTTAAAATCGTTTTCGCAGACATACGGATACTTTGAAATTCGCGTGAAGCTTCCGGCTGGAAAGGGCCTGTGGCCGGCGTTTTGGCTGCTGCCATCCAACTACAAGCACGACTATTACTCAGAGTTGGATATCTTTGAGATACTGACTGATGCGCCTAGCACGTTGTACGCGACTACCCATCATGCCGGCAGTGACAACAAGTGGATCGGCAATTTGCAGAAATTGAGCATCGCCGACTCGTCTGCCGACTTTCACACGTATGGCGCTGATTGGGAACCGGATAAAATAACATTCTACATGGATGGTAAAGTCATCGCCACCGCTCCGACCCCGCCGCCAATGAACAAGCCGATGTATATTTTGGCCAATTTGACGGTCGGTGATGTCGGAAGTTGGCCGGGCGCACCCGACAAAACCACCAAGTGGCCGGCAGTCATGCAGATCGACTACGTGCGCGCCTTCGCCACCGCTAACACCAAAGATGTGCAGGGCAGTCTGGCCGTCAGATCGGCCAACATTACCGGTCATTTTCGGTGGAGCGATGGCCACCCTCGGGCGTGGCCAGAAGTGTCCTTGCGCGATGCCTCCAATCATGAGATAGCCACCACGACTGCCGATGCGGATGGCCTGTTCGCCTTCCACAAACTCCCTGCCGGCAGCTACCAAATTCACACATTATCCGCGCAAAACAATGACCGAATCAGTTTGGCTACCGGGCAGACCGAGGATGTAACAATCAAATGAGTAGTCGCCGACGACGCATCCTTTGGGTCGGAAAAAGCCCCACAAACGGCATGACAGGCGACGAGGTGTTTGATCGCAAGACCTTGGCCGCCTGTCGGGCGCAAGGCTGCGATGTCCACGTGTATTATCCCGTGCCGGTCAGCAGGCTTCGCGAAGCCGCCGTGCTTGCCACGGGGGTGTTGCCGTATCAGCGGACCCGTTTTGCGACCAAACACAATCGCCACGCCATCGTCGAGCAGAGCCGGAAGGTGGACGCGGTGATCTGTTCATGGGAACCGCACGATGCGCTGGTTCGGCGATTGTCGCCACCGAGCATCCTGATTACTCATAACGTGGCCAGCCGTGCGTTGCCCGCGCTGTTCCCCAACAACATGCTGGCCACGCTGGCGGCGGCACGGGCTGGCGCGTGGGAGCGCCGCTGGTACCGCAGCGGGCACTTTGCCGCTATCGGTGCCCTGTCGAGACGCGATTTCGCCTATCTCGATGGGATCACAGATCGCCCTGAGCTGCTTTTGCTGCCGCCGGGTATGCCGCCATGCATCGAACTGAGGCGTGACGCGGGCTTTACCAAAGAGATCGTGATCTCTGGCACGTTCGGTTGGCCGCCCAAGCATCGCGATATCATGCGCTTCGCCCGCGAGTATGCGGCGGTCGATCCCCGTCTGCCGATCCGTGCCGATGGACTGCCTCCCGAGGCGATGACGCTGTTGCAGCCTTCGGGTTTGCCTTTGAGCGATGATGCGCTTCGAATCGGCCTGATAACTGATCGATTTGAGGCCGGGCATAAGCTCAAGACGCTGGCCTATGTGGCGAACAATCAAATCGTTCTCTCCTTTGCTGAAGTCGGTTTCGATTTCGTTCATATTCCATATCACGATCTTTTCATCCGCAAACTTGAATCTGTCGCCGATATCGCGGCGCATGTTAGCGCTATTGCAGACCTTCCGGCCGCAGACCTTCGCGAGCGTTTCGTGCAGTTTCAACATGCGTGTGCCCGGTATTTCACTTGGGACGCAGTTGCGCGGAAGCTGCTAGAAGCGGCTGATACCGCCATAGAGGCGGGCAGTCGGAATGATAGACGGACTCTTCTACAATCGCCGCTCCAGGCCGACACACAGAACGAAGAGCGTTTTTCGCTTGGCGGCGCGGCGCACAGGTCTCTCCGCGAGAATTCCTCAGCTGGAATCCGCGCCGGTGACCGTGTTGCATAGATCAGCTGTGGGACGGAGTAACCCCATCCCTTGCCTGGGTTCAGGTGATCCGGGCGTAGCTCGGGCAACAGGCCACCCATGTACACTGACAGTCGCTGAACGGGCCCGTAGCAAGCCGAGGGAATCCGAATTTGTCCACAAGGTTTGACTACATCATCGTCGGCGGCGGATCTGCAGGCTCCATCCTTGCCAATCGACTTTCCGCGAGCAGCAGCAATCGCGTTCTGCTGTGCGAAGCCGGCGAAGACACGCCAGAGGGGCGTGTGCCCGAAGCCATCCTTGACAGCCGTTCCGGCATGGCCTCGCGTGACGCACGTTTCCTGTGGCACCGGCTGCGGGTTACCACCGAGGTCTTTCCATACAACGACCCCGGTGCACCACGCCCACGCGAGCTACGCTACGAGCAGGCACGTGTGCTGGGGGGCGGCTCCTCGATAAATGGCCAACTCGCCAATCGCGGTTCCCCTGCGGATTACGACGACTGGGAGGCACGCGGCGCCATCGGTTGGCGCTGGGAGACCGTCCTTCCATTCTTCAGGAAAATCGAACGGGACATCGATTTTGACGGGCCGCTTCATGGTTCCGAAGGCCGTATCCCGGTAAGTCGTGTGTTCTCCGACAACTGGTCTGATCATGCCAAGGCGGTCGCCGAGGCGTTCAAGCTTGCCGGCTTCAAGTATATTGCCGACCAGAACGGAGACTTCCAAGACGGCTACTACCCGTCGGCTATGTCGAACTTTTATGATCGTCGGGTCTCCGCCGCGGTCGGCTATCTCGGCTCGACAGTAAGGCAGCGCGACAATCTGTTGATTTCGACAAATACCGAGGTCTGCGGCGTCCTCTTCGAGGATACTCGCTGCGTCGGTATTCGCGCGATGGTTGGTCGGCAGGAGACCGAGTTCCACGGCCGCGAGGTGATTCTGTGCAGCGGCGCAATTCACTCACCGGCTATCCTTTTGCGATCGGGCATTGGTCCGATTGCACAGCTCCGGGACCTGGGAATTCCGGTGCGCGCGCACGTGCCGGGGGTAGGGCAGAGATTGATGGACCATCCTTCCATTTCGGTTGCGTCATTTCTTCGGCCGCATGCGCGGGCGAGTCTGTACAACAAACGTTCCTGTCTGCTCGGCATGCGCTTCTCGTCCGGTTTGATAGGTGCCCCGCGTGGCGATATGGCACTGACGGTAACCACCGCGTTTGGGGATCGGATCGCCGTGATAACGCTCTGGGTCAACAGGTCCTTCTCTGAGTTAGGCCAGGTGCGACTGGCTTCACCGGACTGGCGGGAGGAGCCACGAGTAGACTTCAACCTGCTGGCAGATCAGCGTGACCTGACGAGACTGATGGATGGCTTTAGGCGCATCGCATCGTTGCACGAACTGCCGCCAATGAAGGCGGTCACGTCGGATGCATTTCCGGCGAGCTTTACCGATAAGATCCGCGAAGTCGGCGACGTCAAACTCCAGAACAAGCTGCTCACCCTCAAGAACAAGCTACTCAAAACTGTCGGCGCCTGGCTGCTCGATGGGCCCGCGTCGCTGCGGCGCTTTATGATCCGAAACTTCCTCCTGGAGTTGGCCGGGCTCCAACGAGCGCTGTGGGACGAGGAGCAGCTGGAAGCATATATCCGACACGCGACGGTGGGTGTGTGGCATTGCTCGTGTTCCTGCCGCATGGGATCGGAGGACGACCCCATGGCCGTGACTTCTCCGTCGGGGCAAGTGCGTGGCGTGCACGGGTTGCGGGTCGTCGATGCCTCGATATTCCCGATGATCCCGTGCGCGAACACCAACTTCCCGACGATGATGGTGGCCGAGAAGATCGCGGACGACATTGTCAACGCGGAGCGAAGGTAAATCGTAAATCGGCGTGCCGGAGTAGAAATACATCAAGGAAGAACGGTGCGCCGGTGGAACCGGCAAGGAGTAGGAGGTGTAATACCGACCCCCCTATCCGGCGACCACTCTTGCCCACTCGCGTCGGGTGAACGAGGCGATGCGGTCGGGCATTCGCATGAGCTTGTTCCACGCGTCGCAACATGCCGCGATGATCGCCTCGTCGCCGTCCCAGAGTCCCGACGCGGTGGCTGAGGCAGTTGCCGCGCAGGTATTCCCAGAGTCGGAACGACAGCCTGCGCAGCAGCTTGCCGTCTCCACAACCAGCATCCCAATCCAGGCCCCCCATCCCGGGATCCCGGGAGCCAACGTGAACTCCATCACCAGAGGGGTCCCTTTTGGACGCCGATCACCCCTCCAAGGGGGTCCTTTTTCCACGCCGAAACACATCCACGGGATAACCGCGAGTCGCGCGACTAGAACTAGACTCCACACACGTGGCGCGACCGAACTCCATCCAGGTTGGCAGGGTGCTCGGCTGAGACGTCCGGCGGGGCATCGCCGCGGCGGTCTCCCCACTTTGCGATATTTCCCTGCGGGTCGAGGTCGATCGTCGATCAGCAGCGCCCGACGTCCACGCGTCGCTGCCTCGGCGGCAAGGTGCAGAGCGAGTGTGGATTTCCCGGCGCCGCCCTTCTGGCTGACCAAGGCAACTGTCATCATGTCGGCGTGCAACCCTGGATCACCGCGATCAACGCCTTCTCCGAGACCTTCCGCGCCTCGAGGAACGGCGGGAAGTAGCTCCCCTGCCGCAGCTTCGGAATGCGCAGCTGGAGCGAGCCAAAGCGCGTGTCGAGCACACGGTCGCGGTGGCCGTTGCGCCAGGTCGTTCGTTCCCCGTTGCGCTCATACCGCCCCGCGCCGATCAGCCCCTCGACGTCGGCCTCCATCAGCATTTGCAGCACCGCCTCCGCCACGGCGCGTGTCACTCCTCGGTCATCGGATTCTCCTTCAGCTTAGGTCGAAGTCTCGCAACTCCACCCTAGCCGATCGGTCCGATGGCCACCTCCACCCACACCGCCACACCACACCCGGCGCAGCTTCAAATCTCCACCATCTCCGGGGACGCTAACCGGGCCCCTCCGGGCCCCGGCCCCGCCCCCGGCCGATGCGGGGGCGGGAAGGGGAGGGGGCCTGCGCGTCGGCTGCCGTCCCTTGGCAGGGCACAGCCTAACCGAGCTCAGCTTGGCAGGCAGCGGCCTCCAGCCGGCAATGGTGTGAGCGCATTCCCGCGCCTTCGCGGTGTCCGTGACGCCGGGGAACAGCCGCCGCAGCTCGATGGCGGCCGACAACTCGCCTCCACGATCGAAGGCGGCGCGGATCGCAGCGGCTTCGGCCTCGGTGACGACGAACATCCCACGACCATGGTGATGCGGACCAGAACCAGCAAGCGGGCAACGGGCGGGCAACGCGAACGGCTTGGGGAGTGTGGACTTTACCCGGAGGAGTGTGGACTTTACCCGCTGCCGCCGTGTCGTAGGGCTTCAGAGGGGCCCCCGAGTTCGCGCAGTTCTATAGGCGTCATTCGTCCACAAGGGGGGTGTGGACTTTGCCCACACAAGGCGTGGACTTTACCCGCAGCGACGAGCTAATTCTATATCAGTGAATCAATGACTTAGGCAGAGTTATCCCGTGGACTTTAGGCGCACAGAGCTAATAGTAGTCTTCAAATAGTTCTTCCTAGTATTCTGCGGGTAAAGTCCACAGAGACAGCCCAGCAAAATTGGGCCATGGTCAGTAGCGGATGGGAAGCCTGCATCAGATACTAACCGCCCAAGGCAAGGAAGCTGCTCTGGAAATGGCGCTCGATCGGTCTGTGGTCGAAGCTGCCGCTACGTACCTTGCCGATGAGGACACCGGTATAGGATTTCTTTACTCGGGTTGGTGTCAGGCAGCCCTGCCGCATCGTCGGTTGCCGGACGGGCAGCCTTGGCAGGTCAAGGGCGAGCGCGTCACCCTGATTGTCGAGCCGGGCAGCAAGCCGGGAGCAGGTGAGACACCGGTGCAGGTAGGTGTGCCATATGGCTCGCGCGCGCGACTGATCCTGTTCTACTTGCAGACCGAGGCGTTGCGCACCGGCAAACGCGAGATCGAGCTCGGACGCAGCCTACGGGTCTGGCTGCATCGCATGGGCATTACTATCGGTGGGAAGAGCGTCGCTGGCGTACGCGAGCAGGCTGAACGGATCAGCCGGTGCCGTCTGACGTTCCACGTGGGCACTCAAGGCCGCGTCGGGTTGCTTAATCAGAACATCGTCGACACCGCGATTTTCCTCGACGACGCGGGGTCAGACCGCCAGGGCAGCCTGTTCGTGGAGACGGCCCGCCTGTCGGAAAGCTTCTTCGAGCAACTCAGCAAGCATCCTGTGCCGTTGGAAGAAGCTGCCATCCGAGCGGTGAACAACAACTCGATGGCCCTCGATCTCTATGCTTGGCTGGCTTATCGGCTTCATGCGCTGCCAGGGATTCGGCCGGTGACCTGGACAGCCCTCCGCGGGCAATTCGGCGCTGGGTTCGCGCGCATGCGTGACTTTCAGCAGACCTTCAGTGTCAACCTTCGCCTCGCCTTGGCAGTGTACCCGGACGCGAAGGTAGATGCGGGTCGCGACGGCCTGGTTCTGCACCCCTCGAAGCCCGCTGTAGCACCCAAACTGATAGCCGTCCGCAATGGCCGGGGCACCACAACTCGGGGTTAGCTGTCGAAGAAAAGTGGTGAATAGACCTAGATCCCAGATCGGCTCAAGAGCCTGCTGACAAAATCTTGCCGTTCGAGCCGATCCGGCAGGCTATCACCCGGCGACCGGGCGCGATAAGCGCCTTTATCGAGATTGGTGACGGAGACGGCAGCACCGGTCGTGCAGAAGGTGGCGCCGATCAGTCACGCGCGGGCTTATGAAAACGCTGTCGTGCTGCCAGATGGCGAAGTGCTCCTTGTGGGTGGGCATTCTCAGCCACACCAGTTCGCCGACGACAATTCAGTGATGGTTCCCGAGCTATGGAACCCAGTAACAGAACGGTCCACTGACCTCGCACCGATGCCGACGCCGAGAAACTATCACAGTTCCGCACTGCTGCTGCCTGATGGCCGCGTGTTCGTAGGTGGAGGCGGACAATGCGGCGACTGCGGCGATGCAACCACTCCTGATCCTGCGGCAAACCATCCCGATTTTGAACTTTACTCCCCTCCCCATCTGTTCGCCGCCGACGGTTCACTCGCCGTCCGGCCCACGATCACGCCGCAATGCGAGCCATTAGGCAGCTGCCCGCCCAGACCGCTTCCCCTCCCTCCCCCTCTCTAAGTGTAAAGCGATTGCAGCCTACGTCGGCGTTCTCGTTCCGCGCTGCTCGCCCCACATAGTTCGCGGCAAGCTGCGGGTCGCTCACTCCATTGACTGTGATCGTCGGGTTGCTTTGAAAACTCACCGGACCTGGACGCGGGACCGCAGATGGAGGTGGTGGCAGTCCACCGTGCGCAGGCTGACGGTGATGTTCTTCTCGCGCGCCAGCTCCCTGCGTGGGATTCAACTCATCGCGTGCACATACATGAATGTGCTGCCGCTGGCTGGATCGGTACCGACGTTGACGGAAAGCCGGCCGTTGGCCATGTCGGCCTGCGTGAAGCCGGCCAGCGTCAGGGAGGCGGTCGGCTTACCGGGCGCCGTAGCATGCAACGTCAGGCCCGTGAAGCCAGCCGCCCCTTGGCTGTCCACCCATTGGAAGCTGAAGTCCTGCGGCGTGACGCCCCAGATGGTCGCAGAATCTCCGGCATGGAAGCCAACGACTGTATCCCAAATGTCGGCAAGGGCAGCTCGATCATCGACGAAAAAAGTGTCGGTCCCACTGCCGCCGGTCATGAAGTTCGATGCCGTGCCGCCATCCAGCACGTTGGTACCGCTGTTCACGGCAATCGCATCGGTACCCTGGCCGCTGTGAATGAACCAGTTGGGTGTGCTGACGCTGACGTTCAGGCTATCGCTGGTTATGTTGATGTATTGTTCCTGCAAGCCCGCCACCGGTCCGGCATACGGCTGAGCGACCGCCGACAAAGATTGGCTCGTCGTGGTGTCCAGGACAGACAGGCCGGGAGTAGGGCCTTGTGCTGATGACCCAGGTGTTCCTGGCCCAGGCGTGGGAGCTGGTGTCGGTGTTCCTGGCCCGGGCGTGGGAGCTGGTGTCGGTGTTCCTGGCCCGGGCGTGGGAGCTGGTGTCGATGACCCAGGTTTGGGGCTGCTCACTTGGATGATCTTGGAGACGCTCGGGACATCGTTCGCTTTCATTGCGAACAGCATGTAGTAACCGGGCACGGTGATACCCGGATCGCTGGGTGCACTCAGAGTGAATTGCGTACCATCTGAGCTTTCGGTTGTGATGCTGAGGGGAATGCGTCTCTGGTCGGTATCCACGCCATGCGTCGCCGTTGCCAGGCGGACCAGATCGAACGATGTCACGTTGCCGCTCACCCTTACGGTCAGCGGAGCACCCAATGTCATAGCTGAAGGCGCTGCCGTGATCGTGGGCCGGACGGCCGGTGAACCGTCGGCGGCGAACAGATAGGGAGGGGAGAAAAGTTCAAAATCGGGATGGTTTGCTGCAGGATCGGGAGTGGTTCCATCGCCGCAGTCACCGCATTGTCCGCCTCCACCTACGAACACGCGGCCATCAGGCAGCAGCAGTGCGGAACTGTGATAATTTCGCGGAGTCGGCATCGGCGCGAGATCAGTAGACCGTTCTGTTACAGGGTTCCAGATCTCGGGAATCATCACCGAATTGTCGTCGGCGAACTGGTGTGGCTGAGATTGGCCGCCCACAAGCAGCACTTCGCCATCTGGCAGCACGACAGCGTTTTCATAGGCCCGCGCGTGATTGATCGGCGCCACCTTCCGCACGACCGGCGCTGCCGTCGGGTCGGTGTAATC
Organism: uncultured Alphaproteobacteria bacterium; assembly: GCA_963794185.1. Taxonomy (GTDB): domain Bacteria; phylum Pseudomonadota; class Alphaproteobacteria; order Acetobacterales; family Acetobacteraceae; genus JAMXLO01. The sequence continues at coordinate 11,120 of CAWCDM010000032.1, read as the reverse complement.
CTTGGTGATGTCGATGACGTAGGCGGCGTCGGAGGCATTTACCGGTCCAAGGAGGCCATTATTGCCGGTGTAGGCCTCTGCGCCGCCGGCCTTGAAGATTTTCCCCGGCGCATACATCACAGCGCTGCCGTTGATGCTGTAGACGTCGTCGCCACGGGTTCCGGCTGGTGTCGATACACCAGTTGCCGGGTCGAAAAAATTCATTTGCGCGCTGGGACCGGCCTGAAACACCCGCCCATTCGGCATAGCGAACAGCCAGGCATGATCGTCACCGAACTCGACAAAGCCCTGTGCCTGGTCGAGCAAATCGTTTCCCATGATAGCATTGTCGGAGATGTGCGTCAGTTGCCACCCAGCACCGGGCGACCAGAGTTCGCCGTCCTTCGAGCCGGAACTCCCGGCCCACGAGCCCCCGATCGTAAAGACGTTCCCATTCGACAAGGTGACAGTGGAATTGTAGCCTCGGGCAATGTTCATTGGTGCAGCATCGGCCCAGCTGCCATTCGCTCCACTGAATGGGTCATAGAGAGCAGTATGGCTGCTGCTGCTTCCGCCATTGACCAACAGGCGGCCGTCCGGCAGGTAGGCGATGCCTGGACAGAACATATCGGCTGCCACGCCACTGTCGACCACAGGGCCAACGCTACCCGTTGATGGGTCAAAAAGAGCCGTCAGGGTGGTGCTTGGCGCGGTGCCGATGTCTCCCTCGAAGGTCAATACATCGTCGGACGACCACATCAAGAGGTGACCGTTTGGAAGCACCGCGGCCGCAATTGGAATGATCGGCGCCTGGAAGGTTGAACTCCATGCACCAAGGGTCGACGCGTTTGCCATTGTGAGAGCTCGTTATGCGTACGTCAACGTTACGATCGCAGCTGCCAATTCCGTTAATCAACTCATTGTGACCTCAATGGTTCGCTTTTTGCTTGCGCATCGCGTTGACGCACTGATCGCATCGCGTTGACGCACTGATCGCATCGCGTTGACGCACTGATCGCATCGCGTTGACGCACTGATCGCATCGCGTTGTCGATGGCGGCGTGAATCCGCGTAAATCTGGCGCAGGGCGAAAAGTTGGCACAAAGATTGCCGTCGAACCATCTCCCGGGGTAAGCCTGGCAGCTTTCCCGGTTGGGCCGTCGGTTGCGTTGGAGACCGGTGATCTCCGTGGCGTTCCGAGGCACGCAGCGGCAAGACCGGACGATGGCGGCGGAGGCATCCGCACCGATCATGGCGCCATGGCCTGTTGCGGCGTGTGCGGCCCGAGCGTGCGGATGAAGACCAGCCGCCCCTGATGACAGTGCGGACAAATCCGTGGCTCGATCGGTGGCATTGGCTCCGCGTCAGAGTACTCGCGTGACGAGAGGACAAGCTCCGGTGGTGGGCCGGGCTCGGGCGGTGCCCGCAATTGCAGCATCTGCCGCGCCCGGGTGGCGTTGTGGCGTTGCGCGGGATGCCATAAGCCGAAGTAGCGGACCTTGTGGAACCCGCGCGGCAGCACGTGCTGGAGGAAGCGGCGCATGAATTCGTCGCCGCTCAGTCGGCAGGTTCGCGGTCGGGCGGTCTTGCGTTCCTTGTATTGGATGGTGACCGTTTGGTCGTCGAGATCGACGATCCGGGCGTTGGTGAGAGCGACGCGAAAGACGTAGCGGGCGAGGTAGTCGAGCACCGCCTGTTCACCGGTGCCCCAGGCGGTGACGTGGAGGATCCATGGTATGCGCCACACCGCGTCGGGGATGACGAGGTCAGGGCATTTTCGGAGCAGCAGCGCGCGGAACTTGCCGCGCACCAGTTTGGCGAGAGCCTTGATGGGTACCAGGAATTTACGGCGCGCCGGATGCCAGGTGGTGGCGTCCTCGGAGATGCCGCCGCCACTGGCCAGACAATGAACGTGCGGGTGCAGGCCCAGTTGCTGCGTCCATGTGTGCAGCACGGCGAGCACGGCGACGGTGCCGCCGACGTAACGCGGATCGCGGGCGAGTTCGATGATCGCCGCAGCGCAGGCCTGCATCAGCACGCCATAGCCGTCGCGCTGATTGCCCCGCAGCACCGCGCGCAACTCGGCCGGCACGGTGATGGTGATGTGGAAGTACGGCACCGGCAGCAGCTCCGCCTGACGACGTTCGAGCCACTCCTGGGTCTGTGCGGTGTGGCACTTGGGGCAGCTGCGATTGCCGCAGGAATGGTAGGAGAACACCTCGGTGTTGCACGCCTCGCAGTGCCAGACCTGGCCGCCGAGCGCCGCGGTGCGGCAGTCGAGAATGTCCTCGATGGCGCGTCGATGCGAGGGCAGCATCGACGCGCCGTGCACCGAGAGGTAGTCCGCCGCGAAGCGGCGGAACACCTCGGCGACCTCGATCATGACCGCGCCTCAGAGGCCGGTCATCAGCCGATCGAGCAGACTGTGCAGCGACGCCCGGGTGGGCGTGGTCAGGTGAGTGTAGATGGCAGTGGTGGCGATGCTGGCGTGGCCGAGCAGTCATGAGTCATAATGCGCATCCACCTATCTCACTGAAACTCAAGGATCTGCTGCGCCGGATTTGGTGTTACCGGACCCGTTGATGGGCTGCGGGATCCAAATGCGGCCACATCCCCCGCCTTGATGACCCAGGGCGCACCCTTGCAGGCTTGGCGCCCCTTGAGATCGCCTCTCCGAATCATGCGAAGTGCCGTCATCTTGGCGACGCCAATGATCTGTGCAGCCGCATCGAGCGTAATCTCGCTGCGGTCGGCCCATTCGCCGTCGCGGTATACCGCGATGTCGTGGTGGTTGCGGAAGCCACGCACGCGCTGCTCGGTCCACCCGTTGCCATAGCCAGTCAACTTGCCCGAACGATTGAGCAGACGGGCGATCTGTCGATCCGGCATCAAACGTGCCAACTGGCGTACGAGCGCAATCGTATCATCAGGCGGCGGCCAATGGTGCCGGCCGGCAGCATTCAATCTCAGCTTGACCTGTAATGCAGTGTGATCTCCGCCCTTCCAGTGCAGAACCATATTGATGACTGGCCCCTCCTTGCGCACCACGATCTCGTTGAGCGCCGCGCGCAAGATGCGCTTGCGCGTGGCGGCTGTGGCAGCTGGATGCGACCAGGCCAGCTCGAGGTCCGCGCCGAGCCGCATCAGCTCCTGCCGTTCCCGTTCGCCCAGTGGTGGAGGCCTGATGGCGACGATGGAAGCGATTTCGCACTCTATTCTATGCACGGTATGCAAGGCATCGTTCCAGCGGCGCTCCAGCTCAGCGGCCACCAAGCGATTGGCGGGATCGACGGCATCGTATCGCCGTCTGGCATGCGCGACCTCGTACCGCGCCTGTTGAAGCGATAGCTCAAGCTGCCTTTGTGCGGCCGATGTCCTGCCCGTCTGGGTCTCGATTGCCTTGACGGCAGCCTCAATGCCAAGCGGCTTCAGGACCCGTAGTACCTCTGCGCCGACGGCACTATCGATGCTCAAGCCGCTGATCGAGATGCAGCGTGCCGTGCCGTGGTTTGTGCGGGCGCCATAGCAACTGTAGCGGCCGAGCCTGCCACTGTAGGACACATGCAGCTTGCGGCCGCAATGACCACAGCGCAGAAGGCCGGGCAGCAATAGCTCTCCGCGCCGTACCGCCCCCTTGACCGCGGCGCTGCCTTTGCCGGTTGCATTGTTGGCGATCACGCCCTGGTTCCTCTCGAACTCCTCCCAGGTGATGTAGCCTGTGTGATGATCCTTGATCAGAACGTCCCATTCGGTCATCGGCCGATGCACGCCGCGCCTGACACGTTTGCGCCCCTGCTCAACGCTTACCTTGCTCGTCGTGCGCCCGAAGGCATAGGCGCCAGCATAGATCGGATTGGTCAGAATGTTATGCACTATATTGTAGGCCGGCAATCTCCAGACGATGCCGCGCGCCTCGCCATCGCGCGACTTCACTGGCAGCTCAATGCCTTCATCGCGCAACCAGATATGGACCTGACGGACGCTTTGGAACTCGGCGAATTTCGAGAAGACGAGCTGCAGTGCCTCCCGAGTGCGCTGGTCGGGATTCTTCTCAATCCGGTCGCGCCCGACTTTCACATAGCCGGCAGCAACGCCGAGGATCAGCGCACCGCGGCTCGCCTTCTGCTTTAATGCCTCTTGCGAGCGCTGGCGAAACAGCGACAGCTCAAGTTCGCTCATCGTCCCTTTCATTCCAAGCAACAGTCGATCATTGGGATGGCGAGGATCATAGATTCCGTCCTCGTCCACGATGAGGGTTCCGACCAATCCGCAGAACTCGATCAACGTGTGCCAGTCACGGCCATTACGTGCCAGTCGGGACGCCTCGACCGCGAGCACTGCGCCCACGCGGGCTTCGCAGATTGCAGCCAGCAAGCGCTCGAAGCCGGGCCGAGCGGTGCCGCCGCCCGAGCGGCCAAGATCATCGTCGATGACCTCGACTGTGGTCCAGCCGAGCTGACGGGCGCGATCGGCAAGACCATATTGCCGGCGTCGGCTCTCATGGTTGTGCGTCAGCTGATCGGCCGTCGACTGCCGGATGTAGACATACGCACTGCGCGCAACGTGCTCAGTCGTGATCTTGCTCATCGCTGGCCTCCCAGTTTGCCAGCGCTGTTGCGATCTCGTGCAGAAGAGTTTCCACCAATGCCGCGACCTCGACCATTTGTGCGGTCGCCAACACGACTCGGGGCGCCTCGTTCCCCGCGAACAGGCTTAGTTGGAGATCTTTGGATTGGCGCGACATTATCGGCTTCCTCTGCCTTCGATTCGGGCTGGAGAAAGCCTAAAAGCGCATTGATCTCAGCGCGCAGGGATCGCAGGATGTCGACGGAGAAATGGGGCTTCTCACTGAGCGTATATTGAGCCGCGGCCTCGTGCGTCATCCACAGCGGAATGCAGGCGAGTGAGCTGTCGGGCTGCAAGATAACCACCAGTACGACGCCGCGGTGCTCGAGCTGTCGCCTGATCAGCACAGTCTCGCCGCAGCGCGGATGGAACCGATAGTAGATCCGCCCTTCGACCAGATGTTCGTGGGCAGTATGTCGCCGTTCCGAGCAAGATCTGTACGATCCGGGTGTCGATGCCATTCTCGATGAGCCGCGTCGCGTAGGAATGGCGCAGAGCGTGTGGGGTAACCCCGCGCTGGATCCCTGCCGCGGCGGCCGCAGCGGCGAAGGTATCCGACAGCACGCGCTTGTTGACCGGTGCGTCGCCGCGGTGGTTGGGGAACAACCAGCGGCGATTGTGATGGCGCCGCCACAAGTGGCCCAGCTCGTCGAGAACCGGCTGTGGCAGCGGCACCAGCCGCTCCTTGTCGCCCTTGCCGACGATACGCAACACCTGGTTCGCTCGGTCGACGGCGCCAATTTCCAGCGTGGTGGCTTCGCTGATGCGCAGACCACAGGCATACGCCGCGCTTCTTGAGGTCGGTTACCGTGGTGAGGAGGTGGGGCAGCGATCGGCCAAGCCGGTCTAGCTTCCAGACAACCAGACAGTCGCCGGGGCGTATGAAAGCAAGCACATTGGCCAGGCCGGAAAGAGGCCGGGCTGATCACCATGCGAGACAGCCCGAATGGCAAGCGCTACGGGCGGCGCGATCCCAAGGGCAACATCGTTGAGGCGTACGGCTTCGACCTCTCGCCGATCGCCGCGCGCCATGCGGAGTTCGTCCGTCTGGCCGAGGCAGCGCGCGAGGAGCGTGAGCTGATGGGCCGGCTGCGCCGGCGGGCCACGATTGCCCGGAAAGGCATTGCCCAGATCCTGGAGGCGGCCGCGGAATACGGCTCCCAGGGCGAGGAGTGGTCTCAGCTGGCCCGCGACACCCAGGGCCTCGCCATGGCGCTCAAGCGCCCCGAAAGCCCCGAAGTCATGGCCCGCGGCGTCGAGAGCCTGGGCGGCGCCAGGACGCGGCACGTGAGCGTCTGGAGGGTCTGCTCAAGGCGATGGATTCAGACCCCTTGGGGGCCGAAAACGGACCCCACCAATATACCTACAAAGCAATTCCTGATCCTGAACAGGATACGGTAGTTGCTCCCGAGACATGTAGCGAGCCGGCTGGCGAGGTCATTGGCTCGTTGCCAGCATCGGCGCGGCAGGAACCGCCGGAGAAGGGCAGGGTGCTGAAGCTGCATCCGGACGAGCTGGTGCGTCTGGCACCACGGCTGAAGCCCTATCTGCGCCGGCCAAGCCCGGCCTGGCCCGAGCTGGTGGAGGCCGCGGACTGGCTGCGGCACGATCTCGACGTGTCCAAGTCGCTCTGGGGCGAGGTCTGCCTGGCCATGGGGCGCGAGCAGGCGGCGATCGCACTGGCCGTGGTGTCGACCAAGGACCCAGCACATTTCCGGACGACCCCGGGCGGGTATTTCCACGGCATGGTGACCAAGGCGAAGGCCGGCGAGCTGAACCTCGACCGAACGCTGTGGGCAATGCGGCGGGCCGCTGAGCCGAAGCCACCTCCGAAGATCGCCCGTAAGGGGGCGGAAGGCCCGAGCGTGCGAAAACGTACGGTAAGAAACGAGAACACGAGGGCGGCTCGGGCGTTTTCGACCTGAGAAGGGGCCGGTACGTTTTGCCTCCGGCATAAGGCCGCCAGTTATTGCGTGCAATGACTGCGTGCAATCGGCATTGGCTGGGATGCTGTCCTCACGTCCTCACGACCGGCGTATTGCACGCAGCAAACCGGGGGTCCAAGGCGGGGGATCACATTGCGTGCAATACAGGCATCGGATGCTGATTGCCCTGGCAAACGCTGTGCAGTGCGCCCCAACCCCACCACCCAACATTGCGTGCAACGCAACCCTGCAGTTTTACGTGGCTGGGCCTTCCGACCCGTAAGGCAGGATTGCTCCGACCGCCGGCACCGCCATGGGCCTGACATCGTGGGCATGCTCTGCGATGCGAACAGAAGCGGGCCGCAAATTCCCGCCGATTCGCGGCGGGTCTGGACCGAACAAAGCCGCACAGTCTTGCCCGCCGCCGCTCTGCAGGGTCCGCAAAGGGCGCTTAGCGGACGGAATTCTTCTTGCCCGTGTCTCGCGGGGGCGTGAGCGGACAAGCGCCGGCACGCGAAAATGCACGAAGTGACGAACCGATGTGGACCGAATCGGCGCGGATCAGCCATATAGCCCTAAGCAAATCAACGGTTTGGGAAGCGCCATCATGGCCGCAGAGAGCGGTTTCGCCAATCCGGACGACGACGATGGCAGCGCGCTCCGGCCGGCCTGGGAGGACACCGAAGACGAGACCGACACCGATCGGCTCGGCATCGCACGCGCGCCGCGCTTGGCGACAGCCAGCCATGGCAGCGCCTGGCCGGCAGGCGAGAACTTGCGCACGCTGCTCGGCCCGCTCTGTGCTGCCACCGACATGCTCGCCCGGCTCGACGCGCGCACCGCGGCAGCACCCGCGCCCGTGCGGGAGGGGCTCATCGCCCGCATGGCCTTCGCCGAGGCCGCCGGCTGGCTCGCCCACGCCCATGCCTGGGGGAGTGTCCAGAGATTGGGGGGATGGGGGCGGGAGCGGAATGATCGCCCGAATCGCTGCCGGCTGGAGGATCGAGAATTGGGGTGGGTTTTGCACGGGGCGGCGTCTTCGAGCCGGTTTCCATCTCACGCCGATCATTGAAGTAGCGGAGTAATCCCCCCGATCGCTGGACAGTCCCAGATGCCCCACCGTAACCCTTTGAAAACGCAGGGTTTGCTTAGCGTCACTCTTGGCACGTTGGGGACGAGAACCCCAGGTTGGCGGAGCTGATCGTGATATTGGAGCTGCACCAGCAGGGGATGGCCGTCTCGGCGATCGGCGGTACGGGTCGGGCCGCGCGCCATCACGTTCACTCGGGGCGGATTTCCCAGGCACGCTTATCCGCCAAGTCGTCATAACGGTCCGCCAACATCAGCAGCGACGCCTGGACATCGGCCGTTCGTGCTGTTCGTGCCATTTGTCGGAACTCGATGGCTCTGGCGCGCAGTTGGTGGAGGGGACGCTCAGAGAGGGGAACAAACTCATCGCTCATGGGTAGCTCGGCTTGGTGGGCGGTAATGGTGGGTGTCCATCCGCGGGGTTATCCAGTGGTTCGCCCCTTGCCGGGCGTCAGCCTGACCCGGCGCGGCCGCTCGGGCAGCGGCTTCCAGGCTGCGATGGTCCGGGCGCACTCCCGCGCCGCCTTGTCGGTCACGCCCGGGAACAACCGCCGCAGCTCGATGGCAGCCGACAACTCGCCGCCTCGATCGAAGGCGGCACGGATCGCAGTGGCCTCGGTTTCGGATACAACGAACATTTCTGGAGCATGGTGACACGCACCAGCATCGGCAAGCGCGGATGCGACCTTCCCTCGATGCGCATTGATCTGGCACGCTCCAGTCGAAGGCGGTGGCGTATCCTGGTGGAATATTATTCTGTAGGGAAACATCCAAGAGTCGCGTTCCGAGCAGCTGCTCGGGCGTTGCAGGCTTCTTGTGTGTAACCACCACGGGCCTTATCCTATCGCTCGGATTATCCCCTCAGGGATATATTTGTAGCCGAATATATCCCCGAAAGGCGAAGGCTCGCGGCTATCGATCAATCCGAAACCTCAAAGCCATGGGCTACCTGCTCGCCGGCAAACTCAATCTCATGCTGCCAAATTGAGATCGTTGCTACCCACTGGTGGGAGCACATCGCCCTGACCGGCGACTACGTCTGGACCGACAGATATGCCACCAGCGGCCTTCGGCCACTTCGTGCCGTTCCCGGTTCGTCCCTGTCCCAAGCCGCTTAGCGTACCATTTTGGACAAATCGTGTGGTGACCCCAAAATCACTCCCGGCATCGTCGGTCGCGATACGTCAATAAAACGTTAAATTAACGTGACATCGACGCATGCACGGACAATGTTCCCCGCCGCCGGGGGCCCTCCGCCCGACCCGGCCAACTCGCCCGCCGTGGCGTTACCCGCGCGGCGGGCTTTTTTTGCGTTCAGCGGTCGCGTGCTGTCAATGAATTCTGCCAACGACTCGGACGTGCGGCTCCGAGTGAGGCGACGACAGCTACGCGATGGTCGACCGAGCTACCTGCGCTACCGCTGCAGGACAAACCATGTCAGTATGCCGAGGAGGCCCCAAAATGGCACGGCAACGAGGGCCGCATTCAGGAACCCGCGGGCCGGATTCGAATCGGCATCGCTCTCAGTGACGGTCGCGTCCTCGATTGGCGCAAAATCTGGTTCCCGGTCGGCATGGCCCCGAACCGATGCCAGGTCTTCCGCGTAGGCTTGGAAGCGTTCCTGCGTGGCGCTCCCATCGTGAGGATCCACACCGCCCTCCCCAGAAGTTGGAATCTTCACTGCTACCAAACCGCAACCGAGTCGCGGCAAGAGGAAACTCACACACGGTCAAGGTATTTGATCGTTTCCCATCGCATGGTGTAGGAGCGGTGCTCCTGGGCGGGTTGGACCGCCGTGTCAGGCTGCGATGGCTGGCAGGCTGACGGAGGGATTATCGCTCAACGGTGCGATGGTTTCCAGGCTCATGTAGCGCGCGCGCTGCACCGCCCACTCATCGTTCTGTTCAAGCAGAAGTGCCCCGATCAGTCGAATGACGGCGGCCTCGTTGGGGAAGATGCCGACCACGTCGCTGCGTCACTTGATCTCGCCATTGAGGCGTTCGAGCGGAAGGTGGGCAGGCCGTTGTCACATCATGAGCTGCGAGCTCGCGTTAGCCCGTCTTCGCGGATTCGCGGGTTTTTGAGGGGGCCCTTCCTTATTTATCAATGAGATAGACGAAAAAGTCTTCACTACATCAGGTGACGCGGGCGACAGCGGCGGTGGTGATTTTGGGAGGCTGCTGGGGTGGCAATTGGAACTTGAGCTGTTGGATCAGGAGTTGGAGTGCCGGCTCGGGCTGGGTGTAGCGGGTCAACAATAGCTCTCGTCAGTCGGTAGTCGGCAGATGGACATCGATCATCTGGACGGCGGCGAATTTCTCCAGTGCGCTGCGCGCGCTCAATCCGGGCGCCAAGGCATGAAGACGGCGTTGCAGCGTGACCTGCAGACAGTAAGCCAGGAACGCGATGAAGATATGGGCTTCGATGCGGCGCTCGTCCTGATGGAACACCGGGCGGATTGCCAGATCGCCCTTCAGGTTTTTGAACGCCTGTTCCACGGCGACGAGCTGGATGTAGTACCGCCACAGCAATGCTGGATCGTTTTCGATGAGGTTGGTGCGCAGCAAATGGCGCCCTTCGCGCCGACGCACCTTGCGTAGCCTCTGTCGGTTGAGGGCGTAGATAAACATGGAACTCTCCCGATCCATGTCGATCTCGATCAGGCGCCATGCCGTGGGCGCGCGTGATCGTGTCGCACCCAACTTCATCAGCATCTCCTCGCGCGATATCTCCATGGCGGCGAGCTCACGCAGCCGCTTCCACAGCCACTTCATCTGCCGAGGTCGTTCAATATAGCCGAAACGCGCCGCCAACTGATCACCCGGCGCCAGCCGCGCGGCGTCGACGAAGCCGCTGTCGCCGTCGGTCAGGCGGATCTCGACGAGCCCGTGCTGCGGCAGTCGGCGCAGTACCTGCACCGGGGTGAATTCGGCCGCCTGCCCGCCCGGCAGGTAGCCATCGCGCACCGGGTCGCGCCGCCACAGCACGGCGCTGCCTCCCGAGGGGAGAACAAAGTGCGTGGCAAGGTCAGCAGCCGGTGTGGCCACGCGCATTGGCGCCATCGGCGGCGCCTGGACCTGGGGCGCCGACGGCGCGAATGCCCGCGCCGCCGCAGGGGGCGCCGGCGGTGGCGGGCGGGTCAGCTGCACGATCGGCACGATCGTCATGACCGCAGCCAGACAGAACAGGCCGCCGACTCCCGCCCACAGGGCGATCGGGAGATCGCTCAGGCGCGGGCCGCTTGTCGCCGGCCGCCCGGTCTGCATCTGCGTCGCAACCGGTTCAGCCATTGCTGCGGCACGGGCGGTGCGGTCATAGGCGGCGCGGCGCTCTGCATCGTCCAGCACATCGTAGGCTTCTTTCACCCACATGAAGGCCTCGGCGCTGCCGGTCCCCACAACATCCGGGTGAAGCACGCGCGCCTTGCGGCGGAATGCGGCCGTGATCGCCGCCCGTGATGCCGCCGGCGCCACCTCCAGTCGCGCGTAATAGCCTGCCGGG
>CAWCDM010000031.1:0-96362 GCA_963794185.1 uncultured Alphaproteobacteria bacterium | reverse complement strand
GGAACTCGGCCAATTCGTTGCGCAGTTCAGCATACTCGTGAGATTTATGATCGAGTGGGTGATACCACTGTTGCAGGCGCTTCTCGGTTTTTCGTCCATCCAAGGACGAGCGCTCGCTGCCGAGATATGCCTCGGGGTCCATGTGCAAATACCCAGCCCACTTTGAAGGGGCATAATCTAATCGCCCTCGCTGTCTCGGATAGCATACCAAGCACGCACATAGGGAAGCCGATCTTGCAGCTCCTTGCTTGCGTTCGCTGCACTGGCGAAGGTCAGGACACCTTTAGGAACGTCCTCGGGAGCCATGCATAGGAGCTTACGCCGCAACATCTTCAATTACCTTCATTATCATCATGAAGCCAGTGAACATAATGCTGAAAGTGTGCCTTGTCAAGATCGGGCAGCGGGCCGCCCGTGGTCGAGGCAGCCAAGTTCCCCTTGTGTTCTTGATCTCCCTTAGACAGTCAGACACCCTCTGACTGTCGGGAGTAAACAAAGCCCTGTGTGAAGCGGGAATTGTGGAACGGCCGAAACACCATAATATGTAGTCCCAGCAATTCCGCGGGGTTCGGCGTGATAGTGACAGCGATGCCGAGACCGAGCATCAGCCAGAGCATCTCGGGCGCGCGCGTCACGCCATAGCGTAGTCGCTGCAATACGCGACGATGTACACCTGCGGCATCGACATGGCGACGCAGCAGGAAAGCCGGCGATGGACAGCAGGACTGGACTGCGGCCGACGACAGGCCGAGCGTGGTGTACGCCGGGCTGGCAAGCGGAGTGGCCGCGTTGAGTTGGCGCATCGGCGGCTTTCGACGCAGCGCGAGCGCTAGCGGGACCATCGTGACGGTGCACAGCACGCCGACGCCGACATGGGTCCGCCGCTAGCCGATGGGCTCGACGAAATGCTGCGCGAAGGTCGGCCAGCCGGTGCCCTGACAGATAGTCCCCTGATGCGGTGATCGCGACAGCGACGTCGCGATGGAGGATTCGACCTCCTCGAGCCGCCGGCGCTCCAGTCGGGACCAGCCGTCCGCATGGCCTCCAGTTCCCCCTGCATCTCGCCAAGCTGCGAGAGAATGCGCAGTGTCCGGCCGCCTCGGCCTCGTCGATCCGGCTCATGGTGAACCCGACATGTAGCAACACCGAGTCGCCGACGCAGGACTCCAACCGATGCTCGATCGTCCACGACGCGCATGATGTTCACCTGGCGTCGGACGCTGGCCACTTCGACGGTCTCGAGCATCCCTCCGCGTCGTCGATACGCACGATCCGGGCTGGAATGTCAAGGCACTTGGGGCGAGGTCCTCATCCGGTTTCGCTGGGGCGCGCTGTCAGCCGGGCGGGGCAATGACCTTCCTGACGGATGCAGTCGCGTATCCAGCGCGAACCGCTCTTGCGACCTGAGAGCATAAGCCCCCGCCGCGGTCGTGCCAACGAAGATCGGATTCCAGCTATGGGTCGATACCGCGCTGGGTATCAGGATGAACTTGTGCCGGGCCAGCAATGTGTCCCCAAGGCCTGCTGGCCGGCGCCGGGTATCCCTGGCCGCAACCAGTTGGGGTTGGGGACGGATTCCGGTTCCACGACGTGAACGCTGGCAGTCTCCGCTATGGTCACCGCAGTCAGCACATGTGGCACAGTGTCCATGCCTTGAAGCCATTATGCACCGCGACCTCAAGGATGGCAGTCGCCGGATCGATCGAGCAGTATACCGCCCGAACACCCCTGCCGTTCCAGCGCCCGCCGACAAGTAGGCGCCTTCGCCGCTATCCCATGTCGCTGCGAAGGCCCGTCGTCCAGTCGCCATGCCACCAGCTCGCTGCCGCCAAGCGGCGGGGGTAGCGGCGTCACATGTAGACGCCGTATTTGAGACGCATCAGGAACGCCTCGACTATCTCCACGCCTGCGGGAGTCGCAAGAAGGTCGATCGGACGACGCTGGTCCAGGCCAATGGCCGGACGCTCCAGCCACTGTTCCGCGTCTTCCTGCGATCCGAACATTGCGGTCGCCTTGGCCAGGATTTCGGCAAACTTCCAGGTCCGCCCACTCTGCTCCTGGTTGAGCGGTTTCATCGGCGCGTCCCTATGACGCTGGAATGTGCGCAGGCTCATGCCAATGGCCTGCTCAAGCGAGCCGGTCATCTCGAGAACCACGAGACTGTCGATGAGATGCCTCAACGCCTGTCCCGGCAGACCCTGGAGAAGCATCTCGTGGGCATCCAGCGGATTCCTCAGCTTGTGCCGCAAGAGCCTGGTGCCGCCGAGCAAGTCTGCCACCTGCTGAAGTTCGGCCGCGACGGGCGAGGATGTCTTATGCTCGGTTCGGAACGCCATTGAAGTCTCTGTCAACTGTCGTGTGCGATATGACAGATGACGCATCCAACTTCAAGGTTCAAGGCAACGCTGCGCATCTTATTGGCGCCAACTCATCCTAAGCCTTGCGGAAGCCCTGCAAGGCTTGCCAAGCTCAGTCCCAGCCCGTTGACCAGACGGCGACAATCGGGCGGCACTGATCGATCGCGACAACTCCAACCACAGCACGGGAGGGCAATCCCATGGCAACCAGCGGAGCAAACGACCAGCGATCCAACATCTACCTCGGTTTGGCCGGCGAAACCGGACGCGGCCGGGTGGTGCAGTCCGGCCTCTACCGCATGGCCGATGGCAGCGACGAATGGGAGACGCTGCAGCGCGGCCTCCCGGAGGCGCCCGCGGTGCGCGCCCTGGCGGTGCACCCGCTGAACCCCGATATCGTCTACGCCGGCACGCAATCCGGGCCCTATCGCAGCGCCGATCGCGGCGAGCACTGGGAGAAGATCGACATCCAGGACCACGGCCTGCCGGTCTGGTCGTTCCTGTTCCACCCGTACGATCCGGACACCGTCTTCATCGGCTACGAGAACTGCGAGATCTACCGCAGCGACGATGCCGGCGAACGCTGGACCCGTCTGCCGGTGAGCGTGCGCTTCCCCGAGATCACCACCGCACCCGGCGCCAACCCGGCGAAGCGGGTGCTGCAGATGGACGCCAGCGTCAACGAACCGGACCACCTGTACGCCGCGATCGAGGTCGGCGGCACCATCCGCTCCACCGACGGCGGCGAGCATTGGGAGAACCTGAGCCACGGCCAGTATCTCAACGACGACGCGGTCGACATGCACGGCGTGCTGGCCAGCCGCTGGCGGCCCGGCACGGTGTTCGGCATCGGCCGCGCCGGCATGTTCCAAAGCGCCGACGGCGGCGACCACTGGCGGCACGTGACGCTGGAGCCGATGAACGCCAAGGGCCAGATCTATTGCCGCGACATCCGCGAGGTGCCGGGCAACCCGAGAAAACTGTTCGTGGCGGCGGGAAGCAATTTCCAGAGCGACCGCGGCGTGCTTGCTGTACAGCGGCGACGGGGGCGATACCTGGACGCGCGTGGACATGGGCGTCGAGCCGCCGCACACGATGTTCGCGCTCGCGTTCGATGAACGTCGGCCCGCGCTGATGTCCTGCGCCACCAATGGCGGCGAGGTCTACAGCAGTCACGATGGCGGCGAGAGCTGGACCGCGCACAAGCCGCCGCCCGGGGGCACGCAGATCTACGCGCTCGCCCGCGGCTGAGCACGGGGCAGGGGACGGCGCTTGGATTTTGCGCTCACCAAGGACCAGCAGCGTCTGCAACGACGCTGCCTGGACCTGGCCACCGATTTTTCCACGCGCTCGGCCGAGCACGACCGCGATGCGTCGCACCCGATCGAGAATTACGGCCGCCTTCGTCAGGAGGGGTTTCTTGAACTCACCATTCCCCGGTCATGGGGCGGGTCCGGGTGCAAGCTTTCTCGACCATACGATCGCCTACGAAGCGCTGGGCCAGGGCTGTCCGTCCACCGCGCTCGCGTTCAACATGCACGCCTCCGTCGTCATGCCGGTGCTGGAGAGCGCCGAGGTCACGCACGGAGGCCAAACAGCTTATGGCCGACCTTGTGGTGCGGCAACGACAGGCTCATCGGCGGGAATTTTTCCGAACCTGGCACCACGTCGCTGATCGGCGATCGCCCGCTGAATGCGCGGGCTCGTCGCGTGGCCGGCGGATACAGCATCACCGGGCGGAAGATGTTCGCCTCGATGCTGGAGGCGGCCGATTACGTCATGGTGATGACGTATCCCGACGCGGCGACGAGCCCTCGTGCCGGAATGCTGCTGCTGGTTCCGCCCGGCGCGGCCGGCCGGCGCGTCGATGCCAACTGGGATGTCCTCGGCATGCGCGCCACCCGCAGTGATTCGCTGATCCTGGAGGACTGCCGGGTGCCGGAGAGCGCGGTGCTCCTTCTATCCGACGACATCAGACCGTTTCGGCATGACTATTTGAACTGGTTCTGGGGTTCGTATACCGCAGTGTATCTCGGCGTCGCTGTCGCGGCATACAACGAAATGCGGAATGTGATGCACGCTCGGCAGCCGCAGGGCTATGCGCAATCACTGGCATGGCATCCGGATGTGCGGCGCCACGTGGCGCGAGATGAGCGTGGATCTGGAAGCGGCGCGGCTGATCACCTACAGGTCCGCCTGGCTCAGCGACACGCATGGGCCGACCCCGGAAACTACGGCGGCGCTCTATCGCGCGAAATACATGGTGGGCGAAGCGGTCAGCCGCATCACCCGCACGGCGCTGACGCTGGGCGGCGCGCACAGCATTTTCAAAGGTTCGCGCCTGGAGCAACTGTTCCGCGACGGCGCGATCGCGCCGATCCAGCCTCCATCGGCGGATTTCTGTTTGTGGAGCATGGGGATTTACGAATTGGGGCTGGACCCGACAGACGTCCTGCCGCCGATGAAGCCCATATAGCAGGGACGCTCGGGCAGTGTTTTCGTGGCAACGTCGTCCATACCTGTGAGGCGATGCTGCCGTTCAGAGCAAGTTCAGGTTGCCTGAATGAAAGTACACCTCGCCCGCTTGCGGGAGAGGTCCAGTCGCGTCAGCGACGCGGGAAAGGGTGCCTCCCGGCGGCACTGACTGCCGGAGCACCCTCTCCCGTCGCGCAAAGCACTCCGACCTCTCCCGCAAGCGGGCGAGGTGTAGTATTTCCGCTCAGCCTGAAGCCGCTCTAGTTCAAGCCATAGAGCCGCGCGACATTGTCGCAGACGATCTTGCGGCGCACGCTCGGCGAGAATGCGGCAAGATTCGCCGCAAGCACGCTATGCGAGTCCGGCCACAGCGAGTCCGGATGCGGATAGTCCGAGCCCCACATGATGTTGTCCTCGCCGATCAGCGGCACGATCGGTTCCAGGAACTTGTCCTGCTGATAGGTGACATAGCCCTGGCGCCTGAAGTAATCGCTCGGCTTCAGCTTGAAGCCGAGGCTGCGCGCGCGGTCATGATACTCGGTGTCGAGGCGGTCGAAGATATACGGCAGCCAGGTGACCCCCGACTCGCCAAGGACGAAGTTGAAGTCGGGATATTTCTCGCAGGCGCCGGATGCGAGCAGCGACACCAGCACCTCCATCGTATCGGTCTGAAACAGCGCGGACCGCACCAGGCGATATTGGATGGCGTATTCCTTTTCCATCTCCGGCGTATCCGGCGCACGGGCCGCCTTGAAGCCGGTGGAATGGAACGCGATCGGGAAGCGGCATTCGGCGGCGGCCTCCCATAGCGTGTACCAGTCGTGATGCCACAGCGGGATCCCCATACGCTTGAACGCAAGATCGCCACCGCGCAGACCCATCTTTGCGCAACGCCTGACCTCCGCTGCCGCCGCCTTGGGATCACTGTTCGGGACGATCGCAAGCGGGAACACGCGGTTAGGATCGGCCTGCCTGGCGAAGTCCGCCACCCAATCGTTGTAGATCGCATCGGCCCAGTCCCGCATGGCAGTGTCGGCGATCATCTCGTTGATCATCAGGCAGCCGTACACGATTTCGGCCGCGACACCGTCCTTGTCGAGATCCGTCACGCGCAGGGCAGGAGTCGTCGGGCGAGGCTTGGCGCCGCGATGATAGTCCCATTCGAACCCGGCGTCCTTCATTTCATCGACGTGGTGAAACGTGCCTTTCTGGTATTTCAAAAAGCCCGGCCCGACTCCGTTCCACATTCCCTTGTCCTGGCCATCGACGATCCAGTGCAGTCCATCGTCGTGTTCCTCGGTTTTCGGGGCCGCATCGCGCCATTGGCGTGGCGCCTGCTCGGACCAGAGGTCGGGCGGACAATAGGTGAGGTCGATGTGGTTGTCGGCGGAGATCAATTTTTCCTGCATCGGACGCTCCTCGGTTGCTGCATCGGTGGGGCCGCCGGAGGGATCGGTCAGCGGCCCATATTCGCGTTGCCGCGACGGAACAGATAAGGGGAGGCTAGTCCAGGCGAGCGCCGCCGGGCAAGCCGCGCGGCCAGATGGGGCGCCGTCATGCGATGGCGAGATGGTCCGCCGGCGACAGAATGGAAATATCGCGCCAGGGATGCATGGCCTGCCGATGCCGCGCATCACCACTGACGATGACATCCGCCTTCCCGGCCGTGGCCAGTGCGAGGTGCCTGTCGTCCTTCGGGTCGCGACATTTGCGCACGATCGCCGTAGGCTCGATCCGCTCGGTCGCGACCAGCGCGATGTCGAGCATGCGTTGGCGGTATTCGCGGGCGCTTCCTTGGCCAGTGTCAGCGCCGGATGTCCCCCCGAAAAAAGCGCGGATTGACAATTCCCGGATCGCAAACAGAACGACGTGCGGCAGGCGATACAACTTGCCTTCTGTCCGCCTCGGGTCTTCGATCTCGGTCAACAGGTCAACAAACGAACCGAACGGCGCAATGGCAACGCGTGCGTTGCTATGATTGCCAGACATCGAGTCAGACGGCTCCGCGTCGTGGGAATCCCCTATCGGCCATCACAGGACGGTTCGCATCGGGGTGTGGCATTTCGGACCCACCCAGCTCATACGACCCAGGATGCGAGCGCCGCACCGCCCTGGGGCGGGTCACTCAAGCACTACAAGTTCGTAGTATTGGCAAGCAGAAGTCTCAATCTAGAGCCGGTGCAGGGTCAATTCGATCTCGCGTATCCAGAACGGCATGTCCAGGGCCCGGTACATATCCACGGCTGCAACGAGATGCTCACGACTCCGCTCGTTATTGCTCGCGCGACCGCACCCCTTGCCAAGACCAAAATGACAGTGCGCCACAAGCGGCGCCATCCCGAGTTCCGACGCCACCGCCAAGGCCTTTCGGTAATGGCCCTCCGCTGCCCTGAGATCGCCTGCATGCGTGTTTATCTCGCCGAGCAACCACTGAGTCCATCCGGCAGATCCGCGCTGGTGATAATCCAGCGAGTTCTGGAGTGCAAGGTTGGCAATCCTGGTTGCCTGTTCCACGTCATCGATACGCAAATAGGCCTCGCCCAGGTGCACCAGTCGCATTGCCTGATCGACCATCAATCCCATTTCAGCGGCTGCCGCGACCGCCTCGTCGAGGATCTCAATCGCATGAGCTGCCCGGTTGCTCAGTGTGTAGGCTCCGCCGAGGTAGCTCGTGACCATGGCTCGCGCCATGCGAAGATCCGCCCGCTCGGACATTTGATATGCACGTTCCAGAGACTGTATCGCGTGGTCGAAGCTGCCCCTGCGCAAGTGCACAATTCCGAGTGCCATGTAGGCGTAGATTTGGCTAACGAGGTGGTCGACAGTTTCCGCGATGTGGAGCCCCTCATCACCGCGCGTGAGTGCCAGCCGGAAGTCGCCGCGTTCTGCCAGCGACCATGAAAGCCAGGTACGGGCCGATACAGACGGCAGGTTAGCCATTCCCAGGAAATTGGCACGATCGCCGTCTGTCGCGCTGATGACCCAGTTCATGAGCTCAATAGCCTGCGCGTAGTCGCCTCGCGCATGCCGCGCCCGGCCCGCGAACAGTTTCGCCAGCACCTGGGCCGGGGTTTCGCCGACCGGTTCCGCTGCGGCCAATGCCTGTTCGGAGGCGTCGATGGCCCGATCCTGTTGACCGATTGACCAGAAGTAGAGAGCCTTGAATGTGAAGACGCGCGCCAGCCGCGCCT
Organism: uncultured Alphaproteobacteria bacterium; assembly: GCA_963794185.1. GTDB lineage: Bacteria > Pseudomonadota > Alphaproteobacteria > Acetobacterales > Acetobacteraceae > JAMXLO01. The sequence continues at coordinate 88,339 of CAWCDM010000031.1, read as the reverse complement.
GGTCGTTCAACGTCGTTGCAATAGCTTCAGCTTCGTGGAGCAGCTCCAGGCTGCGGTGAAATTCGCCGAGCGGCGAGAGCGAAGTCCGCAAGCTGAAACGCAGGTCGAACGCCCGTTCTATAACGGCGGCGCTTTGCGGTAGGCGCTCGATAGCTGCCAACGCCTCGGTGAACCTTGCTGCGGCCTCGCGATGGGCGGACTTCGCGGCGGCCTTCGCTCCGGCTTGATAGGAGTACGACACAGCCTTGTCCCAGACCTCGCCGCGAATGGCGTGGTGAGAAAGCCGTTCAAAGTGCTCGGCAATTCGGTCCCAATAGAGGTGTTCTGTGGCCTCCAAGATCCGCGCATGCAACCTCCGGCGGCGCTCGTGAAGGAGACTTTCGTACGCCACTTCGTGGGTCAACGCGTGTTTGAATGCGTACTCGGGCTCGGCGAAACGACCCGTCTCATGCAGATACTCGGCGGATTGAAGTTGTACCAGGCCCTGCCGCACCGTCTCGTCCGGCAGATCGACAATCGCGTGCAGCAGCGAAGTTGGAATGCTCGCGCCGATGACGGCTGCGGCCTGGAGCAGCTGCTTGTGTACCGGCGAAAGGCGGTCGATGCGCTCGGCGATGACGGGTTGCACAGTCGCGGGCACCTGGATTGCGGTGAGGGACCCACCGAAACGGTAGGCACCGGGTGCGCCCATGAGCGTCTTCGACTCTACAAACGACAGGACGCTCTCCTCGAGAAAGAGCGGGTTGCCTGTGGTCCGTTCCGCCAATAGCCGCTTCAGCGGCAGAAGCGTCACGTCTTGCCCCAGCAGCGCGTCGAGCAGGTTCTCGGTGCCGTCGGGCTCGAGTGAACCAATTCGTACCTGGGTATAATTGGACCTGGACTGCCATTCGTGCCGGTACCCAGGCCGATAGCTTACGAGCAGCAGAATGCGCGCCAGTGGCAGGCTATCGACGAGGTTGTTGAGAATCGTCTGAGTCTCGGAATCGATCCAGTGCAGATCCTCGAGCACGAGAAGCAGGGGTTGAAGCTGGCTTGTCCGCAGGAGCAGCCGCTTCACCGCGTCGTGGGTTCTCTCGCGGCGCAGTTGCGGGTCGAGTGTCTCCCACTCCGAATCGCCCGACGGCGTGTCGAGCAGGGCCAAGACTGCCGGGATGCACGTTTTGAGCGATTCGTTCAGGGCCATTACGTTGGCAGTCACCTTCTCCCGAATGGCGTGATGGTCGTCGCGGTCGTGGATCTTGAAATACGACTTGAGCAGTTCTATCATCGGCAGATGCGCGGTTGCCTGTCCATGGGAGACGGATCCGCTTTCGATAATGAGCCAAGGTTCCCGCGCGCGGGATCGCACGAATTCGTAGATCAGGCGCGATTTCCCTACGCCGGGTTCGCCGACGACAGCGATGATCTGACCCCGGCCTGCCGCAGCGCGCTGCCATGCCGTGCCGAGCTCGTCGATCTCGGCGTCGCGTCCAACGAACCGCGTCAGGCCCCGCGTCGCCGCCGCCTGCAGCCGTGTGCGTACCGCTTGCGCACCGGTGACCTCATAGGCTTCGACCGCCGCGCTCAGCCCCTTTACGTGGAGCTTGCCGAGCGCCCTGACCTGTACGTATCCCTCGGCCAGGCGCAGGGTAGAGCTGCTAATGAGGATCGACCCCGGCATCGCCGCCTGCTCCATCCGAGCCGCGAGATGAACGGTTTGTCCCACGGCCGTGTAGCCCCTGCGGACGTCGTTGCCGATGACGCTGACCAGGGCTTCGCCGGAATTCAGTCCCACCCTGATCTGGATCGGCACACCGTGCGTTCGCTGAATTTCCTGCGCATAGCGCTTTACTGCCTCCTGCATCCTCAGCGCAGCATAGCAGGCGCGAATGCCGTGGTCCTCGTGCGCTAACGGCGCTCCGAACAGCGCCATGATCCCGTCGCCCGATAAACTGCTGGTCGTGCCCTCGTAGCGCTGGACGGAATCCATCATCCGCTCCAGAACAGGATCGAGGAGCTTGTGCGCTTCCTCCGGATCGCGATCGGCTATCAGCTCCATCGAGCCCTTCACGTCGGCGAACAACACCGTGATCTGTTTGTGCTCGCCTTCGAGGGTGTTTTGCGAGGTGTCGGCGAGGTGACCGAAGGCGTCGAGCTGCGGCGGAGCGCCGCGTGGGCCGGACGCTGCCAGGTGGGCGCCGCATCCCCAGCAGAAGTTCACACCAGCCGGGCTCTCACGCTGACAGCGGGGGCACCGCACGGTGCTCATTGGCTTACAAACTCCATGACTGTCGAGCGACTGAGTCTGGTGCGCAGCGTTGCCTTGACGGCGTCCGACCAGCCGCGAAGTTTCTGCACCGCCCTGCGGGCAGAAGTTGAAGGGGCGCCTGCCACCAGGTCACTCCACGTATCCTCGACGATAGCGACGAGCATATCCGATTTGATGCCGGAGATTTGCGTGAGGGACCACATTACCTCTCCGAGATGTCCAAATAGCATCGCCTGAACGAGACGCCTGCCGCCGATTTCGAAAGCCGGCATGGCCCGCCACGTATCCTGCGCCAGATCCAGACCCAGGTCACGCAGGACCGGCCGAATGCGCCGCGCATCCAGTATTGAGGCATCCAGGTCTCGCAGAACGATCCGACTGGGGAGCCCGTCGCGCATCGCCACATAAACATTCTGCAGGTGTGGCTCGAAAGCCATTCCCCACTGTGAGCAGTATTGCACCGGCCCCGTCATCAATGCTCGACAGTACTGATGGAAGAATCCCTCAATTCGCGTATGATCCGCCGATTGCAATAGTTTTTGCGCTTCGCACCGTCCCGCCCATAGGTTGATCGCGGGGAGGACGCTCTCCCCCGGTCGTATCGGCACAGGCGATCGGACGATCGCACTCAAATGGGGCGCAAGCGCGGGCTCCGTGTGGAAGATCGATGCGAGATCCACCTGAAAGTCGAGCAGGGGGCACCCGTCTGCGCTCAGCAGTCGCTTCGCGAGCACCGATATCACGGGTGCATTCTCGCAGTTCAGGCGGTAGAGCAGGCGGTGCTCGCCAGTCAGCGTCGCGTCGACGGGCAGCTTGACGTCGAACCCGGTCCTCACCACCCGGCAGGTTCGTTGTGACGCCAGGGGTATCGCCTCGACCTTGCCCGGAAAAAGCCGAGCCAGATTCCTGGCCAGCAATTCCCGCACAACTGGCGAGAGCCGGAGATGCCACGGATGCACCGGCAAGAGAGCCGCGGTTCCCGGCTCGGCCTGCAATCCCGACCATGAGCGCAACCAGGCTTCGTAGCTACCAAATGCGACCGAGACCAAGCGGCAATCGGCGATCTCAAGTAACGGCAGGTCGACGGGATTCTGACAAAGATGGGAGCATTCGAGAACCTGAGATAAAGTAGGGCCAATTCGCAATGCCGGAAATGGATAGTACTGATGTCCCTGATAAGCGGGTTCAACGGCACATGCTGCCTCGCCCAGAGATCTCCCGATCAACCGGTTCAGCACAACATTGGCGACGCTGTTCTTGAAATCCTCGCGCAGCGCGGGAAACACGCGGCTGTATTCCGATTGTGCCAGGCAGCGCTCCAGAGCTGCAAGGAACGCCTCCACCGTGCGGAGGCGGTGCCGCTTTCCCAGCCCAACGATCCATGGGCTGCCGACGGTTTCTAGTCTGCGGAAGGGCAGCGGCCCACTTGCCGGCACGCGCAATATGGGGTCCTGCCCGACATCGAGGTACCAGCGTCCCTGCGCATCCTGCGACAGGCGAGTGCTCCGACTCTCTCGATGGATGGCTTGAATGAGGCGCGAGATGACATGAAGGAGCGCGCCGTCGTAGACCTGCCGGAAGTCGGATGCGCACACGCCGCGCACGCTGGCCCATCGCCGCACGTCTTGCAGCTTCATGTTGCTACGCGGCGACGAGTGTTCTCCGCGCTAATTCCTCCTCAGTGAGTTCGTTGAAATCCTTGACCCGATCCCGCATCAGCTCCACGATCTGCTCGCTGCCTAGCGTCTGCGCCGCCCGTTCGATCAGGCGTGCGGTGTACGCTATGTGCCGCGTTTCCTCGACGAGCAACCAATCGAGAATTTGGCGCACACGGGGGCGTCGGTTTGCCTTGCAGTAGTGGTCAAGGAGAACCGGCCGCTGCAGCCGGTGATAAATTCGCGTGCGGATTTCAGCGATGTTCATCTGTATCAGTTCGTCCACCGTGGCGGCATAGGCGTAGGGCGATCCTGCCGTCGGGACCAAGGGGCTGTCCTCGGTATAGCCTGGCGACAGGCTGCGCAGCCGCGTCCGCAGCTCCTCGTCCGCGGCCTCGGGAAATATCAGTCCCAACAACGTCACATACCCGCGCGAATGGCGGGCCTCGTCGATTGCGTGCTGCTGCATCTGGTGGGCAACTTCGGTGTCCGGGGTACACGCCGCCATGTCCCAGAGATGCCTGGCGCCTTCGCCTTCGCTTTGAGCGGCCGTGACGAGAGACAGCGCGACCCAATTCGGGTCGGATGCGCTGCTCCTGTACAGATCGCCGTAGTCCCTCCTGCCGAACGGCGGCGGCAATGCGTTGCATGCCCCAGCCAGCGCCCTCTGATAGGTCGGCAACTCGGGGACCCCATGCTCACGCAAGGCGGCAATGGTCACACGAGCCACGATGTTCATCGCGAGCACCCGGTCCGACAGTCGTCGCGGACCATCTGAGCGTTCTACGAAACTGGCTCGGCCGTCCGTACTTTGAAGGGCGCGTTCAGGATAATGAACCCCACTTTGGCGGCCTTTACTTTATCAATGAGTTCATTAAACGCCCTCTCGTCGAGGTTCTTCAGGTCAGACACCGTGATCGAAGTGTTCTGCGGCACGGAAACGCCGATTTGAACGTCTGAACCTGGCGTCTGCCTGGTCGCCGCGGGCCTTTTTGCCTTGCGTGTCCCCTGAGCCATGGGTACCTCCCGATTAGGTTGCCGAAATTGACAAAGGTCCTTCGGCACACATCTCCGTGCGCTGTAGTGTAAACTACTTGTCCACAATCTTCCTGTCAAGCAGCGATGCAGCAATCGCTACCGACCGGACCAAGTACTGCAGCAGAGGCGTGCGGCACTTGGTCGCCCGGGTACACGATGCGGTCGCTCCGAGGCCGGACTCGTCTATGAAGACGATGATCCGGCGCTCTCTGGCAGTTGTCTTTTTGAGCGCCGGCCAGCTCTTGGTCTTCCACTGCTGAACAGAGACTTGATCGCGCTGCATGACACGCCCGCTTGGCAGCCAGTGGATTGAACCTGACAGTTAAATCCGCTGCCTCGCCGAGACCAACGCCAGCCCTCGGCTCTTTCGATGGACCAAGGGCGCCGACAAGATCATCGCTGCCGTCAAATGAGGGCACCAAGTATTGGATTCGATCCACTTGCCGGAGAAGCCAAGTCACTTGAGCAGCCGCCACACGCCGGACTTCGCAATATCACTGGCCAGCGAGCCTTTCAATCAGCTTGCCAACCCGCCCCAAGGTCCACAGATCACTGCCGTATCCGTGCGACGACGCACCTGCCTTGCGTGCCGTGATCGGGCGCTTCCGCTCATTCGTATAGAACGGCGTGGCCGACCAGTTCGCGGTGCGCCCCGCAAGCCACGCTGTCCGCCAGCAGTAATTGCCCGCTGCACCGCATCATCGAGGTTCGGCCTACCTCTGGCCAATGCGTTGCCTCTGCAACTTGCACTCCACCCCGCGGGAGTCTGCCGCCTTCAATGCGCCGCGCTTCCAACTCGGACCGCTCCAATCGCTTCGGCATTGACCATCCCAACTTTCAGCAGACGACTTGCCGCGAGGCAAGGATCGTAAACCGATTTGTCAAGGATCAATGAGAGGTTTTCCCCACAGTAGGGATCAGAGTTTGCGCTGGCGTATCCCAGGCACCTTGTTGCGCTTGGGGTCGGCATCCTCGAGGTGACGGTAGTCAAACCCGACCGGGAATCTGAACCTAGGGTCGGTGTGGCACCAGATATGATACTTGTTGCTGGTGTCGACGAGCCTGCTTTCGGCAGGATACAACTCCACGCCCTCACATTCTTCACCAACCAGCTGGTTCTTGATCGCCTGAAAGTGGCGCCAATCCCGAAAGATCGGCCGGCCGTCACGCCGCCGGATGTTGAGTTGCACCAGCGGCGAACCGGGAAAGACGCGTCGCGCCACCTGATACAGATCGTTGACCCAGTAGGTCGTATTCCTGGCCTCTTCGTCGAGGTCTTGCTGGCTCGCGCCGGCCCGCGAGAAATCGGCCTCCGCCTGTGGTTTGCAGTAGTTGAACTTGACCAAGGGTTTCAATGGGCATCTCCGTTAGCAGTATGGTGCCACGCCCCAGTCCCGCCTCTTCAACCTCTGCTTCGAACAGACACTCCCGTGTCTATTGTACGAAGGTTGCCCAAATCAGCAACGGGGCGATCTGTGGTTTCGACAATGCCGCTCGTCGCCGGCTTCTTCATCACTGTCCATCGTCGAGGGTACACCTTGTGATCCGGATGGCCCCGACTGGTCGTGGGTTCGTGGTAAATCACCTCCAACGCCATCACACGCATCAACCGTTGGACCCGCTTGCGATTGACCAGCCAGCCCTCGCGCCGCGATACAACCGTCATCCGCCGCGATCCATGAAATGGCGAGGCCATGGACGCCGCCTTGTCGCGCCCAAACAGAGACGCGGTCCCGTCCAGCAAAGTCTTCTTCCACGCCTGGATCTGGCTGGCATGCACGCCGAACCGGCTCGACAGCTCGGCCACGGTGCCTTCCTCCCGTACCGCCGCCAGCGCCACCTTCGCCTTGAACTCAGGACTGTGCTTTTTCCGTGTATTCGACAAGTCTCACCTCCGGCCAACCGGCCGCCCCAAGGGAGACTCTCTCTTGGCAATCTGTCCAGTTTTCCAGGTCCACCCCAGTCGAACGCGCCTGCTCTGGATGTTGCGCGTCCTCCACCGATCGAGACGGTATCATAGTCGGCGGGCCAGTAGCCGCCTGTTGTAAATCGGCACGGTCCTCAGACGCGGTTGGCTTCGTCAAGACAGCGTTTCGCCCGTGAAGATTTGACGATATCCAAGGCGGCCGGTTCGTCGAGCCCAACGAGAGGCAATTCAGTCCCTTGGACCCTGGGATGTGTGAACCGGTTCATAGGATCTCATCGCCCCTCGGTACATATGTCCGGAGCGACCGAGCGGTCGCAAGGCCAAATACTGCTTGAGGAGTGAGGGTGTGGCAGAGCGGACGCACGGCCGGAGCAGGTCAACGATTTGTCGTGCCATATAATCAAGCCGCCGCAAGGGCGTCTGAATCACTCATCGAGCTTCGGCGGGAAGAACCAGGGAGCACTCATATGAACTTTGTTCCAACCACCAGAGATATGTGCGCCATTCTCGGTTCGATCTCGATACAGAACTCTTTGCCTATCGCCGCCTTCCGCGTTGGCCGCGCCGCCAACGAACGTCAATCCTGCACCACAAATCCAGAATCCCTACCAGGTAACAGAGAGCATCGCGGATTCGTCGACTTGCGCTCCGCAATGCATCGTCAAGTTCCCGGCGGTGCCGAACGGGAAACGGTTGGTGATAACCAATGTCTCTGCCCAGCTCGGCTTGAGCCTGGGGAACTTCGTCATCGAAGGCAACGGAGGGGCGTTCTTCGTCCAAAAGGCTTACCCAACTGCCGAGAACCTGAGTGAGCCTGTAACGGTCTATTTCGAACCTAACGGTGCTGCTACCGCCCGATTCTTTGTGCAGGATGCCACCCAACACACCTCGCTGATCGTCACGTTCGTGGGGTATCTCGTTCCGGCTCGGTGAGAGCCCGACGGGTTCCTTACGAGATCGCACGAATCCGGAGCGCCTGTATAGACATCCGTTGGCCACCTCTCATCGCCCCCATCGCGTTGGATACGACCAGGACACTCCTCCCAAGCCGACCGACCGACCCGATGGCATGAACATTGCCCGGCCGTCGCACTGCATCCTTGAGCATCTGATTGTATTCTGGGCGCTTATCTCGCGCCTTCGCGCCGCTGATGCTGGCGTGTTGGTATTTCGCCGCGATCTCCCGCATGGGTTGGCGCCAACGATGGCCGTCCCGCGTCATTGGATAGGGGGTGCCCCAGGAGATGGCCGAATGCAACATCAAGGGCGACGCATTCCACGCCGAGTGGAACTACACCATCCCACCCGCTCAACAACTACCTTGAAGCAGTTATTTCCCCTCGGGCCCTTACTTCCCTTTCTGCCGCAGATAGTGCCGATGCGCCTTGGCGCGGTTCCCGCAGGCGCTCATGGAGCACCAGCGACGGTTGCCGCTTTTGCTGTTGTCGAGGAACAGCCAGCCGCATTCAGGATTGGCACATTGGCGTACGCGCTGAAGTTGCGACCCGACCAGAAGGTCCGCGGCGGACCATAGCGTCGGCGCCAGCAACGCGCTGGCCGATGGATCGGGCATGCCGATATCCCAGCCGCCGAGGCGCAGACGCCGGCGTGGCGGTGCCACGGCGAGGGCTGCATTCAGCGTGGCCACGTCCTCGTCGGGCGGTGCGCGACCCCTGGCCGTGGCGGCAAGACTCCGGAAGATCGCCTCGCGCAGGTTGGTCGCATCGTGGAACATGATGGCGGCTTCATCAGGCCGCTCGCGCCAGCAGGCGCTGAGGCGGTCGATCAACGGCGGAGGTAGCCGCTGCGTCGCCGCTGCCCACTGCAGCAGGTCCTCCGGACTGTTCAACTGCTCGGTCGGCGTTGCGGTGCCCCGCCAATAGCGCGTGTTCGCGTAGGCCAGACAGAGGTCAGCGTCAGGCGCAGGGATCGCATCGTCCGGAAGACGGTTCGCCATGGCGTTAGATACCTAACCGGGTAGGGGGTTGACAACCGGCCCAGGTCTTGATCTCCTGTAACCGTCATGATGGTTAGAGGAGGAACCCGATGATCGCCCACATTTCCATCGGCGCACGCGACATCGCCCGCGCCCGCCGCTTCTACGACGCGGCACTCAGGCCGCTCGGCTACACCTGCCTCAGTTCCGGCGACGACTCGCTGGGCTACGGCGCGAAGGCACCGGCATTCTGGGTCAGCGCCACGGCGCATCCGGTGCCGGCCGACGACCGGTCCGGCCTGCACATCTGCTTCACCGCGCCGGACCGCGCCGCCGTCGACGCGTTCCACAAGGCGGCGCTGAAGGCCGGCGGCCGGGACAACGGGAAGCCCGGCCTGCGTCCGGATTACGGTCCGAACTACTACGCCGCATTCGCGGTCGATCCCGACGGCTATCGGATCGAGGCCTGGTGCGGCAATCAATCCTGACGACAGGGCCGCTATCGGTTTCTCCCGCAGGTGCTAGGATCATCTGGTTCAAGCAATCTGCAGGGAGGAACCGATGACACGTGTCGCATTGGTGACTGGCGGAACGAGAGGCATCGGCGCAGCGATCAGCGTGGCGCTCAGGGGGGCGGGCCGCGTCGTTGTCGCCAACTATGCCGGCAACGAGAAGGCCGCCGCGGCATTCCACGAGGAGACCGGCATCCGGGTCGTCAGGTTCGACGTCTCCAGCTTCGAGGCCTGCCAGAAAGGACTGGAGCAGATCGTCGCCGAGGTGGGTCCGATCGAGATCCTGGTGAACAACGCCGGCATCACCCGCGACGGCACGCTGGCGCGCATGACCCGCGACATGTGGGATGCGGTGGTCGATACCAACCTCGGCTCCTGCTACAACCTGTGCAAGCTGACCTTCGACGGCATGCGCGCCGCAAAGTTCGGCCGCATCGTCAATATCGGCAGCGTTAACGGACAGGCCGGCCAGTATGGCCAGGTGAACTATGCCGCAGCCAAATCGGGGATCCATGGCTTCACCAAGGCGCTGGCGCTGGAAGGTGCCCGACACGGCATTACGGTGAACGCCATCGCGCCTGGCTATGTCGATACCGAAATGGTACGCGCGGTGCCGGCGGACGTGCTCGCGAAGATTGTCGCAGGCATTCCCGTCGGCCGCCTGGGTCATGCGCCGGACATCTCACGCTGCGTGGTGTTCCTGACTGCCGAAGATGCCGGGTTCATCACCGGGTCGACGCTCTCGATCAACGGCGGCCAGCACATGTACTGACGTTGCTTCCCCCCTCTCCCTCGCAGCGGGAGAGGGCCTGCTTCCCACCCGCAGGCTTCGGGGGCATCATTGCGCCTTCAGAGAGGGTCAGCCAATGAATGCTCCGCGCAACACTCGGTATCGCCACATCGAGACCCACAGGATCGCCGGTTCGGCCGGCGCCGTGGTCTCGGGCGTCGATCTGTCGCAGGACCTGCCCGACGATGTCCTTGCGGAAATCCGCGCCGCGCTGCTCGACAACTGCGTGATCTTCTTCCGCGACCAGAAGCTCACGCCCGAACGGCAGCTTCGCTTCGCGCGCCGCTGGGGCGAAATCCACCTGCACCCGTTCATGGAGGGGATGGCGGACTACCCGGAGATCCTCGAGATCATCAAGACGCCGGAGGACAAGAAGAACTTCGGCGGCTCCTGGCACACCGACCAGATGTTCTCGCCGCAGCCGGCGATGGGCACGATCCTCTACGCGCTCGAGGTGCCATCGGCCGGCGGCGATACGATGTTCACCAACCAGTACCTGGCCTATGAGAGTTTGTCGGACGGCATGAAGGCGCTGGTCGGGCAGCTAAGGACCGTCTGCGTCGGCGACAACTTCAAACAACACGGCGGCCAGTCGCGCGCGCAGCGCTACGACCGGTCGATGGCGCACATGAAGGTGAAGGACCCCGGGAACGTGCAGACCACGTCCGTGCATCCGCTGGTGCGCACGCATCCCGAGACCGGGCGCAAGGTGCTCTACATCGGCGGCCACGTGCAGCATTTCGACGGCATGACCGACGAGGAGAGCGAGCCGCTGATCGACTATCTGAAGCGCCACTCGACGCGGCCGGAGTTCACCTGCCGGTTCCGCTGGGAGAGCGGCTCGCTGGCGTTCTGGGACAATCGCTGCACGCAGCACTTCGCAATCAACGACTATCCGGCGGAGACGCGGATCATGCGCCGGATCACGGTGTGCGGGGATACGCCATTCTAGCTGCGGCTCTGCATGGAGCCCCAGCGGAGTGCGCCGGAGACAACGGGAAGGAACCTCTCCCGGAGGCCTGCATTAACTGCACCTCCCGGCGGCACATTGCGGCAAATAAGGCAAAAAACTGGGAAAAATATGCTGGGGTGTGAAACAGTTCACACCCCAGCTCTTCGTGGTTGCTTATAACCGCTCGCATGCGTACGGCCAGGGCAAAAAAGAGGCAGCCATAAGGCAACGTCCAGGGGGAGCGGGATACTGTGGCCATCACCACGATCCGTCCGACACCGAAGCCTGGAGTCCTGGCTGCGGGCGCCTCACCCATGGTCGAGCGTGCGTTTTTTGCCATCGCACATTTGGATATGGTGGGTTACAGCCGACTAATCGGGCTGGACGATCTCGGCACAATCGATCGCCTGCGAAAGCTGCGTCGAGCGCTGATTGATCCGGCGATCCAGGAATATGGCGGCCGCCTGGTTCAAACGGCAGGCGATTCACTCCTGGTGATATTCGACAGCCTGACCGAAGCCGTCCGGTGCATGATCGAGATACAACAGACGGTTCCGGTCCTGGATGAAGAACCGCTGCCGGAGCGACGGATGCGCTTCCGCGTAGGTATCGAATTGGGAGAGGTAATCTCTGACGGTGGTGGTGTCCATGGCGAGAGTGTGGCCATCGCCGTGCGGCTCCAGTCCGCATGTCCCCCGGGTTGCATTTGCGTTTCGGGTGCCGTGCATGAGCATATCCGAACAGTCATCAAAACCGGGTTTGAGCGTATTGGCCCATTGACGTTGAAAAATATCGCACAATTGGTTGATGCGTTTGTGGCAAGGATCGACTGCGAGGGGGCGGCTCGGCAGGGAGCGGAACTGGCAGCCGATCCTCCCGTGCATGATCACTTGCGCGCCAGTGTCCGGATCTTACCGAACCCATCCGGCGGGCGTCCGCGCCTCGCCGTGTTGCCGTTCGAGCAATTTGATAACCAGACGATCCCAAGACATGTATCGGATGGCCTGGTCGCAGACATCATCTGTCAACTGGCGGGGTTACGCGAGCTCAGCGTGATCTCTCACGGTTCTACGATTGCCCTGCGAGGCGCCGCCGCTGATCCCCTGCGTATCGGCCGGCAACTCGGAGCCCGCTATTTGGTGCGAGGTTCGCTGCGCCGGGCGGGCCTGCGCACCCGGCTGACGACAGAACTTACCGAGGCAGACAGCGGTTCGATTATCTGGGCACGCACGATCGACCTTGACGGCATGCTGTCATTCGATGGCCAGGACCGCGTAGTCGGGCAGGTTGTCAACACGCTTGCACCACGCGTACGCGAAATCGAGCTGCAGCGCATACGCGGGAAGCGCCCCGATAGTCTGTCAGTATATGAAAAGGTACTGCTGGCGCGTGAAAATGTACTCTTGTTGCGAAATGAGACGTTCGCGCTTGCGAAGAGCCTGCTCGACGAGGCCGTGGCGGAGGAACCCGATTACGCCGATGCGTACGCTCTGGCGGCTGATTGGCACGGCCTGAGGCTTGGACAGGGGTGGTCATCGGATCGCAGGTCGGATGTGGCGGCTGTTGACCGTCTGGCCCAGCAGGCGCTGCTGCTGGACGGCGACAATGTTCGGGCACTGGTCTGCTACGGCCATCGGAAGTCCTTGCTGCACCGGGATTACCCGGCGGCACTGGAGATGTTCCGTCGCGCGCTCGACGCCGCTCCCAGTTCGGCGCACGCCTGGCTGAAGAGCAGCTATACGTTCGCCTATATTGGCGAGGCCGAGGAAGCGATCCGCCGTGCGGAACGGGCATTGGAATTCTCGCCGTGCGATCGCGAGCCACACCTTTTCTACAGCGCGCTGTGCGTCGCGCATTACACTGCGGGCAACTTCGACACCGCGGCGCAATGGGGAATGCAAGCACTGGGTGAACCCACCATGCTGCGTGCAACTGTCGGCTGGACGGCCGCCTCCCTGGCAGCGCTGGGCCGGATCACAGAGGCCCACGATCTCGCGGCACGTGCAGTCGGACATTGGCCCCACCGCGATGTGCAGGATGCGGTTGCACGCCATCCTTATCAGAACCCCGCGTGGAGGCAGCGTTATGGTGAGCTCTTGTTGGCTGCCGGATTTCCGTCCTGAGAGTGTGTTTTTTGCGTTAAATTTACTAGGCGTGACCCCGTAACCCAAATCGGAGGGAGCAATGGCAAGGAAGTCTCGATCCCGCGGAAACGGAAACCTGAATGGCGGGCAGGACGGCGGACAGGATGGTGGACAGGATGGTGGACAGGATGGCGGCAGCAACCTGCATATGCTGCAGGATGGCGGCCAGGTACAGCGGCGGATATCTGTGGGCATTCCCAACTTCGTGGACCGATTCTGGCCCGGTTCTGTTTCGGCCGGCGTTGCCGGGCTGGATGCACGCCTTCCCGTATGATGAAACGAACCTGATCGCCGGAACCTCGTTTCCGGACGGAGGCTGGGACCCGCTGTTGAAGGCCGGCGCCATTGCCGCCGGATTCGCGGCGATACCAGGTTGGAAGAAGAGGTGTGACCCGGGCGAGCCTCACTTGACCGACGAGGACCTGCAACGCGACGAGGCTGCGCTTCGCAGGTGGGTGTACAAGGGCGATCGAAACGACATTGATTTGGGGCCGGCGATCAGACTTCAGGCCACGGATACAACTCAATACTGGGCAAATCTTTTAGCGTGTTCTGCAGCTTCGCGCCCTGCCACGTGGTCATTGGTCCTAATTGCCCTGCAGGTGGCTGGTTTGGTCGCAGCCTACTTCAAGCTTAAGTACATGCGAGCCCGTCCGGCACAGGTATGGACCGCGATCGCCCCGCCTATCGCCACGCCGCCGCATCCCTCGTACCCGAGCGGACATGCCCTTCAGTCGTTTTTGACGGCTGCATGCATGAAGGAGGTTGTTCCAGCGATGGAGTCGCACTGCGACCGGCTCGCCGAACAGATAGCTCACAACCGGGAGCGGGCGGGCGTGCATTTCCCAAGCGACACCGCCGCAAGCAAAAAGATAACGGACAGCGTATTGGCGCATCTGATGAAGGTGAAGGAGTTCAAGACGATTCTCCAACAAGCAAAAAAAGAATGGCCGGAATCCGCGAAGATCCACCAGGTCGACGTCCCAAAGGGTCGGTCTGCGGCCAGCATCAAGCAAAAACCGGAGCTTGCCCCGAAGGATCGCAAGGACGATTTCGCACCGCAGGTGGAGGCCCCCGTATGATCGCTACGTCACAAAATTCGCCAGCGCGGCGCGCGGCCAAAGTCCTGAAGTTCCGAGGCGAAAGGCAGGAGCAAAGCCAGTGGTGCTGGGCAGCAGCATGCGCCAGTATAAGCTCGTATTATGCTGGCAGGCGCTACGGCAGGAAGTACAAACAATGCGAAATAGTCCAAGCCGCGGGAAATAATCCGTGCTGTGACTGTTGCGGCGCGCCGGGGCGCTGCAACGTGCAGGGCCCAATGGACGAGGGGATGTCATTGATCGGACATTTCGCCGAGCTGACAGACGGAGCAGTCGGGCTGGAGCGAATCAGGGCCGAGCTGAACCAGCAGCGACCGATCGGGGTGCGGGTCATGCTCAGAGCCGGTCAGGAGCATATCGTGATAATTTACGGGTATGATCACAGTTCGAGACTGCATGTCTGGAATCCGGCAAGAGGGTATATTCAAACTGACTTGAATAACTGGGCAAGGCACATCGGTTGGTGGCAGAATACCTGCTTTACCAAGGAGATTGCCAGTTCAAGGGGGAAACCCTGCCGCCAGTAAATGTTCACCGTAACGATTTCTGCGCTCCGGATCCTGATAAGGATGACGCGCCACGGCGTTGTGTACATGCTGATGAGGCCATTGTTCCTTTGTTCGGGCCGATAACGCCCGTGCCTCTTCCAGGCGCCCGGCTGCGGCAAGGGACGCAGCCGCCCATGCCGCGGTGCTTCGTAGCATCGTCTTCTCCCCGAGCGTTCGGAGTCCCCACTCTGCTGCCGCACCGTAATTGCCGGCAGTGTAATGCGCGACGCACAATGCGCTGCAAAACAGGTGTCCCTCGCGATCACACGGCGATAGCTCCAGCGCCTTATCCGCTCGTCGGACCGCCTCATTCGCTTCGCCGACATAGGCGAAGGTGTAGCTGCTCTTCAGCCAGGCGTGCGCTGAACTGGGTGCGACGTCGAGCGCCCGGCGGAACATCTCCAGTGCCGCCGGGTAATCCCGGTGCAGCAGCGCCTTGCGATGGCCGTAGCAAACCAGTGCCCGCACGTTGTCACCATCCAGCAACAGTGCCTGGCGCGCAAAATCGTCCACCGCCGCTACGTCTGCTGCGCGATCGGACGACCAGCCCTGCCCGACGACCAGGCCATGCCAGTCAGCGGCGAGGGCATATGCCTCCGCAAAACCTGGCTCCTCGGACATCACCTCGTCGAGCAGGCCCTTGGCTTGCGCGAACCCGTCTCGCCGCAGCATCAGCATATTCTCCCGCGCAAGCAGCACCTTCTCGTACACCGAGAGGCTCTCGGGCCGTTTGCCCCGAATGCGGCGTAGCTCATTCTCCTGCACGCGCGGCGCAAGTGTGTTTAGGATTTGACCCACCACGCGGTCCTGGTTTTCGAAGGCAAGCAGATCCTTCACCTCCATCGAGCGCGCCCAGACCACGGCGCCGTTCTCGACGTCCGTCAGTTCGGTTATAAGCCTGGAGCGCGATCCGGCATGCCTGAACGTGCCGCGGACCACATAGTGTGCACCAAGACGGCGGCCGATATAGCGCGGGTCGGGAACGGTGCCGCGGAAGCCCGACGTGGACCCATGGGAAATAACGCTCATATCGCGGAGACCGGCGATTTGGCAAACGATGTCGGTCACCATGCCGTCGACGACATGCCATGGCAGCGTGTCGCCGTCGAACTGCTCAAATGGCAGAACAGCTAACAGCGGCGGCCCGCCCGCCGGCCTTGGGAAGACCTGTCCCAGTGCCGACGTAAACGGCGCGGAGGTCGCAGACGCCAAGGCTGCGTTCCACTCGGTCGGTCCGTCGGGATCCAGGCGAACGACGAATGCCTCGACTGGTTTCGCAATATTCTTCAGAGATAACGCCCCGATGGATTCGAATGTAACGTCGACCCGAGATTTGACGTTCTCGTGCACAGCACCCGAGATGCAAATGCCACCCGGCGGACAAGCGGTCTGCAGGCGCGCAGCTATATTCATACCCTCACCGTGGAATTCCGCGCCATCAGCAATGAGATCGCCGATCTCGATGCCAATGCGAAAGCGGATCCGGCGATCAGCCGGTTGATCTCGCTCGTGTGCGGGAACCTGTCGTTGCAGTTCCGCCGCGCAGCGCACCGCCTCGATGATGCTGTCGAATATAACCATAAATGAGTCTCCAGCTATCTGCACCAGGCGACCACGATGAAGAACAATCTGCCGATTGATCAGATCGTCGCGTACTCTGTGCAGGCGCTCGACAGTCCCGAGGTCGTCCAAGCCGATCAGACGGCTGTATCCAACCATGTCGATGGATAGAATCGCGAATAGCTCGCGACCATCGCCACGCATGCCAGCCTCAGCCGGTGCGCCAGCCGGAAGTGCAAGATCGTACGTCGCTGCGACCACCTCCGCCTACCCCCTGGGACGACACCTAGCGGCTATTTCGTATCTTTTCCAGAGCAAGAACGCGTGCCGAGGTTCTCAACGACCTGGCTCCCCCAGCTCAGCTTCCCCAGCGCGTACTCCACCTCCGGCGTGTAGACCGGCTGGTCCTTGCCGAGCAGCGAACTGAACAGCGTGAAATGCTCGACCGGCACCGGCTCTGCCCGGAACAGATTGTACGCCTGCACGAACGCCGCCAGCCTGGCTTCCGCCGAACCATCCAGTCGCGCCAGGGTCAGATGCGGCTGGAACCGCCGGCGTTCCGGCTCCAGGCCGCAGCGCTGCAAGGCCGTCTCGATCTTGCTCTGCAGGTGGTCGAGCTGCGGGTTGCGCTCCACACCCACCCAGAGCGCGTTGCTGCGCCCGCCCTTGGCGAAGGTCCCGACCCCGGCCAGGTTGAGCGAGAAGGCTCGCACCTTCAGGGCGGCGAGCGCGTGGTCGATCTCCTCGGCCAGGTAGCGCGGGGTCTCGCCGATGAAGCGCAGCGTCACGTGGTAGTTCTCCGACGGCACCCATCTGGCGCCGGGGATGCCGGCGCCCGCGAGTATCGCCACCCGCCGGCGCAGTTCCCAGGGCAGGTCGATACCGACGAACAGCCTCATCCCGGCGGGACCTCCGCGAGCAGCTTCTCCACCAGCGGCAGCAGTCGCGCGACGATCCGCTTCACGCCGTCGGGGTTGGGGTGCAGCATATCGGGCTGATTCAGCGCCGGGACGGCCGCCACGTCCTGCAGGAAGAACGGGTCATACAGGATCCCCGGCCGGTTCCCCAGCCGATCGAACACGACGCGGAAGGCCTGAGCATAGTCGCGCCCTAAGTTGGGCATTGCGTACATGCCGGTCAGCAGCGCCGGGATGTGCCGCGCGGCCAGCGTGTCGAGGATCGTCGTCAGGTTCGCCTCGGTATCGGCCGGATCGACCCCGCGCAGCCCGTCATTCGCCCCCAGCTCGACAATGGCCGCGTCCGCGCCGTCGCCGAGCGCCCAGTCGAGCCGAGCCAGCCCGCCGGCTGAGGTGTCGCCCGATACGGCGGCATCGATGATCCGTACGTCATGGCCGCGCTCGTGCAAAGCCGCTGCTAGTTGCGCCTCGAACCCGTCGGCGTGCGGCAGGCCGAAGCCGGCCGACAGCGAGTCGCCCAGCACCAGCAGCCGCACCGGCTCGGCTCGCGCGCTGGGTCCGGCGGTCAGCATGACCAGGCCCAGCATTACCGGACCAAGTGCGATCATGGCTTTCCGCCACCGGCCGCGGACGCCATATGGTGCCGCCATGGATGCCATCCCGCCGTCTCCGGTTCGTGCCGCCGCAGCAATGCCGCTCGTCCAGGTCAGGAACCTGCACCTGACGGTGCCGTCCGCGGCGGGACCGGTCAACATCCTCCGCGGCATCGACCTCGAGGTCGAGGCCGGTGAGGCGGTCGGCATCGTGGGTCCCTCCGGCTCCGGCAAGACCAGCCTGCTGATGGTGCTGGCCGGTCTCGAGCGTGCCAGTGCGGGAACCGTCCTGCTGGCGGGTCAGCCGGTCACCAGCCTGGACGAGGACGCACTCGCCCGCCTGCGCCGCGAGACGATCGGCATCGTGTTCCAGGCCTTCCACCTCATCCCGACGATGACAGCGCTGGAGAACGTGGCCGTGCCGCTGGAGTTGGCCGGCGCGCGGGATGCCATGGGCCGCGCAACCCAGGCGCTCGGCGCCGTCGGGCTGGCACATCGCCTGACCCACCTGCCCGGCCAGCTTTCCGGCGGCGAGCAGCAGCGTGTGGCGCTGGCACGCGCCTTCGCCCCGCGGCCGCGGCTGCTGCTGGCCGACGAACCGACCGGCAACCTCGATCAGGCCACCGGCGATGCGGTGATGGACCTGCTGTTCCGCCTGCGCGCGGATACCGGCACGACCTTGATGCTGATCACCCACGATGAGCACCTCGCGGCCCGCTGCACGCGCCGCATCCATCTGGCCGATGGCAGGGTCGCCGCGATCGACCTCTCGGCCGCCGCCGATCTGGTGGCGTGATGCTGGCCTTCCGACTGGCATGGCGCGAACTGCGCGGCGTTGTGCGCGGGCCCTCGGGCCAGGCCTGGGGGCAGGCCTGGATCGTGCTGCTGTGCCTCGCCCTGGGGGTTGCCGTGATTGCCGCAGTCGGAACTCTGCGGGCGGCGACCGATCGCGGCCTTGCCGCCGATGGCCGTCGCATCCTGGGCGGCGATCTGGAGGTCGAAAGCGGTTCGCAGCCGCTGCCTGATGCATTGCGCGACTGGCTGCGCGCGCGGGGCGCGGCGACTTCGGATGTGGTCCAGATGCGCTCGATGCTGGTTGCCGCGTCGGGCCAGCGCCAGCTCGTCCAGCTCAAGGTCGTCGATGAGGCCTGGCCGCTGGTCGGCGAAGCACGGATCACCCCCTCCCCGACCCTCCCCCGCTTCGCGGGAGAGGGGGAGCCGAATTCCCTCTCCCGCGAAGCGGGGGAGGGTCGGGGAGGGGGTGCGGCGGCCATGGCACTCGCAATCCGCGACGGGCGCTATGGTCTGCTTGCCGAACGGATCGTGCTCGATCGGCTCGACCTGCATCGCGGCGACGCCGTCCGTCTCGGCAATGCAGATTTCACCGTCCGCGGCGAACTGGTAGTGGAGCCAGACCGGGTCGCCGCCCCGCTGATCCTCGGTCCCCGTGTGGTGATCACCGCCGCCGCGCTGGAATTGACCGGACTGATCGCCCCCGGCTCCATGGTGCAGTACGCGATCAGGGCCACGCTCCCGGACCCGGCCGCGACACCCAACGTGCTGACGGCACTCCGCGAAGCCTTCCCCGGCCAGGGCTGGCGCATCCGGGAGCCGCGCGACGCCGCGCCCGGCGTGACCCGCTTCATCGACCAGACCAGCCTGTTCATGACCCTGGTGGGCCTGACCTCGTTGCTGGTCGGCGGCATCGGCGTCGCCAACGGCGTCCGCGCATGGCTCGACGCGCGCGCCACCACGCTTGCAACGCTGCGCTGCCTCGGCGGCTCGCCACGGCTGGTCTTCGCTGTCTGCATCATCCAGGTGCTGGCGCTCGCCGGCTGCGGCGTGCTGGCCGGTCTTGTCCTCGGCGCGACCCTGCCGAGCGCCCTGGCCGCCTGGCTCAAGGACGTCCTGCCGGTCCCGCCCGTGCTGGGGATCTATCCCGGCCCGCTGGCGCTTGCGGCTGCCTACGGGCTGCTGACCGCGCTCGCCTTCTCGCTCTGGCCGCTCGGGCGGGCTGCGCGCATTCCCGGCAGCGCATTGTTCCGCGACTCCCTGATCCCGGAGCGGGCGCGTCCCTCCCGCCCGCTAATGGCGGCCAATGCGGCGGTCGCGGCGGCGCTTGTCGCCCTCACCGTGGCCACCGCCGCCGACCGTCGCTTTGCGCTGTGGTTCTGCGCGGCGGCGCTGGCCACGCTCGCGCTGTTCCGCCTCGCCGGCGCAGCAGTCACGCTTGTGTCCCGCGCCGGCCGGCGCATCGGTTCGCCCACTGTCCGGCTCGGTCTGGCCAACCTGCACCGCCCAGGCGCCGCCACCCCTCTGATGCTGGTATCGGTGGGCCTGGGCCTGTCCACCCTGGTTGCGGTGGCGCTCATTCAGGGCAATGTGCGGCGGGAGATCCTCGAGCAGTTGCCGGCCAATGCGCCGAGCTTCTTTTTCGTGGACATACAGGACAGCCAGCTGGGGCGCTTCGAGACGGTGGTGCGCGAACAGCCGGGCGTGCAGGACATGCACCAGGTGCCCAGCATGCGTGCCCGCATCGTCGCGGTGAACGGCATCCCGAGCGAGCAGATCCAGGCAGCGCCCGATACGACCTGGGCGCTGCGCGGCGACCGAAGCCTGACCTATGCAGCAACACCACCGCCAGGCACCCGGATCGTCGCGGGCAAATGGTGGCCGCCGGACTACAGCGGGCCGCCGCTGGTTTCGTTCGACGCGGGCCTCGCCAGGGGCTGGGGCATCGGCATCGGCGACGTCATCCGGGTCAATGTGCTCGGCCGCGACGTGGACCTGCGGATCGCGAACCTGCGCGACATCGCCTGGCAGAGCCTGTCGTTGAACTTCGTCCTGGTGGCGAGCCCCGGACTGCTGCAGAGCGCGCCCCACACCCACATCGCGACCGTCCGCGTGGCAGGACCAGACCAGGGCGGCCTGCTGCGCGCCGTCACCGACGCATTGCCCAACGTCACCGGCATCCGCGTGGAGGATGTGCTCGCCGCCGTTGCGGCCCTGCTGGATCAGGTGGCTGCCGCGCTCGCCGCCACCGGGTCGCTGACCCTGATCGCTGGCGTGCTCGTCCTGGTCGGTGCGGTGGCCGCCGGGCAGCGCCGTCGCACCCGGGAGGCGATCATCCTCCGGACCCTCGGGGCGACGCGCGGTCAGATTCGCACCGCATGGCTGGTGGAGTTCGGCGTGCTGGGTCTGGCCGCCGGCCTGATCGCGGCCCTGGTGGGGACTCTGGCGAGCTTCGGCGTGGTCCGCTATATCATGCATATCGACTGGGTGATCCTGCCTGGCATGCTTGCGGCGACCGTGATCGGGTCTCTCGCCATGATGCTGTTCTTCGGCTATGCTGGCATCGCGACCGCGCTAAGGGCGAAGGCGGCCCCGATGCTGCGGAACGAGTGAGGGCAGGTGGCCGCGCCGCGCGTTACCAAGCTTTCACCGCGAGTCTGGCTTGCCACCGGCCCGGCCGATCTCCAAATTGAGAGGTCACGGGCAATCCGCCCGAGAGGTAAAAGGGGAAACCATGGCCTTCAGTCCCGACTACCGGACCTACCCACAAGCATCGGCCGCCACGACCGCTGCGGTCCTGGACGCCGGCCTCCGCGCCTACATGCTGCGGGTCTACAACTGGATGACCTCCGGTCTCGTGCTGACCGGGATCGTCGCCTACACCATCGCCAATACCAGCCTGATCGACGTGTTCTATCCGTTGGTCATGACGCCTGCCGGACCGCGACATACGCCGTCGGCGCTGGCGATGATCTCGATCTTTGCGCCGCTCGCATTCGTGCTCGTGCTGAGCATGGGGGTGAACCGGCTGTCGCGACCGGCTGCGCAGGCACTCTATTGGGCCTTCTGCGCCGCGATGGGCGCCAGCCTGACCAACATCTTCCTGATCTACACGAGCGAGTTGATCGTCCGGGTGTTCTTCATCACCGCGGCGACCTTCGCGGCCACGAGCATCTACGGCTACACGACCAAGGCGGACCTGACCAAAATGGGCAGCTTCCTGATGATGGGGCTGTTCGGCATCATCATCGCCAGCCTGGTGAACATGTTCCTGGCCAGCTCGGCCTTGCAGTTCGCCATCAGCGTCATCGGCGTGGTGGTTTTCGTTGGCCTGACCGCATACGACACGCAGCGCATCAAGGCGACCTACGTGCAGTATGCCTACGCCGAGGGGCCGGACGGCGCGGCGAAGCGAAGCGTGTATGACGCGCTGAGCCTCTACTTGAACTTCATCAACCTGTTCATGCTGCTGCTGCAGTTGCTGGGCAACAGGAACAACAACTAGGCGCCCGCCGACCAGGCGTACTGGCGCGGCTGGAATACCAAGGGCCTCGGGGCAACCCGAGGCCCTTTTTCATGGGGAGGATGGCAGATGGCGGCGACGATCGACATGCCCGCGGGCGGCTATCGCTACATTCCGTTCGCGTTCCAGTATTCCGGCGGTGTCGAAGCGCTCGACGGCCACCGGATCGAGCGGGTGGAATTTGCCCGCCCGCTGCCGCTTGCCGCCGGATTTGCCTGGATCGAGGACTATCTTGGAAAGCTGGGTGTACCGCTCGTCGCCTTCTGTGCCTGCGAACTGCGGTCGCCGGCGCAGTTCACCGATACCGGCTTCATCGAATTCAACCGTCACTATACCGGCACGCTGAAGCGATGGGGCGTGATGAGGAACGACGAGGACAATCCAGTCGCGCGCAGCAACGTCATCCCGCCGCTGCACAAGCCGGCCGAACCAGGCTTCTTCGCGTTCTGCTATGCCCGATCTTTCGATGGTGCGTCTGGATCATTCGTTATCGCCGGCAGCGGCGAAGCGGGGGATGGCCCCGCGCCCTACTCGGAACGCACGATCCGCTATGGCGAAACCGGTCCCGACGCGATGCGCGAGAAGGCGCGATTCGTGCTCGGGCGGATGGAGGAGCGCATGGCCGCGCTCGGCAAGACCTGGGCCGACACCACAGCAACGCAGGTCTATGCGGTGCACGACATACACTCGTTTTTCGCCGATGAGATCGTGCAGCGCGGCGCGGCGCAGCACGGCCTGATCTGGCACTACGCGCGTCCGCCGGTCGAAGGCCTTGAATACGAGATGGACTGCCGCTCGGTGCCGGTGGAAATCCGTGTACGGCCGTAATACGGGATGATGGGCATCGCTGCGCTCCACCCATCCTACGCACCGGGTGTACGCATCGGTCTGCAGGATGGGTGGAGCGTAGCGATACCCGTCACCCAGGAGCGATGCGACGCCCGCGCCTCACACTGTCTTCAGAAAATTTACCAGCTTGGTCGCCGCGGTCAACTTGTCGGTCTTGTCGAGCGCTGCGAGCTCCGCCGCCAGCCGGTCCATCGCCGCTTCGTAGATCTGCCGCTCCGAGAAGCTCTGATCCGGCTGGCCGGCATTGCGGTGCAGATCGCGAACCACCTCGGCGATCGCCAGCGGGTCGCCGGAGTTGATCTTGGCCTCGTACTCCTGCGCCCGACGCGACCACATGGTGCGCTTGATCCGCGCGCGGCCCTTCAGAACCGCCAGCGCCTCGTCGAACAGCTTGCGCGTGGCCAGCTTGCGCAGCCCCGCGGTGCGCGCCTTCGTGACCGGCACGCGCAGCGTCATCCGGTTCTCTTCGAACGTGATGTGGATCAGCTCGAGCTTGTGCCCGGCGATCTCCTCGATGGCGATCCGCTCGACCTTGCCCACGCCGTGGGTCGGATACACGACATGGTCGCCCTCGACGAAAATCTCGGCCTTTGCCAACGGTCGGATCGGAACACGATCGGGCATGTTCGGCCGACGCTCCGATGCCGGCGGCGCATGCGCCGGTAACGTCGGGGCGGCAGCCGGACGGGGCGGGGGCGACGTAGGCGTCGTCTGCACCGGGGCAGCCGGCGTGGCGGCGGGCGCACTTGTGGTGCCCGTCCCATGGATCGCGGCAGGCTTGGCCTCAACCGGCTTCGTCGCCTGCGCAGCCTTCGCCGCCGGCTGGACGGCGCTCTTGCCTGGTGTCGGCTTGGCCGGCTTTGCGGGCGCCGCTGTCTTCTTTGCCACTGTCGCCTGCGTTGCCCTGGCCGGAGGTTTTGCCGCCGTGCGCTGCGGAGCCACATGGCGCGAGGCGGCAGCCTGGCGATCCGTTCTGGCGGTTCCGGCGATTGCCTTCATTCCTGACACCTCTCTCCCTTCGTCCCTCACGTATTGCGATCCGTCAAGCGATCGGCGCGGCCAGGATCGGTTGGCCGGCATGCGCGCCCCCCTCCGTTGGATCGGCTCCTGGGAATAGCCGCGACCGCCGCTGGCCCCCTGCAGCTGCCGTTGCCTGTCGCGGGCAATATAGCATCACAGGGGTGTTACGTCATCGGGGTGCGGGCATTACAGACCTGCAAGGAGCCTGCTGCGCGACACACTTGCCGTTGAAGCCGACCCGCCTGCCGAGGTTCAGGGCTTGCCCGGCTCGGGCGAGAACAGCGCGGCCTTGTCCTGCTTGTCCTTCCAGTCATCGGCGTCCGCCGGCGGCTCGCCCTTCCGGGTGATGTTCGGCCAGAGCGCGGCGTAGGTCCGGTTCTGTTCCAGCCAGTCGCCCGCCTTGTCGTCGCTGTCCGGCACGATGGCCTCCACCGGGCACTCGGGCTCGCAAACGCCGCAGTCGATGCATTCGTCCGGGTGGATGACGAGCATGTTCTCGCCGACATAGAAGCAGTCGACCGGGCAGACCTCGATGCAGTCCATATACTTGCAGCGGATGCAGGATTCGGTGACCACGTAGGTCATGGGCAGTCCCTGATGCGGGGTATCGGAGGCGGCGATATGCCGATGATTACGCTGTGGCGCAAGGTCCGCCGCCGGTCTCGCTGATCTCTTCGTAGAGCAGCCGTGCCTCGGGTGCCGGACCGCGCCGCGCGGCCAGCGACACCACGCGCACGACACGGACGGAGCTGTGGAGCGGCACGGTCAGCACATCGCCGACGCGCAATCTGGCATGGGGCTTGTCCGTCGGCTGGCGGTTGATGCGGATCGAGCCCCTGGCCGCCAATTCCGCGCAATCGCTGCGCGCCCGCATGAAGCGCGCGCACCACAGCCACTTGTCGAGCCGCTGCCAGTCGCGGTCTTCCTGGTCGGCTATCGCAGGCCCCCTACCTCTTGAGTGCCGCCAATGCCGCGAACGGCCCGTGGGCGCGGCCCGGCCCCGCCGCGACCACGACCGGCCGGCGCCGGCGCCGGCGAAGCGGCAGCACCATGGTCGGGGCCGGCGGACCATATTCTCCCGCTGCCAGTCCGCCGGCCGGCAGGATGCGGAAGCCCAATCGTCGCAGCACCACGGGCAGCATCTCGGCCCTCAGCGAGAAGCGCGACGCGAGGCCGGCCGGCAACGCCGTGGCGCCGCGCCGTGTCGCCCAGGCCAGTTCGGCGGCCACCCTCTCGGCGATATCGAGCCGCAGCAGAACCGGGCCGGCCTCCAGCCAGCCCATCGCGTCGGCAAAGCCGGCCGGCCAGTCCGGCTGGGCAGGCAGCGAGACCAGATCGGGCGGCGGCAGGCCGGGCACCGTCTGGCCGTGCTGCAATCCCCAGAGTCGGGCGCGCATCGCCGCCGCGCGCGGCTTCAGCAGCGCCGGGAGGAACAGGCCGAAGCGGCCGGCCTTGACCCCGATCGCCTTCAGTGCGGTGCGCGATTGCGGGGTCAGGCTGTCGCCTTCCTCGCCGGCGAGCAGACCCAACGCCTCGGTCAGGCGGTGCAGCAGCCCGCGAAATCCCGGCTGTTGCGATCCGCGGTCGGCTGCCGCGCGCAATGGCGCCAGGTCGGCGTTCACCCTGTCGTCCAGGAACCGCTGCAGCCTGATGCGCAGCCGCTCCCGCTGGGCGCCATCCAGGAACTCGCTGTCCAGCACCTGAACGCGGGGGCGGAGGGCGCTGGCGCCGCGCTTCAGGCGGGCGATCGGAACGCCGTCCCACGTCACTGAATGATCGTCGGTCAGCAGGAATACGGCGTCCGCGGCCGCTTCCACCAGAGCCACGCGTCGGGGCATCTCCTCGCGCAGCGCCCGCCGGGCGGCCCGCAGGACCAGCTTCTTTTCGTCCCCCACTGCCGTCGGGTCCGGGAAGAAGCTGAAGCCGCCGACGCGCCCAACCGAGAGGCCCTCGACCACTACATCGCCCCGGCGGGTCACCGCCGAGAGCAGTTCCTCCTTCTCGCCGGCTTCCAGGCGGCGCATCAGAAGGGCGGCGCGCCGGTCGACGAACCTGCTGGTCAGCCGTTCATGCAGCGCGTCGGACAGCAGGTCCTCTACCTCCCGGGCCCGCCCCTGCCAGTGCACGGTGTCCTGCACCCAGTCCGACCGCGCCGCGATGTAGGACCAGACGCGCACCCCGGACAACCGCTGCATCAGCGTATCGATATCGCCGTCGGCGCGTGCCAGCGCACCGATCTGCCCGGCCAGCCAGTCGGCGGGCAGCCGCTGGTCCCTCGCGATGTGGCCGAACACCCGCGCGCATAGCTTGGTGTGCGTGTCGTCTGCCAGCTTGCGAAAGTCGGGGATCTGGCAGGCCTCCCACAGTCGCCGCACCATCCGCCGCCCCTGCGCCAGGCGGCGGATCTCGGGCTCACGCGCCAGCGCGGCCAGCGTCTCGAGGTCCGCGGCGTCGTTGCCCTTCACCAGTCCTGGGCCCGGCGGAGGCGCGGTGAGGCTGGCCAGCAGCGCGTCCACATGTGTGAGGTCGAGGTCGCTGTTGCGCCAGCAGAGCTGCTCCAGCGCATCGAAGCTGTGCGCCTCCACCGCGGCCACCACCTCGTCGTCCAGCGGCGGGCACTGCGCGGTGGTGCCGAACGTGCCGTCGCGCATGCCGCGTCCGGCGCGTCCGGCGATCTGCGCCACCTCTGCTGCGGCGAGCCGGCGCGGGCGGTGGCCGTCGAACTTGCGCAACGAGGCGAAGGCGACATGGTCCACGTCCATGTTCAGACCCATGCCGATCGCGTCGGTGGCAACTAGGAAGTCGACCTCCTTGTCCTGGTAGAGCGCCACCTGGGCGTTGCGGGTGCGCGGCGAGAGCCGCCCCATCACCACCGCGCAGCCGCCGCGGCGACGGCGAATCAGTTCAGCGATCGCGTAGACATCGGCCGCGCTGAACGCCACCACGGCGGACCGCGGCGGCAGGCGGACCAGCTTCACCGGCCCGGCGTGGCTCAGTTGCGACATGCGCGGCCGGGTCTCGACGCTGGCCTGCGGCACCAGCCGCTGCAGCAGCGGGCGGATCGTCTCGGCGCCGAGGAACATGGTCTCCACGAGGCCGCGGGCATGCAGCAGGCGGTCGGTGAAGACGTGGCCACGATCGGGGTCGGCGCAGAGCTGGATCTCGTCGACCGCGAGGAACTCCGCATCGCGGTCGAGCGGCATCGCCTCGACCGTGCAGGAGAACCAGCGCGCATCGGGCGGGATGATCTTCTCCTCGCCGGTGATCAGCGCGACGTGGCGGGCGCCCTTCTGCGCCACCATGCGGTCGTAGTTCTCGCGCGCCAGCAGGCGGAGCGGGAAGCCGATGATGCCCGAGGCGTGCGCCAGCATCCGTTCGATGGCGAGATGGGTCTTGCCGGTGTTCGTCGGACCGAGGACGGCTTTGACGCGCGGGGCGAAACCGGTATCGAAGCCGAACATGGCAGGATGTTTGGGTGTTGCGCTGCGGAATGCAAGCACTTCCGGCGGGATGGGTTCGGGCGTCGTGCCGGCGGGGAAGGAAGGGTCCACACCGAGTTCACCGAGGGTGCACCGAGGGCCACCGAGGAAGACAGAATAGCGCTTCGCGCGAAGCGTTTGCCTTGGCCGGACTCCGGGGTAGCCCAGGTTCACATTCACCGTTCCGGCATCTCCTCTCTGTGGCCCTCGGTGTGCCTTTCTCGGTGAACTCGGTGTGGCACCTGCCTTGTTGGCCGGCACGCCGCCGCATTGAAACCGGGCGCTTTTGGCCGCATATCGCGGCCCGACAGGAGGACTGGCGATGAACGATGTGGTTGAGGAAAAGCATGATTTCGGCGCCGAGGTCGGGCGGCTGCTCGATCTCGTCGTGCATTCGCTCTATTCGGAACGGGAAATATTCCTGCGCGAGCTGGTGGCGAACGCCGCCGATGCGATGGACCGGCGCCGGTTCGAGTCGCTGACCGACAGCGCGCTCGCGCCGCCCGCCGAGGCCAAGGTCCGGATCGTGCCGGACAAGCAGGCGCGCACTCTGCTGATCGCCGACGACGGCATCGGCATGGGGCGGCAGGACCTGATCGACAACCTCGGCACCATCGCCCGCTCCGGCACCCGTGCTTTCGGCGACGCGCTCGCATCGGCCAAGCCGGAGGAACGCCCCAGCCTGATCGGTCAGTTCGGCGTCGGCTTCTATTCGGCCTTCATGGTCGCCGACCGAGTGGAGGTCACCTCGCGCAAGGTTGGCTCCGAGGAAGCGTTCACCTGGGCCTCCGACGGTGCCGGGCAGTTCACCATCGCGCCGGCCGAGCGCGAGACCGCCGGCACCGACGTGGTGCTCCATGTTAAGTCGGATGCCGAGGAGTTCCTCGATCCGCACCGGCTCGAGGCGATCGTGCGCAAATGGGCCGACCATGTCACGCTGCCGATCACCATCGCCCGCGACGGCAAGGACCTGCCTGCCAACGAGGGCACCGCGCTGTGGCGCAAGCCGCGGGCGGACGTGTCGGAACAGTCGTACAACGAGTTCTACCGCCATCTCGGCCTGATGTTCGACACGCCCTGGGCCACGCTGCACTGGAAGGCCGAGGGCATGCTCGAGTTCTTCGCCCTGCTGTTTGTCCCGGGGATGAAACCGTTCGAGGCGATCGAGGGCGATCGCGATTCGCATGTGCGGCTGCACGTGCGGCGGATGTTCATCACCGACAAGGCCGAGCTGTTGCCGTCCTGGCTGCGCTTCGTGCAGGGCGTGGTGGACACCGAGGACCTGCCGCTCAACGTCTCGCGCGAGATGCTGCAAACGACGCCGGTGCTCGGGCGGATCCGCAAGTCGCTGATCGGCCGCGTGCTGTCCGAATTGAAGAACCGTGCCAAGGAGGCGGATGATTACGGGAAATTCTGGGACAATTTCGGGCCGGTGCTGAAGGAGGGTGTCTGGGAGGACGCCGAACATCGCGCGGAGATCGCGCCTTTGCTGCGCTTCCGGTCGTCCTCGCAGGAAGGTTGGACGTCGCTGCCCGATTATCTGTCGCGGATGCAGGTAGATCAGGACACGATCTATTACCTGGCGGGCGATAATCCCGATGCTCTGCGCGCCTCGCCGCAGCTCGAGGGCTTCCGCGCCAAGAGTATCGAGGTGCTGCTGCTCGCCGATCCGATCGATGCGTTCTGGCCCGACCGGCTGGACAGCTTCGAGGGCAAGTCGCTGAAGAGCATCACGCAGGCCTCGGCTGAGTTCCATGTGGCCGCCGATCAGCCGGACATTTCGCCGCTGCTTGCCGCGCTGAAGCAGGCGCTCGGCGACGGCGTCTCGGAGGTTCGCGCCACCGGCCGTCTGACCGACAGCGCGGTGGTGCTGGCCGCCGGCGACAAGGGCCCGGACCTGCAGATGCAGCGGCTGATGCGCCGGGCCGGCCGGGCCATGCTGCCCGCCGCGCCGGTGCTGGAGGTCAATCCGCGGCACAGGCTGATCGAGGCGCTCGCTGGCAGGCTGCAGGACGAAGCCCTGATCGCCGAGGCCGCCGGCACGCTGCTCGATCTGGCGCGGGTGCAGGAGGGCGACCTGCCGCGCGATCCGGCACAGTTTGCCCGGCGGGTCACATCCCTGCTTGGATCGTCGCTCGGTCCGTGAGAACCGATGACCGGTGAGGTGGCGATGCTGGAGCAGACACTCGATTGCCTGGTGGACTCGGCGGATGCAACGCGGCCGCTATACGCCGTGCGGCCATCCGGGCTTGCTGCCTTCATGGACAGCCTGCCCCAGGCACAGGGCAGGTTTCTCCGCCAGCTCGACTTCACCGCGGCGGCGCAGGAGTTGCTGTTCCTGCCGGGCGACGATGGCGTGGCCGGCGCGGTGCTCGGACTTGGCGAGGACAATTCGCCCGCCGCGTTCGGAAATCTGGCATTCCGATTGCCGGAGGGAGTGCCTTGGCGGCTGCAGCCAGGCGACTTCGACCTGGGCTTCGCCACGCTCGGCTTCTGCCTCGGCGCCTATCGCTATGCTGCGCTGAAGGCGT
The DNA here is from genome assembly GCA_963794185.1 of uncultured Alphaproteobacteria bacterium. Taxonomy (GTDB): domain Bacteria; phylum Pseudomonadota; class Alphaproteobacteria; order Acetobacterales; family Acetobacteraceae; genus JAMXLO01. The sequence continues at coordinate 58,225 of CAWCDM010000031.1, read as the reverse complement.
CCAAACGCGGGCCTGCGCGGCTGCTTGCTCCGCCCGGCCAGGGGCACAGCCGCTCGGCTGCGTCCGCCACCTGGATGGTGCGTGACCTCGTCAACACACCTGCCAACCTGCTCGGGCCCGTCGAGCTCGCCGATTTCGCCGTGGCTCTCGGCAAGCGTTATAGTGCCGTTACAGAAATCGTCGCGGGTGATTCCCTCGATGAGGCATACCCGACCATCGCGGCGGTCGGCCGGGGCTCGGCGCGACCGGCACGGGTCGCGATCTTCCGTTGGTCGGGCAGCAAGGCCCACGCGGGTGCGCCACTCGTTTCGCTCTGCGGCAAAGGAGTTCTGTTTCGATACTGGTGGGTATGACATCAAGCCGTCGAGTGGCATGCTGCGCATGAAAAAGGACATGGGCGGGGCCGCCACCGTGCTGGGCCTCGCCAGACTGATTATGGAAGCGAATTTATCGGTTCGCCTTGTGGTGCGGACCGGTTGTGTGGAAAACGCGATTTCCGGCACCGCGATGCGCCCGCTCGATGTGGTCCGTACACGCAACGGCATGACAGTCGAAATCGGCAATACCGATGCGGAGGGTCGCTTGGTGCTGTGCGACCTTTTGGCCGATGCATGCGAGGAATCCCCCTCTTTGCTGGTCGATTGCGCCACACTGACGGGTGCGGCGCGCGTGGCACTCGGGCCGGACCTGCCGGCGATGTTCTGCAACGATGATGGTTGGGGGGACACTCTGTTGCGGAATGGTCTTGCGCAGCACGATCCGCTCTGGCGCCTGCCGCTGTGGGATGCCTACGACCGTTGGCTGGACAGCACGGTCGCGGATCTCAACAATGTCTCCTCCAAACCGCATGCCGGCGCGATCACCGCCGCATTGTTCCTGCGGCGATTTGTTGTGCCGGGGATTGCGTGGGCCCATTTCGATCTGTATGCCTGGAATGACCAGACGGCACCTGGCCGCCCTGAGGGCGGCGAGGCGTACGCTATGCGCGCCATATTCTCTGGGATCGCGAAACGGTTGGCGGTTGCACACCCGGATTGAGGGTTTCTGGTCACATCGTTGCGAGTGGAGTGGGAATTGCTTCCGCAATGGGATTGACGTAGCATCGACCGGCGTCACTTGTCGTATCCAGGTGCCACGACCCGTGGACCCGGAATCGAGAAAGGACTGCCAATGGCAATGAACCCGTCCGCTGATCACATGGTCGGAGTTCTCCGCGAGACCGTCGTCTCCCTGGTGCGACGCGATGGGCCGGACCTGTCGGCGCGTCAATTGGGCGTGTTCCTGACCTGCTACCTGCGCGACGGCGGACACACCGTTCGCGGCCTCGCAGCGGACCTGAACGTGTCAAAGCCGGCGATTACACGAGCGCTCGATCGACTGGGAGAGCTCGACCTTGCGCGCCGCAAGGTGGACCCGCTCGACCGCCGCAGCGTTCTCGTGCAGCGCACGCTCAAAGGCGCGGCTTTTCTGCGCGACCTGCGCTCCATCATGGGAGAGGCGGCCATTATCGCGAAGCGCGCTCCGGCGATTCACGAACCATCGCAGCGTCGCGCGACGGCAAACGCCTGATCTCGGGCGACCGGCGTATCTCGCCTGGTGCGTCGGGAACGATTGAAGCCAAGGGACGCAACCGCCGGCCGGCGGTTGCGAACGCGAAGGACGTTTGGTACCGAGGGTAACAGTGCCCTTTGTGCAACGCACTCATCCCCAGCGTTCGACGCCGGAGCGGTGCGCGCAGCTCACGACGTAGCCGAGCCAGCATAGTTGCGGCAGCAGCGTCAGCAACGGAACAAAAGGCTTGGCCTGCGCGGGGGCGAGTACGAACACGGTCGCGCACATGCCGCCGAACACGGCAAACCCCCAGTGCACCAACGTCACGTCGGTGGCCGGCACGCCGGAGCGTTGCGCCACCTGATAGAGATGCCCGCGATGCGGCTCGGTCAGTGCTTCGCCGGAAAAGGCTCGCCGGATCAGCGTGAACGCAACGTCAAACAGCACGCCCGACAGCAGCATCGGCACGATCAGGAACGACAGCTCGACGCCATCGAAGCGGCTGGCGACGACGGCCAGAACGGCGAGGATGAAGCCGCAGAACTGGCTGCCGACGTCGCCCATGAAAATGCGCGCACGCGGGAAGTTGAACGGCAGGAAGCCCGCGAGCCCGGCGGCGAGGAGCAGTGCGGCGAAATACGCGAACCAGCCGCCGGTGAACGCCGCGATGCCGGCCAGGAAGCATGCGGCGATCAGCGCCACGCCGCCGGCCAGTCCATTCAGCCCGTCGATGAAGTTCATCGCATTGGTGGCAAACAGCAGCCAAACAACAGTCGCCGGCGCGGCCAGCCACCCGACATACAGCGGGCCGACATAGGGCAGCCGATAGTCCGCCACATAGATGCCGCTGCCCACCGCGACCACGGCGGCTAGGACCTGCGCCGCCAGCTTCACGGTGAATTTCCAGTCGAACAGATCGTCCAGGAACGCCACCACGGCGATCGCTACCGATGCCTCGATTACCCCGATGAAATACTGGTCGGCCAGGCGGGCGAATTCCGCGAAACGGTAGAGTACGGCGATGCCGACCAGGAACGCCACGACCACGCCGACACCGCCGCCTTTCGGCGTCTCCAGGGTATGCACCTTGCGCGGGTCCGGATGGTCCAGCACGCGAGCGGCAATCATCAGGCGCACCACCGCGGCAGACAGCAGCGCGAGCGCGGCGGCGAACGCCAGGTGGCGCAGCAGGGCGGCAAGAGTCATTCGGGCTCCTCACTTTTAGGAGCCCGATAACAGCGAACCGTGGTCGGTGGCCAGCCTGCGCCGGCCGAGCGATGTCAGCGGATGAAGCCTTCCAGCTCGTCCTTCGCCCAGGCGATCGACTGCTTGATGGTCTGGCCGGACATCAGCCGCGAGACCATTCCCGGGAGCAGGTAGCGATTCCAGATCTGCACCGCGATCTCGGGCGGCGCCGAGGAGCCGGGGACATAGTATTCCGAGCCGTGCCACGGCCGGGCCGGATAGTTGTAGATGGTGCCCTTGGGCGGCTCGACCTCGCTCCAGACGTTCATGTCGTACATCGACGGGAACGGCGGGATGTCGTAACCGGCGACGGGGGCGGCAAGCTGCTCGACCTGCTCGCGCTGCGACAGATACGCGATCAGCTCCTTCGCCGCGCCCTTGTTCTGGGCGAACGACCAGATGCCCCAGAAATACGGCCGGTGCGGCACCAGGCGGCCCTTTGGTCCCAGCGGATTTGGGAAGGTCCAGCAGTCCTCCGCCACCTGCGGCGCATCGCGCTTGGCCACCGCCCAGGCGGACGGCGGATTCCAGATGTAGGCGGCCTTGCCCGAGATCAGTGCACGGTTGTTGGAGGCGTCGTCCCAGCTCACCGCGTCGGCCGGCATGTACTGCGTCATCCTTTTGCAGTACTCCATCGCCGCCATCACGTTGTCCGACTCGATGATGATGTTGCCCTTGGCATCCACCAGGTCAGCGCCGAACGCGCCGAATGTGGCGCCCCAGGTCTGATTGGCGTCGGTGCTGCCGGACCCGCAGCCGAAGCCGATCGGATAGCCGTTCTTGAACGACGCCTCGGCAAGCTTGAGCTGCGTATCGTATGTCCACTCCTTCCCAGCGTCCGGGGACGTTTCGTGCGCCGGATACCAGGCCTGCACGTCGATATTGGCGAATTTCTTGATCATGCTGATGCGGCCGCATGGCGTCAGCGGAGCCGAGCCCCAGCCGACCGGGACCGCCATCCAGCGATTGTCGACCACCGCGAGGTATTCATAGGCGTGGCCCAGCTTGCCGTATTTGCCGATCAGCGACTTCATCACGTCGTCCATCGGATCGAGGCTGTCGGCGTATTGCTGCACGGTCCACTGATCGAAGGCGTAGATGTCGTGTCCGGTCTTTGCCTGCGCTTCGGCTGCCATGGTGATGTTGATCTTGCCGCCGACCCCGGTGAGGAAGTCGAGCTGCACGTCGACCTTGTTCTTCTCGGCCCAGGCATCGACGAGCTTCTTCATGGCGGCATCGCCGGTCGGGACCCAGTGGTCCCAGATCGCGAAACTCAGCTTGCCGGCCGCACCGGCGGTGCGGATGTGCACCAGCGGCAGGGCTGTCGCAGCGGCGCCCAACTTGAGCGCGGTGCGGCGGGTTACACGGCTTTTCGGTCGCATGGTCTACGCTCCCTCTGCGGCCGAAGGATGTTTCGGCCTTCCTTGCTGTTCCCAGACTGTCGCGCAGTCAAGCCACGGCGCCAAGACCTGCGCAGGGGGAGTATCGGTCCGAATTGCTGCAAACGCGATAGGGAATCGCCAAATATGGAACACCGGGCGGCGCCCCATAGGCATCAGGATAAGAGCCGCCGGCGCGTAACTTCTCCCCCTCCCCTTGCGGGAGGGGGGTTGGGGGGAGGGGCAGCACCGGCAGGAAACCAGATGATCGGAAGAGTGCCACCGCCGCCTCTCCCCTCCGCCCCCCTCCCCCCAACCCCCCTCCCGCAAGGGGAGGGGGAGGAAATTTTCTCTGTCGCCTCCGTTAACCTGATGCCCCATGGGGCGGCGCCCTGGGCATGACGGTTGCGGCCCGCTGGGCTATAGGGGCGGCCATGGCCGCCCGCCCGCTCGTGCCAAGTTGTCCTCAACATTGCCCTGGACGGGGTGCTGGCGGCATTGGCCGTGCCGCTTGCCCGCGCGATTGCCGACCCATCGGGCGACTGGTCTTCGCCCCCGTGGCTGCCGTTCGCCGGCGCGGCAACCTTGCTGCTTGCCGGTCTGCCGTTCCGGCTGCCGTGGCAGTTCTGGCGCTTCGCCGGCATCGGCGACCTGCTGGCCGTGACCTATTCCAGCGTGCTCGGCGCCGCCCTATTCGCGGGCGTCGCTGCGTGGGCTGGTGCCGCGTCCGCAAACCGGGCCTTCCCCGCCGTTCACGCGCTGACCCTGCTGGTGCTGCTGGGCGCTCCCCGCGTCGCCTACCGTCGGTTGCGCCAACGCCCGGGTGGAAAGCTTCCTGCCGCCTACGCTGCCGATGTGCCTTCAGCACTGCTGGTCGGCGCGGCCGAGGACGTCGACCTCTTCCTCCGCGCGCTGATCGGGGACCGGCGACAGGCGCTGCGGGTGGAGGGTCTGCTGGCGGTCGGTTCGCGCCAGACCGGCCGGCGCATCCACGGCTATCCGTTCCTCGGATCGATTGGGGATGCCGCGACAGTTCTCGAACGCCTCGACGGCGAGGGCAGGCTGCCGGACACGCTTGTCGTGGCCACGCCTGACCTGTCCGGCCAGTCGCTGACCGTCCTGGTGGAACAGGCCGAACGCTTCGGCATGCGGATCCGCCGCGCGCCGCGCCCGACATCGCTCGATCCGTCGGCGCTGGTGGACCGCCCCCGCCAGCTCGATCTGCGGCCGATGGCCATCGAGGACCTGCTGAACCGGCCCCAGGTGCCGCTCGACCGCGAGGGCATGGCGCGGCTGATCCAGGGCCGGCGCGTCATCGTCACCGGCGCCGGCGGCACCATCGGCAGCGAGCTGGCGCGCCAGGTTGCAGCGCTTGGCCCCGAGCGGCTGATCCTGCTCGACAACGGCGAATACGCGCTCTGGCTCATCGACCTCGAACTTGCCGAACGCCACCCGCACGTCGCCCGTGAGTCGCTGCTGGCCGATATCCGCGACGAGGCGCGTATCCGTGCGGTGTTCGAGCAGTGGCGGCCGGAGCTGGTGTTTCACGCCGCGGCGCTGAAGCACGTGCCGATGGTCGAGGCCAATCCGCTGGAGGGCCTGCTGACCAATGTCGCCGGGACGCGCCATGTGGCGGACGTGGCACGCAGCGTGGGCACGCGCGCGATGGTGCTGATCTCCACCGACAAGGCGGTCAACCCGACCTCGGTGATGGGCGCGTCCAAACGGCTTGCCGAGATGTATTGCCAGGCGCTGGACAAATCCGCGCGCGCCACCGGGCACGGCATGCGCTGCATCACTGTGCGTTTCGGCAACGTGCTGGGCAGCACCGGGTCGGTGGTGCCGCTGTTCCAGCGCCAGCTCGAGCGCGGCGGGCCGCTGACGGTCACGCATCCCGACATGCAGCGCTACTTCATGACGGTGCGCGAGGCCGTCGGCCTGGTGCTGCAGGCGAGCGTGGTCGGCACCGGCGACACTAGCCTGCCGTCCGGCGAGGACGGAGGCATCTTCGTGCTCGACATGGGCAAGCCGGTGAAGATCGTCGATCTGGCCCGCCAGATGATCCGGCTGGCCGGGCTGACGCCGGAGCGCGATGTGGAAATCCGTTTTACCGGACTGCGCCCGGGCGAGAAGCTGCACGAGGAGCTGTTCCATGGGAAGGAGCCGCCGGCGCCGACCGGATTTTCCGGGCTCTTGATGGCGGCGCCGCGGACCGCCGACCCGGCCATCGTGGGCCGCGCCATCGACGAAATCGCCGCTGCCTGCCGCGGCGGCCAGGGGCGACTGGCGCTCATCCTGCTCGGACGCCTCGTCACCGAATTCGAGCACAACGCCGAAGGACTGATGCCTGTGGTGAACCACCCGTGAGCACACGCCCCGCCGTTCCGTTCCTCGACCTGAAGGCGCAGCAGGCGCGCATCGCCGCGGAACTGCGCCGGCGGCTCGAGGGGGTCCTGGCCCATTGCCAGTTCATCCTGGGGCCCGAGGTCGCCGAACTGGAAGTCGAGCTGGCGAAGTTCTGCGGCGCGAAGCACTGCGTGGCGGTCAGTTCCGGCACCGATGCGATCCAGATCGCCTTCATGGCGGAGGGCATCGGGCGCGGCGATGCGGTGTTCCTGCCAGCCTTCACCTATACTGCGACAGCAGAGGTTCCGCTGGTGCTCGGTGCTGTGCCGGTGTTTGTCGATGTCGATCCGCGCACGTTCCAGATCGACCCCGGGCACCTGGAACGCCGTATTGCCGAGGTGCGGCGCGGGGGAAAGCTGCGTCCGCGCGCCCTGATCGGTGTCGATCTGTTCGGCCAGCCGGCGGATTGGCCCGCACTGAATGCCATCGCGGAACGGGAAAAGCTGTTCACGCTGGACGATCTGGCGCAGAGCTTCGGCTGCACGCTGCATGGCAGGCCGCTCGGTGCGGCTGCGGATGCCACGGCGACCAGCTTCTTTCCGTCCAAGTCGCTGGGCGCCTATGGCGACGGCGGTGCGCTGCTGACGGAAAGCGCCGAGCGAGCGGCGTTGTACCGCAGCCTGCGCACGCACGGTGAAGGTACGACGCGCTACGAGGTGCTGCGCACCGGCATGAACGGGCGGCTGGATTCGATCCAGGCAGCTGTACTGCTGGCCAAGCTGACCGTGTTCGCGGACGAACTTGCGATCCGTGAGCAAATCGCGCGCTATTACGATTCGCGCCTCGGCAATGCCGTCGTCACACCGGCACGCGTGAACGACAGCACGAGCGCCTGGGCGATCTATGCCATCCTGCTCCACGATGCCGCGATGCGCGATCACGTGCAGGCGTCGCTGCGCGCGAACGGTGTTCCCACCGCGATCTACTATCCGCGTCCATTGCATCTGCAGCCCGCCTATCGGGACCATCATGACGGCATCCAGCTGCCGGTATCGGAGGATCTCGCAGGGCGCATCCTTGCCCTGCCGATCCATCCTGACTTGAGCGAGGCAGACATGGCGCATGTGTGCGACAGCGTCCTCGCGGCGCTCGGTTGACGGAGTTTCCAATGGCGTCGGTTCGCTATCTCGTGCATGACGTCGATCAGGCCATCGCATTCTATCTGCGCCTCGGCTTCACGCTGCGGCAGCAATTCGGACCGGCGATGGCGATCGTCGCGCATGACGATTTGACGCTATGGCTCGCCGGGCCGCGCGCGTCGGCGTCGAGGCCGATGCCTGATGGTAGGACACCCGAGCCGGGCGGCTGGAACCGCTTCGTCCTGCAGGTCGCCGATCTTCCCGCCGTCGTGGCGGCGTTGCGCGAGCAGGGGATAAACTTCCGCAACGACATCGTCGACGGACCCGGCGGCAGGCAGGTGCTCTGCGAAGATCCCTCGGGCAACGTCGTGGAGCTGTTCGAGCCGGCCTCGTCGCGGTAGGCAGAGGCCGTCAGGATCGCACCGCCGACAGCCCGAGCAGCCCCCAGCCCAGCATCAGCAGCACGCCACCGGCCGGCGCGAGCATAGCCACGCTGACGCCAGCCAGCGCCAGCGCATAGACAGCGCCGCAGAACAGCAGCAGCCCCACAGCGAAGGCGGTTCCCGCAAGGTCGACCAGCCTTCCGCCACCCGGCGCCCACATCCCGCAGGCCAGCGAAGCCTGCGCGTGCGCGATCTTCGCGCTCGTGCCGCGAATGCGCCCCTATGGCGCGTTTCATACCAACCACCTCGTCCAGTGACCGCTTCGGTGAAGGGTTCCGGACGCCGGCGGCGAACCAACGACGCGCAGTGATGAGCCGGCGTCCGGAAGCCTCCCAAGAACGAACCCGCGGGTGAAGTGCGAGCGAGTTTGGCGAAAGCGCTATGGGGATTTGGGCGCTGCGACGGGCCCGCATGGGTAAGCGCGAGAGGCGTCGGGGCGGTTGATTGGGTGTTCGGCAAGGGGCAGCGGGTCGGGTTGACGATCGAGGCGGAGATCGAACGCGGCGGTGAGAGGCGCACTTGGGCGGCAGTGTTGGTGAAATGGTTGAGCTTTGTTGCGGCCGGTCGCAGACCAGCGGCAGGCAAGTTCAGTGCGACATCGCGGGAAGGCGGCGATTATGGTCATGAGGTGTCGATCCTGACAGCGGTGCTTGATGCCGATGGTCGATAGTGCGGTTGGCATGCTCGCTGGAAGGTCTCGATGATGATCATCCGGCCGCCACAGCACGGGCATGGCAGCGCAAGTGCGTTGGTTTCCTGGGCATCGCCCTGAACTGGCGCGTCGGTGTCGGCGCGATGGACGGTGACGGCCAGTCGCTCGCGAGCGCGCGAGAGGCACTGGGCGCGGCAGCCATTGGCGAAGAGCCCGTAATGGCGAATGCGGTGGAATCCTTTGGGCAGGACGTGGATCAGGAAGCGGCGGATGAACTCGGCAACGTCGAGTGTCATGGTCTTGTATCGGCCGGCCCGCTCGATCCGATAATCTTTGACCTTGAATGTCACACGGTCGTTGTCGAGGGCGATCAGCCGGCTGTTGGAGATGGCGACGCGGTGCGTGTAGCGCGACAGGTAGGCGAGCACCGCCTCGGGTCCGGCGAAGGGGCGCTTGCTATAGACGAACCATTTGGTGTTGCGCAGCGGCGCCAGGACCGCGGTGAACGCATCTGGTCGAGCGAGATGAGCGTGGCCTCCGAAGAATTGCAACTTGCCGGCCGCATGTGCGGCGGCCAACTTCTCCAGCATCAACCGTCTGAACAGCTTCGAGAGCACGAGCACGGGCAGAAAGAAGTTGGGTCGGCAGGCGATCCAGCGCTGCCCATCGCACGAGATGCCGCCACCGGGCACGATCATGTGCAGGTGCGGATGGTGGGTCATCGCGGAGCCCCAGGTGTGGAGAACGGCGGTGATGGCGATGTTGGCGCCCAGGTGCCTGGGATTGGGCCGCGAAGCGGACCGATGCCGCGCAGAGCGGTTAGCTGGCTCGGCTGCGATGGCGAGCATGGTCTCGGCTGCGGCCTTGAACAGGATGTCGTAGACCACCGCCTTGTTTTGCTAGGCGATGTCGGCGATCGGGCCTGGCAGCGTGAATACCAGGTGGAAGTAAGGCACCGGCAGGAGTTCGGCCTCGCGCGCTTCGAGCCACTCCGTGGCTGCTGCCGCCTGGCACTTAGGGCAGTGCCGGTCACGGCAACTGTTGTAGGCGATCGTGGTGTGTGCACAGTCCTCGCAGCGTGCGACGTGGCCACCGAGAGCCGCGGTGCGGCAGTTCTCGATGGCGCTCATCACCTTCAGCCGGCCAAGCCTCACGTGGCCAGCGTTGGCATCGCGCCAGGCGGCTCGGTGGTCGCGGAAGATGTCCGCGACCTCGAGAGCAGGACGGCCCACGAGTGTCGCCCGTTACGGCGGCGGCTGAACTCTGCTGAGCGGCAGCGGCGCCAACCGGTCGAGTGGACTGATGACCGCACGGATCGTGTTGGTGGCGACGCGGGTGTAAAGCGCAGTGGTATCGAGTTTGGCGTGCCCCAGGAGGGTTTGGATCACGCGGATGTCGACATTCTGTTCGAGCCGGTGCGTGGCGAAACTGTGCCTGAGGGTATGCGGCGTCACGCGCTTCCTGATCCCGGCCATATGGGCGGCGACATGCACAGCGCGGTTGAGCTGGCGAGGTGTCAGATGATTGGTTGGGTCTTGGCCGGGAAACAGCCAGACCTGTGGCCGCGCGATGCGATACCAGTCGCGTAACAGCTCGAGCAGCTGCGGCGACAGCATCGCAAGACGATCCTTGTGCCCCTTGCCCTGCTCGACCTTCAGCAGCATGCGTTTGGAGTCGACGTCCGAGATCTTCAACGACACCACCTGGGAGACCCGCAGACCGGCGCCATAGGCTACACCCAGGGCTGCCTTGTACTTCGGTCCGGGTGCGGCTTCGAGCAAATGCACAACCTCATCCGAACTCAGCACAGCCGGTATCTTGCGCGGTTCGCGCACGAATGTGAGGTGCCTCGCCATATCAGGCCGGTCGAGGGTGACGGTGAAGAACAAGCGAATGCCTGCCACCGAGGCATTGATGCTCGGCGCGCGCACACCGGTTTGCGTCTGATGCAGTTGGAAGCGTCGCAGGTCTTCGGGTGTCGCGGTATCCGGCGAGCGGCGAAGGAAGGCCGTGAGGGACAGGACGTGACGGATATAGTCGTTGCGCGTCTTCTCGATGAAGTTGCGCACCGTCATGTCCTCGATCATGCGCTGGCGCAGCGGGCTGATAGGCTTCTCGCTCATTGGGGTGCTCCTCATCTTGAGGTTGACAACACCCCAATCGTCGGCTCACCCCGCTCCGCTCACACCTCCTCCACGCTGGTCATACAGCTTCCGCAACTCCGTGTATGGCTCTCCCGCGCAGCGGGTTCGTTCTGGGGTAGAGTAGGGATGTGGCGCGGTGGCGTTAGGTCGGGCATATCCGTTGCCGCCCCTTTCGTCTGGCGGTGCCTTAACGGCCTGACCATAGCTCCGTTTCCACACCCCCCTCATCGAACGTGGCGTGCGAATTTCCCGCACCACGCTCTCGGACAAGACGTCACGCTTTCGTCCACGACACGTCGTGCCCAAGCCGGGTCAGGCGTACGAGCCTGAAGTGCCCGTAGAGGTGCGAGAGTGGATAAGTTCCGCCCCTGCTCCGCCTAACCTTGTGCTTGAAGCGCAACCACCGACGCAACCGCACAGCCGTGTAGTTGTCGAGTGCCCGATACGCCTTGTTGACGGTACCTACTTTAAAGTAGTTCGCCCAGCCGCGCAGCGCACTGTTCAACTTGTCCACCAGCTCCGTGGTCTCTTGCCATGTTCCCGCTCGGTTGGTCAGCGTGTGGATTTTCTCAACCGCACGCGTGATGCTCTTCCTCGATGGCCGGTGCCCCAGGCGTGCCTGGCCGGTTTTCGCCGAATACATCCGACCGAACGTGTAGCCCAAGAAGTCGAACTCACCCTCCGGAACCTTGCAGATGCGTGTCTTCTCCTCGTTGACCGTTAGCTTCAGCTTGCCCATGATCTCGCGCAGGTGGTGCAAGGCCGCTTCGGCATTGCCTTTCCTGCACAGGATCACGAGATCGTCCGCATAGGTCACGATGCGCGAGCCGAGGTTCCGCTCCAGCCCGAGCTTCTTCCACCCCAACCCAAACCGGCGCATGTAGAGATTCGCCAGCAGCGGTGAGATGGGTGAGCCTTGCGGGATGCCGCGTCGATTGTCCCGGGCCTCCGTCGTGCGTGTCTTCCGGCCTCGTTGGTCGGTTTCTTCCACCGGGCAGTCCAGCCACACCTTGATCAGATGCAGCACGCGCCGATCAACAATCCTGCGCGCTACCGACATCATGAGTTCGGTATGGGGAATGCTACCGAAGTAGTCCGCGAGGTCGGCGTCGACGACATCCGGATGGCCACGGAACAACAGTTCCTCCACCTCGACCACCGCCCTCTTGCGCGTTGCACCCAGGGCGGTAGGCGTATTGCTCTGATGGAAGATCGGCTTCGAAGATCGGTCCCAACACCAGCATCGCTGCCGTCATGCAGACCCGATCCCGCAAGGTCGAGATGCCCAGCGGCCTGAGCTTGCCGTTGGCTTTCGGGATAAACACACGCCTGATAGGGTCCGGTCGGTAGGTCTCCTGCTTGAACGCAAGCGCCAGTTCGCCAAGCCACCGTTCCACCCCGTATGCTTCGACATCCGCGAAGTCCTGCCCATCGATACCCGGCGCGCCCTTGTTGGAGCGGCACTGGGCATAGGCATGGGCCAGGATGTCCTCGCGGCTGATCTTGTAGTAGCGGGTGTGCGAGAAGCAATACCCGGCTTCTGCCTTCGCTTTTGCGTGTAACGCCATCTGCAATTTCTGAACACTGTTCGGAGTTGATAGGTTGCCCAATCTCCAGGTCCCTCATCACTTGCTGCGTCTGTCTTGAACTGAGGTCCCTTCCCTCCCCCGGCATTACCCGGCTTCAGCGGGGTCCTACGGACCTCTCCGCCACCCCGCCGCGCCCGGCCTGTCCCTCGCGGGCGTCCGGTTGGCCATCCCTGGCCACGCATCGGGGCTTCCCGTGTTGGTTGCCGCTTTCCTTGTGTGCATGCCGCCGCCACTACCCCGGTGCAGCGGATCGGTGTGCTCGTCGCTCAACATCACCCATCCGTATCAGCCTTCCCCGGTCCCACTGCCGTGTCGGCCTGCACATCGACCTTTTCGAGGCTTGCTCAGCGTTCACTCACGTTGCGGCCTACACACTCGCGCGGTCACCTATACGTGGCCGCTATCCGAAGGCTTCAGACACTTCGTCACCTCCATGCCTGCTCCGGTTGCTTCCGGCTGGAGCGGGTGCCCGGGCGGGGTTTGCACCCGCTGGAGAAGCGCCGCCTTTTCACGGCGCACGTGGGAAGCGGCCATTGCATTGAGCCGCCAGTATCACTCACTTGGCTGCACCGCATCGGGCGTCTGCGCATGGCGCGGACGGCGCATCAGCAACAGCAGCAGAAGCGCCGGCAGGGTGGTGAAGATCATCAGCACATAGTCGTTGACGTAAGCGATGATCTGCGCTTGGTGGCTGACCATCTGATCGAGCATCGCCGCACCATGGCGCGTGGCCGGATCAAGCCATTGGTTCGCTGACGCCTGCGCCTGCAGCGCACGATTGAACGGATTGACCGATGCGCCGATCACCTCGTGCAGCGCCTGCGCATTGTGCACGAGCAGGGACGTGGCGACCGAGACGCCGATCGCCGCACCGATATTGCGTGCCAGGCTGAACAGTGCGGCGCCCTCGGTGCGCAGGCTGGGCGCCAACGTCGCGAAGGCGAGCACCTGCAGCGGCGTGAACACCAGTCCCAGTCCGGCGCCCTGCACCGCGATCGTGAAGATCAGCTCGCGCGTGTCCACGTCCGGCGTCCATCCGGTCATCACCCAGAATGACCAGCACTGCAGCAGCAAACCGAATGCGACCAGATACCGCGCATCGATACGCGACGACAGCCGGCCGCACAGGGTGATCGTGGCGAGATTGCCGAGGCCGCGCGGCGCCATCAGCAGCCCGGCCGTCGCCACCGGGTAGTTGCCGAGCGTCTGCAGCCACGGCGCCATCAGGGCGATGCTGGACACCAGCAGCGTGCCGACCGCGAACATCAGCACGAGGCCGGCGGAGAAGTTCACATCGCGGAACAGCACCGGTCGGATCAGCGGCCTCGGCGCCCAGGCCATGTGCACCAGGAACAGATAGATGCCGAGGCCCGCCAGCACCGCCTCGACAATGATCTCCTTCGAGGTGAACCAGTCCTGCGTGTTGCCGCGATCCAGCATCAATTGCAGCGCGCCGATGCCGACGGCCAGCACGCCGAAGCCGAGCCAGTCGAATCGCACCAGGCCTTCCCGGCCGGTATCCGGCATGAAGACGACAAGTCCGAGCGTCGCCAGGATGCCGAACGGCAGATTGATGTAGAACACGAAGCGCCAGTCGTACATCTCGGTCAGGTAGCCGCCGAGCGTGGGGCCCAGGATGGGCCCGATCATCACGCCCATGCCCCAGACCGCCATGGCAAAGCCGCGCCGCTCGATCGGATAGATGTCGAACAGGATCGCCTGCGACAGCGGCACCAGGGCGGCGCTGCACACGCCCTGCAGCAGGCGGAAAGCGACGATCTGCTCGAGCGTCTGCGCCGCGCCGCACAACATCGAGGCGATGGTAAAGCCGATGATGCACGCGACGAACAGCCGCTTGCGGCCGAACCGCGCCGCGAGCCAGCCGACCGGCGCGGTCATGATCGCCGCGGCGGTGATGTAGGTGGTCAAGACCCAGGTGATTTCGTCGTAGCTCGCCGAGAAGCTGCCCTGCATGTAAGGCAGCGCGACGTTGGCGATCGTCTGGTCCAGTGACTGCAGCAGAGTGGCGCAGATGATGCAGGCGGTGATCATCCCGCGATGCGGCGCGCGATGCGCCAGCGTCAGGCTGGCCGCGACAACCATGCTCCCCTGGCCCGTCGAGGCCGCCATTCGTTTCCTCCGGCCACCGGTCTGTTGCGAGCCGATGTTTCGTGTCCCGATCCTGAGCGATCGGACCTTGGCGATCAAGCCGAAACCTGAGCGTGTTGTACCGATCAGAGGCCGGCGAGCATGAGTACACCAGCCAGCGCGAGCACGACATTGCCGCTCATGGAATAGCGCAGCACCTGCGAGACCAACCGCAGGCGGGTAAGGCTCGTGCCGATCGCCTGTCCCAGCGCGAGCATGACCATGCTCAAACAGAAGATGCAGACCGCTGCCGAGACGTAGGCGACGCCACCGATGCCGCCGGCGACGGCCAGGCCGATGTTGTTGATCGACAGAGTGGCGGACAGGAACAGACTTTCGCCCCAACCGACCGACGTCCGGTCCGCAAACCTGGTGAGGGGATTCGCGAACTGAACGACCGCTCCAACGTGTTCACAGACGATGCTCACGGCCGCGAGAAGCACCAGGAGTGCACCGCCAAGCAGATCGGGCAGTTTTGCCGGCAACACGTCGCGAATCTGCCGTCCGACGGTTAGAGCGAGCAGTGTTATCAGAGTGGTGACGACGGCAATCAGAAGGTTCTGCTCCCAACGGATCCGTCGCCGCTTCACTCCGTAGGCAATTCCGACTGTCAGATTATCGGTGTTGGCGGCGAGCGCAAAAAGCAGCGTGGAGCCAACTCTATCGAATATCACCTTGCTCGGTCCCGGTTGGGGGGCTGCGCCGTCATGGCCGAACGGCCGGTGTCTCCACCTTGAGCCCGTTGGAGCGCCAGCCAAGATAGAGTTCCAGGCTCGTCAGCTCTTCCGAGTCCACGGCGAACGGCTCGGCGCGCACGCCCACCATGCAGTTGCGGATGCGCCGATCCAGCGAGCCCATGCTCTGCCACTCCAGCCGATATTCCGGATAACCATTGGGATGGCCCTGCGGGATCACGCTGCCGCCGAGGCGCTGGCCCGCCAATCCGTCATGGCATTGGCTGCAGGACAGGTTGAGCTGCCCTTGCCGCGCGGTGAACAGCGCCTTGCCCGCCTCGAAGAACGGCCGCGCCGGCCCGTCGATCTCGACCTGCACCGGCATACCGCGCGATTGCAGCCCGACATAGGCGGTCAGCCCGAGCAGCGCGTCGCTTTCCGGCGGTAGCGGCGGCGCGCCCTGGCGCTCGATGCGACACTGCTCGATCCGTTGCGCCAGCGTGACCGGCCGCCCGAGTCTCGCATTGTATCGGGGATAGCGGGCCGCCACGCCGGCCATCGTGACAGACGCTACGCCGTGACACCCGGCGCAACTGCGGCTGTCGCCGACTTGCTCCGACCACAGCGCCTCGCCCTGCTGCACCCACAGGAACCCCGGGTTGCTGGCGTCATCGTCCTGCATGGCCCGCGTCTCCAGACTGGTGTCGTCATATCCGGAACGTTTCTCGGCAGCCGATCCGATCGAGGCCCACAGCATCAGAGCCGCAGCAAGCACGATTTTCGCAAGGAACAACCGGAGAGAGTCTTCTCCCCCTCCCCTTGTGGGAGGGGGTTGGGGGGAGGGGGTGTCACCAGCACAAGGCGCAGGTTGTGGTATATGCAACAGCCCTGACTTTGGGCCGCTCACCCCTCCCCCCAACCCCCTCCCGGAAGGGGAGGGGGAGTATGTTCTTCCTTCAGTGTTGCACGACACACGGCGAATCATTCGACCGTGACGTCGGCCGTTTCCGTCTGGACGGTGCCATGGTCGTCGGTGAACTGCATGGTCAACGTGCCGCTCGCCTCGGCCACCGCGGCGAACGACAGGAACGGGTTAGCCGCGATGGCGGGGAACAGGTCGGCGCGCAGCACCTCCTCGCCGTTGTAGGTGCAGACGAAGCTGTTGATGATGTCGCGCGGGATCGCCTCACCCATGGCGTCGCGACGCTGGCCGCTCTCCATGGGATGCGAGATCAGCAGCTTCACGTCGAACGCCTCGCCCTTCCTCACCCGCTTCGGCACATTGATCAGCACGCGTACCATGTCGTCGCCCTCAATCGATGCACGCGGCCAGCGTGACCAGCAGATCGACACTGTCCCGCCAGCAGGTGCCGTCGGCCAGCTTCGCCACGGCGATGACGGTCTGCGATGTGGCCAGTCGGATGCGGGTGGCGGCACGCGCCGCACCGGCACGCGGACCAAACCGCAGGCGGACGACATGCGGCAGCGGATTGCCCTCGGCGAACACGTCGATGCTGCGCACCTGCGCGACCGGCGCATCGACGCTCACGGTCATCGCCACCGCGTTGCCGTTCTCCACCATCACCGGCAGATCGAGCTTCACCCGGCCGTCGCGCAGCTCCGCCTCGCCCACCAGTTCGGCGATCAGCGCAGCAACCTGCGCGGGCGTGGCGCGAGCTGGCCCGGGCGGCAGCGGCAATAGCAGTCCGGACGCGCCGGCCAGCACCAGGAAGCGGCGGCGGTTCACGGCGCGCGCAATGTGGCCAGGAAAGCCACCACGTCCTCGATCTGCTGTCCGGTCAGCACCGGCTTTCCCTGCCATGGCCTGTCCCACCCTGGTCAGTCCATCGACCGCATTATAGGACGGCATCAGCGTATCGGGGTTCAGCTTCGCGGGATCGACCAGGCGCAGCCGAATTTCCCCCGCTGTCAGGCGCGACCCGACGCCGTCCAGCGACGGTCCGACATTGCCCTGCAGATGCGGTTCCGGAAATGGCCCCGAATGGCACAGTAGGCAGGCGCTGAGCTGGCGGTTCTCGACGATCTGCCGGCCGCGCGCGGGGTCGCCTGGCTGGCCGGTCAGCGACGCCTCCATCCCACCGCCGTCGTCGGCTGCGGCCGCGAGCCAGCCCAGCAGCACGGCCGCCAGCGCATCAGCCGAACGTCTCTCCGGTGATCGTCTTGAACCAGGCATTCGCGTACTCTGCTTCCTGGGCGCGCTGCGCCGCCGGCGCGTCGAGCGGGCTGGTGCCGCCGGCGCCCTCGATGTCGGTGAGCTGTCCGTTGACCGGCCGATACACCCCGGCGACCGAGATCCCGTAGCCGGGCGCGACCAGGCTGTAGCAGGTGTTGATCAGACGCGGTTCGGCCAGCGCGGCGCCCGCCGAGCAGCTGCGCCACGGCATAGGCGCACACCTTGGCCTGGGCGTTCGCGGCGAACGCGGATTTCGGCATGGCGCCGGCGATGGCGGCATCGCCGATGACGTGGATGCCGGGCTGCAGCCGTGATTCGAAGGTCGCCGGATCGATCGGACACCAGCCCGGTGCGGTCGGCGACGCCGGCCAGCGCAGCGATCCGCCCGGCCCGCTGCGGCGGAATGACGTTGCCGACATCAGCCTTCTGCGTGCCGAAATCGGTCTCGAAGCTGTTGGTCGCCGGATCGACCCGCGTCACCTTGCCGCCGTTGGACAGCGACACCCATTCCAGCAGGTCCGGATACAGTTGCTGCCATGCGGCCTGGAACAGCTTCTGCTTGGAGAACGCATCCTTCGCGTCCAGCAGCAGCAGCTTCGAGCGCGGCTTTCTTCGTCTTGAGGTAATACGCGATCAGGCTGGCGCGTTCGTACGGGCCCGGCGGACAGCGATAGGGATTTGCCGGCGCCGACATGACCACGAGGCCGCCATCCTGCATCGCCTCGAGCTGGCTCGCGCAGCAGCAGGGTCTGCGCGCCGGCCTTCCACGCATGCGGCATGCGCTCGGCTGCCGCCTCGTCGTAGCCGGGCAGCGCGCCCCAGGCGATGTCGATGCCGGGCGACAGGATGCAGGCGGTCGTACGGCAGGGCGGTGCCGTCGCCGAGGGTCACGCGGCGGGCGGCCGGATCCACCGCCGTGGCTTCGGCCTGTATCACGCGCACGCCTTCCGCTGCGATCGCGCCATAGGGGAAGCGCTGGGCGGCGATATCGCGCAGCCCGACGAGCACCTCGTTGCTGAACGGGCAGGCGGTGAACTGCGGATTGGCCTCGACCAGGACGACGTCCAGCCGCGGATCGGCGCGGCGGAGGAACCGGGCAGCGGTGGCGCCGCCGAAGCCGCCGCCCACCACGACGACACGCGCCGACGCCTGCGCGCGCGCAACGAACGGTGCGAGCAGGAGGGCCGATGCGGATTCAAGCAGGAGGCGGCGGCGCGTTGTCCCCTCCCCCCGACCCCCTCCCGCAAGGGGAGGGGGAGTGGTGTTAGATGTGCTGGACATCCTCCCCCTCCCCTTGCGGGAGCGGGCCGGGGGGAGGGGTCCCAGGCGACGTACAGTCATTTCGGCCCGACCAGCCACACCGCGATCGCTACGCTCTCATCGTGGGAAAAACCCTTGGCGATCCGATCCATCACCGTCGCCGGCTTGGTGCCGGCGCGGAACGCATCCAGCGCAACGACGATCTCCGCCAGATCACGCCCCGTCAACACCGGCAGCGGCGCCACCCCGCCATGACAGCCCGAGCAACCGGTGGCGCCCGGCGGGGGCGGCGCGGCGGCCACGGTGCCGAGCATGGCCGCCAGCGCCACGACCGCTCGCAGCCTCATGCGGCGCTGAGATCGTGCAGTCTGCAGCGGCAGCGAGCGGATGCGCTTGCCGGTCGCCGCGAAGATCGCGTTCAGCACCGCGGGACCGGCCACGGCGATGGTGGGCTCGCCGACGCCGCCCCAGAACCCGCCCGAGGGCGCGATCACCGTCTCCACCTTCGGCATGTCCGCCAGGCGCAGCACCGGATAGTTGTCGAAGTTGCTCTCCACCGCCCGGCCGTTCTCGATCGTGACCTGGCCGTACAGCACCGCGCTCAGGCCGTAGACGAACGAGCCCTGGACCTGTGCCTCGACCTGGTTCGGGTTGACCGCATAGCCGGGATCGGTCGCCGCCACGATGCGGTGGACCTTCAGCGCGCCCTTCGACGATACCGACACCTCGGCGACCGCCGCCGTGTAGCTGCCGTAGCCGTAGTTCTGGCAGATGCCGCGGAACACGCCCTTCGGCGTCGGCGTGCCCCAGCCGGCCTTCTCGGCCGCGGCATTCAGCACCGCCAAGTGCTTCGGGCTTTTGGTGAGCATCGCGCGGCGGAACGCCAGCGGATCCTTGCCGGCCGCGTGCGCGAGTTCGTCGATGAAGCACTCCATGTAGATCGCGTTCTGGTTGGTGTTCACGCCGCGCCAGAAGCCCACCGGAACGTGCGTGTTGCGTACCGCGTGGTCGATCAGCAGGTTCGGAATTGTGCCGTAGCCGAACTCCTCCTCGGTCCAGCTCTGGAACGCGATGCGATCGACGCCGTTCTCCATCCGCTGCGGCGCGAGATAGGCGAGGATGGACTGGCCGGACAGGCGCGCGTGCAATGCCGTCACGTTGCCGCTCGGCATCGAGCCCGGCGGTCAGCTTGCACTGCGTGATCGGCCGATAGAAGTCGTGCTGGGTGTCCTCCTCGCGCGACCAGATCAGTTTGACCGGGCGGCCGGGCACCTGTTTAGCGATCAGCACGGCCTGGCGCGTGTAGTCCTGCTGCCCGCGCCGGCCGAAGCCGCCGCCCAGGTGCAGCTTGTTCACCTTCACATCCGCCAGTTTGAGGCCCGCGGCCTCGGCGGCGGCGGCAAGCGAGGCGTCGCCGTTCTGCGAGGCGACCCAGATCTCCACCTTGCCGTCGGCGAACTTCGCCGTGCAGTTCATCGGCTCCATGGTGGCGTGGGCGAGGAACGGCGCGGCGTAAACCGCCTCGACCTTCTTCGCCGCGCCAGCCAGCGCCGTCTGCGACGTCGCCGTGCTGCTGGCCGAGCGCGGCCTCCTTCGCGTCCAGTCCTGCCTTCAGGAGTTCGGCGATCTGCGCGCTGTCGACGTTCGCGCCGGCGCCCTCGTCCCAGACGATCGGCAGCGCTGCCAGCGCGGTCTTCGCCTGGTACCACTTGTCGGCCACGACGGCGACCGCATTGTCGTCCACCGCGACGACCTGGCGCACGCCGGGCATGGCCTTGATCTTGTCGGCGTCGAAGGATTTCAGCTTGCCGCCATACACCGGACACTGCGCGATCGCCGCGTTCAGCATGTCGGGAAGCTGCACGTCGATGGCGAACACCTGCTTGCCCGACAGCTTGTCCACCGTGTCGAGCCGCTTGACCGCCTTGCCGATGATCTTCCATTCCGCCGGCGTCTTGAGCTTCACATCGGCGGGCACCGGCAGCTTCGCGGCGGCGGCGGCCACCTCGCCGTAGCGCAGCGTCCGGCCGCTCGGCGTGTGGGTGATCACGCTGCTGGATGCGCTGCATTCGGTCGTCGGCACGCTCCAGCGCTGCGCGGCGGCCTCGATCAGCATGGCGCGCGCCGCGGCGCCGCCCTTGCGCACGTAGTCCACCGAACCGCGGATGCCGCGGCTGCCGCCGGTGGACATGTCGCCCCAGGCGCGCTTGGCGGCAAGATTGTCCTGCGGCGAGACGTATTCCGCGCGGATATGCTTCCAGTCGCAGTCGAGTTCGTCGGCCACAAGCTGGGCGAGGCCGGTCAGCGTGCCCTGTCCCATTTCGGACCGGGCAATGCGTACGATCGTGGTGTCGTCCGGCTGGATCACCGCCCAGATGCCGACGTCGGCGCCGGTCGCGCCGGCGGTCTGCGCCAGCGCGCGGCCGGTCGGGATGCGCCAGCCGAGGGCGAAGCCGCCACCGGCGACGGCGGCCGCGACGATGAACGAACGGCGTGCAAGCTGCATGGTGCTCATGGCGCTGCTCCTATGCCTTGCCAGTTATCGAGGCGGCGGTGTGGATCGCCTCGCGGATCCGCTGATAGGTGCCGCAGCGACAGATGTTGGTCATCGCGGCGTCGATATCGGCGTCGGTGGGCTTTGGGGTGGCCTTCAGCAGGGCGGCCGCGGCCATGATCTGGCCGGACTGGCAGTACCCGCACTGCGGCACGTCGTGCTGCAGCCAGGCGGCCTGCACGGGATGGCCGAGGCCGTCGGGCGATAGGCCCTCGATGGTGGTGATCTTTGCATCGCCGACCGAGCCCGCCGGTATTGAGCACGACCGGGTGGCAACACCGTCGAGATGCACGGTGCAGGCGCCGCATTGGGCGATACCGCAGCCGTATTTGGTGCCGGTCATGCCGACCCATTCTCGGATTACCCAGAGCAGCGGCGTGTCGGGATCGGCGTCCACGTCGTGAGCCTGGCCATTGATGTTGAGCTTGATCATGCTGGCACTTGCCCCTTTGGTTTCGCATTGCGCAACCGCGACCAGGATTTGTCCTGGCTGGCATCGGCATCCAGATCAGCATGACGCGATGGGGCAGGCAATATTCCACCCGGGATTTCGCCCAGGCCGGTCGCGATTGCAGCAACGTTGTCATTCCCGCGAAAGTGGGAACCCAGGCGAACAGCAGCGGAGTTGCTGCCCCTGGTTTCCGCTTTCGCGGGAATGACGACCATGCGGGAATGACGGCCATGAACGTACCGGGCGTTACCGCCAGCGATAGGGTTCCCGCCGGTCGGCCATGATCGGGATTTCCACCGCACACCCCGGCGGATACGCCACCGCCTGCTCGCCGCGCCGCCGCAGCCGGTGCGCGATGGACGGCGCCATCAGGTCGTATTCGCCGCCGTTCAGCGCCTTCGCCGCCCGCAGCGGCCAGTCGGCATGGATCATCAGCTCACGCGCCATCGCGACCAGATCGGCGTGGCCCTCGGCCAGCACCGTCTCCGCCTGGAGCGGCTCGGTGATCAGGCCGACCGCCATGGTCATTACGCCGGCCTCGCGCCGCACGCGGCTGGCGTAGGGCACCTGATACCCTGGCACGCGCGGCACCAGCGCCATCTCGGAATCGCCGCTGATGCCGCCGGACGAACAGTCCACCACGTCGATCCCGCGCTGCCGCAGTTCGCGCGCCAGGGCCACGGTGTCGTCGAGCCCCCAAAGGCCGCCCTTGCCATCCACCGCGGAGACCCGGAAGAACAGCGGCCTGTCCCGCGGCCAGGCAGCGCGGACGGTTTCTGCCACCTCGAGCGCAAAGCGCATGCGCGCCTCGCGGGTGCCGCCATAGGCATCGGTGCGGCGGTTGGACACCGGCGAGAGGAACTGGTGGATCAGATAGCCGTGCGCGCCGTGGATTTCACAGATGTCGTAGCCGGCGTCGGAGGCACGGTGCGCCGCGTCGCGGAATGCCGCGAGCACCGCGCGGATGTCGTCGTGGTCCATCTCGATCGGCACCGGAAAGCCGCGCCGAGCCGGCAGCGGGCTCGGCGCCAGGCCGCGCCACGGCGGCATCCCCGCACGCGCGTCGCGTTCGTCGAGCGCGCGCCAGTCCTCCATCGCGCCGTGCGAGCCCGCGTTGCGGCCGCAGTGGCCAAGCTGGATCGCCGGCACCGCGCCCATCTCCTTGATGAAGTCGGTGATGCGGCGGTAGGCCTTCGCCTGATGATCGTTCCAGATGCCCGCGCAGTGGTAGGTCTTGCGGCCACGCGCCTCGACCGCGGTTTCCTCGCCGAACACGATGCCCGCGCCACCCATCGCGTAACGGCCGAAATGCACGAACTGCCAGTCGGTGGGGCCGCCGTCCACCGAGACGTACTGGCACATCGGCGAGACCACGATGCGGTTGCGCGCGGTGACGCCACGCAGCGTGATCGGCGTGAACAGCAGCGGCTGGCCCGTGTTGGGCGATGTCATGGATTGCGTCTCTCTCCGGCGTTGCGATGGTGCGGCATTATGGCATGACGCAGGGCCGATGCACTGGCTGGTCGGGCTGCAGGAACTGGCGGGGCTGGTTGATGGTGAGCGTGCAGGCCCACCCGCAACCCTACCTGATCGCTTACACCCCCATCACCTCGTCGCCATGATGAGTTGACCGAGCGCTATGGACGATCCCCGTACATCCGACCATGGAAATTGCTATTGGCTATTGCTATTGGAGGAGAATTAGCTATATCGAGCCATGAAGACGGTCCGCTACCTGCGCGACGCCCAGGCAGCCCTCCGGCGGCACAGCAACGTCGCCACCCGGCTGCGCAAGGCGATCACGGAGTATGCCGCCGATCCGGCAGCGCACGCCAACAACGTGACGCAACTTGTCGGTTCTGCTGCCAGGCGCCTGCGCGTCGGCGACTATCGGATCATCTTTGAGGAAACTGAGGCCGAAGTCGTGGTGACGCGCATCGCTCCCCGCGGTTCGGTCTATGAGTGATGAGAAGGCACCATGCACAGCCGCACCTTGACCACGCCGAAGGGCGAGGAACTGATCGTCCTGAGCCGCGAGGAGTACGAGGACCTGATCGATACACGCGACCACGCGCTGGCAATGGCGGCGCATGTGCGCGGCGACGATCCGGGGCTCACCGATGCGGAACTCGATGAGTATCTGGCAGCCGCGACGCCGCTCGCCTACTGGCGCAAGCGCCGCGGGCTGACGCAGGCCGCGCTGGCCGCGGCAGCGGGGATATCGCAGCCCTATCTGGCGCAGCTTGAAAGCGGCCGGCGGGCATCGGCGGATATTGCCGTGTATGCGAAGCTCGCCAGGCGGCTTGCGGTGCGGATCGAGGATTTGGTCGCGTCGGGCGAGTAACCTCGCTACCGCGCCACGAACACCCGCATCGCCTCGTCGCCATGGTGGTTGATCACCTTCACCGCGATCCGCCCCGACTGCGGCTTGGGGAACGGGCGGCTTTCGGTGCGGTAGAGCGTGGCCCAGGCGTCCTCGTCGATCTCCGCGCGCAACGCGGTCTTCAGCCGCTCGAACGGGTCCTTGCCGCCGAGGAAATAGGCGTGGCGGACGAAGAAGCTGTCGCCGTCGTAGTCGGTGTCGATGAACCAGCAGGCGATGTCCTGCTTCACATCGCCTGACGAGCGCACCTCGCCGCTGGTGGGATCGAAGATATCGACGCCGCGGATCTCCACGCGATATGTGCCGTCCGGGTCGGCGTGCAGCGCGATGTCCGGCTCGCCGAACACTACGAACAGGTTGCCGCCGCCGGCCTTGTAACTGGCGGCGGTGTGCAGTTCCTGGTTCATGCGCGCCTTCAGCACCGTCAGGCGGCCGAGCGCCATCGTGCCCTCGCCGACATGCGGGTCGAAGGCGAAGCCGCAGATCACCAGCGTGTCGAACAGGTCGCGCGCCTCGCGGGCCGCATCGCGCACGAGGTCGGCGCCGACGGTGCCGTATTCCGGGCCAATGACGATGGCGGCGCGTTTGCGCTGGCCGTTTTCCTCGTATTCGCACTCGGCGGAGATCAGCGCGCTGCCGGGCCAGGGTTTCAGCGTGACGAACGTGAGGCGCTCGTTCTTGCGGGTGTTCTGCACGCCGGCCGCGCGGAGGTTCTCCAGGACGACGGTGGCGAAGTCGGTCTGTTCTTCGGGGATGCGCAGCTTGTGGCGCGGCGGGGTGGGTTCGCCGGTTTCGTCCTCGATGGCGGCGAGCAGCGCTGCGTCGTCTTCGCCGACGGGGAGGACGCGGTGGGGGGAGAGGGATTCGACGGTGAATGGGCCGGTGACGCGGACGGTGTTGCGCTTGGTGTAGGGGCGGTCGTGCAGGTACTCGGTGTCGGCGTGGCGGACGATAGAGGCGTCGATTTCCTTCTGGCGTTCGCGGCGCGCATGCCAGAACGTCGCCAGCAGAGCGATGGTCGCATGGCTTTTCTCCCCCTCCCCTTGCGGGAGGGGGTTGAGGGGAGGGGTCTCCCGCGGTACCTGCCACTCCTCGTAGTTGGTTCCCGCCGCGGCATTCAGCACGGCGCGCGCATCATCGAGGATGGGCTGCCACTTGGCGTGTATGACGTCGATCTCGGTGTTGTTGACGATCGATTTCAGTGTGACGTGAGGCACGCGTTCCAGAACGAACCCCTGGCGGATGTCATGAGTGAATGGGCCTTCGGGAGGTGTATGGCCGGTCAAATCAGCTTCCTTGTGAGCGCCTTCCTCGCTGTCGCGTAGGACGTCAGCTGGGTGGCGGGCGGCAGTCAGGCGGGTGCGCGCGATGTGCAAGCGCAACGCGAGACGTGTCAATTGTAATCCAGCGTCGCCCCCATTGCTCCGCAACGTACGCCGCGGTGCCCGAGCCGCACGTAGGATCAATGCACGAGATCACCGGGATCGGTAGCCATCAGGAAGCAGCGTTCAACCATACGATTAAGTCTGAACTATATAGGATTTTTCCTCGCTGCGGCTAGAGAACCTTGCATCGAGCCAAATGTTGTCAATCTCGTAAATAGGGAAAGTCGTCAAAGAATCGAACGTAGCTTAGACTCGTGCCGCGAGGCTCGGTACGTGACGCTTTCAATAAGCGGTCCATGCCGGCCTCATTAGTTTTCCACCTGTTTTGCAAGCTCGGCGTGAAGATTTTGCCAGCCGTATGCACCGGAAACCATGACGCAGCGCCTTCGCCTTTATCTCGGCCCTGACTCTGACTTGTTAGATTGTCCTGTCGATATCGCCTGCCGTGGGAGTCCCGTCGCGCCAATAATGTCAGTGGACTCAATGTACGACGCTTGCGATCTGGGCTTCAATACGGCTATATTGAGTTAATCCCGGCCAATGATCATCCTTGGGTATGAAAGAGGCTTGATACTTCAGGTGATCTTTCGATTTTGAATACCATATTAGGTAGTCAGCGACGGGCGGCAGAAAGTCCTGATGTCTGGCTGCTTGTTCTTCTCTATCGTGATCTGTGCGAATGGAATTGCTGTCCCCGAACATTTCATCCATCACCGCCCGCACGCGATGCACGTTCTCATCCCCGATCTGCACGAACACGCTGCCGCTCTCCGTCAGCAACTCCCGCGCCACCACCAGTCGATCGCGCAGATACGACAGATACGAGTGAATCCCGTCCTTCCACGTGTCGCGGAACGCCGCCACCACCTCGGGTTCCAGGCTCACGCCCTCGACCCGTCCCTCCTTCACCTCGCGCGTCCGCGTGCTCGGCTGCCAGTTGCTGGCGAAGCGAATCCCGTAGGGCGGATCGAAGTAGATGCACTGCACCTGCCCGCGCAGCCCCTCCTTCTCCGCCAGCGAGTTCATCACCAGCAGCGAATCCCCCAGGATCATCCGGTTCGACCAGTTCTCCGCGTGCTGGTAGAACTCCATGCGCATCTCGGGTCGCTCGATCCGGTCGAAGCTGCCGAACAGATCGGCCTGCGGCTCGCAGCCCTTCGACACGCGCCGCAGATCGCGGATCAGCGCCGCCGGCAGCACCTTCTCCTGGATGTAGATCGGCACAGTCGGCACGCGCAGCGGCACCGCATCCAGCGCATCCTTGCCGCGCCAGACAAGCTGCGGATCGAGGTCGGGGTTGCGCGGATACAGCATCGGCTTCGGCGCGGCCTCGTCCTCGGCCATCAGCGCCTCGGTCTCCGCCGTGGGGATGTTGCGGCGGGTCACGTCGGCGGGGTGGCGCAGGTCTTCGATCTTCGACGCGGCCGGAGGCGATTGGGTGCGGGGACGACGGGTCATCGAGGCTACTCCGCCAGCGTGGTGCGGGCGGGAAGGAAGCAATCAAGCAGACACAGAGTTACACAGAGTGCGCACAGAGTCCCACGGAGAGTAGTTTTTGCGCTTCGCGCGAAGCGCCCATAAACTCGTCTCGGTGAAACTCTGTGTGAACTCTGTGCAACTCTGTGTCCGCTTGATTTCCCGCGATCATCCCGGACCCCGCCCTTAACCCCGGATAAACCGGCGTCTGCAACCCTCCAGAGGCATGAATGCCGCACCCGATCCCAGCCTCACCCACCAGATCATCGGCCTGGCGATGCGCGTCCATACCCGCCTCGGCCCCGGCCTGCTGGAAAGCGTCTACGAGCGCTATCTCTGCCACGAACTGGGCCGCGCACCCCATCCCTACCGACGCCAGGTCGAGCTTCCTCTCGCCTACGACGACGTGCTCCTCGACTGCGGCTACCGCGCCGATATCATCGTGAACGACGAAGTGCTCCTCGAACTGAAATCGGTCGAGCGCATACTGCCGCTGCATGAGGCCCAGCTCCTGACCTATCTGCGTCTCAGCGCCTGCCGCATTGGCCTGCTGCTCAACTTCAACACCGTGTCGCTGAAGGATGCCATCCGCCGCTGCATCCTGTAACCTAAATCTCATGCTGCCGCGATCGCCTGCCTGATCGCCTCGGCCACGCCATACGGCCCATCTACCCGCAGGAATCCCCACCGTCCGAACCGGCCGATCGCATTGACTGCCGGCACCCACAAGGCCCGCATCGTGCCGTGCTTGGCATCATCGCCTTGCCTGTGCTGCCCCTTCACCTCCAGCACGAGATGCAAAGGGTCGTCCGCGCCGCGCCCATCGTCCACCACCGCGATGAAGTCCGGCCGGTAATGGTGCTCCTCGGCCCCGTCCACATATGGCACCTCATAGCCGAGCTTCTCGTTCCGCACATAGCGCAGGACCTCCGACATTTCCTCCAGGGCCTGGGCGCCGGCGGCCTCCCAGTCCGAGTCCATCACGATGCGGTCGATCTGGCACTTGTCCGCGCGTGTGGCATAGAGGTTGGTCTTGGTGGTTTGAAACCGGACGTGCCGGCTGCTGCCGGTGTCGTTGTACGGATCGAAGATCGGGCGCAGTTCGCCAGCACCGCCCGCGCCTTCCACACAGGCGCGATAGATGCGCTCAGCCGCCAGGTCGGCCAAGCCGCGCCACAGCAGATAGCCGGGATAGGTTCCAGGCGTGCTCAGGCATTCCGCCATCCAGCGGCGGGTGATTGTCAGAAGCTGTGGGAACAGCCAGGGCCTCAGAGTGCCTTCGGCATCGCGGAACCAGGTCCGCAACGCATGGCCCGCGAGGTAGAACGCGATCGAACTGTCGCGCGCCTGCTTCAGTTCATCCAGCGACAACGTCACGCCTTCGCCGACGATCGCTTCATTGCGTGCGGTCGGCGGGGCCGCAGTCGGATCGATGCTGAGCCGGCTTTCCTCGCTGAACCGTGCGCGCAGCCGCTCGGGAGGCACCACCGTGCGATAGCCGATCACCCGCGGGAACTCGACGGTCAGTGCCTCGCGTTCCGGGAGCACGGCGCGGATCGTGGTCAGCGGCCGAGGTGGTTGATAGTCCGCGACGCTGTTCGTAGGGATGAAGGTGAACGGGATCCCCAGTATGTCGGCGTATTCCGCGGTCAGCCGGGGCTCGCTGTCGAACAGGTCGGTCGTGAAGCTGTCGTAGGCGACGCGCCGCAGCGCTCGCCCGACCACCTGCTCGCACAACAACTGCGTGCCGAACGCGCGCACACCGAGTACGTGCGTCACGGTGCGCGCATCCCATCCCTCGGTCAGCATCGAGACCGACACCACACAGCGCACCTGTTCGCCCAGCCGGCCTTGTTGGCCGACCGTGTTCATCACTTCGCGCAGCAGGTCGGCGTCGGTCATCGACTCGGCCCGGTCGTGCTGCCCGCGCAGACGCAGTTCGCGCTTGAACGTATCGATCTGCGGGGCGGCGATCCGGCGGAACTCGTCCGACAAAGCCTCGCCGGATTCCAACTGTTCGC
This sequence comes from uncultured Alphaproteobacteria bacterium, assembly GCA_963794185.1. Classification (GTDB taxonomy): domain Bacteria; phylum Pseudomonadota; class Alphaproteobacteria; order Acetobacterales; family Acetobacteraceae; genus JAMXLO01. Next base: position 29,191 of record CAWCDM010000031.1, on the reverse strand, counting down.
TGTCGATCAGGATGGTATTGGGCCGATCCAGGAAGCGCCGCTGTTCGGGCGCGCCGCTGTCGTCGACATTAGAGAACAACCTGAGTCGGCCGGGGACGGTGGCCTTCGCGTCGCCTTCCGAGCGCTCGTATCCAGAGATATGGTCGAAGATCAGCTTCGATGTTGCGGTGTTGTTACAGACCACGATGAACACCGGTGGCGTGCCGCTGCAATACGTCTGCCATTTCGCGAACACCTTCTCGTAGTGTCCGTACAGCGCGTGCAACGCGCCTTCCAGTTGCGGCGGCAACTTGTCGGGATTGAGCGGTACCGCCTGTTTGCCGCGCCCGGCTTTGGGCAGCTTGTCACGCACGTACTTGTACACATGGCGATAGATCGGCTCGGTACCGCCGGGCAGATCCTGCACCGGCACACGCGGCACCTTCACAATGCCGCATTCGATCGCATCAATCAGCGAGAAGTCCGATACCACCCAGGGGAACAACTCGCCCTCATCATAACCGGACCCGCGCAGGAAGAACGGCGTGGCGGACAGGTCGTAGACTGCGACCCGACGTTTCGCCACGCGCTGCAACGCCTCAATGCCGGAAATCCACAGCCGCGCAGCCTCGTTGTTGCGCTTTGCCTCGGTGCGCTCTTCGGCGGTGACGCGGGCCGCGCGGGCAGATTGCCGTTCGCGATAGCAATGGTGCGACTCGTCGTTCAGCACGATGATCTGCTTGCGTCCCAGAAGGTCGCCGCAGACGCGCTGGATCATCTGGCCTTCGCTTTCCAGCGTCTGCACGGGTCCAGCGCGACCGCCCAGGATCGCTTTGGCGAGCTTCGGCGCTTCCAGCGTCTCGCGCCGCTGGAAGGCGTGGTAGTTGGTGATCACCACCCGGGCGTGCTGCACGGCATCGCGCTGATCCGGCGGCACGAGATCGTGCAGCGCATAGGTGTTGGTCGGGTCGGACGGCATCAGCACACGCAATCGGTCGCGGATGGTGATGCCGGGCGAGATCACCAGAAAGGCGTCGGTGAAGCGCGATGAACCGCGGGAGCGCATATGGTTCAGCGTCTGCCAGGCGATCAGCATCGCCATCACGGTCGTCTTGCCCGCGCCGGTGGCGAGTTTCAGAGCGATGCGGAACAGTTCGGGATTGGCGTCGGCATTCAGTGTCCGCAGCCGATCGAGTTCGGCGCGTGGCGCCACTTCCGTCAGCCAGATCGCGGTCTCCATCGCTTCGATCTGGCAGAAGAACAGCCGCCGTTCCCGCTCGGGATTGCGCCAGTGGCGCAGGAGCTGCGCGGTTACCGGTGTGACCGAGCGTTCCTGCTGCGCCGGCGGCAGATTGCGCCAAGCGCCGACCTTGAAGCGCAATTCGTTGACGTAGTCGTTGGACTTCGGCCTGCCGTACTCCGCATCGAGTTCCAGCGTTCCTTGCGCGATGTGCTGATGCCGAGGCGGCGGCACCGGCACAATGTATTCACTGCGCCGGCGTCCTGCTGCCCAGGATCCGACCGGGATGCCGGTTTCATCGAGTTCCCAGTGTCGCGTGGGTTCCGAGTACGGGCTGTTCAGGATCGGATTGTCGATTGCTGCCAATTTCGGTGGCAATCACAGTCGGCCGCCTTTCGGCTAAGCCGCTTCGACGGTGTGCGCCTGAATATCCAACCGAAGCGTCTTGCGGACAACTCTGAGAACGGCGGCGATATTGCTTGCGACGGCACGTCAAACGAGCGGACCTGGCGCAGCCATTGCCGCGCCAGGTCTCAGTCGTGAAATGCGCTTTCTTGCAGGCTCAGACCGGATCCCACGGATACACGTCGCGGGTCCGCTCCAACGGGGTAAAGTTGTTCTTCACCGCCGGCAGCCACTGTTCGGCGAGCTTCTCGGGCGTCCAGCCATCCAGGCGCGCCATGATCCGGATCGGCCGCGGTTGGTTGTACAGATAAATTTCGTTGCCGCGCACGCCAAGGATCTGGCCTGACACGCCCTCGGCTGCATCCGTCCCCAGGAACGCGATCAGTTGCGCGATGTGATCCGGCCGGGTCCGCTCGGCACGCGCCTTCAACTGCTCCTCCGACTGGCCCGGCACGGTCTCGATCATGCGGCTGAACGCGTGCGGACCGATGCAGTTCGAGCGGATCTTGTAGCGCTGCATATCCATCGCGATGCAGCGCGAAAGCCCGGCGATGCCGAGTTTGGCCGCGCCATAGTTGGTCTGCCCGACGCTGCCGATCAGTCCGGACGTGGAGGTGATGTGCACGAAGCAGCCGCTCTCCTGCTTGCGGAAATGCGGCACGGCGGCACGGCTGACGTAGAACGCGCCGTACAGGTGCACCTTGATGACGGCGTCCCATTCCTCGGGCGACATGTAGTGGAACATGCGGTCGCGCAGGATGCCGGCGTTGTTCACCACCATGTCGATGCGGCCGAAATTGTCGATCGCCGTCTGTACGATCTTCTGCGCGTTCTCCCATTCGGCGACGCTGTCGGTGTTCGCGACCGCGCGGCCCTGCCCGTTGGCCTGCGTGATCTCCGCCACCACCTGCTGCGCCGGGCCGACGTCGTGCCCCTCGCCGGTCACCGCTGCGCCGACATCGCACACCACCACCTTGGCGCCGTTCACCGCCAGGCAGATTGCGGTCGCGCGACCGATTCCCCGGCCCGCTCCGGTCACCACGGCGACTTTGCCGTCAAGCATTCCAGCCATTCGCGTCTACTCCCCTTCGATCAGAACGCCCCGAGAATGCGCCGGGGCGTCGCGTGTGTCAGTACCCCAGCGCGAAGAGGAACCCATGGAATGCCTGCGCGACCAGACCCGGCGTCTGGATTGCCGCGAAATGGCCCGAGTTGATCTCCAGATATTCCGCGCCGGGGATCCGCTTTGCCATCGGTTCGATCGCAGACGGCGGACGCAGCCTGTCATGCGTGCATGAAATCACCAGCGTGGGACAGGCGATGCGCGGCAGTTCCTCGGTCACCGTCGAATCGGCGAGCATGCGGTTGATCGCTGCGAAGCTTTCCGGATCGTTGGCCAGCCAGCGCGCTCGGAATTTCCGAAATTCTTCCGCGTTGTGGCGGACCTCAGGCGGATAGGATCCGGCAAAACTCTGCTCCGCCAGCGCCCGCATGCCCTTGGCCTCGGCCGCGGTTGCGCGATCCAGCGTCGCCTGTCGGCGATCCACGGCCACACCGGTCGCCGGGCTTGTCACCACCAGCACCCCCGCGCGCGCTGCATGACGCACGGCGAAATGGATGGCGATCGCGGCGCCGACCGCGGTGCCGGCCAGCGCGACCTTGCCGGCGATGCCGGTCGCGTCCAGCAGCGCGGCAAGATCGTCCGCCATGTCGTCGAACGTGACCTTGCCGCGGATCTTCTCCGACAGTCCGGCGCCGCGCGTGTCGTAGCGCAGCACCCGGCGCGTGTTGTTGAGCGCGGGCAGCACCTGGTCCCAACTGTCCAGCGTGCCGCCCATTTCGTGCACCAGAACCAGCGTCGTCCTGCCGCTGCCGGAGATGTCGTAGCGCAGGCTTGTGCCGTTCACCTCGATCCAGTTCATGGCGCCCCTCCTCTGGCCCGATTTCGACGGAAGGTGCCACACTGCGGCGATGGAGGACATGCCATGGCCGAGACGATGAAGCTGCATTGGTCGCCGCGCTCGCCTTACGTGCGCAAGGTGATGATCGCGGCGCACGAGCTGGGGTTGGCGGACCGGCTGCAGACGGTGCGCACGGTCGTGGGAGGCACCCTGCCGCATCTCGAGCTGATGCGCGAGAACCCGCTCGGCAAGATTCCCACGCTGGTTCTGCAGGACGGCACGATCATCTACGACTCGCCGGTGATCTGCGAATATCTCGACACGCTGCACGACGGACCGAGGCTGTTTCCCGACTGGCCCGATCGTTTGATTGCGCTGCGCCGGCTGGCGCTGGGCGACGGCATGCTGGATATCGCGCTCGCCTGGCTCGGCGAACGCTTCCGGCCGCAGGACAGGCAAAGCCAGGCGCACATGATCCTATGGCTGGCCAAGACGCGGTGCTGCATCGATGCGCTGGAGCAGGAAGCCGATGTGCTGGCAGCAGGCCGCTTTGCCATCGGACACATCGCCATCGGCATCGCGCTTGCGTATCTGGACTTCCGCTTCGCCGATCTGAACTGGCGCGATGGACATCCGCGGCTTGCCGCCTGGCACGCGACGTTCGATGCGCGCCCCTCGGTGCTGGCCAATCCTCCGGTCGACGATCGCTGATCCGACACGCGGTTTTCGCACGGGTTGTCGTCGACGCGGCGAAACGCAAGACTGCCGCACACCCCCTGGAGGTCACCATGTTGCAGCCACCGCCCGCGCGACCCGGCATGCGCGAAGATGAGGTCGACACCCCCGCACTGCTCATCGATCTGGACGCATTCGAGGCAAACCTGGACCACATGGCGGAGTTGCTGGCGCCCACCGGCGCGAAACTCCGGGCGCATGCCAAGACGCACAAGTCGCCGGTCATTGCGAAGCTGCAGATGGCGCGGGGCGCGGTCGGCCAGTGCGTGCAGAAGGTGGCCGAGGCGGAGGCGTTGGCCTGGGGCGGCATTCCCGACATTCTGGTGAGCAACGAGGTGGTGGGCGCGTCGAAGCTCGCGCGCCTCGCGGCGCTGGCGGGCATCAGCAAGGTCGCGGTGTGCGCCGACGATGCCGCACAGGTGGCGGCGATCGAGACCGCCGCGGCGGATGCCGGCATTCGGCTGCCGGTGCTGGTGGAGATCGATGTCGGCGCGGGCCGCTGCGGTGTGGCGCCTGGCCCGGACGCGGTGGAACTGGCGAAGCGCATCGCGGCCTCGCGGCACCTGATCTTCGGCGGGCTGCAGGCCTATCACGGCAGCGCGCAGCATCGGCGCACCGTCGCCGAGCGCCGCGCGATGATCGAGGGCGCGATCGATGGTTCGCGCCGCACCGTCGAGCAGCTACGCCAGCAGGGGCTGGACTGTCCGATCGTCGGCGGCGCGGGCACCGGCACGTTCCAGATCGAATCCGCATCGGGCGTCTACAACGAGATCCAGGCTGGCAGCTACGTGTTCATGGACGCCGACTATGCGCGCAACCTGGACGAGGCCGGCGCGCCGATCGGCACGTTCCGCCATTCGCTGTTCGTGCTGGCGACCGTGATGAGCGTGCCGCAGAAGGCCATCGCGGTGCTGGACGCCGGGCACAAGGCGGTCGCGGTGGACAGCGGAATGCCGGTGATCTGGCAGCGGCCGGACATCCGCTATGTCGGCGCCTCCGACGAGCACGGCAAGCTGGAGGTTGGGTCGGAGACGGCGGCGCCAAAGCTCGGGGAAAAGCTGCGGCTGGTGCCGGGGCACTGCGATCCGACGGTGGACCGCTACGATTGGTATGTCGGCGTGCGGAACGGCCGGGTGGAGTGCCTCTGGCCGATCGCCGCAAGAGGCGGGATGCACTGAAGCCCGGTAACGCGCTGCTCTCCGCGCGGGATCGTTCCGCTAGCCTGCGACCCGCCGAGGCGACGCCGCCGCCGCGGCCGCCAACCCATACACCCCCCGCTCGCTCGCCAACGGCGCAAACCGGCTGGTGATGCCAAGCACGGTCTCAGCCCCGCCAAGATAAAGCACCCCGTCCCCCGGCATCTGCTGCGCGACAGCGTCCAGCACCTTCGCCTTGGTCGGCTGATCGAAATAGATCAGCACGTTGCGGCAGAACACCACGTCGAACTGGCCAAGCGCGCGCAGATCGCCGAGCAGGTTCCATTCGCGGAACTGCACCATGGCGCGGATCGCCTCGCTGATCCGCCAGCCGGTCTCCTCCTTGCGGAAGTAGCGCATCAGCATCTGCACCGGCAGGCCGCGCTGCACCTCGAACTGGGTGTAGAGCCCGTCGCGCGAGCGCACCACCTGATCGCGCGCAAGGTCGGTGCCGACGATCTCGATCCGCCGGTTGCCGATGCCGGCGCGGCACTCGGCGATGATCATCGCGATCGAGTAGGCCTCCTGCCCGGACGACGAGGCGGCCGACCACACGCGCAGCGGACTGCCCGACGCGTCGCGCGGCGAGCAGGCCCGGCAGCGCCTGGTTGCGGAAATGCTGAAACGGCTTGTCGTCGCGGAAGAAGAAGCTCTCGTTGGTGGTCATCGCCTCGACCACGTCGCGCGCCACCGCGTCGTTGCCGGGCGCGCGCAGCCGTTCGGCCAGCGCGGCCAGGTCGCGCAGCTTCTCGCGCTTCAGGATCGTCGCGAGGCGGGTCTCCAGCAGATAGAGCTTGTCGGTCCCGATCACCAGTCCGGAGCGGCTCTTCAGCAGCGTCGCGAAGGTGTCGAAGGCGGCGGCCGACAGTGCCTGCCTCATGCGCGCGCCGTCCGCAGCAGCTCGAGCAGCTTCGGCGCGATGCGCGGCAGCGGCAGGACCGCATGGCACAGTCCCGCCTGCGCCACCGCGCCGGGCATGCCCCAGACCACGCTGGTCGCCTCGTCCTGGGCGATGGCGCTGCCGCCGGCATCGATGACGCGGCGCGTGCCCGCCAGGCCGTCCTGACCCATGCCGGTGAGCATCGCGACCAGCACACGACCGTCGCAGGCCGCGGCGGCGCTGCGCAGCATCGGATCGACCGAGGGGCGGCAGAAATTCTCCGGCGGATCGGTACTGAGGCGCGCCGTCAGCCCGCCACGCGCACCGTTCACCAGCAGGTGGGAATTGCCGGGCGCCAGGTAGATGCGTCCGGCCAGCAGCGGTTCGCCGTCCCTGGCCTCGGCGCATGGCAGGCCGCCCAGCTTGGCGATGTGCTCGGCCAGGATCGGGGTGAACGTCGCCGGCATGTGCTGGGTCAGCACGACCGGCACGCCGAGCGACCGGCCGAGCCCCTGCACCAAGGTGAACAGCGCCTGCGGCCCGCCGGTGGAACTGCCGACGGCGAGCAGACGCGGCGGGACTACGGACGCCGGGCGCAGATGCAGCCCGGGCGGCGTCGCGCAGCCGGCGGCGCGAGCCGGCGGCGCAGGCGCGCCAGTCCCTTCACCTTCTCCAGCAGCTCGCGGCGGAAGGCCTCGTCGCCGTTCACGGCGGTCGGCTTCGGTATGTAGTCCGCGGCCCCGAGCCGCAGCGCCCGCAGCGCGATGTCGGCGCCGCGCGTCGTCAGCGTGGACGCCATGACCACCTTGAGCCCGGGATCGGCGCGCAGCAGCAGCGGCAGCGCTGCCATACCGTCCATCACCGGCATCTCGATGTCGAGCACCACCACATCGACCGGCGTGCGCTCCAGCTCGTCGATCGCGAGCTGACCGTTGGCCACGCGCGCGACGACCCGCACCGCCGGATCGGCGTCCAGCATGCGCGCGATGGCGCCGCGGATCGTGGCCGAATCGTCGCAGACCATGACGCGCGCGACCGCCGTGGCCGATCGGTTCCACCGCCGCCCGTGCCGGCGCGATCACAGCAGGCCGACCTGCTCGAACTTGCCGACGAGGATCTCCTCGTCGAACGGCTTCATGATGTATTCCTGCGCGCCGTTGACGATCGCCTGCTCGATCGCCGACATCTCGGTCTCGGTCGTGCAGAACACCACCGCCGGCTTGTCGGGTCCGTATTCGGCGCGCGATCTGCTTGAGGAAGTCGAGCCCGTTCATCACCGGCATGTTCCAGTCCAGCAGCACGCAGTCCGGCATCCGCGCGCGGCAGGCGCTCAGTGCCTGCTGCCCGTCCTCCGCCTCGGCCACCTCGAAGCCGTGCGCCTCGAGGATGCGCCGCGCGACCTTGCGCACCACGCGGCTGTCGTCCACGACGAGGCAGATGCGCGTCATGCGGCGCGCGCTCAGACCGCTTCGCCGAGCGCGAGCAGCTTGCCCACGTCGAGCACCACCAGCAGCCGGTTGTCCAGCCGGTAGATCCCGCTGCTGAACTGCGCCCAGCTCGGCGGCAAGGTCGGCGGATTGCGCTCGAACGCGCTCGCCTTCAGGCTCATCACCTCGGAGACCTGATCGACCAGCAGCGCATAGAGCTCGCCGCCCTGATCGGCGACGACCGACATGCGCGGCGTGCCGTCGGGCGCCGGCGGCAGGTGCAGGCGCTCGCGCAGGTCGATCGCGGTGACGATGCGTCCGCGCAGATTGAGGCTGCCGGCGATCTCCGGCGGCGCAAGCGGGATGCGGGTGATCGCCTGTTCGCCCAGGATGTCGCGCACGCTGAGCACCGGGACGCCGCAGAGCTGGTCCGCCACCGTCAGGGTGACGAACATTCGCTCCTCGTCGGCGGCGAGGTCAGGCCGGTCGAGCACGTCTGCGGTCATCTACAGTCTCCTTCCGCTCCGCCAGATGCGGAGCGCGCTGGCGTTCGCTCATGCCGCCGCGATCGGCTCCAGCAGGCATTGCTGCAGGCTGTCGATCAGCGCCTCGCGCTGGTGTTTCGCGACATAGTCGGTGAAGCCGGCGTCGCGACCCGCCTCGACTCGCGCGGATCGGCGTGCGCCGACAGTGCGATCATCGGCAGTTCCGCCCAGGCGCCGCCAGCACGCACGGCGCGGGCGAAGTCGAGGCCGCCCATGTCCGGCATCTCGATGTCCGAGACGATGACGTCGAACATCACGCCCGCGTCGCGCAGGCGGAGCGCCTCGGCGGCGCTGGATGCGGCGGTCACGCGATAGCCGGCGGCGCCCAGGATCGGCAGCATGCAGCTGGCGGAAGAAGTCGCTGTCCTCGACCACCAGCACGCGACGTGCGGTGTCGCGCGCCGAGGTCCCCTGGGAACCGTGGAACCAGTCCTTCCAGGCCTGCGTCAGCCAGTAGCCGGTGTCGATCACGTCGGTGGCGTGGCCGCCGATCACCGCCGTGCCCAGCATGCCAGCGCGGGCACCGGACAACTCGATCTTCAGCCGATCCTCCACCACGTCGATGATCTCGTCGACCATCAGGCCCATGCTGCGGTCGTGGTCGTTGAACACCAGCACGGGCTGGCGCGGGCGCTCGGCGTCGGCATGGTCCGACAACGCCACCAGCGGCATCAGCTTGCCGCGGTACTGGGTGACCGGCGGCGCCGCATGACATCTCGATCTTGTCGCGCGGGATGTCCTCCAGCCGGGCGACCAGGCCGAGCGGCACCGCCATCTTCTGATCGCTGCCGGCGCGGAACAGCAGCATCGCCGTCAGGTCGCTCGACCGCACCTGGTCCGTGGCGTCCACGGACACCGCCTTGCTCGCGCCGCTGCCGCCGCCGATGCCGGTGGCGCGCGCGATGCCGTTGGGATCGAGGATCATGATCACCGACCCGTCGCCCAGGATCGTGTTGCCGCTGAACATCGTCACGTGGCGGAGGATCGGCGCCACCGGCTTCACCACGATCTCCTCGGTGTCGAACACGCGATCGACGATGATGCCGAGCAGGTTGGCGCCCACCTGGGCGACCACGATGTAGGACCCGCTGTCGTCGCCGCGCGACGCGCCGAGCGCCAGCAGATCGTTCAGGTTGACCAGCGGCAGCAGCCGGTCGCGCAGGCGCAGCACCGGCGTGTCGTTGATCCGCTCGATGACCGGCTCCGAGCTGCCCGCGCTGTTGTGGCCGAGACTGGCCTGGTTCTGCGCGCGGACCAGCTCGACCACGCTGATCTGCGGAATGGCGAAGCGTTCGCCGCCGGCCGCCACGATCAGCGCGGAGACGATCGCGAGCGTGAGCGGGATCTTGATGATGAAGGTGGTCCCCTGGCCCTGCACGCTCTTCAGTTCGATTGTGCCGCCGATCTTCTCGATATTGGTCTTCACCACATCCATGCCGACGCCGCGGCCGGAGACGGCGGTCACCACGGACGCGGTGGAGAAGCCGGCGCGGAAGATGAAGCGCTGCAGCTGCGCCTCGGCCATGCCGGCCAGCTCCGCCTCGGTCGCCAGGCCGTTTGCCAGCACCTTGGCGCGGATCCTATCGAGCGGCAGCCCGCGGCCGTCGTCGGCGATCTCGATGATGATGTGGCCGCCCTCGTGATAGGCGTTGAGCGTGATGCGGCCGGTCTCCGACTTGCCGGCGGCGCGGCGCTCGGCCGGATTCTCCAGCCCGTGGTCGCCGCTGTTGCGCACCATGTGCGTGAGCGGGTCCTTGATCAGCTCCAGCACCTGGCGATCGAGCTCGGTGTCGGCGCCGAGCATGGTGAGCTCGATCTTCTTGCCCATCTCGCGGGCGACGTCGCGCACCAGCCGCGGCAGCTTGTTCCAGGCGTTGCCGATCGGCTGCATGCGGGTCTTCATCACGCCTTCCTGGAGGTCGGACGTGATGTGCGACAGCCGCTGCAGCGGCACCGCGAAACCGGTGCTCTCCTGCGTGCGGGCAAGCTGAAGCAGCTGGTTGCGGGTGAGCACCAGCTCGCTCACCAGGGTCATCAGGTCCTCCAGCACGTCCACGGTGACCCGGATGGTCTGCTGGGCGGTGATCGGCTCGCCCTGGGCCGCCTCCTGCGCCGCCGGCGGTGGCGCGGCGGTCGGTGCGACAGCCTGGGCCGGCTTGGGACGTGCCTCGACCGGGGTCGCCGGTGGCGGGGCGGCGGCCTGCACGGGCTCCGGCTGCGGTTCTGCGACTGGCTCCGGCTCGGCCGGCGGGGCTTCCTCGACTTGCGGCCCCGCGGCAGGCGTTGGAATCGCGCTGCGGCGCCGGTTTGCCCGATGCGGTGGCGTTCAGCGCGTCGACCAGCTCGGTGTCGTCGCCGGCCGGCTCGCCACCGGTGGCGGCGAGCCCGGCCAGGATCGCCTTCACCCGGTCGACCGCCATCAGCACCAGGCTGATCATGTCCGGCGTCACCGTCAGGACGCCGTCCCGCACTTTTCCGAGCACGTTCTCGGCGGCATGCGCCACGTGCTCGAGCCGCGGCAGGCCGAGGAACCCGCAGGTGCCCTTGATGGTGTGCACCAAGCGGAAGATCAGCGCCAGCGTCTCGCTGTCGTCCGGCGTGCGCTCCAGCTTGACCAGGGCGACGTCCAGGTCGGACAGGCCCTCGTTGGTCTCGGTCAGAAAGTCAGCAAGCAGATCGTCCATGGCATTCCTCGCGAGCCCGGCATATCGCGGGCGGGGCGCCATCCTGGCCCGGTGCTGGCGAAGAAACAGTAAACCGATGGCAGGGTATCAGTCCTTTGCGGACGGAGAACAGATGTTCCAGAACTCCCGCCATGACGAATCCAAAGGACCCAAGCCGGACCGAGCCCCCTGCCCTGCTCTAGGCAGGCCTGGGACCGCGCCGCCCGGCGCGCCGCCGACGGGGCAGGCTCCCCTGCCCGCCCCCGCCGGGCCTCCTGCCTCGGATGCCGCCGGAAGTTGGCGGGATGGACGTTGAGGGTTGCCATCTCGGCGTCAGAGACCTTGAGGCCCTTCACATAGGTATTGTCGTCGAGCCGACAGGCGACGGTGAGGCCGGTATCGGTGGTCGTGTTGGCGATCAGTTGAACAATGACCGCGTGACTGACCAGCGGCTTGCCCCGCCAGTTCTGGGTGATGAAGGCGAATAGCCGGTGCTCGATCCGGTTCCACTTGCTGGTGCCGGGCGGGAGATGGCAGACGGTGATCGAGATCCCGAGTTCGTCGGCCAGGGCTTGAAGTTCCCATTTCCAGAGGCGTAGGCGGACGCCGTTGCTGCCGCCGCAATCCGCGGTAATCAGCAGTCGCGTCGCGGTTGGATAGCGGGCTATGCCGAGCTCATACCACCAGCGGCGGATGCTCTCGACGGAGAACACCGCAGTGTCGTGATTGATGCCGAGATTGACCCATCCGACATTGTTGGCGATGTCGTAGATGCCATAGAGCCTGCCCCCGCGAAGGCGGGGGGCACCGCCTTGCCGACTTCGGGGATGACGAAGTCATGCACCCGAACCGGCTCTGGCTGCCCCTTGGGGCGCAGCTCACGGCCAGCATTCTTGAAGTCCCCGACAAGCTCCTTCTTCTTGGTGTCGACCGAGATGGCCGGCTCGCCGGCAGTCCGGAAAGTCGCCACTGCGGCGTTGATATGCTCGAACTGGGCGTTGCGGTCGGGGTGGCTCGCGCCTTCGCGCGTCTTGCTGTTGGCCTGCAGGCTGAAGCCCAGGCCGTCACGGCCCGCGCCGCGTGCCTCACTCGCAGCAAGCAGGCGGCGTTCTCTCTCGTCCAGGAATGGCAACAGCGCATCGAAGCGGGCGGTGATCGCAACAGTATCGATCGTGCAAATAGGGTAAACGTTCCCGCATCTGAGCCACCCCTCATGACGGATTTGTTCGTTGCGTCTTTGCCATTCTTTCGATTCTTTTCTTCCGATTCGGTCGCCCAGGCTCAGACCCTAATGAGGCTCGACTTCCCATCTGAAGGGTGCAGGAGTTTGTCCTCGCTTCGCGAGCAGTGGCGGCCCGGACAGGTTCCGGACCATCGCGTCAGATCGCAGGAGGCAGCCGTGCTCATTTCCGACATCTTGGGGCCCAAAGGCTCCGACGTGGTGAAAATTCAAACCACGGACAGCGTAACATTCGCAGTAAGCAAGCTGGCCGAGCATCGCATCGCTGCGCTTGTCGTCGAGGACCAATGGATGAAGCCGGCCGGCATCTTCACCGAGCGGGACTTCGTCAACGCCATCGTGCGCGATGGCGCCGCGGTGTTGGCGCTCGATGTGCAGCAACTGATGTCGACGCCGATCATCAGTTGCCGCTCCGCCGATCGCGTGGAGGCCGTGCTGGCCACGATGACCACGGCGCGTATCCGCCATCTGCCGGTGATCGAAGACAGGCAGCTGAAGGGCATCGTCAGCATCGGCGATCTGGTGAAGCACCGGCTCGACGAGAAGGAGCTGGAAGCGAGCGTGCTACTCGAGATTTCGCGCATGCGTGCCCGACGTGCCGGCACGATCAATTCGCGGGAGCGCGAGGTGCGCGAGATGCTGCGCGATGCAATCTCGCAATCGTCGCTGCAGGGCGTCGCGCAGTCCGAGGTTCACATTGCGCTGTGGAACTGCACGGCGATCTCGGAGCAACAACTGAAGCCGGACCGCATTCATCCACGGCCAGGCCGGATGTCGCACGCCTGGCCACTGGAAATGTTGCATACCCGGCTCGCGTCGCAGGACGCGAATGGATTGGCGCCCATGTGCGAGAGAGGACGAATATGAGGCCTTGCTATCCCTTTTGCACGCTCGCGGCGACAACTTCCGGAGGCGTCTATTGCGAGCTCGCACGAACCAAGCTCCAATCCACTATGGATCGGACGCGCACCGTGACCGACCGGGGAGGAAACCATGATCCGCAGCACAAGAGCGTCCTGGGCCTCGCATCGCGTTGTTGCCGGTCTGTTCGTTGACCGTCGTGCTAACTTTTGTCGTCGCCGGGCAGGCCGCAGCCCAGCGCCAACTCGTGATGTATTGCGGCGTCGATGAAAAGTGGTGCCGCGCGGTCGCCAATGCCTACCAGAAGGAGACCGGTGTCCAGGTCGATATGACGCGCATGAGCGCCGGCGAGGTCTATGCCCGCGTGCGCGCAGAAAAGGACAATCCGCACGGCGATGTTTGGTTCGGCGGCACCGGCGATCCGCATCTGCAAGCCGCGGACGAGGGGATCACCGAACCGTACCAGTCGCCGATGCTGCCGAAGCTGCGCGACTGGGCGCAGCGCCAGGCGGAGCGTTCGCACAATCGGACGGTAGGGCTTTACCTTGGCGCGCTCGGTTTCGGCTACAACACCGAGGACATGAAGAAGCGCAAGCTGACGCCGCCGGCGTGCTGGGCCGACCTGATCAAGCCCGAGTTCAAGGGTGAGGTGCAGATGGCCGATCCGAATTCGTCCGGCACCGCGTGGACGATGCTCGCTACGATGGTTCAGCTCATGGGCGAGGACAGGGGATTCGAGTACCTCAAAGCTCTGCACAAGAACATCAACGAATACACCAAGGCTGGCGCGGCGCCCGCGCTGGCGACCGGCCAGGGAGAGACGCTGATCGGCATTGCCTTCCAGCACGACGTGATCGACGTGGCCGAACACAACAAGCCGGTGGCCGTGGTGTCACCCTGCGAGGGGACCGGCTACGAGATCGGCTCGCTGAGCCTGATCGCCGGTGCCAAACATATGGATGAGGCGAAGAAGTTCTACGACTGAGGCGTTGGCGAGGCCTGGCCGGATCAGCGGCCAGGTGACGGTGCGGAAGGTGTACCAATGGCTGGCCCGCAGGGTCTGAGAGGCTTCCTCCAGGCTCGGTGCGACGCCCTGCAACACGCCCAGCAGCACCATCATGGCGATCGGCGTGAACGCCAGCACCTGCGCAATGGTGATGCCGGCCATGCCATAGATCCAGCGGCTGCGCGGAATGTCGAGCATGTCGCCGAGCCACACGGTGACAACGCCGGCACGGCCGAACAGCAGGATCAGCGCCAGGCCGATGACGAACGGCGGTGTGATGATCGGTAGAATAGATAATGCGCGCAGCAGCGGCTTCATCGGCAGCCGAGTGCGCATCGCCACCAATGCGAAGGCCACGTCCGAGCAGTGTGGTCAGCAGCCCGACCGGTCGCCTCGGCCACCGTGTTCCACGCCACGCCGCAGCTGCGCGCGCCTAACACGCAGTCCAGACCCCAGACCGATCGGCTGAGCAGCTTTCCCGCGAACACCGATGGCGCGAAGCTGCCATCATTGTCCCGCGCTGCTGATGATAGGATGCACAGCACTGGATAGAACACGAACAGCGCGATGAGGCCGACGACCAGCAGGATCGCGCCGACAACGAACACATCGCCCTTGCATGCGCCGAGGCGCGCCAGGCCGAAGGCGAGCAGCATCAGGCTGGCGAGCGCGTAGCACACCGCGCCCCAACCCATCGCGGCTTGGCTCGGGCCGGGACCGAGCAGCGCGGTGAGCCAGGCAAACGCCCCAGCCGTGCTGACCGATCAGCAGACCCTCGGCGGCGAGCCAGACCAGTCCCGCCGTCCCCGCCGCCACCCGCTGCGCGTGGTCGGGTGCGGCCGCGCGACGCCCATGTCGCGAGCAACAGCGGCAGCGCGAGCGGCAGTAGCCATTGGTTGCCGGCGAACAGTGCTGGTGGCGAGGTGCCAGCGTCGAGGCCATACCAGGGGACGACCAGCAATCCTGCCCAGCCGATTGCCAGCCAGACGATGAGGAATGGTCTAATAGTGAGGGTCGAGCCGACAGGCATCAGAGATGAACGGCACTGCCGCATGCTCCCCCTCCCCGCCACTGCAATGGGAGGGGAAGACAATTGCCACGCGGCAACTGCGCGTCCTACCTTCGGCGCGTTCTTCACGCCGATCGCCATGATGGTGCTGCTGGGCGTGTTGCAGGGCGTCGCACCGAGCCTGGAGGAAGCCTCTCAGACCCTGCGGGCCAGCCATTGGTACACCTTCCGCACCGTCACCTGGCCGCTGATCCGGCCAGGCCTCGCCAACGCCTTCCTGATCGGCTTCATCGAAAGCATGGCGGATTTCGCCAATCCGCTGGTGATCGGTGGCAACTTCACCGTGCTGTCAACCGATATCTTCTTCGCGGTGGTCGGCGCATCGCATGATCAGGGGCGCGCGGCGGTGCTCGCAATCGTGCTGCTGGCGTTCACGCTGACCGCATTCCTCGCGCAACGTTTCTGGCTCGGCCGGCGCAGCTACGTCACCGTCGGCGGCAAGGGCCACACTGGCATCCCCGCCATGCTGCCGGCCGGTGTGCGGGCGGCGTGCTATTCGGTCATCGTCCCATGGCTGATCCTGACCGTGGCGGTCTACGGCATGATCCTTGTCGGCGGATTCGTGGTCTCTGTCGGCCGCGACAACACGCCGACGCTGGAATATTTCTGGACCGCGTTCTCGATCGAGCGCGGCGTCGGCGGCTGGTTCCTATCCGGCTCGGCATGGAACTCGTTCATCGTCACCATCGAGATCGCACTGATCGCCATGCCGTTCACCGCGGCGCTGGGCATCCTGACCGCCTACCTGCTGGATCGCCAAAGCTTCCCGGGCCGGCGCAGCTTCGAGTTCCTGGCGATGATGAGCTTCGCGATACCCGGCACGGTGATCGGTGTCGCCTACATCCTGGCATTCAACGTGCCACCGGTGTCGCTGACCGGCACCGGCATGATCATCGCCATCGCCTTCGCCTTCCGCAACATGCCGGTGGGCATCCGTGCGGGTCTCGCCAACCTCAGCCAGATTGATCGCAGTCTGGATGAGGCATCGCTGACGCTGGGCGCGCATTCGTTCGGGACACTGATGCGGGTGATCGTGCCGATGCTGCGGCCGGCCATCGTCACCGCCATGGTCTACAGCTTCGTGCGCGCCGTCACGGCGGTGAGCGCGGTGATCTTCCTGGTCACCGGCCACTACAATCTCGCCACCGTCTATATCGTCGGCCGCGCCGATGTCGGGGAATACGGCGTGGCGATCGTGTATTCGGCGATGCTGGTGGTTTTCATGATGCTGGTGCTGGTCCTGATCCAGGTGCTGGTAGGCGAGCGCCGCATCGGCCGCCGCGCCGACACGCCGGCGATTGAGCCACCCGGACTGGCGCTGGTGCAGGGATGAGCGGCGGCAACGTCCCGCTGGAAGTGGAATTCCGCGGCGTCACCAAGCGCTACGGCAATGTGACGGCGCTCCAGACCATCAGCTTCTCGATCGCACGCGGAACACTGGTGACCCTTCTGGGTCCGTCCGGCTGCGGCAAGACGACGATCCTGCGGCTGATCGCCGGACTGGAGCAGGCGAGCGACGGACAGATCCTGATTGAAGGCGTCGATGTGACGCTGCTGTCGGCGGCGAAACGAGACGTGTCGATGGTGTTCCAGTCCTATGCGCTGTTCCCGCATATGACCGTGCTGGAAAACGTATGTTACGGCCTGCGGGCTTCGGGGGTGCGCAAGGCACAGGCGGTCGAACTGGCGCAGGCGAAGCTGGCGATGGTCGGCCTGGCCGGCTACGGCGCGCGCCTGCCGAGCGAATTGTCCGGCGGTCAGCAGCAACGCGTCGCGGTGGCGCGCGCAATAGTGCTGGAGCCGAAGGTGCTGCTGTTCGACGAGCCGCTGTCCAACCTGGATGCCAGGCTGCGTCGGTATGTGCGCGAGGAGATCCACGAGCTGCAGCGGAGCCTGGCGCTAACAGCTGTCTACGTGACGCATGACCAGCAGGAGGCACTGGCGATCTCCGATCGGATCATGGTGATGAGCATGGCGCGCATTGCGCAGGACGGCACGCCGCGGAGTTTATATGAACAGCCGAGCAGCCATTTCGTCGCGGACTTCATCGGCGATGCCAACATCGTGCCGGTCGTGATCGAGGGACGCCACGGCGACTTGGCGTCGGTGCGGCTGGGGAGGTTGGTTCTGACGTTGCCGCATCGTGGCGCCATCGACGGCTCAGCGGAGTTGTCCATCCGGCCGCATTCGCTGCTGCTGGCACCTCGAGCCGGGCGTCCGGACGCACTGGTGGGGTGTGTGTCGAAGGCCGCGTATCTGGGCAGTCAGATGGAGTACTGGGTGGCGGTGGATGGCTTCAGCAAGGACTTGTTCGTGATCGCCCAAGATGTCGAGAGGCCATTTGCTGCGGGTGACGAGGTTGCTGTCACGCTTACTCTCGGCGGCGTCGCGCTGCTTCCGCAACACTGGGTGGATACATCCGGGGCGGATTCGCCAAGCTGGCAGCCAGTCATCAATGGGTAAGGTACGTCAGTTTGGTTTAGCATCCGCTTTCGGGCAACGATCTTGTCCGATGACAACTATGGGTCGAAGGACTAGACCGCTGTCGCGGTAGTTTCTCGCGGCTGGGGACAGCGGCACATTAGCGGGACGGCAGCGTCCTGCCCTGGGATGGAGGACTTCACAACCTCACCCAAGACATGAGCCCCCCAATGACCGACAAGGCCGTCAGCCCACTGCGCCGGCGCATGATCGGGACATGACCAACCGTAAGCTGGCACCAAAAACTCAGGCCGGCTACATCCGGGCCGTCAGGCGCTTCGCCGAGTTCCTTCGACATTCGCCCGACCGGACAAGCGTCAAAGACGCCTTGGCTCCCTTCGGCGTGCCGCACACGATCATCGCCGGCGCGATCGGCTTGGTCTCGTTCGTTGTGATCATGGAATATTACTTTCGAATCAAAAAGGACCCACGAATGGGTCCTCTGGTAGTGGTCGGTCAGTCTCGTGCATTGATAGTGCAACTATATCATGGTAACCCTCTCGGATTCACACACCGATGCGAGCAACAGCCGTACTGGAACACAATTCGGTTGATGACAAACTCGCACGCGATGGCACTGATACTATAGCATGTGACCATAGAGGGTCGATTCTGCCAATATGTCTCTGTGGTGGTCACCATCGTGCTAGTTTGTACCTTGCCTATCCGGTTAGCACATACACCGACTAGGGCTAGTTGATCGATCATGACGGACGACTCCCATGCGCTTCGCTTACGCTGACCCGCCTTACCTCGGATGCGGCTCGCTGTATGCGAAACAGCATCCAGACGCTCGCGTATGGGATGATCCCGATACCCACCAAAGGCTGATCGCTCGGCTTTGCGACGAGTATCCCGATGGCTGGGCGCTCTCCGCCAGCTCCCCTAGCCTAACCGTCCTCGGTCCCATGCTACTGGCTGGGCACCGTATCTGCCCGTGGGTTAAGCCGTTTGCCATCTTCAAGCCAAACGTCGGCGTGGCTCATGCGTGGGAACCGGTCATCATCTTCGGCGGCAGGCATCGCACGCGGCAGCAACCAACGGTGCGCGACAGGTTCGCCCGTGAGATCACTTTGCGGAAGGGCCTAACGGGAGCAAAGCCGCCGCCCGTTGTGCATTGGATTCTTGATCTCCTGAACGTCAAAGCTGGCAATTCCGTAGCCGACCTGTTTCCAGGGACCGGAGTTGTCGGGAGGTGCGTCAACGCTCGTGTGAACGGCTGTCCCACCCTTGATGATCTGCCTTTGGGCGGGATTGAGGCCGCTTAGGTGGCTCCACAAAGGGCAGTGTCTGTGTGTGTTAACCGGATAGGCATGGTTTGTACCTGCTCGCTATCGGGTGTGCGGCACTGGTTGGGCATTCCTTCGATCACGGTACGGGCTGGGGCACAAGTCGGACCACGTGGAGCATGCCGGAAGCATTCGACAGGATGTAGATCGTCCGACACGCCTCAAGGAGCAGATCGCGAACGAACAGCGCTAAGCACGCATCGCGCCCCAATTTGCTGCCACGCTGCTTACGGCCGACTGCTTGACTTCACGCCGATGGAGGCGTAGGTCGCTGGCACTCACAGAGAGGGAGTGCCAATAGCTGCACTGAAGGTGCCCGATTTGGGCCGCCGCGGCGTTGGCGAACTCGAAGCATCCGTCGTCCAAGATCAATCAGGGAGTTCCATATGAAGTTCCGTCCTCTCCACGACCGGGTCGTGGTTCGTCGGGTCGAAGCCGAAGAAAAGACCGCGGGCGGCATCATCATCCCCGACACGGCGAAAGAAAAGCCGATGGAGGGCGAGGTCATCGCCGTGGGCCCCGGCGCCCGCGACGAAGCCGGCAAGCTGGTGCCGCTCGATGTCAAGGCGAACGACCGCATCCTGTTCGGCAAGTGGTCCGGCACCGAGGTGAAGCTCGACGGTGAAGAGCTCCTGATCATGAAGGAGTCCGACATCATGGGCATCATCGAGGGCCAGCCTGCCGCCAAGCGGAAGGCCGCCTGATCGGCGCCTGCCGGAGACCGACAATCACCAGACTGCAATTACAAGGGAAAACTGAGATATGGCTGCCAAAGACGTAAGGTTCGGCGGCGATGCGCGCCAGCGCATGCTGCGCGGCGTCGACATCCTGGCCGACGCGGTGAAGGTCACGCTGGGCCCGAAGGGCCGCAACGTGGTGCTCGACAAGAGCTTCGGCGCGCCACGGATCACCAAGGACGGCGTGACCGTCGCCAAGGAGATCGAGCTGGCCGACAAGTTCGAGAACATGGGCGCGCAGATGGTGCGCGAGGTCGCCTCCAAGACCAGCGACATCGCCGGCGACGGTACCACCACGGCGACCGTGCTCGCCCAGGCGATCGTGCGTGAGGGCGCCAAGGCGGTGGCCGCGGGCATGAACCCGATGGACCTGAAGCGCGGCATCGACAAGGCGGTGGCTGCCGTCGTGGAGGAGCTGAAGAAGCGGTCCAAGAAGATCACCACCCCGGCCGAGACCGCACAGGTCGGCGCGATCGCCGCAAACGGCGAAGTGGAGATCGGCAAGATGATCTCCGAGGCGATGCAGAAGGTCGGCAACGAGGGCGTGATCACGGTCGAGGAGGCCAAGGGCATCCAGACCGAGCTTGAAGTCGTTGAGGGCATGCAGTTCGACCGCGGCTATGTCTCGCCCTACTTCATCACCAACGCCGAGAAGATGGTTGCTGAGCTTGCCGACCCCTACATCCTGATCCACGAGAAGAAGCTGTCCAGCCTCCAGCCGATGCTACCTCTGCTCGAGAGCATTGTACAGTCCGGCAAGCCGCTACTGATCATTGCCGAGGACGTCGAGGGTGAAGCACTCGCCACACTGGTGGTGAACAAGCTGCGCGGCGGGCTAAAGGTCGCCGCAGTGAAGGCGCCAGGCTTCGGTGATCGTCGCAAGGCGATGCTCGAGGATATCGGGATCCTCACCGGCGGTCAGGTGATCAGCGAAGACCTCGGCATCAAGCTCGAGAACGTTACGCTCAACATGCTCGGCAAAGCGAAGCGGGTGCTCATCGAGAAGGAGAACACCACCATCGTCGAAGGCGCCGGTAAGAAGACGGACATCGTCGGCCGCTGCAACCAGATCCGCGCGCAGGTCGAGGAAACCACCTCGGACTACGACCGTGAAAAGTTGCAGGAGCGGCTGGCGAAGCTGGCCGGTGGCGTCGCCGTGATCCGTGTCGGCGGCGCGTCCGAGGTCGAGGTGAAGGAGCGCAAGGACCGCGTCGACGACGCGATGCACGCCACCCGTGCTGCGGTGGAGGAAGGCGTCGTGCCAGGTGGCGGCGTGCCACTGGCCCGTGCGTCGCTGATCCTGTCCAAGCTGAAGGCGGACAACGACGATCAGCGCTTCGGCATCGAGATCGTGCGCAAGGCGGTGCAGACCCCGCTGCGGCAGATCGCCGAGAATGCCGGCGAGGACGGTGCTGTGATTGCCGGCAAGATCCTCGACAGGGACGAGTATAACTGGGGCTTCGACGCGCAGACCGGCGAGTTCAAGGACCTGGTGAAGGCCGGCATCGTCGACCCGACCAAGGTGGTGCGGACGGCGCTGCAGGATGCGGCTTCGGTCGCCGGCCTGCTGGTGACCACCGAGGCGATGGTTGCCGAGAAGCCGGAGAAGAAGGGGCCTGCAATGCCGCCGGGCGGCGGCGGCATGGGCGACATGGACTTCTGATCGGACGTTCGTCGCAACAAAGAAAGGGGGCGGTGCGCCAAATCGCCCCCTTTTCTTCTTTGCCCAGGTCACGCAAGAAACCAGAGATCTGCGGGATCAATGACGCTGTAGTTATCGGTGACCTCGTCGCAGTAGACATGCCGGTTCCTCGGGTCACTTTCTCGCGCAGAAAACTCGGTATCGCACGACTGAAATCCTTAAACCCAGCGTAGCATTTGTTGTGGGTGCAGTGCCGGTGCATCAATCCCCACAATCGTTCGATCGGCTTGGGCCGCGAAGCGGACCAAGGATGCGGGAAGTATGACGGGATGAATTGCAGCCGGATCCGGCAGCCGGACCGCGTCAGCCATTGCTGCACCAAATTCGCGTGATGATACCGAGCTTTGTCCAGGAACACGTGGATCAGCCGCTTGCCAAGATATATGGTCTCGATCCTCAGCGCTCACGCCGATTGACCCAGGTTTGCTCATTTGAATTGACCCAGCGACTTCAGTCCTACCGTGGTGATCATTGTCGGCTTCTGTCGCGTGTCGGTGCGGCGAGCGTCGTGGTGCCGTGGCGCGCGAGCAGGCCGTGGGCGGCGGCTGCGCTGGTCGGGACCTGATCGGGAGCGGATGCGGTGTCGCCGTGGCCTTGGGGGATAACCGAGGCAGCGAGCGCCTCGGCGGCCGAGCGGACGGCTGGCAGAATTGAGGGTCAGCACGGCGCCGGGCCCAACCTGGCAGTTTTGTCCCGACGCCGCGCCCCACACCGTGCCGGGCAGCACGCATGCAGGGCGAGTATCCTGCCGAGGGCGGGGTTGGTCTACGCCGCGCCTGCGATGACGGTCAGACCGCGGGGTCTGGGCGTCTGTTCGTGTGCGTGCGGTGTGGCTGCCAGGTCGTCGTGTGCGGCTACTGCGATCGCGGGCAGATCTACTGCGACGGCGATTGTTCCAGACAGGCGCGCCGTCAGACGTTGCACGGAGCGGGCCGACGCTGGCAGCGAACCCCGCACGGTCGGCGGATGCATGCTGCCCGGATGGCCCGGTATCGGGCGCGGCACCGAGAAATAGTGACGCATCACGGTTCACCGCCGCCGGCGGTGGGTGATTTGCTGGCGGGCGATGCGACGGCGGTGCCGCGCAACGACGCTTCCCCGGGCGAGCCGCTCCGGCGGGCAATGACGCACTGCCACTGGTGCGGTCGTTGCTGCCTGCGGCCACTTCGCCGAGGGTTCCTGCGCCGTTGTGCTCACCGTCACGGTCGTGTTGGCCAGGCCCGGACGGAGTGCAAGCCGCCATGGTGATCGCGACCGACGTCGAGGCGCAGATCCTGCCGGACGTGACAGGGGTGAGCGGACCGCGCTGCCGGCGATGACGCCCATGCACCGCCATTGCCTCGAGCTTGACCTGCATCGCCTGGACCTGCGCTTTGCCGGCAGCCGTCTGGTGGAACCGCGTGCGGTGGCGCGGATGGCGCAGTCCATCGAGCGGTGCGGCCAGATCGTGCCCTGCATCGTGGTGGCGGCCTCCGGTGGAGCCGGCGCGGAAGCGCTGGTGCTGGTCGATGGCTATCGACGGGTCGCTGCGTTGCGTCGACTGGGCCGCGACACCGCCAGCGTGGAGCAATGGGCGTGCGACCTGACCGAGGCGCTGCTGGGCGTACTGGCGCGCAATCAGGACCGTCCGTTCGCGATCATCGAGGAGGCCTTGCTGCTGCGCGAACTGGTGCAGGGGCTGGGGCTGTCGCAGCACGCGGTGGCACAGCGGTGCGGCCGGGACGTGAGCTGGGTCAGCCGGCGCCTGCACCTGCTGTCGGGCCTGCCCGATGCGGCGCTGGCGGCGGTGCGCGGCGGCACGCTGTCGAGCTGGGCGGCCAACCGGGTGGTGGCGCCGTTGGCGCGCGCCAACGCCGAGCATGCCGCGCGCCTGCTGGCGGCGTTGGCCGCGACGCCGCTGACGACCCGGGAGTTGCAGTGCTGGTTCGAGCACTACCAGCAGGCCGCGCGCGGCGTCCGCGAGCGCATGGTCAGCCAACCCGCGCCTGTTCCTCGACGCCCTGCGGGCGAACCAGGCGCGCCGCGCCGGCGAGCGCCTGCGCGGCGGCCCCGAAGGCGAATGCATCGGCGATCTGCGCTGCCTCGAGGCGGTGATCGCACGTCTGCGCAAGCGTGTGGCCACGCTGCGCCCGGTGCCGCCGCCGCTGATCGCGGCAGCGCCGCGCCTGCGGGCGGCGATCGACGCCCTGACCACCGCGCTTGAGCGGGAGGACATGCATGACCCCGACCGAGATCCGCACCGCGGTGCGCAGCTTGCAGGCGCAGGGGCGCAGCCTGCGCGAGATCAGCCGCCTGCTGGCGCTGTCGCGCAATACCGTGCGGCGCATTCTGCGTGAGCCGCTCGGCAAGGTTGCCGCGGCGCCGCCATGCGATGACGCGACGCTGGGCAGGCTGAAGGCCGCCTTCACACGGGCCCGCGGCAACGTGGTCCGGGTGCGCGAGCTGCTGGCGGACGATGGTCTCGACGTGCCGTACAGCACCTTGACCCGTTGGGTCAGGGAGGCCGATCTGCGCGGCCCGCCGCGACGCGCTGGCGAATACGACTTCGTGCCGGGCCAGGAGATGCAGCACGACACCTCGCCGCATCGGGTGACGTTCGCGCCAGCCGACAAGCCCGTCACCGTGCAGTGCGCCGGCCTGGTGCTGGCCTACTCACGCCGGCTGTTCATCCAATATTATCCGCGGTTCACCCGCTTCGAGGCCAAGGCGTTCCTGCTGGAGGCGGTCCGCTTCATGGCGGGCGTCTGTCCGGTCTGCATCATCGACAACACCAGCGTTCTGCTCGCCGCCGGCGCCGGTGCCGACGCCGTCGTCGCGCCGGAGATGGCCGCCTTCGCCCGCACCCTGGGCTTCCGGTTCCGTGCGCACCGGGTGGGAAACCCGGACCGCAAAGGCCGGATCGAGCGGCCGTTCGCGTATGTCGAAATGAATTTCCTGGCCGGCCGCAGCTTCGCCGATTTCGACGACCTCAACCGCCAGGCACTCGGCCTGGTGCCGCGACGTCGCCAACCGCAAGCCCAAGCGGGCCCTCGGCATGTCGCCCGACGCCGCCTATCTCATCGAGCAGCCGCACCTCGTGCCGCTGCCCGACGCGCTGCCGCCGGTCTACGAGTTGCTGGAACGCGTCGTCGATCTGCACGGCTATGTCTCGGTCGACACCAATCGCTATTCCGTCCCCGAGCGCTACGTCGGCAAGTCGGTCGCCGTCTACAAGCTGCCGGCCGAGATCCATGTTTGCCGCAAGGACACCACGATCGCCGTCCACCGCCGGCTGATCGGTCAGCGCGATGCCAGGACCAGCCTGCCCGGTCATCATACCATCCCGCTACGGCAAGGCCGCGGCACGGCGGCCGAGGAAGCGTTGCTGAGTGGCCATCATCCGAGCCTCGACCGTTACACCGCCGCTCTCAGGCAGCGCGGCAACGGGGGCAACCGGCGAGCCCTTCGCCGGCTGATCGAGATGCAGCGCACCTACCCGGCCGGTCCGTTCATCGCCGCCATCGAACAGGCCCTGCGGTACGGCCTGTTCGACCTCGGCCGCCTGGAAGACCTCATCCTCAAACAGGTCGCCGGCGACTTCTTCGCGCTGGCCGCCCGGGAGGACGATGATGCGTGACAAGCTGCGCGCCCTGATCGACCAGCTGCGCCTGCACGGCATGGCGGACGCGCTCGACGCCGAACTCGCCCGTGCCGAACGCGAGGCCATCGCCGCACCGGAGCTGCTGTATCGGCTGCTCGGCCAGGAGGCCGCGTCGCGCCGCGAACGCAGCCTCGCCTATCGCCTCGTGCAGGCGCGTCTGCCGTGGCGGTGGTCGCTCGACAGCTTCCCCTTCGACCGCCAGCCGGGCGTGAGCAAGACGCAGATCCAGACGCTGGCCGGGCTGGACTTCCTGCGCCGCGCCGACAATGTCCTGCTCATCGGCAAACCCGGCACCGGCAAGACCGGACTTGGCGATCGGGCTGTTGCGTGAGGCCTGCCTCAACGGCTACCGCGGCCGCTTCTATAATGCTCAAGTCCTGCTCGACGAACTTTACGCCTCGCTGGCCGATCGCACGACCACCAGGCTGCTGGGCCAGCTGAGCCGCATGCAGCCCTTGCTGATCGACGAGTTGGGCTATCTGACGATCAAGCCGGAACAGGCAAACGCCTTCTTCCGGCTGATGGATCAACGCTACAGCCGCGTCTCGACAATCATCACCACAAACCTCGATCTGCCAGACTGGTACGCGCTGTTCGACAAGAAGCCCCTGGTCGATGCGTTGCTCGATCGCCTCCAGCATCACTGCATCACCATCCGCATCGACGGCCCGTCCCTGCGCAGCCCGGATCCACCGCCGACACCGCCCGCCAGTCCGACGCGCCGTAACACCAAGGCCTGACGCTCCCGCCACTCTCAGTTGGCGTGCCGTGGCGCCAGGCTGCGCGGTGCCACGGTGCACAAGGCGCGTCAAAGGGTGGGTGCTCGCCATGCTCACCCCGCCCGCAAGCGCCGGGCGGCGCTGCGCGTGGCTGCGCTCCCGCCGCGCAAGATAGCGCGCGGCGCCTTTGACCCGCCTTGCGCGCCGTGGCCTGGAGGTGGTGTCGGGACAAGGGACGTCCCGACACTTCAACGCAACGCGCTCGCCGCGCGGCGTCGAACAAGGGACTGCTTGCCAGCGTAGCCGATCACAAACTCACGTGCGTCCGCTGGGTCAGCTTTCATGAGCGAAAGTGGGTCCGTTCCCGTAAGCGCCGACGGCGGCGAGTGGAAACTTGTGACCATGGCGTGGAATTTGATGCGGATGTTCGTACTTGGTTCCGCCATCTGAGCGCGAATGTGGGTTTCGTGGCGCCTCGCAGAGCCTGCTCTGACCCTGCGGGCGCGCCACGGACCGAGGGAACGCCTCTTTTGTTTCCGTTTGCACAAATAGCTTTTCGGTGTGTCCGAACGGAGAGCCGAGTCCAACAGGCTGCTAGGCTTGCTCTGCAGGCGGTATTCCCCGGCAACACGATACTAAGCTCATCTCAGCGTCTGCTGGTCCTTGAATTCATAGATACTGAGGATGCATTCGGGTTGCTGCCCGGCAAGATAGCTGAAGCACTTGATCGAGTGCAGGGGACGACTGAAGGAGCTGCCGCGGCTGCTTGGAAGGCTGCTTTCATTGCTAATGTGGAGACGCTTGGCGGAGGCTACGACGAAGGGGCTCGGGTGCGTCCTCAAGATAAGGCCGCGATCGAGGCCATGTTCCAGGATGTGAAGACCTGGGTAGCGGGTCAGTACAAAGGTTTCCCAATCAATGTTACGTCAGTCTTCTCTATGTTCAAATTCACCGTGACTACTGACGATAATTCAATCACAGAAAACGCTACTGGTGACAGGTCGATTGGAGCTTGCCTATCCGGTTGACACATACACCCACCAGGGCTAGTGTCTCTTCATGAGCAGGGCCTGAGCCCGCTCGCGATTGGCGCCGATGTCCTGGACGCGATTGTCTGAAAGGGCGATGCGGGAATGAATGCGCCCACGCCGATTCTGATGGACATCGACCAGCACGCCGCGCTGCCGTTTCCGCAGTCGCTGCCGGAGTTTCAGCGGCTCTTCCCGGACGATGCTGCCTGCGCTGAATACCTCGAAAAGGCGCGCTGGGGAGACGGCTTCGTCTGTCCGCACTGTGGTGTGACTGGCGAACCGTTCCGCATTGCGACCCGCCCGGGCGTGCTGGCATGCCGCAAATGCCGACGTCAGACAGGACTGACTGTCGGCACGGTCATGGAGCGCAGCCACACGCCGTTGTCCATCTGGTTCTGGGCCGCCTACCTGGTCGCCAGCCAGACCCCCGGCATGTCGGCCGTCCAGTTCCAACGGCAACTCGGGCTCTCGCGTTACGAGACAGCCTTTCAGATCCTCCACAAACTGCGCGCCGGAATGGTCCGCCCGGACCAGGATCGCATCGGTGGCCGCGCGAACGAGCATGTCGAGGTGGACGAAACCTGGGTCGGCGGTCGGACACGCGGCGAAGGCCGAGGCGTTCACCACAAAGTTCTGGTCGCCTGCGCCGTTGAGGTGCGCCATCGCAAGCCTGGAACCGCGCAGGACAAGCGAAAGGATGGGCGCTATGCGGGGCGCGTTCGGCTGGCAGTCGCCGCTGACCGAAGCGCCAAATCGCTTTGTGGATTTGTCGATGGCGCCGTCGCTCCGGGGACGCTGATCGTCACGGACGATTGGAGCGGTTACGCCGGCCTGCGCAAGCGCGGCTACGATCACCACGCCATTGCCGAATGTGGGGATCCCGAAGTGACCGAGGAGTTCCTGCCCATCATCCATCTCGTCTTCGCCAATCTCAAGACGTGGTTGATCGGTATCCATCACGGGGTCAGCGCACAGCATCTACAAGCCTACCTCAACGAATTCACGTTTCGCTTCAACCGGCGCTTCTACCCGTTCAACGCCTTCCGCTCGTTGCTCGGCATCGCTGGCGGGGTTAGGGAGAGGTGGCCGGCTTGGTCTGAACAGCGTTTCGGTCCCGATAGATGGATTCCCGACCGATCCTTTCCATCGTTGCCGCTGCGGGGCATCGCTAGGGAGGGCGTAGCCCGACCGGAGCGATGCCCCGCAGCGGCGGCGAATTTCAAGCCGCCTCCGCCACTGCGCGGCCACCGAAATAGACGTGATCCGGAGTCCGCCCGTCAAGGCTCGAATGCGGCCGCTTGCGGTTGTAGAACCCAAAATACACACCGATCGAGCTGCGTGCCTCCGACACACTGTCATAGGCACGCAGGTAGACCTCTTCATACTTGACCGAACGCCACAACCGCTCGACCAACACGTTGTCACGCCAGGACCCACGCCCATCCATGCTGATCCTGATCGCGTTGTCCGACAGCAATCCGGTGGACGATGAACTGGTGAACTGGCTGCCCTGATCAGTGTTGCAGATCTCCGGCCGACCATGACGGGCCAGCGCCTCGTCGACCGCATCGAGGCAGAAGTCGACCTCCATGGTGATCGACACCCGCCAGGCCAGCACCCGTCGGCTGAACCAGTCCATCACCGCAGCCAGGTACACGAAGCCATGGGCCATAGGTATATAAGCGATATCCATCGCCCAGACCTGGTTAACACGCTCGATCGCCATCCGCGCAGCAGGTAGGGAAACACCTTGTGCCCGTCTGCCGGTTTGGACGTGTGCAGCCGGCGATACACCGCCTCGATCGCCATCCGCCGCATCATCGTCGTGACCTGGTCCCGTCCGATCGCAATGCCCTCGCCGCGCAGCAGGTCGCGCAGCATCCGGCTGCCCGCGAACGGATAGTCGAGGTGCAGTTCGTCGATCCGCCGCATGATCGCCAGTTCGGCGGCAGGCAGCGGACAGGCACTATAAATAAAGACTGCCCCGGCTGATCCCCAGCACAGCCGCCTGGCGGCTCAACGGCAGTTCGTGGCCGCGGTCGATCATCGCTTTGCGCTCGGATGCCCGGCCTTGCCGAGCGCAGCCGATAAAAAATCGTTCTCCAGGGTCAGTTCACCGATCTTCGCGTGCAGCGTCTTCAGGTCCACCTCCGGCTCGGAGGATTTGCCGGACGAACCCGCCCCAAACAGACCGGCTGCCCCCTCGACCAGTTGCGCCTTCCACGCTGTGATCTGCGTCGAATGCACATCATGAAGCTGCACCAGCTCGGCCAGCGTCTTCTCCCCCTTGATCGCCGCTAAAGCTACCTTCGCCTTGAACGTCGGGCTGTGGTTGCGCCGTGTACGTCTCGACATGTTCCCCTCCTGTTGCGCGGCATCCTCGCCGCAGTCAGGCAGGGAATCCACTTATCGACCTGTTCAGTTTTAACCGGCCACCTCTCCAGA
>CAWCDM010000030.1:0-95421 GCA_963794185.1 uncultured Alphaproteobacteria bacterium | reverse complement strand
GTGTTCATGTTCAGCATGGCCGGCATCCCACCGTTGTCCGGCTTCTTCGGCAAACTCTACGTGTTCCTGGCCGGCGGTGCAGGCCGGCATGTGGGGGCTCGCCATCATCGGCGTGCTGACCAGCGTGATCGGCGCCTACTATTATATCCGCATCGTCAAGGTGATGTATTTCGACGCGCCCGCAGAACCGTTCGACCCGCGCCCCGCCTCGCTGTCGTTCGTCGCCGCGGCGACCGGGCCTGTTCACCATGTTCTTCTTCGTCTTTCCCGCACCGTTCGTCGGTGCCGCCCAGGCGGCGGCGAAGGTGCTGTTCGGATGAAGGAAGATTTCACCACAAAGACACGAAGGCACGAAGTGCTGCTGAGCGGCCTTGGTGTCTTCGTGTCTTTGTGGTGAGATTTTCTGATGCTGCTCGTCATAGACTGCGGCAACACCAACGTCGTCTTCGCGGTGCGCGACGGCGCGCGCATGGCGCGGCACGTGGCGCATCCGCACCGACGCGCAGCGCACCTCCGACGAGTACGGCGTCTGGCTGATGACCCTGCTCGGCCATGTCGGCCTGAAGCGCGACGAAATCTCGGCCGCCGTGCTCGGCACCGTGGTGCCCGCCGCGCTGTATCACCTGCGCCGCCTCTGCCGCGACTGGTTCGGCATCGAGCCGCTGATCGCGCGCTCCACGCTCGACTGGGGCTTCGATATCCGCGTCGACAACCCCGCAGAGGTCGGCGCCGACCGGTTGCTGAACGCGCTCGCCGGTCACCAGCGCTTCGGCGGCCCGCTGATCGTCGTCGATTTCGGTACCGCCACGACGTTCGATGTGGTCGACAAGGATGGCGCCTATCTCGGCGGCGTCATCTGCCCCGGCGTCAACCTCTCGCTCGAGGCGCTGCATCAGGCGGCCGCGCAGTTGCCGCGCATCGGCATCGCCAGGCCGCAGGCGGTGATCGGCCGCCAGACGGTGCCGGCCATGCAGTCCGGCGTCTACTGGGGCTATGTCGCGCTGGTCGAGGGGCTGGTCGCGCGCATCAAGGCGGAATACGGCGGCCCGATGAAGGTTGTCGCCACCGGCGGTCTGGCGTCGCTGTTCGCCGAGGGCACGATGGTGATCGAGCATATCGAGCCCGACCTCACATTGGACGGCCTGCGCATGTTGGCGGAGCGCAACCCCGCTCCCACATTGCGTCCAGAGAGGACACGCCTGATCGAACACGACTAGCCGCGGCGTCATTCACTGCTTGCTCTGTACTGCGCGTAACGCGTAGAGTTTGGTTCCGTGGAGTTTGAATGGGACCCGGCCAAGAGCGAGGCCACTTTCCGTGACCGCGGTTTCGACTTCGCCTATGCGAGGCGCGTATTCTCCAGTAATCGAATTGAGACTGTCGACGCCCGGACTGACTATGGTGAGGTTCGCCTCAGGGCGATCGGGCAGGTCGGGTCCGACATTCTTAGTGCGGTACGGATGTATACCGTCCGCCAAGCGTGCGGTCCGCGTCGCCGCCTCCACAGACTTCGCCAGCTATGAGGTAAAACAGCACAGAATGGATTTTGATAGCGGTGATCTCGCCTTCCTGCCGCTGGGCGGGACGGGCGAGATCGGCATGAATCTCAATCTCTACCGCTGCGACGGCAAGTGGCTGGCGGTGGACTGCGGCATCGGCTTTGGCGGCGCGCAGCATCCCGAGGTCGACGTGATGATGCCGGACCCGGCGCTTCATCGCCGACCGCCGCGACCGGCTTGTCGGGCTGGTGATCACCCATGCGCATGAGGACCATATCGGCGCGGTGGCGTGGCTGTGGCCGCAACTGCGCTGCCCGGTCTATGCGACGCCGTTCGCTGCCGTCGTGCTGCGCCGCAAGCTGGCCGAAGTGCAGTTGCTCAACCAGGTGAAGCTGCACGTCATCCAGCCAGGCGGGACGATCGATCTGGCGCCGTTCGCGCTCCGTTTCATCCGCGTTTCGCATTCGATCCCCGAGGCGCAGGCGCTGGTGATCGAAACGCCGTACGGGGTGCTGCTGCACACCGGGGACTGGAAGCTCGATCCGCAATCCGCTGATCGGGCCGCCGACGGATGAGGCAGCACTCGAGGCGCTCGGTGCGAAGGGCGTGCTGGCGATGATCTGCGATTCCACCAACGCGATGGTGGAAGGCCACTCGGGCAGCGAGGCCGAGGTCCGACAAAGTCTGTCGGTGCTGATCCGCGGGTTGCGGGGCCGCGTCGCGGTGACCTGCTTTGCGTCGAACGTGGCGCGTGTCGAATCGGTCGTCGATGGCGGCGCGCGCGGCCGGGCGCAGCGTGGCGCTGGTGGGCCGTTCCTTGCGCAACCTCGATGCGGCGGCGCGCGAATGCGGCTACCTGCGCGACTTGCCGCCGTTCCTGACCGAGAACGACGTCGACGATGTCCCGGACGACAACCTGCTGATGCTGGTCACCGGCAGCCAGGGCGAACCGCGCAGCGCCATTGGCGCGCATCGCGCTCGATACGCATCCGCGCGTCGCGCTCGGCGAGGGCGACACGGTGGTGTTCTCCTCGCGGGTGATCCCCGGCAACGAGCGTGCGATCGGCACCGTGCAGGACAATCTCGTGCGCCGCGGCGTGAACCTGATGACCGACGTGGACCACCTGGTGCATGTCTCCGGCCACCCGGCGCGTGACGAGCTGCGTCGGATGTATCGGCTGGTGAAGCCGCGCTATGCGGTGCCGACGCATGGCGAATGGCGGCATCTGTCCGCGCACGCCGCGCTTGCGCAGGAGGCCGGCGCCAAGCCGATCCTGCTGGAGGACGGCGACATCCTCAGCCTGGCGCCGGGACTGGCGGAAGTGGTGGACAGCGCACCCGTCGGCCGGCTGGTGCTGGATGGCAACCGGCTCACGCCGTTGGCCGGCGGCGTGATGTCGGCGCGCCGGCGGATGCTGTTCAACGGTGTCGTGCTGGCGAGCCTGGCGGTCGATGCGAACGGCAGGCTGCGCGGCGATCCGCTGATCAGCGCGCCCGGTCTGTTCGACAGCGACGATCCGGAACTCAAGCGCATCAGCGGAGAGTTCGCCGATGCTGTCGCGGACCTGCCGGCCTCGCTTCGCAGCGACAATGCGGCACTCACCGATGCCGCGCGTGCGGCATTGCGTCGCGCGCTCGGCAAGCGCTTGCAGAAGCGCCCACTCGTGGATGTGCACCTGCTGCGGATTTAGTGAACACGTTCCCCGATCGTCATCGCCGGGACACGCCACGCCCTGACGTGCGAGGGGACCGATGAACTGGTTCACCGGCCTCGTCGTCTACGTGCTGATCTGGTGGACCGTGCTGTTCGCCGTGTTGCCGATCGGCACGCGTCCGGTCGAGGACGCCGATGAACAGAGCGGCTGGCGCGGCGCCCCGGAGCGCCCGCGCATTCTGATGAAGGTGATCGTCACCACGCTGGTTGCCGGCAGTCGTCTGGTTCGGCGCATGGCTGCTGATCACCAGCGACTATGTGAGTTTCCGTCATGGCTGGTTCGCCGCGCCGAGCGATTAGCGTCCTGTCGTCAGAACCGCGGGCGATCACCACGGTCAGGGGGAGGCGCCCGGCACCTCCGACCTGCCGTGTGATCGCGTTTCCTCCCCAAACCTGGCCCGATGCCGCGAGCATCCGGGGCCGGCGTTTTGTTAACTGCTCGCTGGCGAAGAGTCACGTCGTTTTGTTCAGATTCGGCGTAGTGACAGATAGTTTATTGCGAACACTGCATTGTGCAGCGCACAATTAGATTGGGTGCGGCGCGCGACAGGTCTGGCGGGACCGGCCGCCGCCGGTTAGGGTCCGCCGCCCGCAACCAGACGGACCCCACGCGATGCGCCTGTCCCGCAGTTTCATCCCGACCATGAAAGAGACGCCAGCAGAGGCGCAGATCGCGTCGCACCGGCTGATGCTGCGAGCGGGCCTGGTGCGGCAGACCTCCGCGGGCATCTATGCCTGGCTGCCGCTCGGCCTTCGCGTGTTGAAGAACATCGAGCGCATCGTGCGCGAGGAGCAGAACGCGGCGGGTGCGCAGGAAGTGCTGATGCCGACCATCCAGCCGGCGGAGCTGTGGCGCGAGAGCGGGCGGTATGAGGATTACGGCAAGGAGATGCTGCGCATCCGCGACCGGCACGAACGCGACATGCTGTATGGGCCGACCAACGAGGAGATGATCACCGACCTGTTCCGCCAGTCGGTGCATTCCTATCGCGAGCTGCCGCAGATCCTCTACCACATCCAGTGGAAGTTCCGCGACGAGGTGCGGCCGCGGTTCGGCGTGATGCGCGGGACGCGAGTTCCTGATGAAGGATGCGTATTCGTTTGATCTCGACTATGCCGGCGCGGTGGTGAGCTATCGCACGATGATGCTGGCCTATATGCGCACGTTCCAGCGCATGGGGCTGAAGGCTATTCCGATGGAGGCGGACAGCGGTCCGATCGGCGGCGACCTGAGCCACGAGTTCATTATCCTCGCGCCGACCGGCGAAAGCCAAGTGTATTACGACGCCGATTTCGAGAACATCGACTGGGTCAATGCGCGGTTCGATTACAACGCGAACGACCTGGAGGCATTCTTCACGCAGATGACATCGATGTATGCCGCCACCGACGAGAAGCATGACCCGGTGAAGTGGGCGCGGGTCGATCCGATGCGCCGACGGGAAGGCCGCGGCATCGAGGTCGGCCACATCTTCTATTTCGGCAGCAAATACACCAAGGCGATGAACACCACGGTGGCGACGGCGGACGGCAAGCCGGTTCATCCCGAGATGGGTAGCTACGGCGTCGGCGTTTCGCGGCTGGTCGGCGCGGTGATCGAGGCGAGCCACGACGACGCGGGCATCATCTGGCCCGACGCCATCGCGCCGTTCAACGCGGCGATTTTAAACTTGCGGCGCGGCGATTCGGCATGCGATGCGCTGTGCGAGGCGTTGTACGAGAAGCTTGGCGCGGCCGCTTTGTACGACGATCGCGAGGAGCGGGCCGGGGCGAAATTCGCCGATGCCGACCTCATGGGTCATCCGTGGCAGATCATCGTCGGACCGCGTGGCGCTGCTTCAGGCAAGGTCGAGCTGAAGCGGCGCGCGACCGGGGAGCGCAGTGAACTGTCGCCGGACGATGCGCTGGCGCGGGTCGCCTAGGATTCGCCACAAAGACACCAAGGCAATGCATGATGGGGTTTGGATTCTTCGTGCCTTTGTGTCTTTGTGGTGAATTCTGATGTTCGGACCCTTCGAACGCGCGGTCGCCGGACGCTACCTGCGCGCACGGCGCGGCGAGCGCTTCGTCTCCGTGATCGCAATCTTCTCCCTCGTCGGCATCGCCCTTGGTGTCGCCACGCTGATCATCGTGATGAGCGTGATGGGCGGCTTCAAGGTGGACCTGCTCTCGCGCATCCTGGGCTTCAACGGCCACCTCGGCGTTTATGGCGCAGGCGGCCAACTCGCCAACTACGATGACGTCGCCGCGCGCATCCGCAAGATCCCCGATGTCGTCTCGGTCATTCCGGTGATCGATGGCCAGGTCCTGCTGAGCGGTGGGCAGGGGCAGTCATCCGGCGGTTTCGTGCGCGGCATCCGCCCGGACGATCTGAAATCGCTGCATGCGGTCAGCGATCATCTGCTCGCCGGTTCGCTGGATCAGTTCCAGGGCGACGATGCGATCGCGGTCGGCGTGGGACTGGCGCGGCGCTTCGCGCTTGGCATCGGTTCGGAGCTGACGCTCATTTCGCCGCAGGGCGCGGCGACCGCGTTCGGCACGGTGCCGCGCGTGCGCGCCTACAAGGTCGCCGCGATCTTCCAGGTGGGCGAGAACGAATATGACAGCGCCTACGTCTTCCTGCCGCTCGAAGCCGCGCAGGTGTATTTCCAGAAGCCGGATGCGGCCACCCAGCTCGAGGTGATGCTGAGCGACCCCGAGCGCGTCTTCGCCGTGCACCGTGCGATCTTCGATGCACTGAAGGACGTGCCTGTGCAGATCGTCGACTGGCAGCAGAGCAACAACAGCTTCTTCGCCGCGGTCCAGGTGGAACAGAACGTCATGTTCCTGATCCTGACGCTGATCATCCTGGTCGCCGCGTTCAACGTGATCTCGTCGCTGATCATGATGGTGAAGGACAAGACGCGCGACATCGCCGTGCTGCGTACGCTGGGAGCGGGGCGCGGCGCGGTGATGCGCATCTTCCTGATGTGCGGCGCCTCGGTCGGCATCACCGGCACCGTGCTCGGCCTGCTGCTTGGCGTGGCGTTCTGCTGGAACATCGAGACGATCCAGCACTGGGTGGAGGCGGTCACCGGCACCTCGGTGTTCAACCCCGAAGTGTACTACCTGACGCATCTGCCGGCCCGGCTGGACTGGCACGAGGTGATGCAGGTGGTCGTCATGGCGCTTGCCCTGTCGCTGCTGGCAACGCTGTATCCAAGCTGGCGCGCGGCGCGCACCGATCCGGTCGAAGCGCTGCGGCATGAATGAACCGCTCGTGCTGCGCGATGTGCGCCGGATCTACCGCACCGAGGCCGGCGAGCTTCCCGTGCTGCGCGGCGTCGACATGGAACTGCATGCCGGCGAGATCGTCGCATTGGTCGCGCCATCGGGGGCCGGCAAGTCGACTTTGCTGCATCTCGCCGGCCTGCTGGAAAAGCCCGATGGCGGCTCGGTCTTCATCGAGGGACGCGACGCCGGCGCGTTGGCCGATGCCGCGCGCACCGCGATCCGGCGCGACACGATCGGGTTCGTCTACCAGTTCCATCATCTGCTCGGCGAATTCTCGGCGTTGGAGAACGTGGTGCTGCCGCAGATGATCGCCGGCAGGCCGCGCAAGCTGGCTGCGGAGCGTGCCATGGCGCTGCTTGCCTCGTTCGGCCTGGAGCCGCGCGCCGGACACCCGCCGGGCAAGCTGTCGGGCGGCGAGCAGCAGCGCGTGGCAATTGCCCGTGCGCTGGCCAATGCGCCGAAGGTGCTGCTGGCCGACGAACCGACCGGCAACCTCGATGTGGCGACCGCGTCGGTGGTGTTCGAGGAACTGCTGGCGATGGTGCGCCGCGAGAACGTCGCCGCGCTGATCGCTACCCACAACCCCGACCTGGCGGCGCGCATGGACCGCACGGTCACACTGCGCGAGGGAAGGGTGGTGCCGGTTTGAGCTGCTGTCGATAGGAAGGCAATGCCATGGACACGCACACTTCTTCCGGGCCGGCTTCCGACCTCGACCCGTTCTCCGCCGACTACTTTGCGGATCCGTATCCTGCGCAGGATGCATTGCGAGAGGCGGGGCCTGTGGTGCGGCTTTCGCGCTACGATGCCTGGGCGGTGGCTCGCTACCAGGAGGTGTACGACGTTCTGAACGACTGGCGCACCTTCTCGTCGGCGCGTGGGGTGGGATTGGCAGACTTCAGCAAGGAGAAGCCGTGGCGTGTGCCGAGCCTTCTGCTGGAGGCTGACCCGCCGCTGCATGACCGGGCGCGGAAGGTCCTGGATGACGTGCTGTCGCCCGCTGCCATCCGCGGTCTGCGCGGAAGGTTCGCCGAAGCAGCGGACCGGTTGATCGACAATCTGCTGAACCGCGGCAACTTCGATGCGGTGACGGAACTCGCGGAGGCCTACCCGCTCGAGGTGTTTCCCGATGCGGTGGGCATGCCGGTGGAGAACCGGCGGTATCTGCTGCCCTACGGCAACATGGCGTTCAACGCGTTCGGCCCACGCAATGGCTACTTCGAGGAAGCGATGCGCGACGCCGAACCTGTGTTGGCCTGGGTGCAGGCACAGACGCGGCGTGAAGCCCTCGCACCGGATGGGTTCGGGGCGGCTGTCCATGCCGCGGCGGATGCGGGCCGGCTGACGCCCGAGGAGGCGCCGCTGGTCGTCCGATCCATCCTCACCGCCGGCGTCGACACGACGGTGAGCGGTATCGGCGCCGCGGTCTATTGCCTCGCGCGGTTCCCCGATCAGTTCCGCAGGCTGCGCGACAACCCGGGCCTCGCGCGCGCGGCATTCGAGGAGGCGATCCGCTTCGAATTGCCGGTGCAGACCTTCTTCCGCACGACGACGCGCGAGGTGGAACTGGCAGGCCGGACCATTGGCGAGGGCGAGAAGGTCCTGATGTTCCTCGGCGCGGCCAACCGCGATCCGCGCAAGTGGGAGCGTCCGGACGAATACGACATCGAACGTCGCAGCGCCGGCCATGTGGGTTTCGGCTACGGCATCCATCAGTGCGTCGGCCAGGTGCTGGCGCGGCTCGAAGGTGAGTGCGTACTGAGCGCACTCGCGCGCAGGGTCGGGTCGATCGAGATCAGCGTGCAGGTCCGCCGCCGCTACAACAACACGATGCGTGGCCTGGAGAGCCTGCCGGTAACGATGCGGGCGCGGTAGCCGCGCGCGTGATGCCAGCCACCGTTGACATTGACTCTCGGTCGGTTCGCATGGACCGCCCACCGTCATGGCCGTCCCCGAACTTGATCCGGGTCAAGCCGGTCACGCCCGGTCATGACGGTGGGGGCCGTGCCGTACCTCAATCTATTCGCCGGTCAATATCACTCGCCTGGCTGCGCACGCACCCGCGACACGGGGCGACGGGTGATGCGCTCGACGAAACGCGGATACAGCGGACCGAGCTTGATCAGGATGTCCCACGCCATCAGCAGGGCGGCCACCCCGAAGACCACGTCGCCCGGCAGGCGCAGCCATTGCCACACCAGGGTTGTGTTGTAGAACTCGACGCTGCGCGCATAGGCTAGGCCATGCTCGAACACAGCGTTGAGCTGCTGCCAGCCGATCGGGAAGAAGTTGAGCGCTATCCACAGCAGCAGTCCGGCATTGTAGAGCCAGAACGCCCACACCCCGAGCCGCTCGTCGAACCGAATGCGCTCGCCCGCCGCATAGCGCAGGCAGAAATAGACCAGGCCGATGGCGAGCAGGCCGAACGCACCGAACAGTGCCGTATGCGCGTGATTCAGCGTGAGGAAGGTGCCGTGCTCGTAGTAGTTGACCAGCGGCGCGTTCAGCGTGCCGCCACCGAACACGCCTGCGCCGACGAAGTTCCAGAATGCCGCCCCGATGACGTATTTGTAGGCAAGCCTGTAGTTGAAAGCCGTATGCACCCTGATGAGCTGGTATTGCCGGATCGCCTCGATGATCAGCAGCACCAGCGGCAGCACCTCGATGAATGAGAACATGCTGCCCATCGGCACCCACATGCTCGGCCCGCCCGCCCAGTAAAGATGATGGCCGGTGCCGATCACGCCGCCCAGGAAGATCAGGATCAGCTCGAAATACACCGCCCGCTCGGCGAGCTTGCGCGACACCAGACCGACCGCCATCAGCAGGTAGGCGCTCATGCTGGCTGCAAAGAATTCGAACGATTGCTCTACCCAAAGATGCACCACCCACCAGCGCCAGAAGTCGGTGAGCGTGAACGATCTCTCGATGCCGGTGAGCGGGATCATGCCGAACGCATAAAGCACGGCGATGTTGATGGTGGATGCCCAGATCAGGTGCTCGAGCTGGATCCTGCCGGACCAGAACTGCCGCGTCGCCTGCCACAGCATCGCGGCGGTCGGCCACAGCGCGCGGAACACCAGCAGGCTCCACAGTATGAGCCCGATGAAGAAGCCGATCTGCCAGAAGCGGCCGAGCTGGATGTAGGACAGGCCCTGGTTGCCGAACCAGAACCAGCCACGGTCGATGTAGCCCATGATGCCGAGCCAGTTGCCGATCAGAGCGCCCGCGACGATCACCAGCGTGACCCAGAACAGCAGTTCGACAAGCAGGCCCTGACCGCGTGCCTCACGCCCGCCGGCGATGGCCGGTGCCAGGAACAGGCCGGCACCGATCCACGACACGCCGATCCAGACGATCGGCGTCTGGATGTGCACGTCCCGCAGGAAGTTGAATGGCAGAATGTCGTGCAGCGGAACGCCATAGAAGCTGCGCCGGTCATAGTAGGCGTGCGCCATGATGGCGCCGGCGGCAATCTGCACCAGCAGCACGATCGCCACGACCAGGAAGTACTTGCCGACCCTGCGCTGACTGTCGGTCAGCGGGCCGAACCGTGCCAGGACCGGATCCATCGGAGCATCGTCAGGATGGTTCAGCCAGAACTCGTAGATGAACAGCACGAGGCCGAACGCGAGAAAGGTGAAGCAGAAACTCGCCCACGTCCAGATGAAGGTGTTTGTCGTGGGCGTGTTGCCGACCTCGGGTTCGTACGGCCAATTCTCCGTCCAGGACCAGCTCACGTCCGGGCGGCGCGCCACGGTCGTGAGCGCGGAATAGATCAGAAATTCGCCGGTCCGCAGCATATCGTCCGCGGTGAGGCTGTAGGCAGGCGTCCACCCGGTCTCGAGGTCAGTTGTTGCGAGGCCCTTGGCGATGTCGTCGCGCAGCGCGGTGATGGCCCCGGCCAGCGCATCGGGAACCCTGACGGTTTGCTGCGTGAGGTCGACGCGCTGCAACTGCTCCCGCATCACGCTTCTCACCGCCGCCTGCTGGTCGGGCGGCAGTGCGTCGAACGGCTTGCCGAACTGCGCCTGTGCGATGCGCCCCTCGGTCAATCCGGCAAGCCGGGTCAGGGTCCCTGCGGTGTAGTCCTGTCCATAGGTACGAGCCCATGCCATACAGGCTGCCGTAATCCATCAGGTCGGCCCTCTGAAAGCCGGCCTTGCCCGCAAGGATGCCATCGGCGGTCATCAGCACCGCCCCATCGGGTCCGGTGAAGCGGTCGGGCTGCGGCGGCGCCCGTTCGTAGGTCTCCACCGTGGCCCATGCCAGCAGCGCGAAGGTCGCCACGGCGACGGCCAGCAGAATCCATTTGAGCACATTGCTGATCGGATCGCGCGTACCCGGCAATGCGGACGCTGCGGCCTGGCTCATGGTTCGCTCCCGAATCGGGCCAGCGAATCTTACTTCTGAGGTACAACTTTGTCGGAGTAACAGTCGGGTGAGGACGCCGCCTCAGGCAGCCGGGCTACTGCCAGCAAGTGTATCGGCCGGAACCGGGCAGGATATGGGCGCGGTGGGATTTGCTACGTGTCAATCAATGGAACGCCCGTGGACAGCGCCGCCTTGCGCAGGTCCTTGTCGCGTGTCGCGAGTGGCAGGGCTTGGTGCAGGGAAAGATCGAGATAAATGGCATCGTAGACAGTCAGCCCGTGCTTACGTGCAAGATCCAGCACCGGGCCAGGAATTCGTTGCTGCTCGTCTTCTGTCCTTAGCGGAATTGCCGACAGGAATCCGAGAAGCTCGGTGCAGCGTATCGCGGTGATGCGCCGGCGCCGCTCTGCGACCAGCAGCAAATTGGCGGTTTCGGTATGCCAGAGCCGCGGCACAACGGCTGTGCTGTCCACAAGACTCCGACGCAATGCCTGGCTGGCAGGTGTCGCTTCGTCGGCGAAACACCACGCGGCGGTGACCGACGCATCGAGAACAAAGAAACCTACCATTTTCGGCCGGCGTCGCGGAATTCGCGCCAGTCACCGTCGAGCGTTTGTTCCTGGGCGATGGCCTCGAAGCGTTCGAGGACCCGCGCAATCCGGGCAGGATCGCGCTTTTCTACCGGACAAAGCTGAGCCACCGGCTTGCCGTGGCGCGTGATCACAAATGTCTCTCCCTTCTCCACACGTTCGAGCAGAGAAGCGAGGTGGGTTTTCGCGTCGAAGGCGCCTACGGTCTCCATAGTCTAGTCTCCAACCAGTCGACCATGAATAAGGTGACGGCCCGCGATGCGCAAGCGTTTGGCCGGACTCGACGGGGGGCCT
Organism: uncultured Alphaproteobacteria bacterium; assembly: GCA_963794185.1. GTDB lineage: Bacteria > Pseudomonadota > Alphaproteobacteria > Acetobacterales > Acetobacteraceae > JAMXLO01. Next base: position 83,677 of record CAWCDM010000030.1, on the reverse strand, counting down.
ACATACTGCCCGCATGCCCCACGCCGATTTCGTCCATCTGCACGTCCATTCCGCCTATTCGTTGAGCGAGGGCGCCATCAAGGCGGAGAAAATCCCGGCCCTGGCGCAAGCGGCGCTGATGCCGGCGGTGGCGATCACGGATACCGCCAACCTGTTCGGCGCGCTGGAGTTCAGCCAGGCCTGTGCCGACAAGGGCATCCAGCCGATCATCGGCTGCCAGATCGGGCTGACCCGCTCCGACAATCCGCGCCTGCCGCCCGACCCGATCGTGCTGCTGGCACAGGACGCGACCGGACTCGCCAACCTGCAGCGCCTCTCCTCGAATGGCTTCCTGGACAGCGATCCGGGCCTGAAGCCGCAACTCGCTCTGGATGCGGTCGCCGGCCACGCTGCCGGGCTGCTTCTACTGACCGGTGGCGCGACCGGGCCCCTCGGGCGGCTGCTGACCGAAGGCCAGAAGACCGAAGCCGAACGTCTGCTCGCCCGTTTCACCGAGGCGTTCCCCGATCGCGTGGCGATGGAGCTGCAACGCCACGGCCTGGACAGCGAGCGTGCCGTCGAGCCTGGCCTGATCGCCCTGGCGGACACTGCCGGCATCCCCCTGGTCGCGACCAACGACTGCTACTTCGCCACGCCCGACATGCACGAGGCGCACGATGCGCTGCTGGCGATCGCCGATGGGCGGCTGCTGTCCGAACGCGACCGCAGGCGCGTCACGCCGGAGCACTGGTTCAAGCCGGCCGCGGACATGCGGGTCCTGTTCGCCGATCTGCCCGAGGCCTGCGACAACACGCTGGCGATCGCGCGGCGCTGCGCGGTGATGATGGCAACACGCAGGCCGCTGCTGCCGGTCTCTCCCAAGGTGCGCGCAGGCAGCACCGAAGACGAAACCGTGCGGGCCATGGCGATCGAAGGGCTCGACCGCCGCATGGATGCAATGGCTGCCGATGGCGCCATCCGCGCGCGCTATCGCGAACGCCTCGATTACGAGCTGTCGGTGATCGTCTCGATGGGCTTCGCCGGCTACTTCCTGATCGTCGCGGACTTCATCCAGTGGGCGAAGGCGCAGGGCATACCGGTGGGTCCGGGCCGCGGGTCAGGCGCCGGCTCGGTGGCCGCGTGGGCGCTGACGATCACCGACCTCGACCCGATCCGCTTCGATCTGCTGTTTGAGCGCTTCCTCAATCCCGAACGCGTGTCGATGCCGGACTTCGACATCGACTTCTGCCAGGAAGGCCGCGATGCGGTGATCGACTACGTGCGCCGCGAATACGGCGCGGATCGTGTCGCGCAGATCATCACCTTCGGCAAGCTGCAGGCGCGTGCCGCGGTGCGCGACGTGGGCCGCGTGCTCGGCCTGCCGTTCGGCCAGGTGAACAAGGTCGCCGAACTGATCCCGAACAATCCGGCGCAGCCGGTGAACCTGCAGCAGGCGATCGCCGGCGAGCCGCGCCTGCGTTTGATGCGCGACGAGGACGAAGGTATTTTTCGACTGCTGGAGATCGCGCTGCAAATCGAGGGGCTGTATCGCCACGCCAGCACGCATGCCGCCGGCGTGGTGATCGGCGACCGGCCGCTGATCGAGCTGGTGCCGCTGTACCGCGATCCGCGCTCGGATTTCCTCGTCACGCAGTATTCGATGAAGCATGTCGAGCAGGCGGGTCTGGTGAAGTTCGATTTTCTTGGCCTGACGACATTGACCATCCTGCAGCGCGCAAAGGCGATGTTGTCCGGTCTTGGCATCGAGGTCGATATCGACAGGTTGCCGCTGGACGATCCGAAGACCTACGAAATGCTGCAGCGTGGCGACGCCGGCGGGGTGTTCCAGCTCGAAGGCCAGGGCATGCGCGACGTGCTGCGCCAGATGCGACCCGACCGGTTCGACGATCTGATCGCGGCGGTGGCGCTGTACCGGCCCGGCCCGATGGCGCACATCCCCGACTACTGCCGGCGCAAGCACGGCGAGAAATGGCAGGCGCCGCATCCCGAGCTGGCGGAAATCCTGGGCGAGACCTACGGCATCATGGTCTACCAGGAGCAGGTGATGCAGATCGCCCAGAAGATGGGCGGCTACAGCCTTGGCAGCGCCGATCTGCTGCGCCGCGCCATGGGCAAGAAGATCCGCAGCGAGATGGAGGCGCAGCGCGAGACCTTTGTCGCGGGTGCAATGGCGCGCGGCATTCCGGAGGCGAAGGCCACCGAGGTTTTTGAACTCATGGCGAAGTTCGCTGATTACGGCTTCAACAAGTCGCATGCTGCGGCCTATGGGCTGGTCGCGTACCAAACGGCCTGGATGAAGGCGAATCACCCCGAGGTGTTCATCGCGGCCTGCATGAGCCTGGCCCTTGGCAACACCGACCGGTTGGCGGCACTGCGCGAGGAGGCGGCGCGTTCGGGCATCCGCATCCTGCCGCCGGACATCAACCTCTCCGGTGCCGACTTCTCGGTTGAACGCACGCAGGACGGCGGCCTGGCGATCCGCTATGCGCTGGCCGCGGTAAAGCGGGTTGGGTTCGCCGCGATGCAGGCGCTGGTCGCGGCGCGCGGCGCACTGCCCTTCACCGACCTTGCCGACCTTGCCGCCCGTGTCGATCCGCGCCAGCTCAACCGCATGCAGATCGAGAACCTGACCCGCGCCGGCGCGTTTGACACGCTGGAGCCGAACCGCGCGCGGCTGTTCGCCGCCGCGGAGGCGATCCTGCGGCGCGCGCAGTCGACGGCGGAGGAGAAGGCAAGCGGGCAGATCGCTTTGTTCGGCGCACCGTCCGGCAGTTCCAGGGAATCGCTGCGTCTGCCCGACATGCCTGACTGGGCGCCGATGGACCGGCTGAATTTCGAAGCCGAGGCCATCGGGTTTCATCTCACCGCACATCCGCTCGACGTCTACGCCAAGGCGCTGCGCCGGATGGGCACGACACAATGCGCGCAGGTGGAATCGGTTGCGCAGGCCGGCGTTACGCGGGTGCGGCTGGCCGGCACCGTGGTCGCGCAGAAGGAACGCGTGACCCGCACCGGCAACCGGATGGCCTGGGTGCGCATCACCGACGCGTCCGGCTCCTGCGAGGTGACGCTGTTCGCCGAAGTGCTCGCGCGCGCGCGCGATTTGCTGACCAGCGGCGCGAATGTGCTTGTCGCTGCCGATCTCCGGCAGGATGGCGAGGCGCTGCGGATCACCGCTCAGGATGTTTCTTCACTCGATCATGCCGCGGCCAGCGCGGGTGCGGCGATTCGCATCTGGCTGCGCGAGACCGCCGCGGTGCCGCATATTCGCGACCTGCTGGGGCGCGAGGGCAGCGGCAAGGGTCGGGTGATCCTGGTGCCGCGTCTGGGCACGACGCAGAGCGTGGAGATCGCATTGCCTGGCGGCTTCAACGTCACGCCGCGGCTGGCGCAGGCGATGAAGACACTGCCTGGGGTGGACCAGGTGGAAGAGCTGTAAGACCCCAGACGGAGACTGCACATAAATCATTTGGGCCAGGAGCTGCGCGATGGCGGATGAACCGGTTGCCCACACCGCGCTTGGCGATCTGCGCGGTGTCTTCACCGATGGCATCGCGGCGTTCCGCGGCGTGCCCTACGCCGCACCACCAGTCGGCGAACTGCGCTTTGCGCCGGCCGCACCCGTGCGGCGCTGGAACGGGCAGCGCGATGCGACGCGGCATGGACCGATCGCGCCGCAGCTTCCCTCGCGGCCTCCGCGTGGCGATGGGCGATTTCTCGAGACCGCAGGACGAGGATTGCCTGACTCTGACCATCTGCACGCCGGCGCCAGACGGCAAGATGCGGCCGGTGCTCGTGTGGCTGCATGGCGGCGCCTGGATCTCCGGCGCCGGTTCGCTCGACTGGTACGACGGTTCGCGCCTGGCGCGCGAAGGCGACCTGGTCTTTGTCGGCGTGAACTATCGGCTGGGCGCGCTGGGATGGCTGCATCGGCCGGGCATCGTGGATGTCGAGGCAGGCACATCCGATATGATCGCGGCGCTCGCCTGGGTGCGCGACCACATCGCTGCGTTCGGCGGCGATCCAGCGTGCGTGACCGTCATGGGCCAGTCTGCCGGCGCGACCTCGATCGGTCGGCTGCTGATGCTGCCGGACAGCGCGCAACCTGTTCCGGCGTGCCATCATGCAAAGCGGCGGGTTCGGTCGCGGCGTCTACACTTCAGCGATGGCAACGGAGCGCGCGGACCAGTTGCTTCGTCTGCTCGATATCGATGCGCATGCGGGCGATGCTCTGGCGCGCTCTGCGGGCTGTCGAGGTGCCGCGTCTGCTCGCGCGCACAGGCCGAGCTGGCGCAGGCGTACGCGCGTTTCGCGCAGACCATGCCGATGTTCATGCCGGTGCTGCCGTCAGCAATGAAGCAGGCGGAAATGCTCGGTGCGATCGCCGATGGCGCCGACGGGAAGGACGTGCTGATCGGCGCGACGGCCGATGAGGTGCATGCTTTCTATGCCGTCGACCCCGCAATGGAGAACCCGTCCGCCGATGCGCTGATCGCGCGCTTCGGCGGCGAGGCGGCGCTGGCGCGCTATCGTGCGCGCCGGCCAGGGGCGAGTGCCATGGACCTGCTGGCCGATCTGGGCACGGACGAGACATTCCTGCTTCCGGCGATGCGCCTTGCCGAGGCGGTCGCGGCACGTGGCGGCAACGCTTACGCCTACCTGTTCGATTGGGCGCCGCCTGGTATGCGCTTCAAATCATGCCACTGCATCGATCTGCCATTCGTCTTCGGCAATCCCGACGCATGGAACGATGCGGCGATGCTGGCAGGTGGCGACGCGGCGCAGATGGCGGATCTGTCAGCCGCAATGCGCCGTGCGTGGATCGCATTCGTGCGGAACGGCGATCCCGCGCATGAGGCGTTGCCCGCCTGGCCGCGTCATGACACCGTCCGACGGCGGACAATGCGTTTCGGCGCGCGCATCGGCGTAGTCGGTGATCCTGCTTGCATCAGTGCCTGACACATGAGTTGATTGCATGCGACATTTGCGGCGGGGGCCTACGCATGAAGATCCAGGATATCGACCGGGTAAATCACCTTGTTGGCGAACTGAACGGCATCAAGGAGTTGATCGGACACGCGGAACGTGCCGAACCCGCGGACTTCGAGGCGTTCATCAAGTTGCCAGGCGATAGCTCGATCCGGCTGTCCATCGAGGGCGCCGCTTCGACCCACTACAGCGGATTCTCGGCATCGCCGGAGTTCCTCGGTCGGCTCCAGCGTCTGTCGATCGATGAGCTCGACGCGAAGCGTCGCGGCATCGTCGCGGAGTTGGCGGCACTCGGCGTGGAGGCGGATGCATGACGGCACATGGGGTGGCCATGACTTGGTTCGATGTTCCGGCAGAGGTGACGGCGCGCGTGATCGCGCGCTGCGGCGTCGTGCACCCGCATGCCGATCTCGACCCGCGGCGCACGGCGCTGATCGTGGTCGATCTGCAGAATGCTTTCATGGACGACGAGGTGGGCCATGCAGTTTGCCCGATGGCGCGTGAGATTGTGCCGAACGTGAACCGGCTCGCGTCGGTGGTACGCGCGGCCGGCGGCGGCGTGTTCTGGATCAAGAACACATTCGACCAACGCAATGCGATCGAATGGAGCAACGCGGATACCATGCTGACGCCGCAGAGCCGCGCGCGCCGCATCGCCGCTATGAGCGAAGGCGCCAAAGGTCAGGAACTGTGGCCCGAACTCGATGTGCGGCCGGAGGACGAGATTGTCCGCAAGTACCGCTTCAGTGCCTTTTTGCCAGGCACCAGCGAACTGCCGTACCGGTTGCGCTCGCGGGGCTTCGATACCGTGTTGATCACCGGCACGGTCACCAATGTCTGCTGCGAATCATCGGCGCGGGACGCGATGATGACCAACTTCAAGACCGTCATGGTGAGCGACGCCAACGCGGCGATGACCATGGAGGAGCACAACGCCTCGCTCATCGCGTTCTACGCGATCTTCGGGGACGTGATGGACACCGACCTCGTCATCCAGCGTCTGACGCGCAACGACTGACGCCAAACGGCTGTCATCCCCGCGAAAGCGGGGACCCAGGGGTTACCGTACTTTCTGCCGGCTCTGGGTTCCCGCTTTCGCGGGAATGACAACTTGAGCATCACGCGTCCGGTTCGATCCGGTGCACGATTCGCGTAGGCGAGCCGTGGATGCCGAGCAGGCGCAACTGGCCTGGGCCGGCGTTGCGAAATACGTGCGGCACGCAGGCGGGCAGGGCGATCATGTCGCCGGCCTCCAGACGGGCCGGCCGGTCCTCCTGGCCTTCCAGCCAAGCCTCCATCGCGCCCTCGATGATGAACAGGCACTCGACGTAGGGGTGCCAGTGCAGCGGAGTCCGATATCCCGGCTTGCAGGTCTGCACACCGGTGAAGATCGGCAACCCGTCGTCGCCGGTCAGCTTGTTGTAGTCCGCCAGCGGTCCGAACGAGACGGTCTCGGAGTCCGCCAGTCGGGCGATCCTGGCTTCGGCGTGCGGTCGCATGACGATACCTCGCGGGATGGTGGGGTCGAGTATGCACCGTCTCCGAGGTGCCTGGCGAGGCCGATGGGATTGTAAGCCGCGCCCAACGGATTGAGGATCGGGTCCTCCAAACTGGGAGACACAAACATGACCACGCAACTCGGCCGCCGGGCCCTGGCCGGCGCTGCTGCGCTGCTGCCGGCCGCCGCCATGACCGGTTCCGCCCATGCACAGTCCGCCAACGAAACCACCTTCGACCGCGTGCGCCGCACCAAGACGCTGCGCATCGCGGCACTCCCGGGCGAGCTGCCGTATTTCCAGAAGGATATTTCCTCCGGTGAATGGAGCGGCGCCTGCATCGAGATGGCGAAGGACATCGCCAAGGTGTTCGACGCGCAGCTCGCCTATATCGAATCCACCTATGGCAACTCGGTGCTGGACCTGCAGTCCAACAAGGTGGATCTCGCCTTCGCGCTGAACCCGACGCCGCAGCGCGCGCTGTCGATCGGCTTCACCCATCCGATGATCGTCCACCCGTTCGGCTGCATCGCGCGCCAGGGCCTGGAACCGACCACCTGGGACGACATCAACAAGCCCGAGATCAGGATCGTCTACGACATCGGCTCGCTGCACGAGACTGCGGCCAAGCGCTATGCACCGAAGGCGCAGCTCACCGGTTACAAGACCCGCGACGAGTGCACGCTGGCGATGCAGTCCGGTCGCGCCGACGTCCACATCCTGGCGGCCATCCTCGGCCTGTCCACCATCGGCAAGAACCCGTCACTGGGCAGCTACCATCTGCTGACCGGTCCGCTTGTCGCGCTGCCAAGCTGTCTCGGTTTGCAGCGCGAGCCCGATCCGCGTTTCGCCGATGTCATCAATGCCTGGATCGACTTCAATCGCGGCACCGGCCAGATCCGTGAATGGCTGCTCGACGGGCTGACAAAGTTCGGCGTCACGCGCGAGCAGATTCCCTCGACGCTGACCTTCTAAGCCACATGCACTACCAGTGGGACTTCGCGTTCCTGCTGCGCTACACGCCGCTTTTCTGGAAGGGCGTGCTGGTCACGCTGGCCTACACCGGCGGCACCATTTTTCTCGGACTGGTCATCGGCCTGCTGATCGGTCTTGGCCGGCTGTCGCGCTCGAAGCTGGTGAACATTCCCCTGATTGCCTTCATCGAGGCATTCCGCTGCACGCCGCTGCTGGTGCAGATCGTGTGGTTCTACTACGCGCTGCCGGTTCTGCTGAACATCCAGATCCCCGCCACCGCCGCCGCGGTGATGGTGCTGTCGTGCTACACCGGCGCGTTCTATGCCGAGATCTTTCGCGGCGGTATCGTCTCGATCGAATCCGGGCAGTGGGACGCGGCACGCGCACTAGGGCTGCGGCGCTGGGCGATGATGCGCAAGGTGATCCTGCCGCAGGCGGTGAAGCGGATGATTCCACCTTTTGTCAACCAGTCGATCACCCAGCTCAAGAACACCTCGCTGGTATCAACCATCGCGGTGCCGGATCTGCTGTACCAGGGGACGCTGATCACCGCGGACACTTACCGTCCGCTCGAGGTCTATACCGTCGTCGCGCTGATCTACTTCGCGATGCTGTTTCCAAGCACGTTGCTCGCGCAGGCGTACGAGCGACGGCTGGCGAAGGGACGATGAAAAGGAAGGTTTCACACGGAGGTTACAGAACAAGAACTGAGAATCACCGAGGCAGAGCGATGATGCTTCGCGCGAAGCGCATCCATTCTCACTCTTCTCCGTGGACCTTCCTGGTTCCTCGGCGTTCTCTGTGAGAAACCTTACTTGCTTGCCCGCTACGCGGTCCGCGGCAGCAGCTGTTCGGCCAGCGTCACCCAGTAGGACGCGCCGACCGGTAAGATCTCGTCGTTGAAGTCGTAGCGCGGGTGGTGGACCATCGCATCGTCCTTGCCGCGGCCGGCGCCCAGCATGATGTAGCTGCCCTGCTTGGCGTTCAGCATGAACGAGAAGTCCTCGCCGCCCATGGTCGGGCTTCTGCATCGGCGTCACGCGCGCCTCACCCGCCACGGTCGCGGCGGCGCGGCGGGTCAGCGTGGTGGCGTCCGGATCGTTCACCGTGGCTGGGTAGGCGCGATCGAACACCACGTCCGCCTTGGCGCCGAAGCTTTCGGCGATGCCGGTGGCCAGGCGGCGCACACCGGCTTCCAGCTGGTCGCCGACGCGCGGCTCGAACCAGCGTGCAGTGCCCAGCATGCGAACCGTCTCGGGGATCACGTTGTAGGTGTGGCCGCCGCTGATGTGGCCGATGGTGACGACGCCGCCTTCCACCGGTTCGATCGTGCGCGCGACGATGGTCTGCAGCGCCGAGACGATCTGCGCGGCGATCACGATCGGGTCGACACCGAAATGCGGCAGCGCGCCGTGGGTACCCTTGCCGGTGATGGTGATCTCGATGTTCGCCACCGCCGCCATGATCGGTCCGTTGCGCCAGGCGAAGTTGCCGGCCGGCATCTGCGGCCAGTTGTGCATGCCGAACACCATCTCCATCGGACAGCGTTCGAATAGCCCGTCGTTCACCATGATCTGGCCACCGCCCAGGTTCTCCTCCGCCGGTTGGAAGATCACGTAGACCGTGCCATCGAAGTTGCGTGTCTCGGCCAGGTATTTTGCCGCGCCGAGCAGCATGGTGGTGTGGCCGTCGTGGCCGCAGGCGTGCATCACGCCCTGGTTCTGCGAGGCGTAAGGAGCTCCGGTCTCCTCGAGGATCGGCAGCGCGTCCATGTCGGCGCGCAGACCGATCGCGCGGGTGCCGTCGCCACGGCCGCGTATCACGCCGACCGCGCCGGTGCGCGCCATGCCGGTGATGATCTCGTCGACGCCGAAGGATTTCAGCTTTTCCTGAACTACGCCGCTGGTGCGGGTTTCCTGCAGCGCCAGCTCGGGATGCGCGTGCAGGTCGCGGCGCCATTCGGTCATCTCGCGGTGGAACTCGGCGATGCGGTTTATGATCGGCATGGCGTGTTCTCCGGACTTGCGTCATGTGTTGTGCTGCGATGCGAGGGTGCGCGCAAGTCCCACCTGCAGCGGTATGGGCTGGATGCCGAGGGTCCGCTGCATGGGACCCACGTCGAATGCCTTGTCTTCCAGCAGGCGGCGGATTTCTTCGGGGCGGACCGGCGGCAGACGCGGGATGTGCCGGAGCAGTGCAGTCGCCGCCATCAGGAGGCCGGCCGGCACGGCGATAATGCGCGGTCGGCGCAGACCCGCGGCGGTTGCGACCGCGCGGACAAAATCGGCGTAGGGCAGGGGCGCCGGCCCGGCGATCACCAGCGACTGCGGTCCGTCCCAGGCATGATCCAGTGCGGCGCGAATTGCGCGGGTGACGTCGTCCTGGTGGATGGGCTGCACCAGAGCCTTGCCGCCCCCGGGCAACGGCGCGATCGGCACCCGTCGCAGCAGGGCGGCGAGACGCCGCACGTTGTCCTCGCCCTGCGCACCGTAGATCATCGTGGGATGCAGCATGACTCCGTCGCGCCCCGACGCGAGGAACGCGGCCTCACCGGCGAGGACGCCGCTGCCGTGAGCATCCGGCCATCTGGTGAACTTGCGCGTGCTGCCGAGGAAGATCAGGCGTGCGTGGGTTGGCGCGGCGTCGATCACGGCGCCGGCGTGGCGGGCGTGAGCGCAGCAGACGATGCGTGTGGCGTCCTTGAGGGCGGTGTCAAGCGCGAGGGCATCGTTCAGGTCCGCGATGCGTGGCGCGACGCCAATGCCAGTCGCCTGCCATTTATCGGCATTCCGCACGACGGGGACGAATGGCCCTGCATCGCCCAGCAGCGAACGGCAGAGTGCAACGCCGCTGCGACCCGAAGCGCCGATGATGTGTACCTGGACCGGGCGCTCCATGATGCTACCCTTAGTCGTCGTGGCCGGGCTTGTCCCGGCCATCCGTGCAGCACTGTGTCGCTACTGATGGCCGGGACAAGCCCGGCCATGACGATGGCGGTTGAGTGCTGTCGATCGGTGAAAGGAGGCCCGTTTGGAGCACATTGTCGACCCGGTGACCGTTTCGGTCGTGCAGCATCGGCTGCATGCCATCGTCGAGGAGATGGGCGAGGCGATGCTGCGCACCTCCTACTCGCAGATCCTCAATTCCAGCCGCGACTTTTCCACCGCGATCTGCGACATCGACGGCCGCCTGATCGCGCAGGCCGAACATGTGCCGATCCATGTCGGCGCGCTGCCCTGGGCGGCGAAGTCGGTGCACGATTTCTTCGGCGACGACATCCACCCGGGCGATGTGTTCCTGCTGAACGATCCGTATCACGGCGGCAACCACCTTCCCGACCTGACCGCGTTCGTGCCGATCTTCCAGGACGACAGGCCGGTGTTCTGGTCGATCAACCGCGCGCATCAGAGCGACATCGGCGGCTCCACGCATGGCGCCTACAATGCCGCCGCGACCGAGATCTGGCAGGAGGGCATCCGCGTTACGCCGCTGCGCCTGTACGACCGCGGCGAGGTGCGACGGGACGTGCTGGAGATGCTGGCGACGAACGTCCGTCATCCGCACGATTTCCGCGGCGATCTCGCGGCGATGATCGGTTCCGCGCATGTTGGCCAACGACGGCTGCTGGCGCTGGCGAACGAGTTCGGCTGGGACGTGACGAACGCCGCGATCGAGGCGGTGCTGGATGGCGCGGAACGCCAGGCACGTGCGGTGATCGCGCAATGGACGGACGGCGTTTACCACGGCGAGGCATTTCTGGACGATGATGGGCACGGCTACCAGGATATCCATGTCCGCGCCACCGTGACCAAGCGCGGCAGCGACCTGACCATCGATCTGTCGGACTCGCATGAACAGGTCGTGGGATTCGTCAATTCATCCTATCCGAACATGCGCTCGGCGGTGGTGGTGGCGCTCGCCTATCTGATTGATCCGCACACGCCGAAGAACGACGGAGCGTTCCGTCCGGTGACGGTGATCGCGAAGCCAGGCACAATCGTGTGGGCGAATGAAGGCGCGCCGGTGACGCTGTGCACCAACCACTGTTCGCAGGAGATCATCGAGGCGATCATCAAGGCACTTGCGCCGGCCTGTCCTGATCGTGCGATGGCAGGCTGGGGGCGACGGTTCCGCATCGCGATCCAGGGCCGCGATCCGCGCACGCAGAAGCCGTTCATCTGGCACATGTTCCAGGCGCGGCCTGGCGGCGGTGCTTCACCCGTTGGCGATGGCTGGCCAGCGGGCGGCGAGTGGCAGGCGGCGGGCGGCATCAAGTTCGGCAGCCTGGAAGTGACCGAGGTGCGCTTTCCTCTGTTCTTCCGCACGCATGAGTTTCGTCCCGGTTCCGGCGGCGACGGTCAGTATCGCGGCGGGCCCGGATGCGTGCTGGAAATGGTGGCGGAGATCGACGAACCGGCGCGCGGCAATACCGCCGGCGACGGCGTGAAGTACGGGGCCTGCGGCATGCTGGGTGGCAAAGATGGGCTGCCGCATCGCTACGTCTTGCACTCAGAAGGCCGCCAGCCTCGCGCACTGAAGACGAAGGAGGTGGGCATCGAGATCCGTCCCGGCGACGTGTTCAAAATCGAATCGGGCGGCGGCGGAGGCTGGGGTGATGCTGCAAAACGCGATCCGGCCGCGCGCGAAAGCGACGCGATCAATGGGTTCGTCTGAAGTGCGCGGCAGCACATCCAACGACAACGTTCTCCCCCTCCCCTTGCGGGAGGGGGTCGGGGGGAGGGGGCGCTTCCCCGCATGCTGAAGATCGGCATCGATGTTGGCGGCACCTTCACCGACCTTGTCGCGGTGGATGCCAGCGGCCGCTCCACGCTGGCAAAAGTCGCGTCCACGCCTAAGGATCCTTCGATCGGAGTGATGGCCGGCCTCGGTCGGTTGGCGGATATCCTGCACCTCCCCCGCAACCAACTGCTGGCCGAGACCGAGCGCATCGTGCATGGCACCACCGTCGCCACCAATGCCCTGTTGGAGCACAAGGGCGCCAAGGTCGGGCTGCTGACCACCGAAGGCCATCGCGATGTCATCGAGATGCGCGAGGGACTGAAGGACGACCGCTATAACCTCCGCATGCCGCCGCCGGAGCAACTGGTGCCGCGTGCGCTGCGCTTCGGCGTGACGGAGCGCATGCGCGCCGACGGCCGCATCGAGACGCCGCTTGATCACGCGTCGCTCTATGCCGCGATTGCCGAACTGAAACGAGCCGGCGTCGAGGCGGTTGCGGTGTGCTACCTGCACGCCTACCGCGATGCGCGGCACGAACGCGAAACGGCGGTCGCGCTCGCGGATGCGATGCCCGATGCATATGTGTCGCTGTCGTCCGAAGTGTTCCCGCAGATCAAGGAGTTCGACCGCGTCTCGACGACGGTGGTGAACGCCTATGTCGGGCCGGCGCTGTCGCGCTATCTGCGCAGGCTGGAACAGCGGCTTGTCGAGGCGGGCTATCGCGGGCCGATCCTGATCATCCAGTCGCATGGCGGTGTCGCGCCGATCGTCGAAGCGGCGCGCATGGCCGCCGGCGGCGTGCTGTCGGGTCCCGCCGGCGGTGTCGCGGGCAGCCGTTATGCGACGCGACTGCTCGACAGCGACGACCTGATCCCGTTCGACATGGGCGGCACCAGCACGGATATCTGCCTGATCGTCGACGGCGAGCCCACGCTGGTGAGCGGACGGGGCATCGGCGGGCATCGGCTGGCGCTGAACAGCCTCGACATCGTCAGCCTGGGCGCCGGCGGCGGCTCGATCGGCCGTGTCGACGCGGGCGGCATCCTGCATGTCGGTCCGGAAAGCGCGGGAGCGGTGCCGGGGCCGGCGTGCTACGGCCAGGGTGGTCGCGAACCGACAGTGACGGATGCCAACCTCGTGCTCGGCTATCTCGATCCGCACCACTTCCTCGGCGGCGCCAGCACGCTCGACAGTGGCGCTGCGGAGCAGGCAATGGATCGGCTTGCGAACACGCTGAAGGTGGATCGCATCGCCGCGGCCGAAGGCGTGCATCGCGTGGTCAACACCAACATGGCGGAGGGCATTCGTCTGGTCTCGGTGCGGCGCGGCGTCGATCCGCGCCGTTTCGCGCTGCTGTCGTTCGGCGGCGCCGCCGGGCTGCATGTGACGGATGTCGCGCGTCAGCTCGATTTGACTCGGGTCATCGTGCCGCGCGTCGCAGCGGTGCTGTCGGCCTGGGGCATGCTGGCGACGGATCTGCGCTTCGAAGTTTCCCGGACGCATATCGGCGACACGGAGCGGCTGGACGGCGTCGGCATCAAACGGCTGTTCGCCGAAATGGAGCAGGAGGGATTCGCGCGTCTGCGCGCGTCTTTCGACGGGCCGGTGCGCGTGCAGCGCTCGGTGGAGATGCGCTACGGCGAGCAGATCTTCGAGATCAACGTGCCGCTGGACGACATCGACTGGAGTGTCGCCGACCCGTTGCCGCAGATTGTTGAGCGGTTCCACAACCGTCATGAGGAACTCTACACCTACGCATTGCGCGAACAGGGCGCGGTGCTGGTGAATGCGCGCGCCGCGGTGATAGGTGTGCTGCCTGGCATGCCGCACGAACCGGTCCTGCCGGCGCAGGCCGATGCTCCGCCACGTGGCGAGCGCAGCATCTGGCTGCGCGGCTGGACCAGTGTGCCGGTCTATGAGTTCGACGCTCTGGCGCCGGGTCAGGCGATCGCCGGGCCGGCGATTGTCGAATCCGCCATGACGACTGTGCTGCTGCGGCCTGGCAACCGTGCGACGATGACGCCGCACGGATGGCTGGATATAGAAGTGGGCTGACGAGAGGGGAACGTCATGACATTGCAGTTCGGCTGGTGGGATCATTTCGAGCAGCGCGACGATATGCCGCTGTGGCAGCAGTACGACGAACGGATCAGCCTGATCGAGCGCGCCGAGGAACATGGGTTCTATGGCTATCACATCGCCGAGCACCACTTTACCACGCTCGACATGGCGCCGTCGCCGATCGTGTTTCTCGCCGCGGTCGCGCGACGGACATCGAAGATCCGGCTGGGCACCATGGTGCTGTGCCTGCCGCTGTATCATCCGACGCGGCTGATCCAGGAATTTTGCATGATCGACCAGCTTTCGCATGGGCGGTTCATGCCGGGTGTCGGGCGCGGCATCCGCGACGTGGAGCACGAGTGGTTCGGCAGCGACGTTCAGCACACGCGCGACGCGTACGACGAAGTGCTGTCGGTGCTGCTGCAGGGTCTGCGCACGGGGCGGATCAACCATCACGGCAAGCGGTTCCACTACGACGACGTGCCGGTGCATTTCAAAATGGTGCAGACGCCGTATCCGCGGTTTTGGTACGCGGGGAACCTGCAGCAGGCCGCCGAGCAAGGAATGAACGCGCTCGGCCGGGGCTCGCGCGAAGCGGTGGAGCAGTACTGGCAGATCTGGCAGGCGGGGCGGGCGCGGCACGATGCTCGGTTCCTGGGTGACGACCCGCTGGTCGGTTCCACGCGTCACGTCGCGATTGCCGATAGCGATGCCGAAGCGCTGGCACTCGCGCGCCGCGCATACCGCGCCTATGCGGAGCACTTCCACGCGACCGAGGTGCGAATCGCCGGCGGCGTGCCGAAGAACGCTGCACTGCCGCAGCCAGGCGGGGTCAATTTCGATGCGATGATCGAGGCCGGGCAGGTGCTGGCCGGCTCGCCATCAACGGTGCGCGACAAGCTGCGGCGTTTCGTGGCGGCGGTCGGGCCTCAGCACAATTACCTGTGCGGCGCGTTCCAGTGGGGCGATCTTACCACCGAGGAAGCCAGGCGTTCGCTCGACCTGTTTGCGGCGGAAGTGAAGCCGGCGCTCAGTTGAAACAGGAGCAAGGCCATGCCGAATATCGCTCCCGCCTATCAGGCCAGCAAAGGCTCGCCGCTGGACGTCGACCGGGCATTCTATCAACGGATCGCGGATGAGCACGGATCGCGCAGGCTGATCGACAAACTGGTGGTGCCGATCCGATCCGGGCGTGCGTGGCGCGTCCCGGCCGGGCATGTGTTCCGCATCGTCACCATCGATGGCCCGCAGGTCGGCGATTTGAATATCTGGAACCTGCACAATCCGCGGGAGCGCATGTGGGCGTCGCGCTCACGGCAGCTTCAGGCCTCGCATGTCAGCACGTTCGATCGGTTGTGGTCCAACCTGCCGTATCTGCGGCCACTGGTGACGATCACCGGCGATAGCCTGGCCGGCTACGGTGTCGACGAATTCGGCGGTCGCGTGCACGACCTGCTTGGCACGCGCTGCGATCCTTATGTGAACCGGCTGCTGACCGGCGAGGATTTCGACTTCCATTGCCACTCGAACCTGGTGCGCGCCGTGGCGCCGTATGGCCTGACCGAGTTCGACGTGCATGACGTGCTGAACGTCTTCCAGGTCACGGGGCTGAATTCGGACGACAGGTATTTCATGCGGGCGTGTCCGGCGACGCCAGGCGACCATCTGGAGTTCTTCGCCGAGATCGATCTGCTGTGCGCCATCTCGGCGTGTCCAGGCGGTGACTTGTCGGTGCCGCTGTGGGGACCGGATGCACGTGACCCGATCGACGTGTGCCGGCCGCTTGGTGTGGAAGTCTACGCGTTGGACAAGGTGCTTGCTCGAAGGATGGAAGTCGCCTGAGGTGGCGGCGTACAGGGGCGCGCACGGCATGCATGTTGAGAAGGGGACGTGGGAAGCGTGACACCCCTCCCCCCAACCCCCTCCCACAAGGGGAGGGGGAGTATTTTGGAACTTCTCCCCCTCCCCTTGCGGGAGGGGGTTGGGGGAGGGGAATTCCAAGGCGTTCACTTCAACTGATCGGCCACCTTGTCGAGCCCGGCCTGGACGCAGGGTTCATCGACACCGGGCGAGCCCGACACCCCGACGCCGCCGATCACATCGTCGCCCACCTTCACGGGCAGCCCGCCCGGAATCGCGATCACGTTCGGCAGAGTGACCTGCTGGCGCACCACCGGATCATTGTCGGCGAACCGCTTGGCATACGCCGTGGTTGACATGCGGAAACTGCGCGC
Organism: uncultured Alphaproteobacteria bacterium; assembly: GCA_963794185.1. Lineage (GTDB taxonomy): Bacteria > Pseudomonadota > Alphaproteobacteria > Acetobacterales > Acetobacteraceae > JAMXLO01. The sequence goes on along the minus strand of CAWCDM010000030.1, from coordinate 67,182 downwards.
CGTGTAGGCCTTGCGACGCGCGTTCTCCATCGTGTGCGGGCTGGCATTGTCGGCACGCATCGCCACGATCAGGTCGCCGGCGCGATCCACCACCACGACTGATACGGCGTAACCGTTCGCGCCGCAGCTCTGGATCGCCGTTTCCGCGATCGTCTTCGCTATCGGATAGGACAGGTCGCGGTGCGTGAGAAGCTGTGCCTGGGCGGGCACTGCGAGTGCACCGACCAGGCCCACCACGGCGATGCCGAGGAGCTTCGACATGTCGGCTAGCGGATTGGCGAGAACGCAGCCGGCATCACGAAGGCGTTCTCCTGCTTCACCACGACGCCTGGCGGATTGCGCGCCGGCCATTGACCGGTGGCCGAGGCGGCTGCGCGTACGCTGGTGCGCTCGTTGGCATCCTTGTAGGCCCAGATGTGCACCCATTTGTTCAGCGCGCCGAACTCCGAATACATGCCGGCGACAAGCGGCGAGAATTTCTGCCGGCCTTCGATCTTCTCCGACCAGCGTTCGATCAGCCCGGGGATCGCGCCCGGTATCAGCGTGTACTGGCGGATCTCGAACAGCGGTCCGATGGCCCGCGGCTCCAACGGCGGCGAGAAAGGCGCCGGGTGGAAAACCTCGCTCTGCATGTTGGTGATGAACTCGCTGTTCGGCGGCGGCCAGCCTTCCTCCTTCATCGCCGCGGCGCGCACCGCGTTGCGGTGCTCGAAGCTGTCATACGGCCAGACATGGATGATCTGGTTCAGCGGCCCGACCTCGGTGTGCCAGAACGCGCCCAGCTTCGAATGCTTCAAACGGTTTGGCAGCGCGGCGGCGAAGCGCTTCTCCACCTCGACCAGCGAGCCCGGCTTCAGCGTGTATGTACGCATTTCGATGATCATCGTCGTCCTCCCATCGGCCCATGACAACGCAATGCTAGGATCAAGCGCGACCGGCCGCAAATGGTCGTGCCCTGTTATCGGCTCACGTTCTGCCAGCCGCGCGTGGTCATGCACGATCCGGCCTTGGCTTCATCGACCGTGACCTTCTCCTGCACGTCATAGCCCTGGATAGTGGTCACCGTCGAATTCTCACGGCGGCACTGCGCGAGATCGGCCTTGTACTGGGCGTCGCCGTAGTCGGGATGCGCGACATTCTGATATTGTGTCGATGTGCAGGCGCTCAGCGCGCCGAGCGCGACTGCCCAGGTTGCCGAACAACGTCGCAGGCGACAGCGAAGCATCGATCCCTCCTTGCGGTGTCGGGTTCGATGCTGGCACCCGGCGCGTTTTGCGCCAACATGGGTACCATGATCGCCTTCGCCGAACTGCTGGAACGCCTGGTCTTCACGCCGTCGCGCAATGCGAAGCTTGCGCTGCTCCGGCGCTATTTCGCCACGCAGCCGGACCCGGACCGCGGCGTAGGGCTGGCCGCCATCACCGGCGAGCTGTCGTTCACCGCCGCGAAGCCGGGGCTGATCCGCGAACTCGCCGCGACGCGCACCGATCCTGTGCTGTTCGCCTGGTCGTACGACTATGTCGGCGATCTGGCCGAAACGGTCGCGCTGATGTGGCCGGCACGATCCACAAACTCGCGGCCGCCGCGTCTCGCCGAGGTGGTGGAGGCACTGGAGACGGCACCAAAGGCGGCGCTCCCCGACATCGTCGCGGCCTGGCTCGATGCCTCCGATCCATCGGTGCGGCTGGCTTTGCTCAAGCTGATCACCGGTGGCCTGCGCGTCGGCGCATCCGCGCGGCTGGCGAAGATCGCACTTGCCGAGATCGGCGGCGTGGATCCCGACGAAGTGGAGGAAGTTTGGCACGGCCTTGCGCCGCCCTATCTTGCGTTGTTCGCGTGGCTGGAAAAGCGCGGCCCGCGGCCCGATCCGGCGCAGGCTCCGGTGTTCCGCCCGCCGATGCTCGCGCATCCGCTGGAGGTGGCGGACATTGCCGCCCTGCAACCGCAGGACTGGCGCGCCGAGTGGAAATGGGACGGCATCCGCGTGCAGCTTGTTGCGACCGAAGGGGGCAGGCGGCTTTACTCGCGTGGCGCCGAGGACATCTCCGGCGCGTTCCCGGAAATTGTCGAGGCGATGGATTTCCACGCGGTGCTGGATGGCGAACTGCTGGTGGTTCGCGACGGCCAGGCAGCACCATTCGCCGATCTGCAGCAGCGGCTGAACCGCAAGGTCGTGAGCGCCAGGATGATGGCGGACTATCCGGTGGGCGTCCGGCTCTACGACATGCTGTTCGACGCTGCCGAAGACGTGCGCCCGCTGGCATTCGATGCGCGACGCGAGCGGCTGGAGGCATGGTTTGCGCGCACGCGGCCGGCGCGCATGGACTTGTCGGAGCCGATCCGCTTCTCATCGGTCGACGAATTGATGGTCCTGCGGGACGGCGCGCGGGCTGCGTCGATCGAGGGACTGATGTTGAAGCGAGGTAATGCTGCGTATGTCGCGGGACGGGTCAAGGGGCTTTGGTGGAAGTGGAAGCGCGATCCGCTGACGGTCGATGCGGTGCTGATGTACGCCCAGCGCGGTCACGGCAAGCGCAGCAGCTATTACTCCGACTACACATTTGGTCTGTGGCGCGGGGACGAACTTGTGCCGGTGGGCAAGGCGTATTTTGGCTTCACCGATCAGGAACTGGTGTTCCTCGATCGCTGGATCCGCAACCACACGGTGGCGCGGTTTGGCCCGGTGCGCGAGGTGGAGAAGGCGATGGTGCTGGAAGTGGCGTTCGACGCGGCGCAACTCTCCAACCGCCACAAGTCGGGTGTGGCGATGCGGTTCCCGCGCATCGCACGCATCCGCACGGACAAGCCGGCGGCGGAGGCGGATCGGCTGGAGAACCTGATGGCGCTGGTGGAGAACAGGCGGGTCGAGACAACGTAGGTCTGATGATGCAAGAAGGAAGCAAGTAAGAAAGTTTCACCGCGGAGACGCAGAGACGCAGAGGTCCGCCGAGGACAATGAAATGCGCTGCGCGCGAATCGCCATTTTCTTCCTTCTCAGCGCCTCAGCGCCTCTGCGGTGAATCCTCTTATGCTCGTTTGTTGACCCGATCGCGTGCGCGTGCTGCGCTTTGGCCTTGAAGCAGACTGGGGAGGGACCGATGCCGCTGATACCAAACAACACCAAGCGAAAGATGCAGGCAGGCGAGGTGGCGCTTGGTTTTGGCGTGCATCATCTGCGCAGCGCCGCCGCGCCGGCTCTCGCTGCCGCATCCGGCCATGACTGGATGTTTCTCGACAACGAGCATGGCTCGTTTTCCGTGAGCGAGATTGCCCAGCTCTGCATTGCGTCGCTGCCCACCGGCATCACCCCGCTGGTGCGCGTGTGCTCCAACGCGATCGACGAAGCGACGCGTGCGCTCGACAACGGGGCGCTCGGGATCGTCATGCCGCATGTCGACACGGCGAAGGAGGCGCGGCGCATCGCGGAGGCGTTTCGCTATCCACCGCGCGGCAGCCGAAGCTGGGGTGGCCCGCCGGCGGTGTATGGCTTCCGTCCGCCGGCGATGGCCGAGGCACAGAAAGCGATTAACGATGAGATTTTGACTGTCGTGATGATCGAAAGTCCGGAGGCGGTGAAGAACGCCGGCGACATCGCTGCGGTGGACGGGATTGACGTGCTGCTGATCGGCACGTCCGATCTGTCGTCGGAGCTTGGCATCGCGGGCCAGATGGGTCATCCGAAGGTGATCGACGCTTATGCAACCGTGGGCGCCGCGTGTCGGAAGCATGGCAAGGTGCTGGGCATGGGCGGTGTCTACGATGAAGAGAACGCATCGCGCTATGTCGGCATGGACGCGCGCTTCGTGCTCACCGGATCGGACCACAGCTACCTGCTGATGGGCGCGAATGCGCGCAGCAGCTTTTTTGCCGGCCTGCCACCCGCTTCTGTTGCGGCGTCGGGTGCAAAGGGCAGGCGGGCGAAAGTCTGATAAGATTACTGAGGACATCAAAAGTCCCGAGGCGGTAAGGAACGCCGATGCCATCGCCGCGGTTGACGGCGTCGATGTTCTGCTGATCGGCACCTTCGATTTGACTTCGGAACTGGGCATTCCCGGTCAAATGAGTCACGCGAAGCTCATCGACGCCTACCAGATAGTGAGCGATGCCTGTCGCAGGCACGGCAAGGCTCTGAGCATGGGCGGCATCAACGACGACGAGAATGCGCGGCGCTATATCAGCATGGAAGCACGCCTCATCACGAATCGGCAACGATCGCAGCTTCATCGTGCCGGTTCCATCGAACGGGCTCAATATTATCGTGAACTGGCTGCGAGCGGCGCCGGCGCCCAGGGAACCGGCCGGACAGCGCGGCGCTGATCGCGAATTAGCGAGCATCACCGGATCGTGAAGGCAACCGGGTAGCGGGAGGACGATTGGGGATAGCGTGAAATGCATCCGAACTTGAGGAGATCGCATGTCCACGCTGTCCAGTATTGTCAACGATGTGCGGAACGGGATCGACACGTCGTCCGCCGTTCCGATTTCATCGGAATCCCTGAGCCAGCCCTCGACATTGAGCTTTATAGGCCAGGACGTGGCCGCGGCATCGGCATCGGCTATTCCCGTCGCACCGACGATGGCTGCGCCTGGTGCGCCATTCAGTGCAATCTATGCCTTCGGCGACAGCCTGACGGATGCCGGCAACGATTCGCTGGCCACCGCGGGCCTCGTGCCGGTATCGCCGCCCTATGCCGACCGCAGCTTCAGCAATGGCCCGGTGTGGGTGAAGGACCTGGCGCAGAACATCGGGCTTCCGGCGATCCAGCCAAGCCTGGCCGGCGGCACGGACTTCGCGTATGGCGGGGCGCAGACCGGACAGACCCCGGCGCACACGCTCAATCCCACCGATCTGCCCTCGCAGGTCGCGCAATTTGAATCGCAGGTCGCGACGCCGCAGGCCGGCGCCCTTTATGCCATATGGATCGGCGCCAACGACGTGTTGGACATTGCCAACAACTCGACGCTGACGCCGGCGCAGCAGCAGGCGGACGTGGCGGCCGCGGTGAACAACGAGACGTCGGCCATCAGCGCACTGGCCGCGCATGGCGCGCAGAACCTGCTGGTGCTGAACGTTCCCGATCTCGGCAAGACGCCGTTCGAGATCGCGACATGGCGCGGCGGTTGCGCAATCGGCGACGTCGCTGGCCTCGCTCTACAACACCGAACTCGCCGCGTCACTGCAACAGCTGGAAGCGTCCGGTGCGCTCAAGGTCGATCTGGTCGACACGTTCTCGGTGCTCGACCAGACGGTCGCCAATCCCGGCGCGCACGGATTCACCAACGTGACCGATCCGGTCTGGACCGGGAACCTGACCGATGCGAACAGCGGGACGCTGCGTGCGACAGGCTCGGCGCAGAACCAGTTCGTGTTCTTCGATGGGCTTCACCCGACTGCCGAGGCGCATGCCCAGTTGGCAGCCGGGATCGCGCAGGGGCTGACGGGTGTTGCGTAGTCAGTCGTAGGTGAACCTGGCCTGCCAGTCTCCGACGCCCTCGGGCAGGAGATCGAGCAGGTGCCAGAGCGTGCAGAAATCATCGGCCGGTTCGAAGCTGGTGTCGGCGACGCGCATGATGCGGTCGCCGTCGCGGCGGAACACCGACACGCCTGGAAGCCATCCCCCGCCGGCCGACCGGTAGCCCATGTCCGCGGCGAAGCTGGTTCGCTGGTGGCTGACCATCGGGAACTCCCAGCCGCGGCCGGCCGTGAAGCTTTTCTGCACGTCAGGCGGATCGGGACTGCTGACCGCGAAAGCCGCGCGGTCAGCGATGTGCCGGTAGATGCCGTTGAAACCATCGGCCCACAGTGTGCAATGCGGGCAGGAACGGCCCATGTTGTGGATCACGAACAGATCGCGTTTCGCGCCGAACAACTGCGACAGGCGCACCTGTCCTTCCAGGCTCGCGAATTCGTAGTCGCGCACAGGCTCGGGTTCGACCGATGCCTGTGCCTCCCGCATCTTTCTGCGCAGATCGGCGATCTCGCCGCGATAGGCGGCGATTTTCGCGGTGGTGTCGTGGTAGTTCATGGCGTTGATCAATCCTCGTAGCTGTCGTGCAGGCGCACCCACTCCATACTATGGGCCAGCCCTGACTCGTCGCGGCCCTTTGGGACCAGATCGAGGTAGTGATAGGCGCCGTTCATCATATCGAGGCCGCGCGAATAGGTCGAATAGGTGTGGTATACCGCGCCATCGGCATCCCGGTAGAACACACTGATCCCAGGCCGCTCGGTGGCGGAGGACTTCGTCCAGGCGTAGTTGTAGTAGATGTCGCCTTTTTCCAGTTCTTCGGGCGCGGATGTCACCTGATAGTCCTTGTTGAAGTCGCACCCGGCGGAGGAGACCCATTTGAAGCTCCAGCCCATGCGCTTCCTGTATGCGTCGATCCTGGTCAGCGGCGCCGATGAGATTGCCAGCATGGTGACATCGCGATGCGCCAGATGGATATCGATGCCGTTGAAATTGTCGGCCCAGAAGGAGCAGCCCTTGCAGCCGGCTTCCCAGTCGGGACCCAGCATGAAGTGGTAGACAACCAGCTGCGAGCGGCCGGCGAACAGGTCCGCAAGAGTTTCGCGGCCACTGGGGCCTTCGAAAATGTATGGCTTCTCCACACGTTCCCATGGCAATTCGCGCCGCTCGGCGCTCAACTCGTCGCGCCGGCGATTGAATTCCTTTTCCTTCGCGAGATGCTGCTTGCGGGCTTCGATCCATGCTTCGTGCGAAACAACAGGGTGATTGCCGATCATTGCATTGTCTCCTTGTTGGGTGGTTATGTCGTGCGGCTGCCGCGACGCTTGCGGGGCCGGCGTTCGTCGATCTCGGCGAGTGAGGCCGCCAGCAAGTCGAACTGGGCCTGCCAATATTTGCTGTAGCGGTTGAGCCAGAGCGCCGCCGACAGTATAGGCGCGGCATCGAGGCTGCAGCGGCTGATGCGGCCGGACCGTTCCTGACGCACCAGCCCGGCACGAACCAGCACCTGGATGTGGCGCGAGACCGCTTGCAGCGAAATGTCGAACGGCGTCGCCAGTTCGGAAACCAGCAGTGCGCCTTCGTCGAGCCGCAACATGATCGCACGCCGCACCGGGTCCGAGAGGGCGAAGAACACGCGATCAAGCAACGCGTCCTCGGCGTCTTCCGGTAGCTCGACAGAGCGCAATGCTGGCAGGGCCATGGACCGGATGATTATCAACGTTTCTGTTGATAGTCAACCACAATGTTGTGGGTTGCCGGCAATGGACCGGCGGCAAAGGCTGGCACTAACATCCCGTCCATCGTTGCAAGGAACCGCGTATGACCAGCAAGACGCAGCGCTTTCGCTCTCTGATCGAGGCGGAGGAGATCCTCATTCAACCAGGCATCTACGATGGGTTCAGCGCGCGGCTGGTGCAGCAGATGGGGTTCAAATCCGCCGCGATCTCGGGCGCTGGCCTCAGCGAGACCAGGCTCGGCTGGGCCGATGTCGGCCTGATGGGCTACGAGGAGAACCTGCACGCCTCGCGCGCCATTGCCGCCTGCGTGGATATCCCGGTCTCGGCGGATGCCGACACCGGCTACGGCAATGCGATCAACGTGCATTTCACCGTGCGCGGCTTCGAGCAGGCGGGCGTCGACGGCATAATGCTGGAAGACCAGATCTGGCCGAAGCGCTGCGGCCACATGGCAGGCAAGGAGGTCATCTCGGCCGAGGAGGGGGTTGAGAAGATCAGGGCGGCGGTGGAGGCGCGACGCAATCCGGATTTCGTCATCAAGGCGCGCACGGATACCACCGCGACGCATGGTGTGAAGGAGGCGATCCGACGCCTGAACCTGTATGCGGAGGCCGGTGCGGATCTGCTGTTCGCCGATGCGCTGCTGACGCGTGACGACATCGCGCTGGTGGCGCGCGAGGTGGCGAAACCACTAGCCGTCAACATGGGATTTGGCATTCGCTCGCGCCCTACCACGCCTTTGTTGTCTGCGCGCGAACTGCAGGACCTTGGTGTCGCGGTCGTGGGTTATCCGAGGCTGGTGACCTCGGCGGCAATTCAGGGCATGAAGAACGCGCTGTCCGTGCTGCTGCAATCGGCAACGGAAGGGCGCGTGATCGAGCGGCCCGACCTTGCGGTGTCCTTCCAGGAGATTAATGACCTGATGGGCTTCGGCACCATCAAGGATATGGAGCAGCGCTTCCTGACCGCGGTGCAGAAGCAGGCCAAGTACGGCACCGCGCAGTGATGCAGCAACAGAGCGCGCGCATCAGGCTTGCCGTCGATATCGGCGGCACATTCACCGATCTTGTACTCGCACTGCCCGATCGCACTATCTCCACGAAGCTGCTGACGACGCACGCGGCGCCGGACGAAGCGGTGATCGCGGGGACGCAGACGATCCTGGGGGAGGCCGGCATCCCGGCAGCGTCGCTCGATCTGGTGATTCACGGCACGACGCTCGCCACGAATGCGCTGATCGAGCGCAAGGGTGCGCGGACGGCGCTGATCACAACCGCCGGGTTTCGCGATTCGCTCGAGATCGCCTACGAGCACCGCTTCGAGCAGTACGATCTGTATATGGAGCGGCCGGAACCGCTGGTCTCGCGCAATCTGCGGCTGGAGGTGCCGGAGCGCCTTGCAGCGGATGGCTCGGTGCTGCTGGCACTGAACGAAGCCGCGCTGGAACATTTGGCGCCATCATTACAGCAACACGACATCGAGGCGGTGGCGATCAGCTTCCTGCACTCCTACGTCAATCCGATGCACGAGGAGCGCACACGGGAAGTGATCGCGCGCCTGCTGCCGCGGATGGCTGTCACGATTTCTTCGGAAGTATGCCGCGAAATTCGCGAATACGAACGGACTTCGACCGTGGTGGCGAATGCCTATGTGCTGCCGATGATGGATCGCTATCTGGCGCGCATGCAGGATGGCCTGCGACGCATCGGCGCCGCGTGTCCGTTGCTGCTGATGATGTCGTCCGGCGGTATCTGCACGGTGGAGACGGCGCGGCGCTTCCCGGTGCGCCTGATCGAAAGCGGACCTGCGGGTGGCGCCATCCTGGCACGCCATGTCGCCGCGCGCGGCGGCTACGATCGGGCGATCTCGTTCGACATGGGCGGCACGACGGCGAAACTGACGCTGATCGACGACTTTACGCCGCAGCAGTCGCGGCATTTCGAAGTCGCGAGGACCGCGCGCTTCGCCAAGGGCAGCGGTTTTCCCGTGCGCATCCCGGTGATTGACATGGTGGAGATCGGCGCCGGCGGCGGTTCGATCGCACGCGTGGACGCGCTGCCGCGCATCGTTGTCGGGCCCGATAGTGCGGGGGCCAGCCCGGGTCCCGCCTGCTACAACCATGGCGGCAAGCAGCCGACGGTGACTGATGCCGACGTCGTGCTGGGGCGCATCGATTTGACGCGTTTCGCCGGTGGGAAGATCACGCTCGACCCGGCGCGCGCGCTGCAGGCCGTGACCGAGACGATCGGCTCGCCGCTGGCAATGCCGGTGCGGGAGGCGGCGCGCGGCATCGCCGAGATCGTCGATGAGACGATGGCGAGCGCCGCACGCGTGCACGCGGTGGAGAACGGCAAGGAGACGTCGGACCGTACGCTGATCGCATTCGGCGGAGCGGCCCCGCTGCATGCAGCGGGGCTGGCGCGGAAGCTGGGCATTCGTCGCATCGTCGTGCCGCCGGATGCCGGTGTCGGATCGGCGCTCGGATTTCTGGGTGCGCCGATCGCGTACGAGGTCGTGCGCACGCTGCTGGTGCGGCTCGATGCGCTGGAGCAGGCGACGATTGACGCGCTGTTTGCCGGGATGCGAACCGAGGCGGAAGCCGTGGTGCGGCTTGGCGTGCCGCAGGGCGCGCTTGTCGAGACTCGCACGGGATTCATGCGCTACCGTGGCCAAGGACACGAAGTTGCGGTGCCGCTGCCCGACGGCAGGCTGGACCCGGCAGCACTGCACGCTGCATTCGATGCGACCTATGCACGCGTCTATGGCCGCGTAATCCCGCGACTGGAAGTCGAGGCGGTGACCTGGACTCTCTCGTTGGCGGAACCGCATGAAATGCCGGCACGACAGAACGTGCCGCCGGATGCCGGCGCGGCAACGCCATCCGATCGGTGTCGCATCGTCGAGACCGCCAGCGGCGAGGTGGTCGATGCGTCGGTCTTCATCCGTGCCGCATTGTCGAAGGGCGTGCGGTTGGTTGGTCCGGCGGTGATCGTCGAAGACGGCACCTCGACTGTCGTGCCAACCGGTTACGCCGCGCGCATCGGCGCCGGCGATGACATCGTGATCGAGGAGATCGCAGCGTGACACGTAATCTGCCTGACTATGTCACTCACCGTCATGACCTCCCCGGACTTGATCCGGGGAGGCCATGACGGTGACAACGCGCAGGAACATCGCGGAGATCGAGCTGCAGATCATGTGGAACCGTCTCCTTTCCGTGGTGGAGGAGCAGGCGCAGACCCTGGTGCGCACCGCGTTCAGTACTTCGGCGCGCGAGGCCGGCGACATCTCTGCCGGCGTGTTCGATCTCGCAGGGCGGATGCTGGCACAGGCGGTCACCGGTACGCCGGGCCACATCAACACGATGGCGCGCTCGGTCGGGCACTTCCTGGGGGCGTTTCCGGTTGCCCAGATGAAGGACGGCGATGTCTTCGTCACCAACGATCCGTGGAAGGGAACCGGGCATCTCTACGATCTCGTCGTCGTGTCGCCGACCTTCATGGACGGGCGGATCGTTGCGCTGTTCGCCTGCACGACGCACCTGGTGGACATGGGCGGCGTCGGGCAAACGCCGGAAGGGCGGCAGATCTACCACGAGGGGCTGTTCATCCCGTTGCTGCGCCTTGCCCGTGCCGGCGAGATGAACGAGGACCTGCTCGCGATGATCCGCTCCAATGTGCGCGAGCCGGTGCAGGTGATCGGCGATGTCTATGCACTGATTGCGTGCAATGAGATCGGCAGCCGCCGGCTGGTGGCGATGATGCGCGAATTTTCCCTCCGCGATCTGGACACACTGGGTGAGGCGATCATCAGCCGCAGCCGCAGGGGTATGGCGGAAGCGATCGGCAGGTTGCCGAAAGGCACCTGGACCGCGTCGATGCGCATTGACGGCTATGAGGCGCCGATTGACCTGGTCGGCACGCTGACCATCGGACGCGACACGATCCATGTCGATTACACCGGCACGTCCGGCATGTCGTCCTACGCGATCAACTGCCCGATGTGCTATACGGAAGCCTATACGACGTTCGGCGTGAACTGCATAGTCGCACCGCACATTCCGAACAACACCGGCACGCTGGATGCGGTGCGCGTCACGGCGCCGGAGGGCACCATTCTCAGCGCGACGCATCCGGCCGCGGTCTATGCGCGGTCGGTGATGGGGCACATGCTGCCGGACGTCGTGTATGGCTGTCTGGATCAGGCGCTGCCAGGGCGCGTGCCGGCGGAAGGCACGTCAAATCTGTGGACGCTCAATCTGATCGCGGGCCATGGGCTGACCGGCATCGGCAAGGCGGCCGGCACGCCGTTCATGGTGAACAGTTTTCACTCCGGCGGCGCCGGCGCTCGGCCGTCGCAGGATGGATTGTCGGCGACGCCGTTTCCATCGGGTGTGCGCAATGTGCCGGTCGAGGCGACGGAGGCGATCACACCGCTGATTATCTGGCGCAAGGAGCTGCGGCAGGATTCCGGCGGCGTTGGGCGTCACCGCGGCGGCCTTGGACAGATCATGGAAATCGCGTCGCGCGAGGATGCGGCGTTCGGCATCTTCGCGCGGTTCGAGCGCGTGAAGTATCCGGCGCGAGGCCGCCATGGCGGCGGACCGGGGCAGGCCGGGAGGCTGTCGCTGGCGTCCGGCGCGGAGCTGAAGCCGAAGGGATTGGGGGTGGTCCCGCCGGGCGATCGGCTGGTGGTGGAGATGCCGGGCGGCGGCGGCATGGGACCGGCCAAGCAGCGCGACCCGCAAGCGGTGCGGCGCGATGTGCGGCTTGGCTATGTCTCGCGCGACGCGGCGGCACGCGAATACGGGGTGAAGGAGCCGTGAGTTCAGCCGGCGATCGCGACCACGCGCTTCGCCAGTTCCGTTTCATTCACCCGCAATCCCAGACCCGGTCCGTGTCTGATGCGACACGAGTTCCACCCCGTGCGCATGCGCGAGCGCGGCACACCGCACCAGTCCGGTGATGCCGCCCATCTTCACGAACTTGGGCAGCACCTCGTTGTCTAGACAACCGCCGCTTCAAGCCGACTTTATTTACGCTAGTGAATGGAGAAATGCTTCAGCCCACTCGACTTAAAACCATCAAAACCACTCAACAAAACCCGCGTTCGGCATACATCCGTTCGCAAGTCCGGACCGCGTCGCCAAAGCATTTTGCAACAGCTTCGCGGCGTTGCTCAATAGCGACAAGTTGGCCCAGGATTTGACAGGTCTGACGCGCGGGCTGGAGAATTTGCCGGTCGTAAGCATCAGAATCACGCTTCGGCAAGTCGTAAGCTCGTACGGTAGCCGGTAGCAGCAATACTATGAACGTCAGACAGAGCGAGCGCATCAATCTTACCTCTTCAAAATCGCAGCCGATACCTTTGCTGGAACGTAGCTGCGCTCAGTTGCTCTTGATCCTCTTGATCGGAGCATCTGTCGAAACGGTTGTGGCATCCAGCGGACAGAATGCCGTCACGTAAGGCATCGTCGCAGTGGCGGCAGTGTCCTTGCTAAACAGCAGTTGCGGCGACGAATATTTCGCGGACGGATAGTAGATGAATGGAGTCTCGCCAACATATCCGCCATAGCTGTTCTTGGCATTGACGTAACCGCAGACGGCACCGGTCGCTGTGTTGCGGCGAACATCCCGGAAGCGGGCACTTTCAGGGTCTTTCAACCCCTGTCGGACAACGTCCTCGGCTTGCCTGATCGTTAGCCTAGTCTTCGCCCCAGAGGCTATGTCGTTGCGTGCAGCCGTAGCCTCGCCTTCAGCTTCACTGATGTACTTCTGCTGAAGGTCTTCGTACGGATTCGAATAACGCGCCGGAGTGTAGTACCGAGGGCGTAGCACATGCAGTCAGGAGACGGAAGGCAGTCCCCGCAAGAAGGAGCCGTCGCATCACCATCCTCCAACGAGTTGGTTCGGTTCATTGGAGAGATGAATAGCATAGATGGAAATACGGAACATTGATCTAGATCAAGGCGATCACTGGTTGGACGTCGGCGCAAAGCAGAGCCAGTCTGGGGCCATTACGTTGGTCCAAAGGAGACGGGTTCGTTGGTGTATCGGGCATTGAATGATCGACTGCTGCTCCGGAGGCAGCACGTGGCAGCGTAGCAATGATGACAAAGTCGCTGGAGGGAGCGCCGGTGAGGTGCTCCCGCCGGCAGCAAAAAACACGATATGTCACTGATAGACTCCCCCGGGCCCAGATGCCGGGACGCAATCACCGCTGACAACGGCGGTCCGACCGTTTCCCCTCCTGTCGTCCGCGCAGACCCAATTGGCCCGCCGATTGAACCGGCAGGGTCTGACCGTGCAGAAATTGGCCGAGGAGCTTGGTGCGCCGGAGCGAACCGTCGTCCAAGCGCTGGCGGCGATGCGGATGCCAAAGCCCAATCGGTCCCGTGCGACGCTGAACGTGACTTTAAGCACTCATGAGTTCGTTATGTTGCAGCGCCAGGAAGATGAGCCGGTATGGGAAACGGCGGGCCGACTGCTCACCGAATTGGTGATGCTGCGTGCAGAGGTAATAGCATTGAGGGCCATGAAGGGCTGGCAGTAGTTCAACAAGCCGGCAAGTACCGCTGAAGTTGGTAGGGGGCTGACGCGCCCGCGTGCAAGTGGTCTGGGAGCTTCACCTTCCGCGCGGTATTGCCGAGTGCACTGATTGTTACCCTGTCACCGCGACCATGCGCTTCGCCAGTTCCGCCTCATTCAGCCGCAGTCCCAGACCCGGCCCGTCCGGCAAATGGAACAACCCGTCCACCGGCTTCGGCGGATTTTCGAACACCGCGTGCGTGCGCGTTGACGGATCGTTCCACTCGATCGGCTTGCTCGCCTGCAACTGCGCTGCCACGACGTGCATGTTCGCCATGTGCCCGATCATCGGCTGCGTCTGATGTGACACCAGTTCTACGCCATGCGCATGCGCCAACGCCGCGCAGCGCATCAGACCGGTGATGCCGCCCATCTTCACGATATCCGGCTGCACCATGCGCACACCGGCATCGATCAGATCCGCCAGCGCTGCGAGCGTGTAGGTCTGCTCGCCGGCCGACACCGTGATATCCAGCGCGCGCGCCACCTCGCCCATCGCCTTGACATGGTAATGCTGCACCGGCTCCTCGAACCACCAGAAGCCGAGCTCCTCCAGTACGCGGCCCACGCGGATCGCACCGCCGGTGGTGAAGCCGTTGTTGGCATCGAACGCGAGCGGAAAGTCGTCGCCCACCAGCTTGCGCACCGCACGCGCCTTCGCGATGTCGCCCGGAAGATCGCGGTCCAGCTCGGTGCGCGGGTTGTCGAAGCGGATCTTGATCGCTGCCGGCTTGTCCTTCAGCCGCGCCTCGACCACGCGCAGCACATCGTCGAGGCTGCGGTCGCCGTTGCCGCCGATCGACGCATAGAATGGCTGCGCGGTGCGCCACGCGCCGCCGAGCAACTTGTAGATCGGCAGCCCGGTCAGCTTGCCCTTGATGTCCCACATCGCAATGTCGAGTGCCGCCAGCGCGCCGGTCAGCGCACCCTCCGGACCGAGCTTGACGCAGGTGTGCAGCAGCGTATCGAGCAATACCGCGTGGTCCAGCGGGTCCTTGCCGATCAGCGCGGGCGCAAGATCGTGCCTGATGATGCCCAGCGAGGCGAGGCCGCCCTGCATAGGCGAAGCCTCGCCGATGCCGTCGATCCCATCGTCGGTGAAGACGCGCACGAAGGCACTGCGCTGCGACGGCTTGTCATCGGGCGACCAGGCCACCTGGAAGGCGTCGATGCGCGTGATCTTCATGTCGTGTCCTCCCGGTCTTCAGTCTTCAATCAACACCGGCAGCACCGACAGGACAAGCAGGACGGCCATGGCAACGTTGAACGCCCGCAACCGCACCGGCGATCGCAGCAGCCGCGCGGCGCCGCTGCCGAGCAGCGCCCAGACCAGCACGCATGGCAGGCCGACCGCGAGGAAGACGATGAAGATGCGGCCGAGTTGTGCGACCAGCGATTGATGCGGCGACAGATACTCGCCGGCGGCGCCGACGGCGATGAGCCATGCCTTCGGATTGATCCACTGAAATGCCATAGCGCCGGCGAAGCCCAGCACGCGCGTTCGTCCCCCCTCGCCCGGTGGCGATGCACGCGCGATCTGCCAGGCGAGCCAGATCAGCCACGCCGCGCCCGCCCAGCGGAACAGCGGCAGCAGCAGCGGCCAGCTTATCAGCGCCGAGCCGAGACCGGCACAGACCAGCGTCAGCATCATCGCGAATCCGACGACGATCCCCAGCATGTGCGGAAAGGTCGCGCGGATGCCGTGGTTCGCCGCCGATGCCGCGACCATGACGTTGTTCGGACCCGGCGTGATGTACATCGCCACCGAGAAGCCGAGCAGCGAGAGCAGCATGCTGTCCATCCGCAATAGGACAGCATAACTGTCGTGTACCGAGCAATGCCGCTGAAGCGTTTGTGCTATGCGGCGGGCAGTCACGTTCGCATGTTGGGGTTGTGAAGCCGCAGCGCCCGCAGCAACATCAGCCAACAGCGCGAAACGGATGGGGTGCGACAATGGCGGGCGAGGTTCTGCACGAGGAACGGGAAAAGCTGGGGCCGGAAATTCTCGACAGGCACCGGGCGATCTCGACCATCATGGAAGAACTGGAAGCGATCGACTGGTACGATCAGCGCATCAAGGCGAGCAGCAACGCGGAACTTCAGGCGGTGCTCCTGCACAACCGCAACGAGGAAAAGGAGCATGCATCGATGCTGCTGGAATGGCTCCGTCGGCATGACGACGAGTTCAACATGCACCTCAAGACGTATCTGTTCAGCCAGGGACCGATCCGGGAGGTGACGTCCGCATCAGCGGGAACTGCTGGTGGTGACGGCAGCCTCGCGATCGGCAGTCTGAAGGGCTGAGTGATGAACCATTTGTACAGGGACCTGGCGCCGATCTCCGACGCGGCATGGCAGGAGATCGAGAAGGAAGCGCGGCGCACGCTCAAGACGACGCTGGCCGCACGGAAGCTGGTTGACTTCGTCGGACCGCAGGGCTGGGAGGCGTCTGCTGTCGGCATCGGCCGCAGCAACCCGGTCGAACCGCCGTCGCCTGGCAATGTCGAGGCGCGGCTGCGCAAAGTGCTGCCCATGGTCGAATTGCGTGTGCCGTTCGAAATGCGGCGCAGTGAACTGGACGCGATCGATCGCGGCGCCAAGGATCCCGATACCGATCCGATCATCGATGCGGCGCGCAGGATCGCCATCGCCGAGGATCGCGCGATCTTCCATGGCTATCCGGCTGCGGGCATCAGCGGGATTTGCGAACGCAGTAATGACGTCGCCGTGCAGCTCAGCGAGGACTACGGGAGTTATCCTGATTTCGTGGCGACCGCACTGAACCGGCTGCGCGACGCCGGGGTTGGCGGGCCGTTCGCGGTGGCGCTAAGCGAGCGCTGCTACGCCGGCCTTACCGAGGCGACGGTGGGCGGCTATCCGGTTCTTGAACATGTCCGCCGGCTGATCGATGGACCTCTGGTGTGGGCGCCGGGCCTCCATGGTGCAGTCGTGCTGTCGAAGCGGGGCGAGGATTTCGAACTGACTGTCGGGCAGGATTTCTCGATCGGCTATCTCGACCACGATGCCGAGCGTGTGCGGCTTTATATCGAAGAGAGCTTCACGTTCTGGCTGCAGTCGCCACAGGCGGCGGTCCCGCTGGTGTACTCGGAAGCGGAGGCTCGCCAGCCCTGACCCATCAGGGCTGGCGAGCCTAGATCGCGCGTCAGTCGGCCTCCGACGGCATCACGGCGGGCAGGTTGGCCGTGTGATTCGGAATATGCAGGAAGAACGCACAGACGAACGCGGAGATCGCACAAAGAAAGGCCAGCCCGTACAGCCCGCCTGCGAACTGCCGGTCATGTCCTTCACTGCGCCGACGTACCAAGGCCCGAAGAACCCGCCGAGATTGCCGATCGAGTTGATCCATGCGATGGAGGCCGCCGCTGCCGTGCCGGTCAGGAACATCGAAGGCATCGACCAGAACGGTCCCTTCGAGCCGTAGAACCCGAACGTCGCGATCGACAGACCGACCATCGCCCACCAGGTGCCCATTGTCGCGCCGGCGATCACCAACCCGACGGTGGAAACCAGGCATGCACCGAGGAGATTCCACCGCCGCTCATGCATGCGGTCGGAAATGCGGCCCCAGAGAACCAAACCGATCCCGCCGGTGATATATGGGATCATGGTCAGCCAGCCGACGGTCATGTTGCTCAGGTTGCCGAGCGATTTGATGATCTGCGGGACGAAGATCAGCACCCCGAGGCTGGCGACGACGATGCCGAAGTAGTTCAGCGCCAGCAGCAGCACCTTGCGATCGAACATCCCCTGCAAAAGGCTGAAGGTCCGCACTGCTTCCTTTGCCCTGCGCTCGGACAACAGCTTTGCGCTGAGCCAGGATTTCTCCTCGGCGGTCAGGAATGTTGCCTGCTCCGGCCGGTCGGTCAGCACGAAAAGCGTGACGACGCCGATCACGACTGTCGGGATCCCCTGGGCGATATACATCCACTGCCAGCCGTGCAGACCCCAGCACGCCCTCGAGGCCCAGCAGCGCGGTGGAAATTGGCGCTCCCGCGGCCACCGCGATCGGCAGGCCGATCAGGAAGCCCGAGACGATGCGCGCGTGGTGGTGGGCCGGGAACCAGTAAGTGAAATACAGCACGATGCCTGGAAAGAAGCCGGCCTCGGCGGCGCCCAGCAGGAAGCGCACGACGGAGAAGCTGGTGGCGCCGATCGACCACGGCGGTCAGGCCGGCGAAGATGCCCCAGGTGATCATGATGCGCGCGATCCACATTCGCGCGCCGACCTTTTCCAATACGACGTTGCTGGGGACCTCGAAGATGAAGTAGCCCCAGTAGAAGGTGCCGGCGGCGAACCCGAAGGCGGTCGCCGACATGTCGAGATCGCCGCGCATGGTCAGCCCGGCGAAGCTCACGTTGATCCGGTCGATATAGGCAAGAAAATAGGTGAAGATCGCGAACGGCAGCAGGCGTATATAGATCTTGCGCATTGCCGATTTCTCGATGGCCACTTCCATTTGGACGCTCCTTGGTATGCCCGTTGGCGGCCGGTCACGGCGCGCATGGGCTCTTCTGTTTGGGTCTTTCGTTTGGTCGTTCACTCGTCACGCAATTGGTATTGCGAGTTTGTTGCGCCGGAACGCTCAGCTGTGTCACCGGTCTCGTCCAGGCTCCCATCGGCTTTGACTGCCACCTTGTAGAGTGAGCGCGCACTGTCCGCCGAAACCAGCCCGTCGCGCACATCGCGCGCCACCAGGGCGGGATCGCGGTCCGTGGGGTCGCCCATGCCGGCGCCGCCGGGTAGTTTCAAAATTAATCGGTCGCCGTCCGGGATCACCTGGAAGCCCTTGGTGCGCAGCGTCTTGCCGGACTTCAGCGCGACCACGCCGGGTGCGCCGTTCAGCCCACCCTCGCGTCCCTTTGGCGCATTGGCGATGCGATCGAAGATGGCATTGACGGCGAATTCCAGGTCGCCCTTGGCGCCGATCTCCATGATCTGGCCAGTGCCGCCGCGGGTGCGGCCTGCGCCGCCTGAATCCGGACGTAGTTCCTTCGTCCAGAAGATGATCGGCGCGACGTTTTCAGTTGCCTCCACCGGCATGGTGCGCACGCCGGAGGGAAAGGCGGTGGCGTTCAGCCCGTCGCTGGTCGGCCGCGCGCCGGTGCCGCCGGAGTTGAAGGTGATGATCTCGAAATCCGGCACCACCGGACGATTGCCGCGTGCCTGTCCGGACACCGACGAGCCGCCGCGCAACGGTGGATTCCACAAGGCGGACGCGCCTTCCGCCGTGACGCGTTCCGGCACTGCCTGGTGCAGGCAGCCCATCATCAGGTCGGGCAGCAGGTGGCCGATCACGTGGCGCACCGATACGGGATAGGGATGCGGCGCGTTGAGGATGCAGCCTTCGGGGATCCTCATGCGGAATGGTGCGAGGCTCGCCCAGTTGTTGGGGATGTCCGGCGCGACGACGCATTTGATGCCGAAGCATGAGTATGCGCGGCAATAGGCGGGCGGCACATTGATGCCGCGCGACGAAAGCCCAGAGGTGCCGGCGTAGTCCACCTCGATCGCCGTCCTCGAGGACGGTCATCTCGGCCTTCAGCGCAACGGGCTCCTCGTAGCCGTCGGAGCTGATCTCGGCGCGGTAGGTGCCTTTGGGGATGCAGGCGATCTCGGCAAGCGTGGCCCGGTGGGAGCTTTCGAAGACGAAGTCGGCGAGCGGGTTCGAGGCTGTCCATCTCGAACTCGCCCATCATCTCGACCAGGCGGTGCGCGCCGGCATCGTTGCAGGCGCAGAGCGAGTAGATGTCGCCCTCGAGTTCGACGGGCAGGCGCGAACCGGCGCGGATGAAGTCGAAGAAGGTTTCGTTTGGCCGGCCCTGGTCGAAGCATTTGACGATGGGGATATACATGCCCTCCTCGAACACGGAGCGGCCCTCCGGTCCCATGCCGAGGCCACCGACATCGATCACGTGTGCGGTGTTGGCGAACAGTCCGACGATGCGCTTGTTATGGAAGGCGGGTGTGACGACGGTGAGGTCGTGCAGGTGGCCGGTGCCGAGCCACGGGTCGTTGGTGATGTAGTGATCGCCTGGCTGCATCGTGTCGGCGGGGAATTTCCGCAGGAAGTGGCCGACGCTTTCCGCCATCGAGTTGACGTGGCCGGGCGTGCCGGTGACCGCCTGCGCCATCATGCGTCCGGCGAGATCGAAGATGCCGGCGGAAAGATCGCCGGCCTCGCGCACCGTGGTGGAAAAGGCGGTGCGGATCATGGTCTGCGCCTGTTCTTCCACCACGGCGATCAGGCGGTTCCACATGATCTGGCGATGGATTTGGGCCAGTGCGTTGGTTTCATGCGACATCAGCCAGCTCCAACATAATCGTCACCCCCGCGTCAGTTCGATGTATCCGAGGCTATTCACCATCGCGCTCCAACCCTGGCTGACGAGCGTCGACGTTTCGTCTTCAGCGATGACCGCCGGGCCGACGATCTGCACGCCGGGTACAAGCGATGTCCGATCGTACACAGACCATGGCGAGACTTCGCCCGTGGTCGTGTCGCGCACAAGTTGCATTCGAACCGGCGTAGCCTCCAGTGCGAACGCGGCATCATCCACCGCAACAGACACGTCCGGTTCATCCTCCGGCACCGTTGCCACGACGACGGCATAGCTCATGATCTCGACATCGGAGCCGGGCACCGGACGATCGTAGAACCTGGTATATTCGGTGTCATAGGCGGCACGGATCACCGCGACGTCGTCCTCGCCCAGCGGGCGCGCCGGCAGCGGCACGGGAATCTCGTGGCCCTGGCCGACGTAACGCATATAGGCGACGCGGTTCTGCGTGATTGGCGCACCGAAGCTGCCTTGCGATACCACCGCCATCGACTCGGCTGCCATGTCGGCCAACAGCGCGTTCACCGCGACAACGTCGAACGAGGAAAAGCGCTGATAGAGGCTGCGAACAACCTCATAGCCGACCGGCGCACGCAGGAACCCGATCGCGCTGCCGACCCCAGCGCCCGACGGCACAAGCACACGGCCGATGCCGACCTTCTCCGCCACCCGGCACGCATGCACCGGTCCACCACCGCCGAAGGCAATCAGCGTGCGCCCTTCATAGGTCTTGCCGGATTCGATCGCGTGCACGCGCGCGGCATTCGACATGTTCTCGTCAACCATCTCGACGACGCCGAGCGCGGCCATCTCCGCGGTCAGACCCAGCCTGCCGCCGACGCGCGCCAGCAGCGCATCGTGCGCCGCCGTCGGATCGAGCCGCATCGTGCCGCCGGCGAAACGCGCCGGATCGTAGCGGCCGAGTACCAGATTGGCGTCGGTCACCGCGGGCTCGGTGCCGCCGCGTCCGTAGCAGGCCGGCCCGGGATCGGCGCCCGCGCTTTCCGGTCCCACGGCAATGCGGCCCATCGTGTCGACATGCGCGATCGACCCGCCGCCGGCGCCGATCTCCACCATCTCGATCACCGGAATCCTGAGCGGCAGACCGGATCCTTTGCGAAACCGCCCGACGCGAGCAATCTCGAACGCGCGCGCCGTCTGTGGCTTGCCGTTGTCGATCAGGCAGATCTTCGCGGTGGTGCCGCCCATGTCGAACGACAGCACGTTCGCAATGCCGCATTGCCTGGCGATGCTGGCCGAGAAGATCGCGCCGCCGGCGGGGCCGCTTTCCACCAGGCGAATGGGGAAGCGGCAGGCGGTCTCGATGGTGGTCAGTCCGCCGCCCGACAGTATGAGAAACAGCGGACCCGAGATGCCGATCTCGCGCAGCCCGTCGGCAAGGCCGCGCAGATAACGCGCCATCGCGGGCTGCACATAGGCGTTGGCGACGGTGGTGGAGAAGCGTTCCCACTCGCGCATCTCCGGCGATACCTCGCTGGAGAGCGACACCGGAATATCCGGCAGCTCCTCCGCCAGCACGTCGCACACGCGGCGTTCATGCGCAGGATTGACGAAAGCGTGCAGCAGCCCGACGGCAATGCTCTCCACCCCGTGGCGCCGCAACACCGGCACCAGCGCGCGAACTGCTCCGACATCGAGCGGCAGCAGCACGTTGCCTTCGTTGTCCAGCCGTTCGGGGATCGGCAGACGCAGGTGGCGCGGCACCAGCGGCTCCGGCAGCACGATGTTGAGATCGTACTGATCGTAGCGGCTCTCGTTGCCCATTGCGATCACGTCGCGGAAGCCCTGTGTGGTAAGCAGCGCGGTGCGCGCTCCCTTACGTTCGATCACCGCGTTCGTGGCGAGTGTGGTGCCGTGGATCACGATGCCTATATCCGCAGCCACCACGCCGGACGATACCAAAATCTCGCGCGCACCAGCCATCACACCCTGCTCAGGCGCCGCCTGCGTGGTGAGGACCTTGATAGTGGTGCGCCTGCCGTCGTGCTCGAGCGCCAGATCGGTGAAAGTGCCGCCGATATCGACGGCAAGTCGAGCAGAAGGCATCAAGTCCTCGGCTTTGTTGATCGGGACGGGCAGTCAAGCCGGTCGGCCGGGGCGTTGCAAGCATACGGCTTGCACGGCAGACTAATTTTCGCTATCATGATATCGAGGTGATGACCGATGGCCCAGCTCGTCGTGCGCAATCTGGAAGATGAGGTGAAGGCAAAGCTCCGCCGGCGTGCGGCCGCCCATGGTTGGAGCATGGAGGAAGAGGTGCGGGCCATCCTGCGCGATGCGGTTAAGGAGGAAGCCCGGCAGAGCCGCGGTCTTGGGACCGAAATCGCGGCCTTGTTCCGAGGGATCGGACTTCGCGAGGGTGAGGAGATTCAACGAGTTCCGTGGATACACAATCAAACCGGTGACGTTCGACTGAATGGTGGTCCTCGACACCAATGTGATTTCCGCCTTGATGCACGAGCCGCCGCAACCAGAGGTGACTACGTGGCTGGACCGACAACCACGCGTTTCCATCTGGACAAGCGCAATCACGATCATGGAGCTCCGTCACGGGATTGAGATCCTTGGCGCCCAGCCGACGCCGCGCTCGGCTGCAGCTCGCGATGGAGACTTTGGTGGGCGAGAAGATCGAGCACCGGATAGCCGCATTCGACACAGCCGCGGCGAATGCCGCCGCCGTCCTGATGGCGGAGCGGCAGCGCGCAGGGCGCCCCGGAGACATGCGCGACACGATGATCGCCGGCATTGTCGTCGCCAGTCACGCGACTCTGGCAACGCACAATACCAGGCACTTCGCCGATCTCTCGGTTCAGGTGGTCGACCCGTGGCAGGGCTGATTGCGATGACCGGGAGTGCGCCTGAACGGGGAGACATGCCGATGAAGCAACGCCTGGTGCTTGCCGCCTTGATGCCGCGCGACGTGGTGACACGGGCGCGGAACGAATTCGATGCGCTGGTGGTGGAAGGCAAGGACGACATGACGGCGGTGCAGGTGATCGAGGCCGCCGCCGCACACCGGGCCGACGCAATTATGTTCAGCAACACGCTGCCGCTCACCGCCGACGCGATCGCGCGCCTGCCCGCGAGCGTGCGCGTCGGCGCCACCAGCAGCGTCGGCTACGATCATATCGATGTGGCCGCGGCCAAGGCGCGGGGCCTGTTCGTGACCAACACGCCCGGCGTGCTGACCGAATGCACCGCCGACTTCGCCTTCATGATGCTGCTGGCAGTGGCACGACGCGCCCACGAATACGACAAGATCATGCGTGCGGGCTGGCGCTACCGCATCGGACAAGGCGACCTGTTGGGGGTCAGTGTATCCGGCAAGACCCTCGGCATATTGGGGATGGGTCGCATCGGGCGGGCGTTGGCGCAACGGGCGCGTGGTTTCGACATGACGGTGCTGTATCATTCGCGCAACCGGGTGACGGCGGACCTCGAGCGGGGGGCACGGTATTTCGCATCGTTCCGCGACATGCTGCCGCATTGCGATTTCCTGTCGCTGCATGCGCCGGCCGGACCGGCGACCGACAAGATCGTCAATGCGGAGGCGTTGGCGTTGATGCCGCGCGGCGCGGTGCTGGTAAATGTTTCGCGTGGCGGCCTGGTGGATGAGGACGCACTGTATGACGCCCTGACATCGGGGCAGTTGTTTGCCGCCGGACTCGACGTGTTCCGCTCCGAGCCCGACTTTGACCTGCGGTTTGCCGGGCTCGACAATGTGCTGTTGTCGCCGCATATCGGCAGCGGCTCGGTCGAGACGCGCAACGCGATGGGGTTTCGTGCGCTGGACAACATCGCCGCGGTATTGGCGGGCAAGGGGCCGATCGATCCGTTGTGGCTGTAAGGACGCAGGTTGCCCGGACTGCCAGCGACCCGGAGGCAGCATGACCAGATACATCGGCGCAATCGACCAGGGCACAACGAACACCCGCTTCATCGTATTCGATCGAACCGGCGAGACGATCGCCTCGGCGCAGATGGAGCATCAGCAGATCTATCCCCAACCCGGCTGGGTCGAACACGATCCGCTGGAGATCTGGCAGAACACGCAGATGGTTGTAGCCGATGCGCTGCGGCGCGCCGGCCTGAGTGCACGCGATCTCGCTGCGGTCGGCATCACCAACCAGCGCGAGACGACGCTGCTGTGGGATCGCATCACAGGCCAGCCGGTGCACAACGCTGTCGTCTGGCAGGACACGCGCGTCGATCCGCTGGTGGCCGACTACGCGCGCGATGGCGGCCAGGACCGGTTCCGCGCACAGACCGGGCTGCCGCTCGCCAGCTATTTCAGCGCGCTGAAACTGCGCTGGCTGCTGGACAACGTCCCGCAGGCGCGCCGGCGCGCGGAAGGCGGCGATCTGCTGTTCGGAACGATCGATACCTGGCTGCTCCGGCAGCTCTGCGGGCTGCATCTGACCGATGTCACCAACGCCAGCCGCACGCAACTGATGAACCTGACGACGCTGAATTGGGACGATACGCTGCTCGCCGCCTTCGGCATTCCGCGCGCCGTGCTGCCGCGCATCGTGCCCTCCTCCATGGTCTACGGTATGGCAACCGGCGCACTCGAAGGCGTCCCCGTTGCCGGCATTCTCGGCGACCAGCAGGCCGCGCTGATGGGCCAGGCATGCTTCGCGCCAGGCGAGGCAAAGAACACCTACGGCACGGGCTGCTTCCTGCTGATGAACACCGGCGAGGCGCCGGTCGCGTCGACCAGCGGTCTTGTGACCACGGTCGCCTATCAGCTCGGCGAGCAGAAAGCCTGCTACGCACTGGAAGGTTCGATCGCCGTCACCGGTGCGCTGGTGCAGTGGCTGCGCGACAACCTCGGTGTGATCAGAACCAGCGGCGACATCGAAACGCTCGCCGCTTCGGTGGCCGACAACGGCGATGTCTACTTCGTGCCCGCCTTTTCCGGCCTTTATGCGCCTTGGTGGCGCGCCGATGCGCGCGGCGTGATCGCCGGCCTGACGCGCTACGCCACCGCCGGCCATATCGCCCGCGCCGCCCTGGAAGCGACGGCGTACCAGACGCTCGACGTGATCGAGGCGATGCAGCGCGATTCAGGCATCCCGATCAGCACGCTGCGCGTCGACGGAGGCATGGTGGTGAACGCACTGCTGATGCAGTTCCAGGCCGACATCCTGAACGTGCCGGTGCTGCGTCCGCGCACGATCGAAACCACCGCGCTCGGCGCTGCCTATGCGGCGGGTCTGGCGGTCGGCTACTGGCACGGCACGGACGATCTGGTGCGCAACTGGGGCGTGACGCACACCTGGACGCCCGCGATGGCGCAGGACAGGCGCACCGCACTGACCGCCTCCTGGCGCAAGGCGGTCGCGCGTTCGTTCGACTGGGCGTGACGCCGCTACATTCCGATCGAATAGCCGCCGTCCACCGGTATCGCCGTGCCGGTGACGAAATCAGAAGCCGGGCTCGCGAGAAACGCCGCAATGCCTGCCATGTCGGCAGGCACGCCCCAGCGGGCCGACGGCGTGCGGTTTTCCACGCGCTCGTGCAGCCCCTCGACCTCCCGTCGCGCGCGTCGCGTCAGATCGGTATCGATCCACCCTGGCAGTACCGCATTCACCTGGATGTTGTCCTTCGCCCATGCCGTTGCCATCGCGCGCGTCATCTGCACGATGCCGCCCTTGCTTGACGCGTACGGCGTGGCATAGGGCGCACCGAACAGCGACATCATCGAGCCGATGTTGATCATCTTGCCGCCGCCTGCTGCCTTCATCGGCGCATAGGCGGCCTGTGAACAGAGAAACGCGCTGGTCAGGTTGGTGTCCAGCACGTGATGCCACTCTTCCTCGGTGTAATCCTGCGGCATCTTTCGGATCGCCGTCCCGGCATTGTTCACCAGGATGTCCAGCCGGCCGAACTCTGCAACCGCATCCGACACCAGCTTCACGCAGGCGATCTTCTTCGTCACGTCGGCTGCCATGAACCCGCAGCGCGCACCGAGCTCCTGCAAAGATGCCAGTGCCGACCTTGCCTTTTCCTCGTTGCGCCCGGCAATGACAATCGTCGCGCCGCAGGACGCCATGCCCTGAGCCATGCCAAGTCCGATGCCGCCATTGCCGCCGGTGACGATCGCCACCTTGCCGGTCAGATCGAACAGCTTCATCGCTATGCGGCCCCGCGCTTGACCTCGGCGCGCGATTCGGCGAGATGATCGAACCGTTTGCGATAGGTGCCCAGCCCCAAAGTCTGCGACCGCAGATCGATGATCAGGTCGTGCAGTTCCGCCTCGGGCACCAATGCCACCACGTCGTCCCAGCCGGGCCAACCGTCCTTCTCGGAAAAACCGAGGATCTGCCCGCGCCGCCCGGTCAGCAGACGCTGCGCCCGCGGGGTGAACTCGTTCGGTACACTGATCGTCACGTGGTTGATCGGCTCCAGCAGGATCGGCTCCGCCTTCGCCATGCCTTCCTTCATCGCCAGATTTGTCGCGGTCTTGAATGCCATGTCGGAGCTGTCCACCGAGTGAAACCCGCCGTCCACCAGCGTCACCGCGATGTCAACCACAGGAAAACCGAACGGCCCCTTCTTCGCCGACTCCTCGGCTGCCTCGGCGACCGCGGGAATGAAATTGCGCGGCACCGCCCCACCGACGATCTTGTCGATGAACGCGAAACCTTCACCGCGTGCGCGCGGCGCGATATCGATCTTCACGTCGGCGAACTGGCCGTGCCCGCCGCTCTGCTTCTTCAGCCTGCCATGCTCATGCACCGCGCGTCGGATCGTCTCCTTGTAGGCGACCTGCGGTCTGTGCGTTGCCACCTTAAGTGCGTAGTCCTTCGCCAGCCGATCGACCGTGGCCAGCAGGTGCATCTCACCCTGGCCATGCAGCACGGTCTCGCTGGTATCCTGTTCGTGTTCGACTGAAAGCGTCGGATCCGCCTCGCGCTGCTTCTGCAGTGCTCCATTGAGCTTCACGTCGTCCTTATGATCGGAGGTCACGATTGCCAGCGAATAGACCGGCTGCGGCGGCTCGGGGAACGGCAGTTGCTCGGGTGTTGCACCCGGCGAAATGGTGGCGCCGGTCGGCACGCCATCCAGCCGTCCCAACGCGACCACTTCGCCCTCGACCACCTCGCCCACCTTGGAAAGTTCGCCGGCCGGCATGCGATAGATGCCCCCGAGCCGCGTCCCGCCAAGCGTGACGCCATCCTTGATCGTGCCGCGCCAGATGCGCGCATAGGATAGCTTGCCGGTATGGCCGGCATGGACGGTCTTGAACACCTGTGCCAGCGGCGGACCCTCTTCGGCCACGCCCTTGCGCGCGGCGGTCTCCATCGGCATCGGCGTATCGTGGCGCAGCGCCTTCCACAGCCGGCGCACGCCGCCGGCATTCTCGGCCGAGCCGACCAGCACTTCGATCACCGCGCCGGCCGCGAGGTCCTTGCGCAGGTCGTTGTAGATCTCCGCTGTCGTCGGCTTGACGTCCTCGAGCACCTTCTCCAGCAGCACGTCGTCGCGATCGGCCAGCACCTCGACCAGCTTGTTCAAGGCATCCTGCTCGTCGTCCTGCAAGGCCGATGGAATCTGCATAAGTTCTGACGGTTGGCCCTTGCGATAGCGGTAGGCACGCTCGCTCACCACATCGACATAGCCGCTCACCGTCTCGCCATCGACGATCGGCACCTGGCGCAGCACCAGCGGCGATCCCGCGTAGCCCTGCAGCGCCGCCAGCGTGTCGCTCACACTGCCTTCCAGTGTCTCGATCTTGTTGATGAACAGCATGTGCGGCACCCCCTGGTCCGCCAGCAGCTTCAGCAGCGGCGCCACGGTCAGCGCCCGGGCAGGCGCGGGCTCGCACACCACCACCGCGAGATCGACCATGGCGAGCGCGCAACTGGTCTCGTAGGCAAACTCAATCGAGCCCGGGCAGTCCAGCACCGACCAGACATCGCCGAGGTAGCTGCAATGCCCGAGGCGAACCTCGGTGGTGGCCGGTCGGTTGCGCGGGTCGGCCGGCCGCTTGACCGGTGCGCCGGCCGTCTCCATCAGCGCCTCGAACAGCGTGGACTTGCCGCCGCTGTACGGCCCGACCAGAGCCACCGAGCGGGGACTTCTGCCGTTTTGTGATCCTGACATGCCGGTGCCTCCCTATGCTGTGTCGCTGCGTCGGCTGGCATATTGCCCACGGCGCATTGCCTTCGCCGATCCTAGCGAAGTTTTCGCGACACGCGAGTCCGGCCGGCAGCGTGCCGTTGCTAATCGACCGACGTGCCGTGATTGGCGCCTTCGAAGCCCTGGGCATGTGCGCTGAGCTTTTCCAACGCCTTCATCAGGTTGCTCCATTCCGCGCGGCTCATTCCCTCTGCCAGCTGCTCTTCGAGCTCGCATGCGAGCGGCACCACGCCCTGGTGCACCGCAGCACCCTTGCGCGTGAGGTGCAGCAGCCGGCCCCGTCCATCGCGCGGGTCGTGCATCTGGCGCAGCAGGCCGCGCGCCACCAGACTTGCAGCGGCGCGGGAAACCTTCACCTTGTCCATCGCAGTCCATTCGCCGACCGCGCTTGGCGACAGCGTACCGAAACGGCCGATCATCGCCAGCACGCGCCATTCCGGGATGCTCAGGCCAAAAGCCTCGGAATAGCGGCGAGCGAACAGTCGCGATACGCGGTTGGCAGCCACCGATAGTCTGTAGGGCAGAAAATCCTCGAGCTTGAAAGCCTCCCCGGTCAGCTTCGGCATCGCCGTGCGTCTTCTTGATTCCGTTAACATTGGAAACCATTCCCCAGTCGAGCCACCCCTGGTATATCGCGGATGCTCGTGACAGGAAACCGGCGCAGGCGCGCCGAGTTCTCCTGCAGCGGCCGCAGCATGACGGCCCATGGCAAGTACGGAGCAGGACAGACATGTGTGACACGATCGTAGCGCTGCCTGACGCCACCGCGACGGGAGGCGTGCTGTTCGGCAAGAACAGCGACCGCGAACGCAACGAGGCGCAGACAGTGGAATTCTTCGCCCGTGCGCAGCATGCGGACGATGCGCGAGTGGACTGCACGTATATCGACATCCCGCAGGTTCGCCAGACATTTGCCGTTCTGTTGTGCCGTCCGTTCTGGATCTGGGGCGCCGAGATGGGCGCCAACGAACAAGGCGTGGTGATCGGCAATGAGGCAGTGCACGCGCGCATCCCGCCGCAGCGGGAGCAGGCGCTGACCGGCATGGACCTGTTGCGTCTCGCCCTCGAACGCGCCGCCACCGCGGCACAGGCGGTCGATGCGATCACAACGTTGCTCGAGCAGTATGGCCAGGGCGGCAACTGCGGCCATCTGGTTGCGCGCTGCTACGACAATTCGTTCATCATCGCCGATCAGCGCGAAGCCTATGTGCTGGAGACCGTCGGACGCATGTGGGCGGTCGAGCGCGCCGAGGGCGTCCGTACGATCTCCAACGCCTACAGCATCGGCCGCGGCTTTATGCGGGCGAACCCGAGCCTGATCGATCATGCACGGACGCAAGGCTGGTGCCGGGACGTTGCGGACCTCGATGTCGCAGCCTCGTTCAGCGACATGAAGCAGGATGCGATCAGCCAGGGTCGCGCCCGTTGCGCGCGCTCCACGGCGTTGCTGAAGCGCTCTGCCGGCCTGCTGTGTGCGGCAGACGTGATGGCGATCCTGCGCGACCACGGTGCGACGGCGGAGACCGATCCCGACTGGCATCCGCAGGACGCACCGACCCGCACGGTCTGCATGCACGCCGCAGACGGTGACAGGGGTGGTCAGACCGTCGGCTCGCTGGTTTCCGAGCTGCAGGCCGATCGTATCGTGCATTGGGTGACTGCAACGGCTGCTCCCTGCACGTCGATCTTCAAACCTGTGCTGCCTGGCGTTGCCTTGCCGATGCATGGTCCCCGGCCGACCGACAGGTTCGATCCGCGCACGCTGTGGTGGCGCCACGAGCAATGGCATCGCGCCATGCTGGAGGAATTTCCGATCCACCTTGCCGCCATCCGAGCCGAACGCGACGCGCTGGAAGCCGCCTTCCGTACGCGCATTGACGGCGTGCTGACCGACGGCACGAATGCCGATCGCGCCCAGGCCGTTGCGGAATGCTGGGCCGACGCCGACAGCACCGAGCGTCGCTGGCTCGACGAACTTGGCGCCATCAACGAGCGCGTGATGCGGCCCGGCTATCGCGCGAGCTGGCGCGAGATGAACCGGCTCGCCGGCCTGGAGGCAGCCGAGTAGTCGTTATTGCGCGGCAGGTATTGCTTCGTCCTCTGGCTGCAATGACAACGGCAGAGGGTAAGTGTTCGCGTCCATGGCAATGCCGGGCTATTTCAGATGGCGGTCCCATAGGGCGAAGATCTTGGCCCACGTCATCTCCGACGCGATCGGGTCGTACACCGCACGCTCCGGGAAGCAGAAGCCGTGATGCGAGCCCGGGAACACTTCCACCGTCGCCTTCACATCGACCTTGTTCAGCGCCGTCTTCAGATCGGGAATCACATTCGCCGGCACGGACTGATCGTGTTCGGCAAAAGCGTAGTAAAGCTCGCCTTTGATCTTCCCGAGCGACAAATGGGGCGAATCGTCCTTGTCGGTGACGATGCCCACGCCGTACAGCGACGCGGCCGCCGCCATGCGGTGCGGGAACTGCGCGGCCACCGAGGTGATGTAGCGTCCGCTCATGCAGTGCCCGACGCAGCCGACCGGCCCCGGCTTCACGCGGTCGTTCGCGTCGAACCAGGCAAGCATCGCAGCCGTGTCGTCGTTGATATAGGGAATGGACAGGCTGTTCATCGACGCCCGGATCACGCCCGACATCGCATCGTCGCGGCGCGGAATGTCGAAGCGTACGGTGCCCAGCCGGTAATACATATCGGGCAGCAGGCAGACATAGCCATGCTTGGCAATGCGCCGCGCCATGTTGCGCAGCTCTTCGCGGATGCCCGGTGCGTCCATGTAGAAGATGATGCCGGGATACTGTCCAGGTTCATCCGGGCCGGCTATGAATGTCGGCATCCTGCCGTGCTTCGTTGTAATGATGACGTCGTTCTCGAGCATCCCGGCGCCTCCCCTGGTGCGGATTTCCCTGGCCGGCCATTGTTGCTCCGCTGGCCAGCAGGCGCAACAGCGCCGCATACTGCGGGACCAGAACCGGGGGAACGCGAATGGCGGGGGACGACATCGACCGGCTACTGAACGATGCGGCGACATCCGGGCGCGTGCCAGGGGTCGTTGCACTGGCGGCGGACCGCGACGGAACATTCTACCAGGGCGCATTCGGCAGCCGAAGCCCGGCTGATGGCACGCCGATGACGCTGGACACCGTGTTCCGGATCGCCTCGATGACCAAGGCGGTCACCGGCGTCGCGGCGATGCAATGCGTCGAACGCGGACAGCTCTCGCTCGATCGGCCGGCCGGCGAGATCGTGCCGGGGCTCGCCGATCCGCAAGTGCTCGAGGGCTTCGACGCCGGTGGCAAGCCCCGCCTGCGGTCGGCGCGACGCAAGATCACGCTGCGGCAGTTGCTCACGCACACCGCGGGCTTCGTCTACCACATCTGGAACGCCGAGCTGAACCGCTACGTCGAAACGACCGGTGCGCCCACGGTGCTGTCGGGCAAACTTGCCGCGCTGAACATGCCGCTTGCCTTCGAACCTGGCGAGCGCTGGGAGTACGGCATCAACATCGACTGGGCCGGCCGCATGGTCGAGGCGGTGAGCGGCCAGGACCTCGATGCGTATATGCGCGGGCACATCTTCGCCCCGCTCGGCATGCACGATACCAGCTTCATCCCGAATCCGGAACAGGCCGCGCGTACCGCTCAGGTCCATGCACGCAAACCCGACGGATCGCTCGAGCCGATCCCGCCACAGCCGCCGGTGCATCCCGAGTTCTTCGCCGGCGGCGGTGCACTGTTCTCCACCGGGCCTGATTATCTGGCATTCCTGCAAATGTTGCTGAACGGGGGGGACCTCGATGGCGCGCGGGTTCTCAAGCCTGAGACGATCGCCCTGATGGCGCAGAACCATATCGGCGAGCTGAACGTCCGGCTGCTGAAGTCCGAGAACCCGGCAATGTCGAACGATGCCGAGTTCTTCCCGGGCATGACGAAGAAGTGGGGCCTGAGCTGGCTGATCAACACCGAGGACGTGCCGGGCAGGCGCAGCGCCGGCAGCCTCGCGTGGGCGGGGCTGTTCAACACCTATTTCTGGCTCGATCCGAGGAAGCAGGTGACGGGCGTCCTGCTGACGCAGCTGCTGCCGTTCGCGGACGCGACCGTGCTGCGTCTGCTGGATGATTTCGAGACCGCGGTATACCGGACTGCGACGGAGAGCGTGTCCCATGGTTGACGGAACCACGAGCAACACCAATCCCTACCTCGCGCTGGGCGTGCGCCCGTTCATCAACTGCTGTAGCGTGCGCACGATGCATGGCGGCAGTCTGATGTTGCCGCAGGTGCGCGCGGCGATGGAACAGGCGTCGCGTCAGTTCGTCAATCTGGACGAATTGATGGAGGCGGCGGGGCGGCGGTTGGCCCAGCTGACGGGCGCGGAGTGGGGCATCGTGACATGCGGCAGCGCGGCCGCGGTGGCATTGGCATCGGCAGCCTGCATCGCCGGCAACGATCCGGTTCGCATGCTGCGTCTGCCGTTCACCGACGGATGGGTGAACCGCGTGATCCTGCCACGCAACCAGCGCTTCGCCTATGATCAGGCGATCCGCATGGTCGGCGCGCATATCGTCGAGATCGATTCGATCGCCGATCTGCAAGCCGCGTTGGCCGAGCCAGTCGCGATGGTGGCGATTCTCGGCACCAACGAGGAAAATTCGCGTGTGCGCCTCGAGGAAATCGCCGCGCGGGTGAAGCCGTTCGGCATTCCGATCCTGGTGGACGCCGCGTCGGAACACCTGCAGCGGCCGAGCCCGTGGCTGCTGCGCGGTGCGGACATGGTAATCTACAGTGGCGGAAAATTCCTGCGCGGGCCGCAGACCAGCGGCCTGCTGCTCGGCAACAAAAAGCTGGTGCAGGCGGCATGGCGCAATGCCTCGCCGCACCAGGCGTTCGGCCGGCCGATGAAGGTATCGAAGGAGGATGTGATCGGCGTGCTGACCGCCGTCGAATATTGGCTGGAGGAGCGCGACGAGACCGCCGAGCTGCAGCGCTGGCATGGCGATCTGCAGGAGATCGCCCGGCGGGCAGCTGAAGTGCCCGGCGTCCGCAGCGATGTAATCGAGCCCGCCGGCGTCGTGCGTGTTCCGGCGCTAAGGGTGCGCTGGGACGGCATCGCGCTTGACGGCATGGGCCTGCGGGCGCGTCTGCTCGACGGCACGCCGCGCATCATGATCGATGACACCGCGGCGACCGCGAACTCGGTCGTCATCGATCCGTTCCAGTTCCAGCCTGGCGAAGCAGCCGAGGTCGGCAAGGGGATCGCCGCCGCACTGGCCGCTGCACGCTCGCTGCAGCCCGCGAGGGAACCGCCGCCGATGCTCGATCTGTCCGGCGATTGGTCCCTGCGCGTGCAGTTCCTGCATGGCCAGCGTTGCACAGACTGCGCCTGCAGCAGCAGGGCAGTCAGCTGACCGGAAGCCAGGAATCCGAGCAGTTCGCCAGCAAGGTGGTCGGCAGGCTGACCGCCCAAGATGTCCTTATGGAGTTCGAAGCGCGGCATGAGGGCAGCGCGATCGCCTATCGTTTCGAAGGCACGGTCGAGGCCTACCGCATGAGCGGCGAAGTGCTGCTCGGCAGCGCCACCGACGCCCATCGCGGTCCGGTCAATCTCAGCCAGTTCGGCAAAGGCCAGTGGCAGGCGCAACGGACCGCGCAACAGGAGATCGGGACATGAATGATCATGCAGCAACCAGTGCAGCGCTGCTGGATGCGGACCGGCGCCACCTGATCCATCCGCTGCATCACCCAAAGGAGCATGCAGGAGCGCAGATCTTCGTCGAGGGAAGCGGCGCGATGCTGCGTACCGCGGATGGCAAGGAATACATCGACGGCCTGTCCTGCCTGTGGAACGTCAATGTCGGCCATGGCCGCAAGGAACTGGCCGATGCGGCCTCCGCGCAGATGGCGAAGCTGGCCTACGCCTCGGCCTACGCGGGGTTCTCCAACGAGCCCGCCATCCGACTGGCGGAACGCATCGTCGGTCTGGCGTATGGCAACATGGAAGCGGCCTACTTCACCACCGGCGGTGCCGAGTCCAACGAAAGCGCCTTCAAGATTGCCCGTTATTACTGGAAGCGGATGGGCAAGCCGAACAAGGTGAAGATCATCTCGCGTCAGTACCGGCTATCACGGCGTGACGCTGGCGGCGATGAGTGCCACAAGCCTGCCGGGCTACCACAAGATGTTCGGTCCGCTGGTGCCGGAATTCCTGCAGGTGGCGCCCCCCTATCCGTATCGCTGGCCCGGCAACGGCGACGCCGGCATCGAGGCCGCGGATGCGGTGGAGGCAGCAATCGAGGCGCACGGCGCGGATACGATCGCCGCGGTGATCGCCGAACCTGTGATGGGCGCGGGAGGCGTCATCGTGCCACCCCCGACTTACTTCCCGCGTCTGCGCCAGATCTGCGACCGCCACAACGTGCTGCTGATCGCTGACGAGGTGATCACCGGGTTCGGCCGGACGGGGCGCTGGTTCGCGCTTGGACATTGGAACGTGGAACCGGACCTTGTGTCGTTCGCCAAGGGAGTCACCAGCGGCTATCTGCCGCTTGGCGGCGTCATCGTATCGAAGCGCGTGCACCAGGCGATCGAGGAAGCGCCGATGGATGAGAGGTTCATGCACGCCGCGACCTATTCGGGCCATCCGGCCTGCTGCGCCGTCGGCCTGCGCAACATCGACATCCTCGAGCAGGAGGGCCTGCCGGAACGCGCCGCGGTGATGGGCAGGCGGTTGCTTGCCGGACTCGAAACGCTGCGCAGCCTGCCTGCGGTCGGTGACGTGCGGGGACTGGGCATGATGTGCGGCGTCGAACTGGTGGAGGATCAGGCGAGCCGCAAGCCGGCGATAGGGCTCGGCGGGCGCGTCGTGGCCGAGGCAATGAAGCGGGGCCTTATCATCCGCCAGCGCGGCGGCGGTGGGACTCCGGTGAGTGGCGATTCGCTCTGCATCGCGCCGCCGTTGATGACGCCTGAGGCAACGCTGGATCGCATTGTCACGATCATCGGTGAGGCGATACAGGTCGCAACCGCGTGATGTTCAAATGCGGTACCGCTCGTTGTACCGCGTGAGGAACAGCCGTACGCGGTCGGTGCGCGGCGCAAAGAACACCTGATCGGGCTCCCCCTGTTCGACAATCACGCCGCTGTCCATGAACACGATGCGGTCGGCCACGTCGCGGGCGAAGCTCATCTCATGCGTCACGACAATCATCGTCATGCCGTCGCGCGCAAGCTGCTGCATGGCAGCCAGCACCTCGCCGACCAACTCCGGATCCAGCGCCGACGTGACCTCATCGAACAGCATGATCTTGGGATCCATCGCCAGCGCGCGGGCGATCGCGACACGCTGCTGCTGTCCGCCCGACAGACGCACCGGATATTCCGATGCCTTGTCCGATAGTCCGACCATGGCAAGCAGTTCGCGGGCACGCGCCTCCGCCCTCGCACGCGGAATGCCCCTGACGCGAACCGGTGCGGCGACGATGTTCTGCAATGCGGTCATGTGCGGGAACAGGTTGTAGCTTTGGAACACGATGCCGATCTTCTCGCGCGAGGCTGCGATGTCGCGCTCCGACATGCGCTGGCGGCGGCCGGTAATGGTTTCGAACGTGTAGCCGACCGGCTCGCCATCCACGATCACGGTTCCCTGTTCGTAGTCCTCGAGCATGTTGATACAGCGCAGCAGCGTGGTCTTGCCCGAACCGCTGGGGCCGATCACCACGACGACTTCTCCGCTGCGAACCGAAAGCGAGACATCGCGCAACACTTCCAACGTGCCGAAGCGCTTGCTGACGCCGGCGATCTCCAGCATCGGACGCTGCTGCGCCCGTGCCGGTTCAATGTCCAACGAGGGCACGTCGCTCAAGGTATTTTCCATACAGTGCCAGTGTGTAGCAGATGCAGAAATAGACGCAGGCCGCGCCGATGAAGATCTGGAATGGCGCCAGGGTCCGTTCGACGATCTCGCGGCTTGCCATCGTAAGCTCCCACAGGCCGACGATCGACACCAGCGAGGTCGCCTTCACCAGGCTGACGCAGAGACTGACGAACGGTGGCGCCGCGAGCCGCAGCGCCTGTGGGAAGATCACGATCCGCATCATCAGTTGCCGCGTCATGCCGAGGCTGCGCGCGGCATCCCATTGGGCGCGCGGCAGGGACAGGATGCCGGCACGAAACACCTCACTCATGAACGCCGCGTAGTAGAACGCGAGCACCAGCACGACACCCCAGAACGGCGGCAAATCGATGCCGGTGAGCGGCAGCAGGTAGTAGACAAAGGTCAGCAGCACCAGCAGCGGTATGCCGCGGATCACGAACAGATACGCCACGACCGCGCCGCGTGCGAAGCGGTTGCCAAACACCTGCGCGAGTGCAATCACGATGCCGCAAAGCGTCGCGGGAAGCACCGCGACGCCGGCCATCAACACGGTCATGCCCGCGCCGCGGAGCAGATACCAGTAGCCGTGCAGCAGGGGCGCGAATTCCTTCATTGCACGAATGCAAGCTTGTGCTCGAACAACTTGCCCGCCAGATTGATGACCGACGTCAATGCGAGGTAGATGATCGCCACGCCGAGGAAGACGTCGTAGGTATTGGCGGATGATTCCACCCAGACCTGTGCTACCTTCATCATTTCCATCACGGCGATAGCTGCGACCTGCGACGTGTCCTTGGTGATGCTGATGGCCTGATTCGTCAGCGGTGGGATGATGCGCGCGACGACCTGTGGCAAAATGACCGTGGTGTACAGGGTCCAGCGCCGCATGCCGAGCGCCCGGCCGGCTTCGTGCTGGCGCGGACTCACCGCCTGTAATCCACCACGATAGATTTCGGCGACGTAGCCGCCGTTCTGGATGCAAAGCGCGAGCAGGCCAGAGGCGAAACCGGACAGGCCCATGCCGATCATCGAGAGGCCGAAATAGACGATGTACAGCTGGATCAACAGCGGCGTGTTGCGCACCACCTGGATATAGATGCCGGCGATCCAGCCGAGTGGGCCGCGCACACCGTGTGCCAGCGCGACGACCAATCCCCATACCAGACAGATCGCCATTGTCAGGACCGCAAGTTCCACCGTGACCTCGGCGCCCTCGACAAGCGCCGGGATCAGGCGGGCGATGAAATGCGGATCGAACGGCACGTCAGTACTTGTTGAAGTCGTAGAAGCGCTGCGGCGGAGGATCCTTGTGCAGCCACTTCTGATACCACGCGACATATTGGGTGTATCGCGAGCCGGAGCGCAGCTCACCCACCCAGGTGTCGAGGAACAGCCACCACTTGAAATCGCCCGGCTTGAGGAAGATCGAGTCCTGCTGCACATAGGCGAACGGCGTGCCGCTGACGTCGAGCCGCATCAGATCGGAGTTCTCGTGCTCGTAGTAGTCAGCGATCGGTTTGTCGATGTTGAACGCGGTGGCGCGGCCGGTCTTCACCGCAAGGAAAAGTGCCGACGGACTGTCCAGGAGCAGCTGCTTCACATTTGGCAGCACGATCTTTGCGCGCTCGATCGCTGGCGGAACATTCAGGATCGCATAGGTGAACTTGGAGTCATTGAGCTCCTGAATTGTCTTGATGCCGGCGTCCTTGCGCACGATCACGCTGTTGCCCGTGTCGATATAGGGGCGGGTGAAAGCTATGCGCGCCGCACGGTCGCCGGTGATCGTGGTGGAGCACAGACCCAGATCGATCTTGCCCGATAGTGCAGCCGGAAAGCGCCCATCCGATTGCAGCACCACGAACTCGACCTTCTTGGGATCGCCAAGCAGGTCTTTGGCAAGCTCATGCGCCAGGTCGATCTCGAAGCCGACCAGATCGCCCTTCTCGTCGACATAGGCGAGTGGTGGCGACGTGCTGTAGGTGCCGACGATGAGTTTGTCACGCTTCAGGTACCGACGTTGAGCTGAGACTCCTGAGCCAAAGCCGGCGTTACGCTTCCCAAGGCCAACAACAACAGAACCCGCGACAGCAGATGTCGGAACATTGTGAAATCTCCCCTGGCGGGCGTGCCGCTTGGCGTCCGCGGCATCGTCCGACCAGGGTAGTCCAGCATTCCGGCTATCACCTGTCCACGCGAAACAGCGGCGTGCCCGGTGAAAAATGCGGGGGCCGAAAGGCAACCGGCCCTCTTCCCGGGCTCCGTCGTCGAAAATAGCGCCATGTTGCCCGTATCGCAGGCGAATGCGGTGGTGCGCCATGCCCTTCACGGTCGCACGTGATCCGCTCTAGCATCCTCTCGGCATTGGGGAAGCAGCATCCATGAGCACGACGACGCAGCCTGCCGCGAGCAGCCCGTATCTGCCGGTCCGCGACGACTGGCTGGCGCGGCGAACCGAGGCGATCCTGGAGCCCGATCTGCCGATCGTCGATCCGCACCATCATCTGTGGGAGCGGCCGGGCTGGCGCTACATGCTGGACGACCTGCTGGCCGACACCAATGCGGGCCACAACATCGTCGCCACTGTGTTCGTGCAATGCCGCTCGATGCATCGCGCGGCCGGGCCGGAGGAGATGAGGCCGGTCGGCGAGACCGAGTTCGTCAATGGCGTGGCGGCGATGAGCGCGTCCGGCGGTTACGGAGCGACCAAGATCTGTGCCGGGATCGTCGGGCACGCCGACCTGCGGCTGGGCGCGCGCGTGCAGGCGGTGCTGGAGGCACATATCCGCGCCGGCGGCGGGCGGTTCCGCGGCATCCGCCATATCACCGCCTGGGACGCCGATCCGACACTGATGAATCCGGCCTATGCGCCGCCGCCCGGGCTGATGGCTGATACGACATTCCGCGAGGGCTTTTCCCGACTTGCGCCGCTGAACCTGACATTCGACGCGTGGCTGTATCACCCGCAGCTCGACGAGCTGACCGCATTGGCGCAGGCGTTTC
This sequence comes from uncultured Alphaproteobacteria bacterium, assembly GCA_963794185.1. Taxonomy (GTDB): domain Bacteria; phylum Pseudomonadota; class Alphaproteobacteria; order Acetobacterales; family Acetobacteraceae; genus JAMXLO01. Next base: position 27,984 of record CAWCDM010000030.1, on the reverse strand, counting down.
CCGATACGCGGATCGTGCTGAACCACGTAGGCGGGCCGCTCGCCATCGGCGTCTATGCCGGCAAACGGGAGGAGGTGTTCGGCCGTTGGTCAGCGGCAATCCGTGCCCTGGCGAAATGCCCCAACGTGTTCGTCAAGCTCGGCGGCATGGCGATGCGGATCAACGGCTTCGACTTCCACGAGAAGGCCGATCCGCCGTCGTCCGAAGCGCTGGCAGCGGCGTGGCGGCCCTATGTGGGGACCTGCATCGAGGCGTTCGGCGCCGCGCGCGGCATGTTCGAGAGCAATTTCCCGGTGGACAAGGGCTCGTATGCCTATGCGCCGTTCTGGAACGCCTGCAAGCTGCTGGCGCGCGGGGTGAGTGCGACGGAGCGGGCAGACCTGTTCAGCGGCACGGCGGCACGGTTCTATCGGCTGGAGATTTGACAATGCAGACCCTGAAGATCGGCGACGTCACCATCACCAGCATCATCGAGCGCGACGGACCGTGGCGCCAGCCCGAGGACATGTTCCCCGCGTACGACCCGGATGTCGGCAGGCGCCATCTCGCGGAAATGGATCCTGTGGTCTACGATGCCGCTTCCAACCGCATGGTGATCACCTACCAGACATTCGTGGTGCGCACGCCGCACCACACGATCCTGGTGGACACCTGCACCGGCGAGGACAAGGGCTATCCGGCGCCGATGGATTTCCCGAAACAGCCCTGGCTCGACGGATTCCATGCCGCGGGACTGAAGTTCGAAGACATCGATTACGTGTTCTGCACGCATCTGCACATCGACCACTGCGGCTGGAACACGGTGCTGCGCGAATGGACGATGGGTGCCGACCTTCCCGAAGGCCAAATACATCTTCCACAAGCGCGAATACGCGGCGTGGGAGGAAGCCACGAAGCGCGGCGATCAGCCGCCCGGCAATGTCTGGCGGTTCAACTGCGAGCCGGTCGTGGCGGCGGGCCAGGCGCTGCTGGTGGATGACGACTACACGCTCGACGACACGGTATGGCTGTCGCCGACGCCCGGGCATTCGCCGTGCCATTGCTGCGTGAACATAAGCTCGGGCGGCCAGCGCGCCTCGGTGACCGGCGACATGATGCACCACGCGCTGCAATGCCGCGAGCCGGAATGGTCGACGATCTTCGACTGGGACGCGAAGCAGGCAGCGGCATCGCGGCGGAAGTTCCTGAGCGAGGTGGCGGACACCAGCACGCTGATCCTGCCGATCCATTTCCCGTCGCCCACCGTGGGCCGGGTCACGGCGGATGGCGACCGGTTCCGCTACACGTTCGTGCGACAGTAGCTAGAGAGGATGCGCCATGCGCGATTACCAGTACGATCACGTGCATCTGCGCAGCCCCGATCCGGACGCGACCGCGCGTTTCTTCGAGACGATGTTCGGCGCCGAGGTGACTCGCAGCACCTATCCGCCGGGAACGCTGTATCCCGGGCAGCTGCGTGTGACGATGAAGGTGGGCGGGCAGAAGGTGCTGATCGCGCCGACGCATCCGCACGACCCGACTGCGACGGCGCCGCAATTTTCCCTATTACGGCCTGGAGCATATCGGGCTGACGGTGGATGACGTGGACGCGGCGTGCGAGGAACTGCGCGCCAAGGGCGCCGAGGTCGCCATCGGTCCTCTGACCCGCGATCCCGGCACGCGGCTCGCGTTCATCCGCGGCCCGGAAGGCATCATGGTCGAGCTGGTGCAGCGCAGAGTAGGACCAGCGCGCCCACTGCTCGACCACACGCGAGCGCGATGTTAGTCTCATGCTCAGCGGGAGGATGTCATGCTGAGCAGGGCCCAGATCGAGCAATACCACGAGACCGGCGCAATCGTCGTCCCCGACATACTTACGGCGGACGAAGTGCAGCGCCTTCGGCGCGTGACCGACGAATTCGTCGAGCGCGCGCGAGAGGTCACGAAGCATAACGAGATCTACGACCTCGAGGACAGCCACACGCCGGAGAACCCGCGCGTCCGGCGGATCAAGACGGCGCACCTGCACCATCCCGAATATGCACGCCTCGTGCGCCATCCGAAGATCATGGCCGTGCTGCATGACCTGTGGGGTCCCGACATCCGCTTCGACACCGCGAAGCTGAACCTGAAGTCGGCAGGCTTCGGTGCGCCGGTGGAGTGGCACCAGGACTGGGCGTTCTACCCGCACACCAACGACGATCTGGCCGCGGTCGGCGTGATGTTCGACGACATGGAACCGGCGAACGGTCCGCTGATGATCGTTCCCGGCAGTCATCGCGGGCCGATCCACGACCACCACGCCGACGGTGTGTTCTGTGGCGCGATGGATCCGGCGAACCGGGATGTGGACTACGGCAAGGCGGTTCCGCTCACCGGCAAGGCCGGTTCGATCACCGTGCATCACGTGCGCGCCGTGCACGGATCGGCCCCGAACGTTTCCGACATCGACCGCCGCCTGCTGCTGTTCCAGTTCCGCACCGCCGATGCCTGGCCGCTGCTCGGCTTCCCCGCCGGCATCGAGAAGTTCAAGGACCTGATGGTCGCGGGCGTTCACCGTGAGCCTCGGCTGGAACGCGTGCCGGTGCGCCTGCCGCTGCCGCCGGCGAAACTGCAAGGCTCGCTCTATGAAAATCAGAAGGGCATGAAGAGCCGCTACTTCGCGCTGCCGGTCGAGGTGCGCCAGGCGGAGCCGGTGAAATGAACGACGGCGTGTCCGAGCCTCCGCCGGTTGTCGTCGATTTCGACGTTCGACACGACGCGTCCGCTGTTTGCCGATGGACCGCCTGATCCGGTGGTCTATGACGGCTCGCCGCGCGCGATCCGCCAGCGCACGGTGAACTTCGCGGCCAAGCGCTTCGCCGATATGATGTATGTGAGCGGCCTCGACCGCGGTACGGCCGAACGGCATTTCCGCTGGCGGGCGTTGGGCATTCCCGGCGGCCTGACGGCACGACCCGATGCTTCAGCCGAGCAGGCGGGGCTGATTGCCGCACACCGCGCCGGACGCATCAGCATTGAGACCAACGACGCAGATCGCCGCGTCACCGTGCGCTGGACCGATGCGGATTTCGGCGCCCCGCTCGTCGGTTCGGCGATCGCGCGGCCGGGCTATGGCGGCATTCTGCTCGGCACGCGCAGCGCTCCGGCATTCGACCCCGCGCCGATTGCACGCCGCGCACCCGATCCCGGCCTTGCCTGGTCGCGCGGCGACGCGGTCGAGCCGCCGCGTTCGCCGCCGCCCGAACTGGCCGCGGCGCTCGATGAGCTGTTCGCCAATTCGCGGGGCATCTACGGCATTCTGATCGCCTCGCCGGATCGCGTGCTGGCGGAACGCTACAGTGCGTTCGGTGCACCGGATCGTGCGACGCCGAGCTGGTCGATGACCAAGGCGATCACCTGCACGCTGATCGGCAGACTGGTTCATCAGGGCTGGCTCGGCTCGATATACGATCCCGCACCGGCGCCGTTGTGGCGTGACCCGAGGTCCATCCACCATCTGATCACGATCGATCACCTGCTGCGCATGCGCTCGGGACTGGCGTTCCCGGTGGTCGATGAGAACGGCTTCGCAACGATCGGCTTCGAGAACAGCTCGGTCTACCAGGACGCGGCCGATGCATTCGACGCGGCCCAGCGCTCCATTGTCGCAACTGTGCCCGGCTCGGTGTACCGCTACATCAACGCAGGCCTCAACGTGCTCGGCGCGATCATCCGCGATCGTATCGAAAGCCGAGGCATGCCGTACCACCGAACCGTTTATGAGCTTCTTGCCGACCGCCTGGGCATGAGCACCTACCAGCACTCGGCTGACTGCGTCGGTAACCTGATTGCCTCCGGCTCCGGCTTTGCCACACTGCGCGACTACGCCAAACTCGGCGTGCTCTATGTGCAGGATGGCGTCTGGGACGGCGAGCGCCTGCTGCCGGAAGGCTGGGTGGACTATGCGCTTGCGCCCACGCATGCCGGCAGCAGCTACGCAGCGTGCTTCCGCGCCAACGCCGATCGCAGCTTCCCCGACCTGCCGACGGATGCGGCCTGGGCGTCTGGCGCGTCGGACCAGCGCATCTTCGTTCTGCGCCGCCACCGCATGGTCGTTGCCGTCAACAACGAGACCGATCATCCGATGGATCTCGCAGCGCTCAACCGAGTGATCGCGACCGCCATCGCCACGCGCTGGCGCTGAACCGACGGAGAGAAACGTCATGCCGACTATCCGCAACGTCGCCCGCGAGAAACTTGAACAGGGCGAACTCTCTCTTGGCACCGGCGTGCGCATGACGCGCAGCGTCGAGATCGCCATCGCCATGAAGACCGCAGACTTCGACTGGCTGTTCCTCGATCTCGAGCATGGCGCGATGTCGATCGAGGCCGCCGCGCAGATCGCGGTTGCCGCGCTGGATGCCGGCATCGCCCCGCTCGTGCGCGTGCCGAACGGCGAATACTCGATCGCGACGCGCGTGCTGGACAATGGCGCGCTGGGTATCGTGATGCCGCATGTCGACACGGCGGCCGAGGCGCGCGAGGTGGTGCAGAAGCTGAAATACCCGCCGGTTGGCCATCGCTCGATGGGCGGCATCGGGCCGCATTACAGCCTGCGCTCGGCCAGCACCGGCGAGGCGGCCAAGGCGCTGAATGCCGCCAACCTCACCGTGGTGATGCTGGAGACGCCGACGGCGATCGCCAACGCCGACGAGATTGCCGCCGTTCCCGGTGTCGATGTGCTGCTGATCGGCACCAACGATCTCTGCGCCGAGATGGGCATTCCCGGCGACTTCGGCAACGAACGCGTGACGGATGCGTATCGGACGATGATCGCCGCCAGTCGCAGGCACGGAAAATTCCCGGGCATGGCCGGCATCTACAACGAGCCGATCATGCAGCGCTACATCGAGTTGGGTGCGCGCTTCATATTGTCAGGTGCGGATGCCGCGTTCCTGATGGCGAGTGCCACCCAGCGCACCGGCTTCCTGCGAAAGACGCTGCAGCGCGCGTAACGGCGAGTATCTGCAAAAGCAGCTATCCGACGCTCCGCCATCAACTGGTTGTGTAAGGCGGGAACCCCGGCTGTGATGGCAGGCTGATACCGTATGGCCCGCACCGGCACTGGACGCGACACGTCGATACGCACCTACCGGGCGAAGCGCAATTTCGGCGTCACCAGCGAACCTGCGCCAGAGTCACGCGCCAGGCCGGCGGGCGCGCCGATGTTCGTGGTGCAGAAACACGCGGCGCATCGTGCAGGACTGCACTGGGATTTTCGGCTGGAGCACGGCGGTGTGCTCTGGAGCTGGGCGGTGCGCAAAGGTCCCTCGCTGGATCCCGCGGACAAGCGGATTGCCGTGCATGTCGAGGACCATCCGCTCGACTACGCGGATTTTCAGGGCACGATCCCCGATGGGCAATACGGGGCCGGCAAGGTGGAGACCTGGGATCGCGGCACCTGGGAACCGCTCGACGATCCCGAAGCGGGGATGCGCAAGGGCGAGCTCAAATTCGTCCTGCACGGCAACCGGCTGAATGGCCGCTTCACGCTGGTGCGACTGAAGTCTCGCCCGGGGCAGCGCTCCCGGCAGGACAACTGGCTGCTGATCAAGGGACATGACGAGGCGGAACGTGCCGGTGCGGATGCGACGGCGATCGAGCAGGCAGCGCCGCCGCCGAAGCGCACCGCCAAGACCGCCGGCAAACGGCGCGAGGACCCGCCGGCGGAAGGTGCCGCGCGCGGGAAGCTGCCGCAACGCCAGGCGCCGCAACTCGCCGCGCAGGCGGAGGAACCCCCGAAAGGCGACGGCTGGGTCAGCGAGATCAAGTTCGACGGATACCGCCTGCTGTGCTGGATCGATCACGGCAAGGTCCGGCTCGTGACACGCAATGGGTTGGACTGGACGGATCGGCTTCCCGCTGTGGCGCGGGAGGTGGGCAGGCTGGACGTGGACGCGGCGCTGGTGGACGGCGAGCTGGTGGCGCTGGACAAGGATGGCGTGTCGAGTTTTCCGGCTTTGCAAGCAGCGCTTTCAGCGGGCAAGGACGCGACGCTCAATCTCTATCTGTTCGACCTGCTGCATCTCGACGGATGGGATTTGCGACCCAGCCGATTGATCGATCGCAAACGCGTGCTGACCGGCCTCTCGGACTGGCACGGCATGCTGCGCTACAGTGACCACCACGAGGGCGACGCGGCCGGCATGCGCCGCGAGGCGTGCCGCATCGGCCTTGAAGGCATCGTCTGCAAGCAGTCGGATGCGCCCTATCGCGCGGGTCGCGGACACGGCTGGGTGAAGGTGAAATGCCTGGGTCGCGAGGAGTTCATCGTGCTCGGTTGGACGCCACCAGGCGGCAGCCGCACCGGCCTCGGCTCGCTGCATCTGGGCTACTACGATCCACAGGGCAGGCTGCATTACGCCGGCGGCGTTGGTTCAGGATTCTCCGAACAGGAGCTGGCAAGGTTGACCAAACGGCTTGCCGATCTCGCGATCCGATCCGCCAAAATCGCTGGCTCGCCGCGGGCGAGCCGCTGCCGAACGAGATCCGGTGGGTTCAGCCGGAGCTTGTCGCGGAAGTGCAGTTTACCTCGTGGTCCGGCTCGGGCCGCATGCGCCACGCGGTCTATCTCGGCCTGCGGGAAGACAAGGCGGCCTCCGAGATCGTGCGCGACCCGGCCGATCCCAAGGCGGAGCGAAAGATGGTCAGTCCACGTCAGGTGCCTGGCAACGCAACCACGGCGAAGCGGGGCAACAACATCGTGACCGCACGTGCACCGAAGCAGCGAGGCTTGACCGTCGGGGGTATCGCGCTGACGCACCCCGATCGCGAGCTGTGGCCGGGCATCACCAAACAGGACCTGGCGGAATACTGGCTGGCGGTCGCCGATCATGCGCTGCCGGGGCTGGCGCGTCGGCCGCTTGCGGTTGTTCGCTGTCCGGCAGGCATCGCAGGCGAGCACTTCTTCCAGAAGCATGGTCGCGGTGCGCTGCCCTCCGCAATTCGTGAGGGCGAGGTCGAAGGCTCACCGTATCTGGCGATCGACGATGCCGATGGGCTGGTCGCCATGGCACAGATGTCGGCGATCGAACTCCATGCCTGGGGCTCCAGCGAAGCCGATCTGCTGCATCCCGACCAGATTGTGTTCGACCTCGATCCGGGCGAGGGCGTCGCCTTCACCGACGTTGTGACGGCCGCCCATGACGTTCGCGATCATCTGCGCCGGCTTGGGCTCGAATCGTTCTGCCGGACCACCGGAGGCAAGGGGCTTCATGTGGTGGTTCCTCTGGAGCCGGCCGCGCATTGGGATGATGTCAAACCCTTCTGTCGCGCGCTCGCCGAGACAATGAGCCAGGAAAAGCCGGATGTTTACCTGTCGACGCTGAAGAAGGCGGACCGGCGCGGCAGGATTCTCATCGACTGGCTGCGCAATGGCATGGGAGCCACGGCCATCGCGTCGCTCTGTCCCCGCGCGAGACCGGGGGCGAACGTTGCCATGCCGGTCACCTGGGACGAGGTGGACCGCAAGCTCGATCCGGAAAAGTTCAACTTGGGGAAGACCCCCGATCGAATGGCGCGGCTGCGTGCCGATCCTTGGGAGGGCTTCTCTGCCATGCGCCAGCGCCTGCCTGATCTCGCCACCAGGCCCAGCGCGCCGAAGCAGAGCCCGCCTCGCACGGGCAAGGCCGTCATTGTCCAGGCGGCGAAGCCAAAGCGCCGACGAATGTAGCACGGCGCAGGCGTTACAGCGATGTAATCGCTGCGCAAACTTGAAGTCACGTGCGGCGGAAGTTTTGATTCCGGATTACGTCGATATAACGAGTTGTGCAGGCAGCGCGCGGAACTGTGAGCTTGACATGGTCGGATAAGTCCCAATGTGTGCGGCGCGGCGGACTGCCATGTGGTTCCGCCGCGTGACGTTTCCCCCCCAAACTTGGCGGTGCCCCACGGGGTGCCGCCGCTTTTGTATGCGCGACCGACCAGTCACGGCGGAGGGCTGGTTTGCCGTGCGCCGCCGCAATACCATCGTGGCAGGAGAGAATGCGCAATTCGGACAAAGGGGGGCAGCACAATGGACGGGACATTGCCGGTGCCGACGCTCGATCACGTGGTGGTCAACGTGCGCGATCAAATCGATGCCGGGCTTGAGACCTATCGCCGCCTCGGCTTCACCATGACCCCGCGTGGCTATCACACGTTGGGATCAATGAACCACCTGGCGATCTTCGGGACCGAATATTTGGAATTAATTGCCGCACCGACCGGCGACACGCGGCGCGGTGAAATCCTGGCGGCGCCGTTCGGTCTCAACGGCCTCGTGTTCGGCACCGAGGATTCCGCCTCGGTGTACGCTGCCTTGCACGACGCCGGGGTTCCGGTGGAACCGCCTCTCGAGTTCTCGCGTCCGGTCGAGCTGACGGACGGGCCGCGCGATGCGACGTTTCGCACGGTGCGCCTGACGCCTGGAGCGGTCCCAGTGGGACGCATTTATTTCTGTCACCACTTCAATCGTGACCTCATCTGGCGCGACGAATGGCGCCATCACCCGAACGGAGCGATCGGCGTGGCGCGTGCGGTGATCGCGGCGCGCGATCCCTCGTCGCTGGGACAACTGTTCGCGCGCATGTTCGGCGAATGACTCGGTGCGCCAGAGCGCGACCGGCTGCTCGCTCGTCATCGGATTGTCACATTTCGACATGGTCACGCCGGCCGCGCTTGCGCATGCTTTCGGCGATGCCGCACCTGCGGGCGATGGGCGCGAAGAGTACATGGCGGCGCTGACCATTCGCACCCGATCTCTGGACGGCGCTGCCGCGGCATTGGCGGCGGGGCAGATCCGCGGCGTTTACCGCGGGGCCGATCGCATCGTCGTGCCGGCGACCGAGGCCTTCGGCGTGACGCTCGAATTCCGCGCCTGACGATGGCGGAACCAAATCTGGGCGGTGCGGTCGCAGCAGGAGCCGATCCTGCTGCGCCCGCGTTGATCGACCTCGGCGGCACACCGCGATCATTCCGCTACGCCGATATCCACCGGCTGAGCGATGCGTTTGCGCGCGGCCTGCTGCGGCGCGGCCTGCGGCGTGGCGGGCGGGTTGCGATCCTGGCGGCAAACAGCGCCGAGTATCTCATCGCTTTCCTCGGCACCATGCGCGCAGGTCTGGTATCCGTTCCCGTGAACTACAAGCTGCCGGCGGAGACGGTGAATTTCGTGGTGGAGGATGCCGACGCCCGTCTGGTGCTGTGCGATGCCACTCGGCGCCCGTTGCTGCGTCCGGACGTGCCGCAAATCGTCATGGAGGACGCGTTCACCTCACTGCTGGACGAAGGCAGCTTCACCGTGGTGCAGGCCGAGGCCGGGGAGCCGGCGATGTTCCTCTACACCTCGGGTTCAACCGGGCAGCCGAAGGGCGTGGTGCTGTCGCACCAAAGTCATCTGTGGGTGCTGCAGCAGCGGGCCGATCCTAAACCGCCGCCCGGCCAGCGCGTGCTGGTCGCGGCGCCGCTGTATCACATGAACGCGCTGTCGGTGTGTCAGTCGACGCTGTACACAGGCGGCACCATCGTGCTGCTGCCGTCGTTCACCGCTCCCGCCTATATCGATGCTGCGTCACGCTATCGGGTGCACGCGCTCACCGCCGTTCCAACCATGATCGCGATGATGCTGCGCGAGCGCGAGGCAATGGCGTCGGCCGATCTTGCGTCGGTGCAAAGTCTGCGCGTCGGTTCGGCACCGCTCTCCGAACAACTGATCGAGCAGATGCGGCAGGCTTTCCCGCAGGCCCGTATCGTCCACGGTTATGGCACCACGGAAGCGGGACCGATCGTATTCGGTCCGCATCCGGACGGGCTGCAACGGACGCCGCTGTCGCTCGGCGTTGCGCATCCGTCGGTCGATTTGCGCCTGCGGCGGGATGGCGCGGTGGTGGCGGACGAAGGCGTGCTCGAGATGCGCTGTCCGGCGCTGATGAACGGCTACCACAAATTACCGGACACGACGCGCAAGGTGCTGACGCCGGATGGCTTCTACATCACGGGCGACGTGTTCCACCGCGACTCGGATGGGTTCTTCTTCTTTGTCGGGCGCGCCGACGACATGTTCGTCTGCGGCGGCGAGAACATCTATCCGGGCGAAGTAGAGAAGATGTTGGAACGACATCCCGCCGTGCACCAGGTTTGTGTGGTGCCTGTCCCCGACGAACTGAAGGCGCATAAGCCGGTCGCGTTCGTCGTGCCGCATGCCGGCGCGAAGGTGAGCGAGGACGACATCCGGCAATTCGCACTTGCCAACGCGCCGGCCTACCAGCATCCAAGGCGCGTCTGGTTTCTCGACGAACTGCCGCTCGCGGGAACCAACAAGATCGATCGCAGGCGCCTGGCAACGCAGGCCACGATGCAGGCGTAACAGGAGGCAAGATGCAAGCGATGGTCGTCCGCCAGCATGGCGGATCCGACGTGATGAAGTTCGTGTCCGACTTCCCCGATCCGACAATCGGCGAAGGCGATGTGCTGATCCGCGTCCGTGCCACGTCGCTGAACTACCACGACGTGTTCACGCGCCGCGGCATGCCGGGAATCAGAATCCCGATGCCGCTGATCATGGGCCTCGACGTTGCCGGTGAGATCGCCGCGGTCGGTCCTTGTGTCGAAGGTTGGTCGGTCGGCGACAGGGTGCTGGTCGATCCGATCAATCGTGTGGAGGGTGGGCTGATCGGCGAGACCATGCATGGCGGACTTGCCGAACTGTGCCGCGCACGCGCGCATCAGCTGGTGCGAATCCCGGATGCCGTGAGCTACGTAGATGCGGCGGCGCTGCCGGTCGCCTATGGCACGGCGCATCGCATGCTGGTTTTCAAGGGCAACCTGCGCGCGGGCGACAGGGTGATGATCCTGGGCGCCAGCGGCGGCGTCGGCGTGTGCTGCGTGCAGCTTGCCAGGCAGGCCGGCGCCGAGATCGTGGCCTGCGCCAGCACCGCGGAAAAACTGGATCGGCTGCGCGCGCTGGGCGCCGACCATCTGATCAACTATGCCGAGCGCGACTTCGTGCAGGAGATTTTTGCCCTCTACGGCAAGCCGTCGCGGCGCGGCGCCAATGTCGGCAACGGGGTGGACGTGGTGGTGAACTTCACCGGCGGCGACACCTGGGTGAGGTCGATGCGCTGTCTGAAGGTCGGCGGCAGGCTGCTCACCTGCGGCGCGACCGCGGGCTACGATCCGCAGGAGGACATCCGCTTCATTTGGACCTTCGAGCTGGAAATTCGCGGATCGAACGGCTGGCAGCGCAGCGACATCGTGGCGCTGCTGGAGATGGTGCGCCAGCGCCGGCTGAACACGCTGGTGGAGCGCACCTACCCGCTGGCCGAGGCTGCCGACGCGCTGCAGGTGATCGAAAACCGGGAAGTGTTCGGCAAGATCGTGGTGACGCCATGAGCGAAGCACTGACGGCGCCACAGATTCAGGGGCTGCTGGGGCGTTCGCCATTCATCCGCTTCCTCGGTCTCACCGTCATCGAGGCCGATCCGGCGCGGCAGCTTGTGTCGATGACACTGTCCATGCGTCCGGATTTCGAACGCATCGCCGGCAGCGGCCAATGGCATGGCGGTCCGATTGCCGCGGTCATCGACACGGTCGGCGATTACGCTCTGGTCATGAGCCTTGGCCGTCCGTTGCCGACGATAAACTTTCGCGTCGATTATCTGCGCCCCGCGGTGAACACCGCGCTGACGGCGACCGCGCGTGTGCGGCGTGCCGGCAGGAGCGTCGGTGTCGTAGACGTCGACGTGTTCGATGCGGCAGGGAATCTGGTCGCGATCGGCCGTGCCAGCTATTCGACGCAATCCGGCTGATGCCGTCAGCCCGTCTGCGTCGCACGCATCAACGGCACCCAGCGGTCGAGGATCGGCAGCACCTGGTCCGCCGCCGCCGATGGCAAGGTGATCACCACGCGCGCGATGCCGATGTCGCGGTAGTGGTGCAGCCGGTCCAGCTCCTCCACGACGCGGAACATGGTGACCGGCAATGACACCGGATCGCGGCCGGCTTCGGCGGCCATCTGGCGGAACTGCGGCAGGAAGTCACTGACATCGCCGTATTCCGGCCGGCTGGCATGCGGCACCCAGCCGTCGCCGTAGCGGACCGCGCGCCTCGCGCCGTAGGGGAACGCGCCGCCGACGATGACCGGCGGGTGCGGCTTCTGCACCGGTTTCGGCCAGGCCACCATGGGATCGAAGTTCACGAACTCGCCGTGATACTGCGGCTTGCTCTCGGTCCAGATCAGCTTCATCGCCTCGATGCACTCGCGCGCGACCTTGTGGCGCGATTTGAAATCCGTGCCGTGGTCCGCCATTTCCTCCGCGTTCCAGCCGGAGCCGACCCCGAACAGAAAGCGGCCCGTGGAAACCTGGTCGATCGAGGCCACCAGCTTGGCGGTCTGGATCGGGTCACGCTGCTGCACCAGACAGACCCCGGTGCCGATCTTCAGCGCCTTTGTCGCGGCTGCGGCCGCGGTCAGCGTGACGAACGGATCCATCACGTCGTAGTACTCCTTGGGCAGCTCGCCGCCGGATGGAAATTGCGAAGCGCGCGACACAGGAATATGCGAATGTTCCGGTGCCCATAGCGACTCGAAGCCACGCGCCTCGAGCGCCTGGGCGAGTTCGCCGGGAGCCATCGAATAGTCGGTGAAGAACATCGCTGCGCCGAAGTCCATGGCAACCGCCTCCGATTTGCTGGGGCGGAGTGTAGCTGGTCAGCGTTCGGTTCGCCTATCGCCTGTTCATCGTGGGGAACCGAGCGGACTGGCCGCGGAGGCTGATACATGAGCGGGCTCGTTACTGGGTCATGGAACACCGACTGGGCCTGGAGCCTGCCGTTGATCGTGATGAACGTGGTGATCCACGTGTTCGGCCTCGGACTGTTCATGGACACGGTGGAGCGCGTTCTGAGCAGGCTGAGGGACCGCCGGCGTTTCGCATCGGTTTTCGCAATGGTCATGAGTGTCGCCGCCACCGTGGCGAGGATCGGTGGCAAATGATGGGTGCCCTGGAGGCGCTCAACGGAATGCTCCTGTTCGGGCTGACCACGGCTTTCCTGTTTGCCATGATCCAGCGAGTTTGGCCCATCGTCAGCAGGGGCGGGAACCGGACACCCTGAGGCGTCCTACTCTGCGGGTTCGAGCATTTATTTCTCCAGAGCGTCCGATAGGGGTACGTCGACAGCAAATTCCAGCTGTATAATATCGGCCGCCGCTTGGCCTTTCCCGTCATGGCGGGCGAAACATGCCCCGGCGAAGGCCGGGGGCCCCGCCATCCACGACTTTGCCGTGCACAGCAAGGAAAGGCGTGGATGGCCCGGCCCTAGCCCGGGCATGCTTCGCCGGCCATGACGGCGTCGTGACAACAGATAGGTCATTTTCAGAGGTGGTCGGTGCGACCCAAATCCAAAGGATCGCTGCATGGCCTCGGACAAGGACCTTGACCGGCTGGACCGTGAAATACTCCGCCTCCTTGCCGCCGACGCTTCACTCTCGCTCGCCGATATCGCCTCTCGCGTTGGCCTCACGCCGACACCCTGCTGGAAACGCATCCGCCGCATGGAACAGGCGGGCGTCATCCTCGGCCGGGTCGCGACGATCGATCCGGCGAAGGTGGGGTTGCCGGTCTCGGTATTCGTCGAGGTCGAGGCCGCCGACCATTCGACCGAATGGCTGCAGCGCTTCGCGGGCGCGGTGGCCGAGCTGCCGGAGATCGTCGATGCCTGGCGGATGAGCGGCGATGTGGACTATCTGCTGCACGTCGTCGTGCCCGACATCGCCGCCTACGACGATTTCTATCGCCGCATGATCGCCGCCGTTCCGCTGCGCAACGTCACCAGCCGCTTCTCCATGGAGCGGCTGAAGGCGGCGCCGCTGCCCATCTGATCCCATGCATTGCTGCTCGACGAGGGCCCGACTGGCGGAGAGGCTACTGATCGGTATACTCCGCCCCGTTGACCGGATCAGCGCGACGTTCGCAAGGGAGAGGAACGGATGAGTTTGAAAGGGGCGGGCTACATCGTCGGGGCGTTCGAGCACCCGACGCGAAGGGCCACCGACAAATCGGTGGCACTGCTGCATGCCGAATGCGCCAAGGGCGCGCTGGCGGATGCCGGCCTGACCAAGGACGACATCGACGGCTACTTCTGCGCCGGCGATGCGCCTGGCCTCGGCCCGCTGTCGATGGTCGACTACATGAACCTGCGCTGCCGCCACGTCGATTCCACCGATGTCGGCGGTTCCTCCTATCAGGTAGCGGTCGGCCACGCGCTGGAATCGATCGCCGCGGGTCGCTGCAGCATCGCGCTGATCACGCTGGCCGGCCGGCCGCGCAGCGAGGGCATGGCGACCGGCACCCAGGCGCGCGCGGGCAACGTGGCGCAGCCCGACGTGCAGTTCGAATTTCCCTACGATCCGACCGTGGTGAACATGTACGCCATGTGCGCCATGCGGCACATGCATGAATACGGCACCACATCCGAGCAGCTCGCCTGGATCAAGGTCGCCGCCTCGCACCATGCGCAGCACAACCCGCACGCCATGCTGCGCGACGTCGTGACGGTTGAGGACGTGGTGAAGTCGCCGATGGTGTCCACGCCGCTGCACCGTCTCGACTGCTGCGTGATCAGCGACGGCGGCGGCGCGCTGATCGTGGCGAAGCCAGAGATCGCCAAGAGCCTGAAGCGGCCCCTGGTGAAGGTGATCGGCGTCGGCGAGGGACCGAAGGGACAGATGGGCGGCGACGTCGATCTGACGTATTCGGGTGCGCGCTGGTCCGGCCCGCCGGCGTGGGAGATGGCGGGCATCAAGCCATCCGACATCAAATACGCCTCGATCTACGACAGCTTCACCATCACCGTGCTGATGCAGCTCGAGGACCTTGGCTTCTGCGAGAAGGGCCAGGGCGGGAAATTCGTCTCCGATGGCAACCTGATATCGGGCACCGGAAAACTGCCGTTCAACACCGACGGCGGCGGATTGTGCAGCAACCACCCGGCGAATCGCGGTGGTATCACCAAGATCATCGAGGCCGTGCGTCAGTTGCGCGGCGAGGCGCACCCAGCGGTGCAGGTGAAGAACTGCAACCTGGCGCTGGCGCATGGCACGGGCGGCTCGCTCGGCACGCGGCATTGCGGCTCGACTGTGATTCTGGAGCGGGAGTGATCGACATGGCCTATGTACAGCGGAAAATCTCGTTTGCCGGCGCGCCCGACACCAATCCGGAGACCAAGCCGTTCTGGGACGCCTGCGCGGCGGGCAAGTTCCTGATCCGCCGGTGCACGGCATGCAAGAAGGCGCACTGGTATCCGCGCGCGCTCTGCCCGTTCTGCTTCGGCGAATGCGAGTGGGTGGAGGGTTCCGGCAAGGGCAGGATCTACTCGTTCAGCGTCATGAGCCGCGCCGAGGTGCCGTTCGCGATGGCGTATGTCACGCTGGAGGAAGGCCCGTCGATGATGACCAACATCGTCGACTGCGACTTCGATGCCCTGAAGATCGGCCAGAACGTGAAGCTGAAATTCGTGCCGACGGAAGGCGGACCGCCGGTGCCGATGTTCGCCCCGGCGTAGGCCGGGCGTTGCGCTGAACCACGCCCCGCCCTCCCCCGCGTTGCTGGAGAGGGCGAATGGAACTCCCTCGCCACGCGGAGGCAGGAGGTATACGGAACTCCCTCTCCCGCGAAGCGGGGGAGGGCCGGGAGGGGGTGTCGCCAATTTGCAATCCCACGAGGACCCGACCAATGCGCCTGACACGCCGTAGCCTGCTCGCAACAGCCGCCGTTGCCGCGGCCCCACGCCTGGTCCGCGCGCAGGCGCCGACGATCCGCATCGGCGTGCTCAACGACCAGTCCGGGCAGTACCGCGACGACGGCGGACCGACGGGCGTGGTCTGCGCCAGGCAGGCGCTGGTGGATTTCGGCATCGCCGGCAAGGGGTTCAACGTCGAGATCATCGCGGCCGATCACCAGAACAAGCCGGATGTCGGCGCCTCGATCGCACGGCAGTGGTTTGATCAGAACGGCGTCGATGCCATCGTCGATGTGCCGACGTCCTCGGTCGGTCTCGCGGTCAACACCGTATGCCGCGAGAAGAACAAGGTGATGCTGAATTCGGGCACCGGCACCTCCGACCTGACCGGTCCGCAATGCAGTCCGAACACGATCCATTGGACCTATGACACCTACATGCTCGGCCGCTCGACCGGCGGCTCGATCGTCAAGGAGGGCGGCGACAGCTGGTTCTTCATCACCGCCGACTACGCCTTCGGTCAGGCGCTGGAACGCGACACCACGCAGGTCATCAACAAGATGGGCGCGAAGGTGTTCGGCAGCATCCGCTACCCGTTCCCGGATACCACCGACTTCTCCGCGATGCTGGTGCGCGCGCAGGCGTCGGGCGCGAAGGTGCTGGGACTGGCGAACGCCGGCGGCGATACGCAGAACTGCATCAAGCAGGCGCAGGAATTCGGTCTGATGAAGACCATGAAGGTGGCGGCGCTGCTGATCCAGAGCACCGGGGTGCATTCGCTGGGGCTCGCGACGTCGCAGGGGCTGCGCTGGAGCGAGTCGGTACTACTGGGACCTCAACGATCGCACGCGGGCGTTCAACGACCGGGTCAAGGGCAAGACGCCGAACGGCATTTTTCCCAACATGACGCAGGTCGGCGACTACGCCGTGACGCTGCACTATCTGAAGGCGGTTGCCGACATGGGCGTGGCCGCGGCCAAGGCCGATGGCCGCGCGGTGGTGGCCCGCATGAAGGCGATGCCGACGGATGACGACTGCTTCGGCCCCGGCCGTATCCGCGAGGACGGGCGGGCGTTGCATCCCTGCTACCTGTTCGAGGCGAAGACGCCGTCCGAGAGCAAACAGGACTGGGATGTGGCGAAGCTGCTGGCGACGACGCCGATGGAAGAGGCATTCCGGCCACTCAATGAGGGCGGCTGTCCGCTGGTGAAGGCATAGGCCGGAGTGTTCTGACAAACCCCTAAGTGTCCGTTCCGTGGACGCCCGAATCACCGTGCGCCCGCGTGCCACGATCCACACCCTGACCGGCCCCGTGCGCGACGCCGCAGCGGTTGAGCGCCGGGATCAGGGCGGACCCGTGCCGCACACTGCCGGGGATTGCAGCGGTGCCGCCGGCCAGGCGGAGGTGGGACGCGGGAAGGCGCGGTCGAGGATGTCCTTCACCAGTCTGGCCAGGCTGCCGCCATGGCGGATGATGACCAGTTGCAGTTCCCGCCACAGCGGATGGTTCGGCATGATGCCGAGATCGCGGCAGATGTCGGCGATGACGGCGCCGATCGGGCGGCGGCGGACCTCGGCGGCGATCTCCTCGGGCGTGGGCAGGCGGGAAAGGTGGGATTGCGTGGCGTCGGTGGGCCGGGCGGTGGCTCGGGCGGGCGGCGCGCGGCGGTGGGAGGGAGCGCGTGGCGACGCGGGCGCGGCGTCCGGCCGGGCGGCGCTGCGGATCAGCCTGGCTTCGAGTGCCTCGGCACGGAGCAGGCCGCGGGTGATGCGTTCGAGGATAAGCGCTATGTCGCCGGCGCCGAGCGGGTGCGGGTTGCCGCGCAGTGTGGTGGCGAGCTGCCTGCCGTAGTCGATGAGCTGCCGGACGAGGGCGAGGAGGCTGCTGAGGCGGTTGGGTTTGGGGGTGGTGGTGGTCTCGGTGGCGGACATGAGGGGACATGAGCATAGGAGTGGAGTTCGTGTCAAGGAACATATTCCTTGGAATTGCCCAGCTTAAGACGAAATACGGGATGTGGATTGGCAGTGGCAGCCGTCAACGCTTAGCGGACAATCCGCTCTTCTGCGGAGAACGACCGCTTGACGGCTCTTCTGCGGAGAACGACCGCTTGACGGCAGACTGTAGCCGATCAACACACCTGTTCTGGCCAGCTAGCCGATGAATCCAGCTCCGGGCACCCTCATTTTTTCAAGCCATTCTTGCAGCGTGGCACGGTCGGCAACTGCAGCGTGGCACGGTCGGCAACTTCAATGGGGTAGGAGCGCGCCTGTCTGGTCTGCTCGGCCCCACGTGATAGGTGCGAGCTTGTCACGAGAAGTCCGGATCCTGCCTTCTCGTGCACCACGTCGGCGTAAAGCGATTTCACCACTACCTTTCCAACCAAGGCTTTCTGGCGTTTGCACTGGACAATCAAGCTAGGTGCTTTGCCTTCCTCGGCGCTCGCGAGCCATGCCCGCACGTCGACGCCGTCATCCCCTCTACCCGGACCTAGTTCGACCTTGTAGCCTTCGCGATCGAACCATTCGGCAGTGAGTTGCTCGAACTTTCGCCAATGCATCCTATCAATATCGTCGAAGTTCCGGTGGAGATAGTCGATAAAACGCTGATCAATGAAGCTACCGTAGAGAACCGACAGACCTTCTGATTTAAAGAGGTCCCGCAAGTCGAGGATGTTGGCCCATTCAATATTCTGTATTTTACCCCAGGCGCTGCGCGCCTGATGCGCGTCCATTTTTTGAATGATCAGATAAGAGATTTCCAGGCCGAACCGGCCATAACGATCCACGGAGTCACGCATGAATGCTGTCGGGTTCAGCGCTTTCCTGCCCTCCGCGATGCACGCAGCAATTTCTTCGTTCGCCCATCGGTTGAATCGGTCCAACATCCATTGGACCTTTTCCCACTTCGCGGGTTGCTTTTTGAAACGGTGATACAGTTCGACGACCGGAAGATCGTTGTGCGGGTGCTCGAGGCGGCCTAGGCGGTAAAGCAACGCTTCAATAGCGTCTTCGTATTCCACGGAATGCAGGCGCATGATGCCGATATCATCAATACCGAGGTATGGCTGCAACCGCGCCTCACTGGCAAAAATCGTCATTAAATCGTCGCGCCCAAGCGCCAGGCCGCATTTGTAACCAGCAATGTCCGAAAGGGTTTCGAGGAACCTGCCTCCGGAAATGATGATGCTTCCCAAAGAGTGCTCTCCTGACTGGCTCGCCGGCCTTGAGATATTTTGTACCGGACGCTGAGGGAAGGTGAGCTATCCGCTGCCAGCCTTCGGCGGAATAAACTCGATCACATCTCTCAGGTGAAATATATGTTCCGGATAGACTTGATCGTCGGGTATCGGCTCCGGGTTCAATCGTGAACCGAAAACCCGTGTGATGACGAAAGGGACGAAGGTCTCGTCCTCGACCTTGATCGGCTCGCCGAGCTTCATGTTCAGGTCAGCCTCGATCAGAAGATCACCAAACGCCTGGAATGGGTGGCGTGAGAGAGCGTCCCGAAATGCCTCTGGCAGTGGGGCTGGAAGGCCGGACAGGATCGGCGTGAGAAGCTCAGGCGCAAAGTCGAAGCTGCCCATGTGCGGCCTATCGCCAAACAGGCAATTGGATGACGCACTTAGTAACACGTCGTTCACTCGCGTAAATAAGTTAAGGCGGACGCCAATCATCGTAATCTTGGCATCAGGCGCGAGCCCGACGCGGATGAACGCAAGCCCAAGGTCCGGCGCAAATTTCCGCAGCGACGGCTTCAGAAGGAACCGCGCCGCCAGGAATTTCTCGATTTCCGACCATTTTGACATTCGAACTCTTCGAACGGAACCGAAAGCAAGGGTTCGTTGTGGTCCACATCGAATACAGCCAGACCCTTCCCGTTGCACAAGGCAAAGTGGTGGCATTTGATTTCCGGATGTGCGGCATAGCTGTAAGCTTGCTGTACGCTGGCTGTACCTGAGAATACTCTCGGTGGGGCGTTTCGCGTCGAGGATCAGGACGGGCTTGTCCTGGTACAGGAGTGTATAGTCCGGAACCATCGTTACGCGCTGCTTTCGCGTGCCTGCGTAGATGAACGGATGGTGCAACGCCTTGCTGCGGATCACGCACGCATCGCCGGAAGGTCTGTAGCCAAGACGCGCTAGCAGAGGCACGATGATGACTTCGCGCACCGAGTCCTCTTTGAACTGAGGATCATCCAACAGGCTCCGGTCGAAGTTACTGAACATCTGCTGAGTTATCGTCTTCCAGATGCGGTCTGCTGTGAAGCAGTTTCGGTCAACCAGTCGCCAGGGCTGTGTAGCAGCAAAATTGGCACGCGGTCGAGGTTAGACCGCTGGCTACACATCCCGGTCCTTTGCATGAAGAGCGCCCTTATGCTCTAGTCTATGTCTAGACCTCCCTACCTTCGCCAGCGTAGCGTTGTTCAGCCAGAGACGGTGAAAACCGATCTGCTGGCCCTCCGGCTTCATCGGCCGGCGCCCAGCCGTTGGCACCAGAAAACGAGCCGGGAGATAGATCTCGGTTCCTGGCGCAGTGGACGTTCATGGAAGCAGATCGGCTGCGTTCGCCCATCGATCAGAACACAACCTCCGAGACAGCAACGCCAGCGACGGTTTTCTACCCGCAACAGACATCGGAGCAGCTACCGCCATACCTCAGCGGTGCCGCGACGCGGTCCTATAGGCTGGAACTGTAGGAAGACGCGACCACGAATGAACACGGATAATCAACCGTGTCTGTCCGGTGCGCCGTAAAGGCATAGACCAGACTTGCCTACCACCGCGCCGCGGCCGCGTCGTCGGCCTCGCGCGCCTCCACCCAGGCCCCGCCGCCGTCGGCGAACTCCTCCCGCTTCCAGAACGGGGCCTTGGTCTTCAGCCAGTCGATCAGGAATGCGGTGGCGTCCAGCGCCGCCTGGCGATGCGCGGCAGCGGCCAGCACCAGCACGATGTTGTCCCCGGCCACCAGCCGGCCGACCCGATGGATCACCGTGCAGCCGAGCAGCCCCCAGCGCCGCTCGGCTTCCTCGGTGATCCGAGCGATGGCGCGCTCGGTCATCGCCGGATAGTGCTCCAGCGTCATCGCGGCGACGCGCTGGTCCAGCGCGTTGTTGCGCACCGTGCCGACGAAGCAGCCGATGCCGCCGATGTCGGTGCGGCCGGCGGTCAGCGCGGCGAACTCCGCACCGATGTCGAAATCCTCTCCCTGCACCCTGATCCGCGCCATCGTGTCAGCCGCCCGTCACCGGGGGAAAGAACGCCACCTCGTCGCCGGGAGAGATGCGCGTGGCGGGGTCGGCAAAATCCTGATTAACCGCGCAGCGCACCGTGCGCCGGTTGGCGAAGGCGCTGGCATGGCCCGGGCTTCGCTCCGTCAGCCAGTCCACCAGATCGCCGACCGTGCGAACGCCGGCGGGCGGTGTCACGCTCTCCTCCGACGTGCCGGTCCGCTCGCGCAGCCAGGCGAAATAGAGGATGGTCAGCGGTGCGTCGGCGTCTGCCATGGCCTTTCAGCGTGGTGTGGGGACCGTCTCGATCGTGCCGTCGGAATGGATGATCGTGCTGGTGCCATTGCCATTGGGCACGATGATGGCGGATCCGCCGCCCGGCGTCGTGGTGGTCTGGTAGCCGCTGGTGCCGCCGTTGGTCACCGCCGGGCCGTTCGGCGTCGGATACACCTGTCCCGCGGGACTGCGGCCGGGTGGCGCCGGGATGGTGGCCTGCGGCGGCGGCGGCGGCGGCAGCGGCGCCAGCCCCGGCCGTCGTTGGGGGGCGGCGTCGAACTGCCGCGCCTCGCCGCCGGCGGCAGATTCGGCGGCTGGTTCTGGAACTCCGGCGAGCCCGGAACCGGCCGCTCCGGCTGGGTCTGCAGGCCCTGCTTCTCGATGTCCTCCAGCGTCGGCGGGGGCGCCAGCGGACCCGGCCAGACGTCGCCTGGCTCCGTGGTCAGCGGCTGCACCTCGACCTCCTCGCCCATGGCGCGGCGCATGTTCTCGCTGCTGCCCACCGGCGTGTTGGGATTGCTGCCGGTCGAGAAGGGCGGCTCGGACCAGGTGCTGTAGCCGCAGCCGGATAGCGCCAGGCACAGGCAGGTTGGAACTATGCGCCGCATGAAAGGGGCTCCCACCGGAACGAGTCGTCGGCTCGACGGGCCGGACGGCGCCCGCCGATGCGGAATGTGGTCCAGCCGCGCGTCACGCTCAAGGACTTACAGTGCGATCGTCCGGTCGGCCGGCAAGCCGAGGATCCAGGCGGCGACCGCGGCGGGATCGTTCAGCGGCAGCACCGGGCGGTCGGCGTCCATCGGCGCATCGGTGGCGATCGCCACGATGTCCGGCTGCTCCGGCCAGATCGGCGGCTTGCCGAGCGCCGGGCGATGCACCTCGATCTTCGGGAACGGATGGCTCTTGAAGCCTTCCACCAGCACGAGGTCGACCGGTTCGAGCCGGGTGAGCAGCTCGGGCAGACCGGTCCGGGTCCGACGACCTCGTGCAGCAGCGCCCAGCGCGCACCGGCCGCGACCAGCACCTCGTGCGCGCCGGCCTCCCGATGCCGGTAGGTGTCCTTGCCGGGCCGATCCATGTCGAAGCCATGATGCGTGTGCTTCACGGTCGAGACGGTCAGGCCCTCGGCGCGCAGCAGCGGGATCAGCTTGGTCAGCAGCGTGGTCTTGCCGCTGCCGGACCAGCCGACGATGCCGATGACCTTCACGCCGGGACCTTCACGCGGGACCTTTCATGAGGAGGGCATCTGGCGCTTGGGCAGGCCGCTGGTCCGCGGGCCGTAGGCGTGGCGCAGGCCGGCGGTCAGGTAGTCCCATCCGGTCCACAGGGTCAGTGCGGCGGCGATCCACAGCATCGCCTCGCCGATCATGCCGACCGGCAGGAATGGCAGATGCAGCAGCCGGGCCGAGGAATCGCCCGCGAGCAGGGTGCCGAGGGCGCCCATCTGGAAGCCGGTCTTCCACTTGGCCAGCGGCGTGACCGGCAGGCCGATGCGGATCTCGGCGAGGTATTCGCGCAGGCCGCTCACCAGGATCTCGCGCAGCATGATGACGATCGCGGGATAGAGCCCCCAGGCGGACAGCCGGCCGGGCCGACCAGCATCATCAGCGCCGCGCCGACCAGCAGCTTGTCGGCGATCGGGTCGAGCATGCGGCCGAGGTCGGATTGCTGCCGGCGGGTGCGGGCGACCTTGCCGTCGAAATAGTCGGTCACCGCGGCACGCTGAACAGCACGCAGGCGGCGAGGTCGGCGACCGGGTGGCGCAGCGCCACCAGCACGACCAGCAGCGGGATCGCCGCGATGCGCGACAGGGTCAGCAGGTTCGGCAGGTCGGTCAGCATGATTCGCTTGGCGTGCCAGAGGGCGCACAGTAGTGCGGCACCGCCGATTAGGGAACCGCTTCCATCCGCACCCCCGGATGGAAATGCGCATAGACGCGGCGTGCGGTTTCCCGGCTGATGCCCGGCGCCGCCTCGAGATCGGCGAGGCCCGCCATCTTCACCCCGCGCGCCGAACCGAAATGGTTCAGCAGCGCGCGCTTGCGGGCCGCGCCGATGCCGGCGATCTCATCCAGTTCGCTCTGCCGGATGTTCTTCGAGCGGCCCGCGCGGTGGGTGGTGATGGCGAAGCGGTGCGCCTCGTCGCGCAGCCGCTGCAGGAAATACAGCACCGGGTCGCGCGGCGGCAGCTGGAACGGTTCGGCTCCGTCGGTGTGGAACCACTCGCGCCCGGCGTCGCGATCCGGACCCTTGGCGATCGCCACCAGCTTCACGTCGTTCACGCCGAGGTCCTGCAGCGTCTGGCGGGCGGCGGAGAGCTGGCCGGCGCCGCCGTCGATCAGCACCAGGTCGGGCCAGTCGGTCGGCGGCGCGCCCTCGGCCTGCTCGCTCAGCGCGCGGGTGAAGCGGCGCTGCAGCACCTCGCGCATCATGGCGAAATCGTCGCCGGGCGTGATCGGGCCGCGGATGGCGAATTTGCGATAGGCCGCCTTGGTGAAGCCCTCCGGCCGGCGACGATCATCACGCCGTACGGGTTGGTGCCCATGATGTGGCTGTTGTCGTAGACCTCGATCCGCTCGGGCGGGGCGGGGAGGTTGAACAGCTGGGCGACGCCTTCCAGCAGCTTCGCCTGGCCGGCCGACTCCGCCAGCCTGCGTTCCAGCGCCTCGCGGGCGTTGATTTCGGCGTGCTGCACCACGGCGCGCTTCTCGCCGCGCTGCGGGGCCAGGATCTCGACCTTGCGATCGGCCTTCAGGCTCAGCGCCTCGGCGACCAGCTCCTGCTCCGGCAATGGATGGTTGACCAGCACGCAGGGCGGCGGCGGCTTGTCGTCGTAGAACTGGGCGATGAAGGCGGCCAGCACCTCGGCTGCCTCCTCGGTCTTCGCGTGGGAGGGGAAGAAGGCGCGGTTGCCGTTGTTGCGGCCGCCGCGGAAGAAGAACACCTGCACGCAGGTCTGGCCGGCGATCTGCCAGGCGGCGATCACGTCGGCGTCCTGCAGGCTGGCCGGGTTCACCACGTCGCTGCCCTGCACGAAGGTCAGCGCGCGGATGCGGTCGCGCACCGCGGCGGCATGCTCGAACTCGAGCGCCTCGGCGGCGTGCTCCATCTCGGCCGCAAGCTCCTGCTGCACGGAGGCCGACTTGCCGGCGAGGAACGCCTTCGCCTGGCCGACCAGGCGGCCATAGTCCGCCTCGCTGATCCGCCCGACGCAGGGCGCCGAGCAGCGGCGGATCTGGTAGAGCAGGCAGGGCCGGGTGCGGTTGGCGAACACCGTGTCGGCGCAGGAGCGCAGCAGGAACACGCGCTGCATGGCGGTGACGGTCTGGTTCACCGCCCAGGCCGAGGCGAACGGCCCCCAGTAGCTGCCCTTGCGCACATGCGCGCCGCGGTGCTTGGCGATCTGCGGGAACGGATGGTCCTCGGTCAGCATCAGCCAGGGGTACGACTTGTCGTCCCGCAGCACGATGTTGAAGCGCGGCTTGAGGCGCTTGATGAGGTTCGCTTCGAGCAGCAGCGCCTCGGCCTCGGTATGGGTGGTGATCACCTCCATCGCGACGGTCTCGTTGACCATGCGGCGGAGGCGCTCATCCAGGCGGCCGAGCTGGGTGTAGGCGGTGACCCGCTTCTTCAGGCTGCGCGCCTTGCCGACATAGAGCGCGTCCCCCTTGGCATCGAGCATGCGATAGACGCCGGGGTTTGCCGGCATGGTCTCCAGCGCCTGCTCGATTGCCGCGGCACCCTTGATGCCAGCGGACGGATCGGTGTCGCTCATGTCAGACAATCTATGCGGTTGACGACGATCCACCGAACCTGTGGACAAGTTTGTGGGCAGAACTGCTCGCAGTCACGTGAAACCCGCGGATTCCCTGGGTTTCAGTCGCCTTGCCCAATTTCCAGGCAACGGTCAATCCGTTGATTTTCAAGCGTTTTTCGCCTATCGCATTACATGACCTACACATTCCGCCATACCGCTGCTGACGGCCGTGCCCTAGCGCGTGGACAATTCGGTCTGGCGGCGCTCGATCTCCACCCCGGCGGACATCGCGTCGGCGAATATATCAAGTTTCTCCACGCGGATCCGCGCCAGGTGGATGCGCCGGTCGGCCAGGCAGGCTTCGGCGATGCGCTCGGCCAGTGTCTCCACCAGCCTGACATGGCCCGAACCGACGATCGCGCGCACCGTGGCGGCCACCTTCTCGTAGTCCACCACCCGGGAGAGCTCGTCGCGCCCGACCGGCTTGCGTGACAGCGCCCGCGCGCCATCGTCCTCCACGCCGAGATCGACGTTGATCCGCACCCGCTGCGGCGCCGCATGCTCGTGCGGATGGACGCCGATGCTGGCGGCGAGCACGAGGTCGCGCAGGAACACGTGGCGGAGTGCCCTGGCGCTGCTGGCGATGGGCGGCGTGTCCATGCGTGTCACTCCTCGGGCGGCGGCGGAGTGTGGCGGCCGGGCTGCCATTGCAGGTGCTGGCCGCCGTCGAGTGCCAGCATCTGGCCCGTCATCGCCGGCAGGGCAAGGATCGCCAGCACGGCGCGGGCGATCTCGTCCGGGCTGGTGCCGCGGCCGAGCGGCACCGAGGCGGATTGCCGGGCGAACTGCTCTGCGGTCTGCCGTGTGTTCGGCAGCGCCGGGCCGGGGCCGATGCCGTTGACCCGGATGCGCGGCGCGAGTGCCAGGGCCATCGACTGGGTCAGCGCCCACAGCCCGGCCTTGGCGACGGTGTAGGAGACGAAGTGCGGCGTGATGGACCAGACCCGCTGGTCCAGCATGTTGATCACCGCGCCCTCCGCATCGGCGGGCAGCGCGCGGGCGAAGTGCTGCATCAGCACGAAAGGGGCCCGCAGGCCGGGCTCGATGTGGGCGTCCCAGGAGGCGCGGGTGGCGTCGTGCCATTCGTCGCGCTCGAACGGACTGGCGTTGTTCACCAGCACGCCGATCGGCCCGAGCGCGGCGGTGGCCTGCGGCAGCAGACGGACGACTTCGGCCTCGTTCGCCAGATCGGCGCGCAGCACAACGCAGCGGCGGCCGGCATTGCGTATCTCGGCGCAGGTGGTTTCGGCGGCCGCGACACTGGTGCGGCAATGCAGCGCGATGGCGAAGCCGGCGTCGGCGAGGGCGAGCGCGATCGCGCGACCAATCCGCTGAGCGCCGCCGGTGACCAGGGCGGCACGCGGGATCGTGGCGGGAATGCTGGCGTCGAGCGACATGGCGTCGGTCGACTGTGGCCCCGCCGGATCGCGCGATCAAGCGGGGACCGGGTGGCGGAGAATTTTGGGTGACGGTTCTCGCCAGGCCACCGCATCTCGCCCATCGCGTCCAGCCCCGCGCGGTATCGATTGCTCGTCATGCTGTGCATTCGGTTGGGGGTCGGCATGACCAGGGCGTGGCGTGTGCAATTGGACCGAGGCATTGCAGACCGAACGCTTCGCGCGCACGCGGCAGATTGCGACAAGCGCTCTGGCGGTTCTACGTTGCATCCGCCCGTGGCAAGGAGGCAAGCCGATGGCAAATCATGATCTTGTGGCACTGTGGGAGGCGCATTGCCGTTATGAGTTCGAGACCCGCGATGTCGATGCCACGATGGCCACGATCGTGCTTGAGCCGTACGTCAACCACATCCCGACCATGACCGGCGGCGTCGGCCACGACGAACTCAAGCGTTTTTACAAATACCACTTCATTGGTGTGAACCCACCGGATCTTCGCCTCATTTTGGTCAGCCGCACGATCGGAACCGACCGCATCGTGCCACTTCGTGGTGCATTTTACCCACACGACGGAGATCGACTGGATGCTGCCCGGCATCGCGCCGACCGGACGCGAGGTGAGTGTCGCCACCGTGGCCATCGTGCAGTTTGAGGGCGACAGGCTGGTGCACGAGCACATCTATTGGGATCAGGCTTCGGTCCTGGTGCAGATCGGCGCGCTCGACCCGAAAGGCCTGCCCATCGTTGGCGCCGACGCGGCGCGCAAGGTCGTAGACCGGACGCTGCCGAGCAACACGCTCATGCAAGACAAATGGGAACGCAGCGCGGCGAAGCCCAGATAATCAATCCGCACACGGCAGAATAGCGGTGCCTTCAGGACGGCAAGGAGTAGGCCAGCCTGCGAGCAGGCTGGCCCGTCGCTCACCGCCGACCGATAATGATCTTGACGCGAATGCGCAGGATCACCACAATCCGTGGCAAGAGGCTGCGATGCTGCTTCATCGCTTCCTCTTCGTGACGCCGGTCGGGGGAATTCCCCGCCGGCGTTGCATTTCCACACGCCAATGGCCAACAAGCCGTTTGCGCGTGGCGTCAGCAATACATGCAATGGCGTGTTCAGCGCTTCTCGGGCTTGGATTTGAAGCTCCGCGTCGGCACATCGCGGAACAACGAAAGATGCGTGTGCTGCGCGAGCCATGGCGCGTCCGTCCCAGTCCGCACCGGCACCACGGTTGCCCGCCCGGGCCGATCATACGGCGTGCCGTCCTGCCCGTAGCCGGTGAAATCGAACCCTCCCCATGCCGACAGCCTGCAACCGGTCCGGCGCGACGATCGCCTTGATGTCGGGGCGCCAGCGGAACCCGTCGATGTGCGGCCAGACGTTGCGCCATTGCTGCTGCTCGGCCGCGTCGCGACCGGTCATGAAATCGGTGAATGTGCCGAATGCGACCATGTCCGGCGCAAAGATCGGCCGCGCGCCGATAAAGTCCACCTCCCGCACGTGCGCGGCAAGCGTCTCGAACCAGGCCT
>CAWCDM010000029.1:0-141499 GCA_963794185.1 uncultured Alphaproteobacteria bacterium | reverse complement strand
CGTGCACGACGGCAAGCATTAGCCGCCGCCTAGCGCACCCCGGAAAGCCACTGAAAGGAGGTGCCTCGTCCGTCTTTCTACTTCACCCGGCAAACGTGGACTTTAGAAATCTTGAAATTGCATGACATGATGCGCCTTATGATGCGTTGACCGAGCCTCACGAAAGCGCGCGAAACACAACATGTAGAAACCGGGAGGCCAGCCCCTATGCCCGTCCAGCCGCTAACCTCCAACGAGATCGAGGCGGCAAATCGAGCGGAGGCGACCGCCATCCTAATTCGTGCCGGGTATCGAGTATATCGGCCAGAAGCCGACGTGTCCGGGGAGGATTTGGTTGTCCGTTCACCGGACGGCAACCTTTGCTCAACTCAGATGAAAGGTCGCCCTGCCGTCGATTGGAGTTGTTATGGCGGGCGCGAAATTTGGATGCTGTTCCCTGACCCGGCTGGTGCCAAACCGGGACGGCCATGGTTTTTCATCAAGCATGACGAGCTATTTGTATGGGTGAAAAATCGCCACGGAGCCGCGCCGGGCTGGAGTGACGCTTGGAGCTATCCGCGTATGAGTGAGGATTTGCGTAAATTCCTCCGACTGTCCGTGCTCGATGCTGCCAGGCCGGAAGCTGTGGATTCCGACGCAGCGACCTGACTTCCCATATAGCCGGTAATCCGGCCTACAGGTTCGCCCCCACACAGAGGAGGCCGTCGGTGACACCGTCTTTAAGTCCAGAGCACCAGATATATGCCGACCTAATGGACGAAGCTAGATTACGTATTCACGCCATGCGCGATGCGATCCGCGCAAGAGACCATTGGGTGCCTCGGTTGCTTCAAGAGTTCGCTTATCTACAACTTCGTATGCTTTGCGAGATCATCGCAACGGGGTGTGTCGTTGCTCATGGAGATGTGAAAGACGCTGGCACGCTAAAGTCGTGGCGAACTCCGGTCATAATGAAAAAGCTTGAGCAACTTAACGCCGACTTCTACCCGCGTGGCGTCAGGTTTCGGAAACTATCAAGTGGCGAGGTGCATTTAGATGACTACAACGCCCCTAAGGTCACCAAGAAAGAATTGGTAGAGCTATGGGAACGAAGCGGGTCATTCCTCCATCGTGGCAGTGCAAGAAATATGCTCGCGGAGCATGGAAAAGTCCTTAACGTGGACTTGGACACAATCATCGAACACGGTCAAAAGATATTGAATTTGCTTGAGCAACACGTAATCTCATCGGCTGACGAGAAGGGGCACTTACTGGTCGCCTTAGCGGCTGACGACGCAGGCGGAAACACTGTGGTTTTTGTAGCCGCTTCACCATAGCTATCCGGCATTGACCATGCCAAGCGAATGGGCGAGAATCACTACATATTAGAGTTCCGAGTAGAGCCATGATTCGCACCATTGCCGCCGCTGTGTGTCTCCTACTCTCTACAAGCAGCACCTTCGCCGCCGATCTGCCCCAACTGACGGATGCGAAGCAGGAGATTATCAGCCGGTGTAGGAAACAAATGAAGCGGTATGGCGCGAGCTTAATCAAAGCGTGTGTGGATCAAGATTTAGAAGCACTTCAAGACCTTCATACATACCCAGCAGAGGACAGCAAGATTATAGACCGCTGCGTGCATCAAATGAAATCCTACGGTTACTCACTTATTAAAGCCTGTGCCGATCAGGATATCGAGGCCGACGCGGCGTTAAAGAAATACTGAAGACCGCCTAATTTCCTGAAATGACTTATGCCGCCTTCTGCGACATGGCCTTCTGCTTGCGATGTTACAAAAATCAAGAGTTTCGCAGCAAAATTAGGACGCTGAAGAGATTGGGCCTCTTGCTGCGCAACTCCGCTGCATAATGGCGGCCTTAAGTGCGCTATGAGACGCTACGCCAACTTGACGCACATGTGCACCAACGGACCAAGTGCCAGATGCAAGACGGTGTTCCGCGAGGTGGCGAGCGGCGCCAAGATCGACCGCGCCGAGCTTCGCCGGTTGCTCGGCCAGCCCGAGGCGGGCGACGTGGTGACGGTGACGCGCTCGCCCGGCCCGCCCCGGCTCACGCCGGACCAAAGTCAGGGGTTCCAAGGGCTCGGCCCTTGGTCGGGTGCGGGGCGAAGCCCCGCCGCTTCGGGTTGACTCGATCGCGTGCCTGCGTCTAGCTCGCGGGCAAGCCCCCGGCAGCGTGGGCCATCAGCAGGGAGCTACGCATGGCAAGCCGTTACGGCGCCGATCGGATTGGCCGAAAGGCCGCGCCCACGCCGTGAAGCCACCTGCTTCGCCCGCCGCTCCTCTGCTCCAGGTCTCCGAAGTGGCGATGCGCTTTGGTGGCGTCGTCGCGCTGGCCGGCGTGTCTTTCGATGTCGACTACGGCCAGATCTGCGGTCTGATCGGCCCGAACGGATCCGGCAAAACGACGCTGTTCAACTGCATCAGCGGCTTCTATCGCTTTGCCGACGGCGACATCCTGTTCGAGGGACGCTCGCTCAAGGGGCTGTCGCGTTATCGCATGGCCGGCCTCGGCATCGGCCGCACCTTCCAGAATGTCGCACTGTTCCGCTCGTTGAGCGTTCGCGACAATGTCCTGGTCGGCGCGCATCATCTCGGCCATTCCGGCTTCATCACCAACGCGCTCCGACTGCCCGTCGTTCGGCAGGAGGAACAGCAGGCGGACCGCGCGGCTGCGCGACCTGCTGCAGCTTCTCGATCTGAACGATGTCGCCGACACGCGGGCCGGCGGCCTGCCGTTCGGCACCCAGAAACGCGTGGAGCTGGCGCGCGCGCTGATCGGCGGGCCGAAGCTGCTGATGCTCGATGAACCGGCCGGTGGCCTCAACCATGGCGAGGTGGACGATCTGGCGCAGCTGCTGCATCGCATCCGGACGCATTTCGACCTCAGCATCCTGCTGGTCGAGCATCACATGAACCTGGTGATGCGGGTGTCCCACAAGGTGGTGGCGCTGGAGTTCGGTCTGAAGATCGCCGATGGCACGCCGGACGAAGTGCGCAACGAGCCTGAGGTGATCCGCGCCTATCTGGGCGAGACCGGGGAAGAGCAGCATGCCGGCGCTGCTTGAGGCCCGCTCGCTGCACGCCGGCTACGGTGAGACGCGCGTGCTGCACGGCATCGACTTCGCGGTCGAGCAGGGCGGCGTCACCGCTTTGCTGGGTGCGAACGGCGCCGGCAAGACCACGACGTTGCGGGCGATCTGCGGCATGGTGCGCACGAGCGGCGAAATCCGGCTGGGCGAGGAGCGGATCGACGGCCGCGCGACCGAGGACATCGTGCAGCGCGGCGTGGCGCATGTGCCGGACGGTCGCGGCACGTTCGTCGAGCTAACGGTGGAAGAGAACCTGCGCCTCGGCGCATATATCCGGCGCGACCGCCAGGGCATCGCCGCGGATTTCGAGCGCGTGTTCGGCTATTTTCCGCGGCTGCGCGAACGGTTCCGCCAACAGGCCGGCACGCTGTCGGGCGGCGAGCAGCAGATGCTGGCGATCGCGCGGGCACTGTTGCTGCGTCCCAGGCTGCTGCTGCTGGACGAGCCGTCGTTCGGGCTGGCGCCGCTGATCGTGCAGGAGATTTTTGCGATCATGCACCGCATCCGGTCAGAGCAGGGCGTGTCGATCCTGCTGGTCGAACAGAATGCCAGTCTCGCGCTGGAGATTTCCGAGCAGGCGTATCTGCTGGAGACCGGGCGGATTGTGATCTCCGGCCCGGCGGCGGAGATCCGCCGCGACGAATCAATCCGACGATCGTATCTTGGGTATTGAGGGTGCTTTAGTGTTGCCCGCATACCCCCTCCCTAACCCTCCCCCGCTTCGCGGGAGAGGAGAAGAGTATTTCCTCTCCCGCGAAGCGGGGGAGGGTTAGGGAGGGGGTCGCGGTGGAAGGCGTGCTGCACCAGGTTCTGTCGGGCATCGCCAGCGGCGGCATCTACGCCTCGGTCGCGCTCGCCCTCGTGATGATCTATCAGGCGACGCACCACGTGAATTTCGCCCAAGGCGAGATGGCGACGTTCTCCACCTACATCGCGCTTACCCTGATCAACGCCGGCCTCCCCTATTGGATCGCCTTCGTCCTCACAGTCGTGGTCTCGTTCTGCATCGGACTGCTGATCGAGCGCGTTCTGATGCGCCCGATGATGGATGCGCCGGTGCTCGCCTCGGTCGGCGTGTTCATCGGCCTCCTGCTGATCATCAACAGCTGCACCGGCTGGATGTTCGACTACATGATCAAGACATTCCCGACACCCTTTCCTGGCGGCCCGGTGCTGTTCAGCGGCTACGTCTCGGGCCATGAACTGGGCGCCACCGGCGTGACGCTCGTCGTGCTGATCGCCGTCTATCTGTTCTTCCGCCACACGAAGCTTGGTCTGGCGATGCGGGCGGCGGCATTCAATCCGGTTTCCGCGCGTCTCGTCGGCATCCGCGTCGGCTGGATGCTGGCACTCGGCTGGGGCCTCGCCGCGGCGATCGGCGCGGTCGCCGGCATGATGGTGGCCCCCATCGTTTATCTGGATCCCAACATGATGGCAGGCATCCTGCTCTACGCGTTCGCCGGCGCGCTGCTGGGCGGCATCGACAATCCGCTGGGCGCCGTGCTCGGTGGCTTCGCCGTGGGAATCATCGAGAACCTGGCCGGCGCCTATGTCGTCGGCACCGAGCTCAAGCTGACGGTGGCGCTGATCATCATCGTCGCGGTGCTGGTGGTGAAGCCGTCGGGGCTGCTCGGCCGGACCGTGCTGAGCAGGGTGTAGTCGATGGTGCGCAATGCCGCATTGGCGGTCCTGCTGTGGCTCGTCGTTGCGTTCGCGCCGACCTTCCTGTTCAGCGATTACCACCTGTTCCAGCTCACCATGGTGGTCGTCTACGCCATCGCGATCCTCGGCTTGGCCATCCTCACGGGGTTCAACGGCCAGATCTCGCTCGGTCACGGCGCGTTCTATGCGATCGGCGCGTACGTCACTGCGATCCTTATGTCGGAATATAACGTGCCGTACTGGGCGACGCTGCCGGTCTCAGCGATCGTCTGCGCCGTGGTCGGATTTCTCATCGGCCTGCCCGCGCTGCGGCTGGGAGGGCTGTATCTCGCCCTCACCACCTTTGCACTCGCCGTCGCCGTACCGCAGCTTCTGAAACACAACGTGCTGGAACCATGGACCGGCGGCGTGCAGGGCCTCGTCATCGACAAGCCGGACGCACCCTTCGGCCTGGATCTGTCGCCCGACCAATGGCTCTATCTGTTCACGCTGTTCGTCGGCGCTCTGCTGTTCCTGCTTGCCTGGAACGTGGTGCGCGGACGGATCGGCCGGGCGATGATGGCGATCCGCGACCACGCACTCGCCGCCGAGGCCATGGGCATCGACATCGCATTGCTGAAGACCCGCACCTTCGCCCTGAGCGCGCTCTACACCGGCGTGGCAGGCTCGCTCGGCGCCATCGTGGTGCAGTTCGTCGCACCTGACAGTTTCGGCATCTTCGTGTCGATCTACTTCTTCGTCGGCCTCGTGGTCGGCGGCGTGTCGTCGATCGGCGGCGCGGTCTTCGGCGGGTTGTTCATCGAGTTCGTGCCGAACCTCGCCGAGAAAGTGTCAAAGGCGGCACCGGGCGCCGTCTACGGCGTGATCCTGATCGCCGTCATGTTCCTGATGCCCGCCGGCGCGGCCGGCTTCGTCGGTTCCCTAGTCGCACGCTTTCGTCGCGGCGCGAAATCGGCTGAAATCCGCCCAGCCGACAACGGGGAACCCGGTGCCGATAATGTTGCTGCTCCGGCCGTCATGTCTCGCGGCGTTGATCCTGACGCTGGCGTCAACCGCGGCCTGTAAGAAAGAAAACGCCTATGTCCCGCCGCCGCCGCCGCAGGTAGGTGTGGCGAAGCCGGTGCAGCAGGACGTGCTGCCGTACCTCGAAGTCACCGGCAACGCGGTCGCGTACAATCAGGTCGATCTCGAAGCGCGGGTGCAAGGTTACCTCCAGGAGATCAACTACAAGGATGGCACCGAGGCCAAATTGGCCGACACGCTGTTCGTCATCGAGCCGGCGCCCTATGAGGCACAGTTGCAGCAGGCACAGGCTTCGCTGGAGGCGACCCAGGCCGATCTGGTCCAGGCCGAGGCCGAGTTCTACCGGCAATTCACGCTGGGCAAGAGCGACTTTGCCTCGCAATCGAAGGTGGACGAGGCCCGGGCCAAGCGCGACACCGACAAGGCCAAGGTGATGAACGATCAGGCTGGCGTGACGATCGCCGCGATCAACCTTGGCTACACGCGGGTCAACGCGCCGTTCGACGGCATGGTCACCGCGCATCTGGTCTCGGTGGGCGGCCTGGTCGGCAGTACCGGCGTGACCAAGCTTGCCAGTATCGTGCAGCTCGATCCGATCTACGTCAGTTTCACCGTCAGCGAACAGCAGGTGCTGCGCATCAAAGAGGCGCTCGCGGCGCAGGGCATCGACCCGAAGGAGATGAGGGGCACCCCAGTCGAGGTCGGGCTGATGACGGAGACCGGCTATCCGCATGTCGGCAAGCTCGACTACGCGGCGCCCATGATCGACCCTGCCACCGGGACGCTCACCGCGCGCGGCCTGCTGCGGAATCCCAGACACGCCCTGCTGCCCGGCATGTTCCTGCGCATCCGGCTGCCTCTGGCACACCAGAAGGCGAACGCGCTGCTGGTGCCCGATCAGGCGCTGGGTGCCGACCAGAGCGGCCGATACCTGCTGGTCGTGGACAAGGACAACGTCGTGGAGCAGCGAACGGTGCAGACCGGACAACTGGAGGGCGCGCTGCGGGTGATCTCGTCGGGGATAGCGCCGGACGACCTTGTGGTGATCAGCGGCAACCAGAAGGCGATCCCCGGCGAGAAGGTGGCGCCGCAGGTGACGGTGATCACCGCCGACACGGCACCCGCCCTGCCCGGCAAATCGTGACGGCGGACGGCCGCGGCCGATGATCTCGAAATTCTTCATCGACCGGCCGGTGCTCGCCAACGTGCTGGCGATCGTGATGGTGCTGATCGGCGGCGTCGCGCTGTTCACATTGCCGGTCGCACAGTATCCGAACGTCGTGCCGCCGACCGTATCGGTCTCCACACGGTATCCCGGCGCGAGCGCAGATACCGTGATGAACACGGTCGCACTGCCGATCGAGCAGCAGGTCAACGGCGTGCAGGGCATGATCTACATGCAGTCGACCAGCGCGGCGGACGGGACCTACGCGCTAACGGTGACATTCGAGATCGGCACGGATTTGAACTTCGCGCAGGTCCTGGTGCAGAACCGGATCTCGGCTGCGATGGCGTCGCTGCCGCAGGCGGTGCAGGTGCAGGGCGTGACCGTGCAGCAGAAGTCGACCTCGATCCTGCAGATCGTCGCGCTCACCGCGCCGGACGGGCGCTATGACAGCCTGTTCCTCAGCAACTACGCCACCATCACCCTGGCGCCGGAGCTGTCCCAACTCGCCGGCGTCGGCAATGTCGCCGTGCTCGGCGTCGGCCAGTACTCGATGCGCATTTGGCTGGATCCGGAAAAGCTGTTCGCGCGCGGGCTGGGGCCGGACGATGTGATCCGGGCGATCCAGCAGCAGAGCCAGCAGGTCACGTCCGGCCAGGTCGGCGCGCCGCCCGCGCCCGCCGGCCAGAATTTTCAATACACGGTGAACGTCGAGGGCCGCCTCGCCGACCCGGCCGAATTCGCCAACATCATCGTCAAGGTCGACAGCGCCAATGGCGGGCAGATCACGCGCATCAGGGATGTCGGACGCGTCGAGCTCGGCGCGCAGACCTATTCGCAGTCGACCAGGTTGAACGGCAAGCCGGCGGCGGGCATCGCCATCTACCAGTTGCCGATCGCCAATGCGCTGAACGTGGCAGCCCTTGTGAACGCCAAAATGGCCGAGCTGGCGAAGGCATTTCCGCAAGGCCTCGCCTACCGCGTGCCGTTCGACACCACGCGGTTCGTGAATGCATCGATCCACGAGGTCTACAAGACCCTGGTCGAGGCGGCGGTGCTCGTGCTGATCGTGATCCTGGTGTTCCTGCAGGACTGGCGCGCCACGCTGGTGCCGGCGACCACGGTGCCGGTGACGATCATCGGTGCCTTCGCGGCGATGGCGGCGCTCGGCTTCACCGTGAACCTTTCGACCCTGTTCGCTATCATCCTGTCGATCGGCATCGTGGTGGACGATGCGATCGTGGTGGTGGAGGGTGCCGCCCATCACATCGAGCGCGGTCTCTCGCCGCACGACGCCGCGATCCGGGCGATGGACGAGCTGTTCGGGCCGATCGTCGGCATCACGCTGGTGCTGATGGCGGTGTTCGTCCCGGCCGCCTTCCTGCCTGGCCTCACCGGGCAGATCTACGCGCAGTTCGCGCTGGTGATCGCCGCCACCGCGCTGATCAGCGCGGTCAACGCCGCCACGCTGAAGCCGACGCAATGCGCGCTTTGGCTGCGCACGCCGGTCCCGCCGGAACGGCGCAATCTCTTCTTCCGCGGCTTCAACCGCGTCTATCAGCCGATCGAGAATGCCTACGCGCGACTGATCGGCGGCATGACGCGGCGCAGTGCGACGATGGTGGTCATCGCCCTGATCGTTGTCGGCACGGGCGTGTGGGGCATCGTACGGCTGCCGACCTCGTTCATCCCGATCGAGGACCAGGGCTACGTGATGGTCGCCGTGCAGCTTCCCGATGGCGCGGCCGTCGGACGCACGCAGCAGGTGATGGACCAGGTAACGCAGGCTGCGCTGGCCGTAGCCGGCGTGGACCAGGTGATCACGATCAGCGGCATCTCGGTGCTCGACAACAGCGCCACGCTGGCAAATGCCGGCGTCGCGTATGTGATTCTGAAGGACTGGAGCCTGCGCGGGACGGGGAGCGGCACCGATCTGCGGTCCCTGTACGGCAATCTTCAGCGGTCGATGGACCGGCTGCAGGATGCGGTCGCGCTGGTGCTGATCCCGCCACCGATCCAGGGCATCGGCAATGCCAGCGGCTTCACCATGCAGGTCGAGCTGCGCGACGGCAGCTTCGATTACACCAAGCTGCAGACCGTGACGCGCGCCATCGTGCGTGACGGAAACACGCAGACGGGACTGCAGCGACTGCTGTCACCGTTCCGCGCCGGCGTGCCGCAGCTCCAGGTGGCGGTCGACCGGGTGAAGGCGGAGACGCTGAATGTACAGGTGGGCGATGTGTTCGACGTGCTCGCCGGCTATATCGGCTCGAGCTACGTCAATCAGTTCAACAAGTTCGGCCGTACCGTTCCAGGTCTACGTGCAGGCGGACTCGAGGTTCCGCCTGCTGCCGACCGACATCGAGAAGCTTTACGTGCGCACGCAGGACGGCAAGATGGTGCCCCTCGGGGCGCTGGTGCAGATACGTCCGATGGTCGGACCGGCGCTGGTCGGTCTCTACAATCTGTACCCCACCGCCACCATAGTGGGCGCCGCGGCGCAGGGCTTCAGTTCAGGCGAGGCGATCAACCTGATGGAGCAGATCGCCGACCGGACCCTGCCACGCGGCGCGGCCTACGACTGGACCGCGATGTCCTATCAGGAGAAGATCATGGGCAACCAGATCTTCTACGTGTTCGGCCTCGGCATGCTGCTGGTGTATCTGTGCCTGGCCGGACAGTACGAGAGCTGGATCGCGCCGACCTCGGTGATCCTCGCGGTGCCGCTGTCGCTGACGGGTCCGGCGATCGCACTGAGCGGCCTCGGGCTGTCCAACAACCTCTACACTCAGATCGGTCTTGTCCTGCTGATCGCATTGTCGGCGAAGAACGCCATCCTCATTGTGGAGATTGCACGCGAGCGGCGCATGCTGCAGGGCGACACTGTTGTGCAGGCGGCGGTCGGTGCGGCGCGCGCTCGCTTCCGTCCGATCGTGATGACCTCGTTCGCGTTCATTCTCGGCGTCGTGCCGCTGGTAACGTCGACCGGCGCGGGGGCCAGTGCGCGCGCCTCGCTCGGGCTTGCGGTGCTCAGCGGCATGCTTGCGTCCACCTTGCTGGCGGTGCTGTTCGTACCGTCGTTCTTCGTGGTGATGCAGCATGTCGAGGAGTGGCGGAAGGCTAGGAAGCAGCCCGCGGTGACGCACGAGGCGGTTTAGCAGGAGGGAAAAATGCTGGATTTGACAGGCAAGGTGGCGATCGTCACCGGGGCAGGATCGATCGGGCCCGGCTGGGGCAACGGCAAGGCGACCGCCACCTTGCTCGCTCGCCAGGGTGCTTCGGTGTTGCTCGTCGACATCAACGAAGCGGCGGCAAACGAGACTCGGCAGATCATCGAAGGCGAAGGCAACACCTGCGCGGTGCATCACTGCGACATGCTGAAATCGGTCGAGGTGCAGGAAATGGTGCAGGCCTGCGTGGACCGGTTCAAGCGTATCGACATCCTGGTCAACAATGTCGGCGGGTCCGCGCCCGGCGATCCGGTGTCGATGACCGAGGAGACCTGGGATCACCAGATCGACCTCAACCTGAAGACCGTTTTTTTGGGATGCAAGTTCGTGCTGCCGGTGATGGAGTCACAGGGCAATGGGGCCATCGTCAATCTGTCGTCGGTTGCCGGACTGCGCAACGACGGGCACGGCGGGCGCGTGCATGTCGGCTACAGCGCGAGCAAGGCTGGCGTGATCCAGTTCACCCGCTCGACGGCCGGCGCCTATGTGAAGAAGGGCATCCGCTGCAACACCGTGGTGCCGGGACTGATGCACACGCCGCTGGTGGAATACCGACTGGCGCGCACTGTCGCCGGCAACGATGCAGCGGCGCTCATCGCCAGCCGTAATGCGCGTACGCCGATGGGGCGTATGGGCACGGCCTGGGATGTTGCGCATGCTGCGCTGTTTTTGGTGTCGGACGAGGCCAATTACATAACGGGAACGGAGATCATCGTCGATGGCGGGCTGATTCTGGCATCGCCGTAACGGAAGAGGAGGACGAGAAATGAGCGAACGACGTTTCAAGGAACTGACGCCGGAGACGCTGACGCCGGAACAGAGGAAAGTGGCGGACGCGATCCAGTCCGGCCCGCGCGGCGCCGGGCTGCGCGGGCCGTTCAATGCGCTGCTGCGCAGTCCGGAGTTGTGCGATCTGGTGCAGCGGGTGGGGGCGTATGTGCGCTACTCGAGCGCGATCCCGGCGCGGCTGAATGAGATGGCGATCATCATGGCCGGACGGAAGTGGACCGCGCAGTACGAGTTCTTTGCGCATCGCAAGCTGGCGATCGAGGCAGGGCTGAAGACCGAGATCTGCGATGCCATCGCGGGTGGGACGCGGCCGGCGGCGCTGCAGGACGATGAAGCCGAGGTCTATGATTTTTGCACCGAGCTGCTGGGTTCGGGACACGTGTCGGACGCGAACTTCGCGCGCATCAGGGACCGGTTCGGCGAGCGTGGCGTGATCGATCTGATTGGTGCGGTTGGCTACTACAGCCTGGTGTCGATGGTCCTGAACGTCGACGGCGTGCCGCTGCCCGCCGGCGTGGCCCCGCCCCTGAAGCCGCTCTGATCGCCAAGGTCATTTGCGAGCGATGCGAAGCAATCTCGATCGAGTTTGCTTCGCTTCGCTCGCAAATGACAGAACTCAATTAAATGCCTCGTCCACGATACTTAGGGCCATATCCAGTTCGGCGCCAGTGATCGTCAACGGCGGGCACAATGTCAGCACATTGCCGCCGCCCACCTTGAAGCTCAGACCAATTGCCAGGCAGCGATACATCAACGTCTCGGCCAATCCCGCGTCTGTCACCTCGACGCCAAACGACACGCCAAGATTCCGCACCGCACGGATGGCAGTGCGCGCCGTCTGCATCGTACGCAGCCGCTCCAATCCGCGCACACCGAGAACGCGTGACCGCTCCAGCAGGTTCTCATCGCGAATGACATCCAGCGTGGCAAGGGCCGCGGCGCACCCGACGGAGCTTTTCTCATGCGTATAATGGCCGAGCGCACGGTCTGCGGCGACATCCAGCTCCTCGCGCGCGATCAGAGCCGCCATCGCGAACACGCCACCACCCAGCCCCTTGCCCAAAACCAGCATGTCCGGGACGCAGTCGAACTGCTCGCACGCGAACATCGTGCCGGTGCGTCCCAGGCAGCTTGGTATTTCATCGAAGATCAGCAGTGCCCCATGCCGGTCGCAGCTTGCCCGCACACGCGGCCAGAAGTCGGCGGGCGGCGCCTCCAACGTTGTCCAGCGCACCGGCTCCGCGATCACCGCGCCGACATCGCCCTGCGTCTCCAGCACATAGTCGATGTAGTCGGCCAGCCGTTCGTGCGCCCGTCCGTCCTCACCAAAGAACCGCGATGCCAATGCGGGTGGCGGCACGTGCTCGGTCCCCGGCAGCAGCGGTCCGACATCGCGACGGAACATCGCCTCGCCGCCCACCGAGATCGCATCGAGCGACGCGCCATGGAACGCGTCCCACATCGATAGCGTCTTGTGTCGTCCCGTCGCGTGACGCGCGAGTTTCAGCGCCATGCCGATCGCTGCGGTGCCCGACGGCGCGAACAGCACCTTGTTCAGCTCCCCCGGTGCCAGCTCCGCCAGCCGCCGTGCCAGATCGATCGCGGCACGGTTGGTGTAGCGGCGCGGCGAGAACGGCAAAGTCGCCAATTGCCGCGTCACCGCCTCGATCACGCGCGGATGGCCGTAACCAACCTGGTGCACGGTGTTGCCGTGAAAATCCATAATGCGCCGGCCCGCGGTGTCGATAAGGTAGATGCCCTCCGCCCGCTCTACCACGTTCAGGCACGGCGTCGACAAAGCCTGATGCAGGAACCAGCGCGCATCCTCATCCAGCAGCGCGCGCGTCTCGGCGTTGATGTATTCGCGCTGCCAGGCTGCGCGCGCGTCGCCCAGATTGATGTCACCCTCGCTACGATCCTGCATGGCCGCATGCTGGGCGGTTGGCGCGCCAGGGGCAAGCGTGCTGGGATCGACGCATGGAGAAGTTGCAGTTGAAAGCCGCCATCCTCGATTGGGCAGGCACTGTGGTGGACCACGGCAGCCGCGCGCCGATGGGCGCCTTCGTGCGTGCCTTCGCGCAGTTCGGCGTCACGATCAGCATCGCCGACGCGCGCGGACCAATGGGAATGGCCAAATGGGACCATATTCGCGCCGTTGGCCACGCGCCTGCCGTCGCCGCGGCGTGGCGTGCGCGTCATGGGCGGGACTTCTCGGAAGGCGACGTCGACGCGATCTTCCGGGTGTTCGAGCCGATGAACATCGCCGCCGTGCGCGATCATGCCGACATCATTCCCGGCGCCATCGAAGCGATCGAGGCGCTGCGACAACGCGGCATGAAGATCGCCGGCACCACGGGCTACACGCGCCCGATCATGGATGTGCTGGAACCGCTCGCCGCCGCGTCAGGCTACACGCCCGAGCTGACGGTCTGTGCGGGCGATCTGCCGGCCGGGCGCCCGAGCCCGCTGATGATGTGGTACGCCATGGCCAGGCTGGGCGTCTGGCCAGCCGAGTGCGTGGTCAAGGTGGACGATACCGCGCCCGGCGTCGGCGAAGGCAGGGCAGCGGGGGCGTGGACCGTCGGTATCGCGCTGACCGGTAACGCCGTAGGTCTTTCGGCAGAGGAACTGGCGGCGGTGCCGTCGCAGGAGCGCGCCCGATTGCATGAACAAGCCGCAGCCGAGCTACGGGACGCCGACATGATTATCGACAGCATCGCCGATCTGCCGCAGGCGGTGGCCGCAATCGATGCCCGTCTCGCGGCCGGGGAGCGACCGGCAGATGCTACTGCATCGTCTCGGGACTGACCTCGGCAATGTAGATCACGTCGCCCGTCGCCGCGTCTGGACTGCCGGGAGGTTCCGTCACGACGACATGCCCGTTGCCCTGCATTGCGATCCAGCTTGGTTCGGCTTTGGCGGCCTTCTTTGCCTCCTCGATGACCTCGCGGGGCACCTTCGGCCACAGCGACTCTTCGAGAACCCGGATGCGATCCAATGCGAACTCCTGTGCGTTGCCGAATATCAACGCCACATGAGCCACAAGGTTCCAATCGTAAGCGTCAGCACGGTCAGCGGTGCGCCGACGCGGAAGTAATCCCAGAAGCCGATCGCGATGCCGCGCCGCGCCGCCTTTTCCACAACAATCAAATTGGCGATCGACCCCAGCACCGTGAAGTTGCCGGCCAAGGTAGAAGCCATGGCGATCACCAGCCAGGCGCGATCACGATCCGGCAGTGCCACAACGAATGGTTTCAGCAGCAACACGGCGGGCACGTTGCTCACCAAATTCGACAGAACCGCTGTCACCACACTGAGCACCGGTACGGTGGCGAGATGCATCCGGCCCACGGCTTCGACAGTCTGCGGTTTCAGCAGCTCGCGTTCGGCGCCCGCGACGATGATGAACAGCCCGGTGAACATCAGCAGCAGCGACCAGTCGATCTCGGCATAGACGCGCGCGCTCTTCACCCGGCGCGTCAGCAGCAACAGTGCGCCGACCACGACCGCCGCCTTCGCCGGCGGCTGTCCGGCAAAGAACAGCGCAACCACCAACGCGGTGGCCACAAGCGAGCGTGCCACCAGCACCCGATTGACCCTCATACGCGGCAGCCGAGGGCGCAGGCTCTCGCCGCGCAGCTCGCTGCGATGCAGCAGAGCCAGCAATGCCACTGTCAACACCAGCCCGATCAGCGCCACCGGCGCCAATGCACCGGCGAACTGCGTGTAGGGGATCTGCGAGAAGCTGCCGATCATCATGTTCTGCGGATTGCCCGTGATCGTCGCCGTCGAACCGACATTCGACGCCATCGCGACGGCCAGCAGATACGGAACCGGATTGCGACCCAGACCGAGCGTCAGTTCCAGCACGAGCGGCGCCATGACCAGGCAGATCGCATCGTTCACCAGGAAAGCCGAGAACGCACCCGACACCAGGACGATGGCGGCAAGCAGCAACACGGGCCGGTGCACACGCCGCACCACCCAGGCGTTGACCAATGCAAAGAAGCCGGAGATGCGCAGATTGGCGACCACGATCATCATGCCGAGCAGAAGCGTGATCGTTCCCATGTCGATGGCCTGCCAGGCGTCGTCCAGGGTCATGACGCCGGACGCCACCATCAGGCATGCGCCGACGAGAGCGACGCCCGCGCGGTCTATCGACAGGCCCGGCACCTTGCCGATCGCCAAAGCGACATAGCTCGCGGCGAAGATAAATATCGCGGCAAGGCGGCGTGCCGCTTCGTCCTCGCCAGGCGTGATCCAGGGAACGACGGCTGCGGCGAGCGCCAGCACCAACAGCAGCGCGACCGCCGTCAGGCTCGCAAGTTCACCGGCGATCCCTGCCGTCCATCGGCTGCTCATTCAGTGATTGGGCCACAGACCCGGTGTCGCCACTTCCAGTGAATTGTCGTCGGGATCGCGGAAATACAGGCTGGTGCCGCCGCGCGCCCAGCGCACACGGCTTTCCACTTCAATGTTTTCCCGCAGTAGATGCGCCTCCCACGCGGCGAGCTCGCCGAGCGGAATGGCGAAGCAGAGATGCAGCTGGCCGCTGCCGTGATGCGGCGGGATGAAGCCGCCTGGCAAAGGCGCCGGCTCGTTCGTGCTGCCGTGGCGGAACAGCAGCAGCACCTGGCTGCCCGGGACGCCAAGTGCGCACATGCGGCCGTCATGCACGAACTGCTCGAAGCCGAACACGCGCTGATAGAAGTCGCACGACCGATCCAGATCGGCGACATAGAGCGAGGTCTCCAGCACGCCGCTTGTCCGGGGAAGTGCGGCCATCGATCTATCCTCCAGGTCGCCGGCAGGTATGCAGTTGCTCCCACCTTGGGACCATGCTGTCTGTCTCCATGCGCATCATCTCAGTTGGCCGGTTGAAGGCATTCTGGGAGCATCCGGCGCACCGGGACGCGGAGCAGCCGCCGCGGGTATGGGTGAGGGTGGTGCGAGCGGCCGAGTGGCGCAACCCACCGGCGATCAAACGTATGTTCAACAGCGCCGACATACTGCGCGACGGACGCGTGGTGTTCGACATTGGCGGAAATAGGTACCGGCTGGTTGCGTGGGTTAACTTTCATTACCGACTGGTCTGTGTCCGCTTCATCGGGACACACCGTCAATACGATGCGATCGACCCGCAGACGGTCTGAAGCGGCTCACGATGCAATGATCCGGCCGATCCGATCCGCCGCAGACCACCGTGTTGCGCTGGCGCAGATCGAGCGGCTGATGAACGCCCGCAAGGGCACGCCGGAGGGAGATCGGCTGGACATCCTGGTGACGCTGGTCGAGGCGTGGGAGTTGCGGCATGTTCCCATCGAGGCACCAGACCCGATCGCCGCCATCGTGTTCATGATGGAGCAGAAGGGGCTGACGCGGCGCGACCTGGAGCCGGCGATCGGCAGTCGTGCGCGCGTCGCGGAAATCCTCAACCGCCGGCGCGCGCTGACATTGCCGATGATTCGCGCTCTGAGCCGCCTGCTCGATCTGCCGGCCGATATCCTGGTGCAGCCCTACGCGTTGGGGCAGGCGGCTTGCTAGCTAGAGCGTTTCCATCACGACCGGAACGTCCGACAGGGGCTCCGACCTTACCGTCGTGCCGGGGCATCGGACGACGTGCATGGCCGGCCGGAGCCTGTCCTCGGCCCGGGCCTTGGGCCGGCCATGACGGGACGGAAGTGCCGCCGCGCTAATCCAAGACCCCGGTGACCGCGATATAGGATCCCGGCGGTGCGTTGACGGGCTTGACGATCCGAATGAGCACCACCGCACCCTGACAGGCCGGCTCCTGCAGCGTCACGTGGGCGCGAATCTCGAAGTTCCCCGACGGCGATAACGTTACCGGGTCGGTGGTTGCGGTGGGCTGGACGACGTCCCCGCACACAACGCTTGCGGCGACCTGGGGGATACCC
The DNA here is from genome assembly GCA_963794185.1 of uncultured Alphaproteobacteria bacterium. Lineage (GTDB taxonomy): Bacteria > Pseudomonadota > Alphaproteobacteria > Acetobacterales > Acetobacteraceae > JAMXLO01. The sequence continues at coordinate 124,622 of CAWCDM010000029.1, read as the reverse complement.
GCCGTCGTGCCTGCATTGGGGGGGCCGACGGAGGCGGCAAGCAGTAACCCAGTCACTTCGACCTCCAGACTGCCGTCGCCTTCAAGTCGCGCGTGTCCGCGACGGACGACCCATGGAGCCCCGCCGCTGGTAATGCCCGCGATCGGGGTCCTGGGTGAGGACCCTACGACCGGGGAATTGAAACTGTCATCGTCGGCCTTCGCCTGCATGGGCAGGGCGGTCGTCCACGCCAGCAATGCGGCCGAAAGGCCGATTTGCACATACGTCGCATTCATCCTGTTCCCCCTTCAGGAGCGCGCGCCAGGCCAACCCTTGCGCCGGTACTGAAGGTGACGCCTTGGCGCGCGGATTATGCTCCATTTCGAACGATCAAAGTTGCGGGAGCCCTCTCTGCTCGGGACACTTCCGTGACAGTGCGCAATCCCGGCTCTGCAACGTCAGGATGTTTCGGACAGTCCTGATGCTCGCAGCACATCCAGCGGCACCAGCACGCCGTCGCGCTCAAAGTGCCAGAAGATCCAGCCATTGCAGGACGGCGCATTCTGCACAGTGGCGCCGACCTTGTGGATCGAGCCGCGCACCGCGCCCGCCACCACCGTGCCATCGGCGGTGACCACCGCGCTGACCCGGCGCATCCGGTCGTACAGCTTGGTTCCCGGAGAAATCAGTCCGCGTTCCACCAGGCTGCCGAACGGGACCCGGGGCGTCTCGCGCTTCGATAACGCCCCGACGAGCCCCTCATCCGAAGCCGGGCGTGTCTTGCGGATCCGGCCGATCGCCGCCTCCGCATAGGCCGGATGGCGCTCGATACCGATGAAATGCCGGTGCAGCCGCTTTGCCACCGCCGCCGTCGTGCCGGTGCCGAGAAACGGATCGAGCACGATGTCGCCAGGTGCTGTGCTGGCCAGCAGGACCCGGTGCAGCAGCGCCTCGGGCTTCTGCGTCGGATGCAGCTTCAGGCCATGCTGGTTGCGCAGCCGCTCTGGCCCGGTGCACAGCGGGATGAACCAGTCGCTGCGCATCTGGATGTCGTCGTTCAGCGCCTTCATCGCGGCGTAGTTGAACCGGTGCCGCGAATCGCGCTGGCGCGCCGCCCAGATCAGCGTCTCGTGCGCATTGGTGAAGCGTCGGCCGCGGAAATTCGGCATCGGATTGGCCTTGCGCCAGATTACGTCGTTCAGCACCCAGAACCCCAGATCCTGCAGCGCGGCTCCGATGCGGAAGATGTTGTGATAGGCGCCGATCACCCACAGCGTGCCGTCCTTGCGCAGTAGCCGGCGGCACTCGGTGAGCCAGTCGCGGGTGAACGCGTCATAGGTGGCAAAATCGGTGAAGCGGTCCCAGTCATCGTCCACGCCGTCGACCAAACTGTCGTCTGGTCGGCGCAACTCGCCGCGAAGCTGCAGGTTGTAGGGCGGGTCGGCGAACACACAATGCACCGAGGCCGGCGGCAGCATGCGCATCAGTTGCACGCAGTCCCCCAGCAGGACCTGATCCAGCGGCAGTTCGCGGATGACTTCCACGTGTCTCCCAGGAGGGAAGAAAGGGCGGTTCTCCCCGGGTTGAGCCCGGGGCAGGCTTATCGTGACGGTTGTGCGGAAGTCACGTCAATCAAGCAGCAGCGCCAGCTGGCTGACGGTGCCGAAGCTCGGACGGTGATGTGGCGTCGGCCCCAGCCGGCGCAGCGCCGCCACATGGAACCCGGTTGCGTAGCCGGCATTGGTCCCCCAGCCATAGTCCGGGAAGCGCATCCCCAGCCGGGTCATCGCGCGGTCGCGCAGCACCTTGGCGACGATCGAGGCCGCGGCGATCGACAGCGACAGCCCGTCCCCGCCGACCACGCAGCGCACGGCGCAATTCAGCGGCGGCGGTTGGTTGCCGTCTACCAGCACAAGCGCCGGCGGCGCGGGCAGGCGCGCAACAGCGCGGCACATCGCGAGCAGTGCGGCATGCAGGATATTGAGCCGTTCGATTTCGGCCACCGACGCGGCGCCGACGCCGATCTCGGCACGACCCGAGGTGCGCAAGACTTCAAACGCGATCAGGCGCTGTTCGACCGAGAGCTTCTTGGAGTTGTCGAGCAGGGCTGCAAGCCTGCGCGGCACGCCGGTCGGAAAGACGACGGCGGCAGCAACAACCGGGCCGGCGAGCGGTCCGCGCCCCGCCTCGTCCACGCCGGCCACCCGGCCGCCAGCCCGCCTTTCCATGGTGAAGTTCGGCACACCAGAAGAGGTAACAGGCGGCCCCGAGTCGGACCAGTGTGGTTCGGCGATGCGCTATTCGCCGAGCTGCGCGGTCAGGTGATTGACCAGGCTCCGGACCTTCGGCGAACTGGCGCGATAACCTGGGCAAACCGCGTGCAGGTTCCCACCGGCCGGCACATGGTCCGGCAACAATCGCACGAGGTCGCCTCTCGCAATATCGCTCTCCACCAGATAGTCGGCGCACAGCAGCACGCCGGCGCCGGCACGAGCTGCGTCGCAGCGCAGCATGGCGTTGTTCACCTGCAGTCGGCCGTGGATGGGCACCTCGGTCTCCCCGTCGGGGCCGCTGAATCGCCAGATGCCAGTGTGGTCCTGGCTGTTGGTGATGCAGACGTGCCGGGACAGCGCGGCAGGGGTGTCGGGTGCGCCATGGCGGTCAAGGTAGGTCGGAGCGGCGCAAAGCACGTAGTTCAGCGGCATGAGCGGCCAGATGACAAGCCCCGCCCCATTGGTTGGGCGGGTGCGGATCGCGAGGTCGTAGCCTTCCTCGATGAGATCGACCGACCGATCGGTCAGTTCGACGCTGAGCGACACCTCCGGGTGCCGGTCCATGAAATCGACCACGAGAGGTCCCAGCCTGGTGCTGCCGAAAACCACCGGCGCGGTGATGCGCAGGTTCCCGCGTACCAGTGCTTCCGGTCTCGCCGAGTTGCGGGCAGCTTCCATTTCTTCAAGAATGCGTGAGCACTGAATGAAGAAGCTTTCACCGGCATCGGTCAGCGCGACGCGTCGTGTGGTGCGATGCAGCAGGCGCGCGCCCAGCCATTCCTCCAAGTGTCTGTACGTGTTTGCTGGCAGTGGCCTGGGAAATGCCGAGTTCGCGCGCCGCACCGGAGAAACTCCGTATGGCCGCGACCCTGGCGAAGACCGTCATGCTGGTCAGTCGATCCACGTTCACCACCCATCGTGTCAGAGCGGCCGATTACGATTGCCGTGCAATTCGATCAGTTCATTCATCAGGCGTGACAGACACCATACCCGATCTGCCCTGAAAATGGCTTCGATCCGTCACGCCCCCCTGGCCTCGGCGGTGTCGTGCCGAGGCATTTTCAGTTGTTTGAGCCGGATATCGGTCGCGAGATAATTGTTTGGACGCGCTGAACCTTTATATTATTCCATGCGTCGTACCGATTCATTTTGTGGCGTATTAAGGACGGTCAAGAACCGCCCGCGCTACAACCGTAACAGCCAGTCGCCACAACCCGACAACCTGCATTATCGATTGTTCGGATAGTTTCCACACCTCAGGTAGTTGTTGTCAGGCAACACCTAAGTAGTACTAATGATGCATGATGGTCTGTCGAAGCTGATCTTCGCTTCCATCCGCTTGATGCTCCGAAAACTCTGTCCCTCATATTGTCTCAGGGCGGACGATTGAACGCGGTATGGCGCTCTCCCGCTTTGCACGGAATTGGCGCAGAACAATGGCGGCAACACGAACTGCACCCTATGGCTATAGTCGATATTGACGTCGGTCAATTCGGAAAATGGGGCCCCTCAATTGGATTTGACACACCAACCGAGTCCGAGCCGCCTCGCCTGCTGGCAACTCCGGCAGCGGATGGGCTCGCGATATGGCAGGTGATCTGCTTGGCCGCGCCGGTCGCTGCCAGAATGGCATCGGTGAGAACGATGAGACGTTCTGAACCGTTTCTCTGGATGCTCCTGTTGCTGCTCGCCGGCGGCGCCCGAGCCAAGCCCGTGGAACAAAACTCGGTCGCAGCGATCGTCGACGGCAGGCTGACGGTGGTGGCGGAAGCCGGGCGCGGGACGCTGGCCGTCCGTGTCACCGCGGACTGGACGCGCAGACTGCCGGAGGTGACGAGGGCACTCGTGATCGTGCACGACGCGCTGCGGGACGCTGACATCTCGCTACGGATCGCGCGAGCGGCGCTTTACGCGGCTGGAGAGGCTGGCCGTGGCACGATGATCGTGCTGCCTCAGTTCCTGGCCGAAGCCGATATCGCTGCGCACGCGATGCCGGCCGACATGCTGCGCTGGAGCATCACGGGCTGGATCGACGGCGAGGCTGCGATCGGGCCCGCGCCGCTCAGTTCATTCGACGCGCTTGATGCAATTCTGGCACGGCTTGCCGACCCCACGACCTTCCCCAAGCTGCGGCGTCTGGTGGTTGCCGGGCACTCCGCGGGTGCGCAACTGGTGCAGCGTTATGCTGTCGTTGGCCGCGGCATGGCGGCGCTGGTTCGCGCAGGCGTTGCCGTGCGCTATGTGGTTGCCAACCCGTCCTCCTATGTTTGGTTCGGCGACGACCGCCCCGTGCCGGTGCGCGGCACGGCCTGCAAGACGATCGACCACTGGACATACGGTCTGGCGGGTGCCCCACCCTATGTCGAACGGAGCGAAGCACTGGAGGAGCGCTATATCGCACGCGACGTCGTGTATCTGCTGGGCGAGACCGACATCGATCCCAACCATCCAACGCTCGACCGGAGCTGTGCTGCCGAGGCGCAGGGGCCGACCCGCTACGCGCGGGGGATGAACTACCTGTTCGCGCTCGAGCAGCGGCATCCGAATCTGGTGCGGCACCGCATCCTGAGCATCTGGGGCGTCGGCCACGATGCCGGCAGCATATTCGTCTCCCCCTGCGGCCTGGCGGTCTTGTTCGATCGGCCAGGGTGTCCGGCGTTCTAAGGGTTTACCGTGCCGGACCGCATGACCAGGATGGGCTCCCGCCGGTCAGGTATCGAACTCGATCAGGATCCCGTCCCCGCCCAGCATGTTACGGCATCCGCTTGTTCTGATCCACGCCAGGCAAAGCGCTTCCTAGCTGAGGCATTCAAGGGCTTTGAGCTGTATTCGATCGAGTCGGTCGAGGTAATACGACCTCCACTCTGCATTGTTCCCAGCCGATGGCCATGCAACCCCCGCCGGCGTGCCGGTCGTTCACACGCGCCAAACCATTGACCGCCGCAGCCGCGCCCAGCGTTGGCGGGACGCCGTAGCCGAGTTGACCGTATTGCAGGCGCAGTATGCCGCCTGGCTGGAAGCATTACCGAGTAGTCCGCAAGAGAGCGCCACGGCCGAGGCGTTGCAGGCGATCTGCGAGCTTGAGCTTGCCGATCTTCTGGCCATCGAGCCCCCGCGCGGGTTCCGCAGGGACTGACACCCTTCGCGGCGCGCTCTCCAAATACAGCTAACCTGTGAGGACCCAAAAATCCAATCCGTTGGCCATTCTACCCTTGACAGTCCCGCCCTCATACAAGGGGAGTCATGAGATGTCACGCGGGTTGTGAACCGCTACTTCATGCGGGTCGAGTACCCTGACGCAGGACTGAGCGCACCCAACTATTGCCGCACCGGGGCGCCCTGAGAATGGCAATCCCCACCTTGGGTCAACCTATCAAAGCGACTCCCGCGGCAGGTAGCCGGGGACGAAGCCCGGACGAGCCTCAGGGGCCGGCGCCCCTTGAGCCGCAACCTTGAAACAGCCCAGCATCATCGCCACGCCGATTAGGACAGGTATCATCAGGTGATAAGAACGAGCGGTTCCATTCATGCCAGGCAAGGCTCCTTAATGATCTCCGTCGCGATGCGCGCCGCGGACGGAGCATCGAAGATCCGCGCCGGCTCGCGATGCAGGTTGTAATTCGTCGGATTAGTCTCCCTTCATCGAGCCGATGCCGAGTGATCCTTCGTCCGCCGATGCGTTTGGCCCAACCGGAGAAGCACTGTCGGGGTCCGCTGCCGTCAAGAGTTCGTCGGCCATGACGTTCTCGAGGAACGCCGAGGACGGCACGAAGAAGAGGCTACCGGTCACTGCGCGGCTGAAGTCCAGCAGCCTGTCGTAGTTGCCGGCCGGGCGGCCGATGAACATGTTTTCCAGCATCTGCTCGATCGGCTGCGGCGATCGGGCGTAGCCGATGAAAAATGTGCCGAACTCGCCCTGTGCAGCGTGACCAAACGGCATATTCTGCCGCAGGATCTTGATCTCCTTGCCGTCCTGGACGATCGTGGTCAGCGCATTGTGCGCGGAGGTTGGCTTGACGGCATCGTCCAGCTTGAGGTCGGAGAGCTTCGTGCGACCGATGATGCGTTCCTGTGCCTCCGTGGGCAGCGCATTCCATCCGCGCAGATCGTGCAGGTATTTCTGCACAATCACATAACTCCCGCCGGTGAAGGCGGCGTCCTCCTCGCCGACAAGAGTGGCGTCGATTGCCGCCTGGCCCGTCGGGTTTTCCGTACCGTCGACAAAACCGATCAGGTCGCGATCATCGAAATAACGAAACCCATGCACCTCGTCCACTTGCGAAACAAAATCCTGGAGCCGCACCATGATCTGCGTCGCCAGTTCGAAGCAGAGATCCATTCGCCTGGCGCGGATGTGAAAGAGCAGATCCCCCGGCGTGGACACGGCATGGCGTGATCCAGCGCGGATCTCGCGGAACGGATGCAGCTCGGCCGGTCGAGGCGGGCCAAAAAGCTGGTCCCACACTTCAGATCCAAACCCCATCACGCAGGAAAGGCCCCCCTCGATGTCGCGGAAACCGACCGCACGCTGGAGCGCGGCAAGGCTGGCGCAGAGCGATCGCACGGCCGTACGACTGTCGCTGCCAGGATTTACCGTCACGACCACAAAAATCGCAGCGCGCGTCAGAGATGCGACCACTGACTGTGGGATGGCGCACGACACGTCCGCTTCTCGGGCGGTCCTCATCGGGTCGGACTCCAATGGGTGGCACCCCCGCAAGTTGTTGCGCTGGCCTTGCGTGCGACGATGCGACAGACGGCCGAGGCGTGCAAGGAGCGTGGCGCGACGCAGCGCTCATTGAGTCCGGCGGCAACTGTAACGGACTGACATACGGCGGTTAACGCACGTGCCCTCGACACGGGCCGCGCAACCGGCCTTGCATGCAGCGTCCCGCCGATCCACCGTCGCCGCTCCACCCAGCAGAAACCAACAGCACGGAGGTCCGCAATGCCGCTCGGCACCGTCAGGCTGCCAACCATCGAACAGGTCCGCGCACTCGCCACGGAGCTCCACATGACCATGAGCGATGCCGAGCTCGCGGTGCATCTGGATGCGCTCGCCCCCAGCATCGACGCCTATAACGCCCTCGATCAAATGCCGGACGAACTGCCGCCGGTGCGCTATCCGAGGCTGCCCGGGGCACGCCCCGCACCGGAAGTCAACCAGCACGGCGCCTGGTACGTGAGGACCACAGTCGAGGGCGCGCCCTCCGGCAAGCTCAAGGGCAAGCAGGTCGCGCTCAAGGACAACATCTGTCTCGCGGGCGTGCCGATGATGAACGGCGCTTCGACGCTGGAAGGCTATGTGCCCGATATCGACGCCACGGTTGCCACGCGCATCCTGGACGCCGGCGGGACGATCGTCGGCAAGACGGTCTGCGAATATTTCTGTTTCTCGGGCGGCAGCCACACCAGTGCGACCGGCCCGGTGCACAATCCCCGCCGCAGAGGCTTTTCGGCGGGCGGCTCGTCTTCCGGCAGCGCCGCTGTTGTCGCCGCCGGCGAAGTGCCGATGGCGCTCGGCGGCGACCAGGGCGGATCGATCCGCATCCCCGCCTCGTTCTGCGGCATCTACGGCCTGAAGCCCACGCACGGCCTGGTGCCCTACTCAGGAATCATGCCGATCGAGCTAACGCTCGATCACACCGGGCCGATGACGGCAACCGTCGAGGACAACGCGCTGCTGCTGGAAGTGCTCGCCGGACCCGACGGACTCGATCCTCGGCAGTACGGCGCGGCGGCGAAGCAATACCGTGATGCGCTCGGGCGCGGCGTGGCGCGGCTCAGGATCGCTGTGGTGAACGAGGGATTTGACCACCCGCAGTCGCAGCCGGACGTCGATCGCGTGGTACGCGAGGCAGCCGAACGGTTCCGCGGCCTCGGTGCGGCAGTGGAGGCGGTGTCGATCCCGATGCATCGCGCCGCAGTGCCGATCTGGCTCGCGGTGGCGGCCGAGGGCGCCACGATGCAGATGATGCTGGGCAACGGTTTCGGCTTCAACTGGCAGGGCCTTTACAACACCTCGTTGCTCGACTTTCACAGCAACTGGCGCAGCCGTGCCGACGAGCTGTCGGACAGCCTGAAGAATACGATGCTGCTGGGCCATTGGATGGTGAGCCGCTATCGCGGCCACTATTACGCCAAGGCGCAGAACCTGGTGCGCCGGCTGCGCGGTGCCTACGACGCGGTGCTCGCCAGCTACGATCTGTTGCTGATGCCGACATTGCCGATGATCGCGACCCCACTGCCGGAGAGCAACGCCGGGACCGAAGAGATCCTGCAGCGCGCCTTCGAGATGCTGCCGAACACCGCGCCGTTCGACTGCACGCATCATCCGGCGATGAGCCTGCCCTGCGGCTCGCTGGACGGCCTGCCGGTGGGCATGATGCTGGTCGGCCGCAGCTTTGGCGAGGAGACGATCTATCAAGCCGCTGCCGCGTTCGAATCCGGGGTCGACTGGCAGGCGATCCGGTAGCGGGCAGCACATGGCGGTCCGGCCCATTCGCCGCCGGACCACGAGGGCCGAACCAGAACGCCGTCGCGTTGGATTTGCTTGAGCAGAGCCAGCGAAACGCAGCTGTGGAGCACCGATGGCACGGCCGGTTTGTGAAAGCTACTCCCTTTCGAATAACAAATGGGACCAGGCTGCTGGTAAGCGATGGCAGGTATGCGTTCGGTGACCAATTATAAGTTCACCAACCAGATGAAGCGACACGGGGGATCACATGACGAACTATGACGCAATCATCATTGGAACCGGCCAGGCGGGTCCATCGCTGGCGCGTCGCATGGCCGCCCGTGGACTGCAGGTCGCCATCATCGAGCGGGCACGGTTCGGCGGCACGTGCATAAACACCGGGTGCACGCCGACGAAGGCACTCGTTGCCAGCGCCTATGCGGCGCACCTCGCGAGTCGGAGTGCCGAATACGGCGTGGTTATTTCCGGGCCTGTCGGCGTTGATATGAAGCGAGTGAAGGCACGGAAGGACAGCATCGCTGGTGTCAGCAGGAAGGCGGTCGAGGCTTCATTGCGGACAACCAAGAACCTCACCGTCATACAGGGCCACGCCCGCTTTGCATCGGCGCGCGAGGTCACCGTCGGGGATGCAGTGCTGTCCGCTGAGCGTGTCTTCATCAATGTCGGTGGCCGTCCTTCAATTCCGCCAATCACTGGACTGGACGGGATCAGGTATTTGACCAGCAGTTCGATATTGGACCTCGATATCGTTCCGCGGCACCTGATCGTCATCGGCGGGAGCTATGTCGGTCTCGAGTTCGCGCAGATCTATCGCCGGTTCGGCAGTGAGGTGACGGTGATCGAGGCCGCGCCGCGACTGATCGGACGCGAGGATCCGGAGATTTCGGAGTCCATGCGCGGGATCCTGCAGGCCGAGAGCATTGCGGTGCACCTCGGCGCACGTACGGTCAGTGTCGAACAGGTTGGCGATGGCGTTGCCGCCGTCGTGGAGACTGCAGCAGCGCGCCAGACGATCGAAGGATCGCACCTGCTGATCGCTGCCGGCCGCCGGCCCAACACCGATGATCTTGGGCTCGATCGCGCGGGCGTCGCTGTCGATCGGCATGGCTTCATCGAAGTGGACGATACGTTGCGCACCAATGTCGCGGGCATCTGGGCTCTGGGCGAGTGCAATGGCCGTGGCGCCTTCACGCATACTGCCTACAACAATTCTGAGATCGTCGCCGCCAATCTGCTTGACGGCGCGACCCGCAGCACGGCAGATCGGATTCCTGCGTATGCCCTTTTCACCGATCCGCCGCTGGGGCGTGCCGGCATGACCGAAGCCGAAGCCAGGATGGCGGGTCACAAGACCCTGGTGGGCACGCTGCCGATGGAGGATGTCTCACGCGCCTACGAGAAGGGAGAAACGCTTGGGCTGATGAAGATAGTCGTGGATGGTGACACCAAGGCGATACTTGGAGCGGCCATTCTGGGGACCGGTGGCGACGAGGCGGTGCATTGTGTGCTGGACTTGATGTATGCGAAGGCGCCGTACACGCTCTTGCAAAGGGTGATGCATATCCACCCAACAGTCGCCGAGTTCATTCCGAGTCTGCTCGACGAACTCCAGGTGCGGTGACAGCGTCCTGAGCTGGCGCAGTTGAGCCCGATACGGGCGTGCCGAGCAGCCCACCTGACTGTTGCAACTTCGTGATCGACAAGAATCCAGGTCGTTTGCCGCGCCATTGAGGAAGTGATAACAGGTGCGATCACGAAAATCTGACCGCATGACGACCCAAGCTTTGATTCAGATCAAGGCGCGGGCCGGTCAGACGGTAGTAGAAGAAGAAGACAAGCTGCGGCCGAAGCCACACCAGAGCGCCGCGGTCGCCCTAGGAGGCGGCAATGGCAACACTCCGACCCAATTGGCCAGTCGGCCTGCCATCCCCGCAGGCGCTGCAGATAGCGACCGATGCAATGTGCCGGCAGTACGTCCTGGCTGAAACAATGCTGCACAAGGTGGTCATCGCTCAGGCCCTCGAACTGGCCTACCTACTGTCCGCCTACGGTCTGGTCCCGCAAGAACCGCAACCCGCAGCCTTGCAGACGGACTCCGTTGAGGATACCGCAACAAAATTGCTGCGCACGACACGGGCCCGCAACCGGCGGCGCAGCGCCAGCCGACATGTCCTTGTGGACATGCCGTCGATACGATGAACCGACTTTTTTAGGGCGTCTGCGGCGTCACGTTCCAGATCTCGGCGGCGTATTCCCGGATCGCCCGATCAGAGGAGAACCAGCCCATCCGCGCCGTGTTCAGCACGCTGGCGCGCCACCAGGTGTCCTTGTCGTGCCAGCGTTCCGCGACCTGCATCTGAGCGGCGACGTATGCGTCGAAATCCGCTGTGACCAGGAAGTAGTCGTGATCGGTCAGCAGGTCCACCAGCTCGCGGTAGCGTTGCGGTTCCTCAGGCGAGAACACGCCCGACCGGATGGTGTCCAGAACAGACCGCAACAACGGCGACCCGCCGATGGTCTCGCGCGCGCTCAGTCCGTGCCGCCGGCGCTCTTCCGCCTGCTCTGCCGTCAGCCCGAAAATGAATATGTTGTCGCTGCCGACTTTGTCGAGGATCTCAATGTTCGCGCCGTCCAGCGTGCCGATGGTCAGAGCACCGTTCAGCGCGAGCTTCATGTTGCCGGTGCCGGACGCCTCCATGCCCGCGGTGGAGATCTGCTCGGACAGGTCCGTGGCGGGGATGATGACCTCCGCCATGCTGACGTTGTAGTTCGGCAGGAACACCACCTTCAGAAGCCCGCGCACCGCCGGATCGCCGTTCACCACGCGCGCAACGTCGTGCACCAGCTTGATGATCAGCTTGGCCCGATGGTAAGTGGCCGCCGCCTTGCCGGCGAAGATCTTCACCCGCGGTATCCAGTCGCGCGTCGGATGAATGCGCATTTCGTTGTACAGCGCGATGGTCTGCAGGACATTCAGCAACTGCCGCTTGTACTCGTGGATGCGCTTGATGTGCATGTCGAACAGCGCCGCGGGATCGAGCCTGATGCCCACCCTGTCAGCCACGACCCGCGCCAGCGCCGCCTTGTTGGCGTGGCGGATCGCGGCGAGCCGATCGTGCAGCCCGGTGTCCTCGGCGTGCGCGGCGAAATCGTCGAGCGCAAGCGGGTCGTCGAGAAAGCGCGGCCCGACCACGTCCATCAGCAGTTTGGTCAGACCGGGATTCGCCTCGAACAGCCAGCGGCGGAACGTGATGCCGTTCGTCTTGTTGACGATGCGGTCCGGGTAGAGCGCGTGCAGATCGTGGAACACGGTCTTGCGCATCAGTTCAGTGTGCAGCGCGGAAACCCCGTTCACCTTGTGCGAGCCGAGAAACGCGAGCGTGCTCATGCGCACGCGCCCTCCGCCGGCATCGTCGATCAGCGATACCGCCTCCGACGGCGGCGTGTCGCTGTTGCCGGCGCTGCGCAGGCCATCGAGATGCACGTGGTTGATCTGGTGGATGATCTGCATGTGGCGCGGCAGCAGGCGCTCGATCAATGGCACCGGCCAGCTCTCCAGCGCCTCGGGCAGCAGCGTGTGATTGGTGTAGGAGATCGTGGCGGTGGTGATGCCCCACGCCTCCTCCCAGGGCACGCCGTATACGTCAACCAGCATCCGCATCAGCTCGGCCACGGCGATCGCCGGATGCGTGTCGTTCATCTGGATCGCCGTTTTGTCGGCGAGCGTGCGGATGCCGCCATGCTGCTCCACATGGCGCCCGACGAGGTCCTGCAGCGAGGCCGCGGTGAAGAAATACTCCTGACGCAAACGCAACTCCTGGCCAGACGCGGAGTCGTCGCTCGGATACAGCACCTGCGAAATCGCATTCGCGCGTGCGCGCCCCGCCAGCGCGCCGATGTGGTCGCCCCGATTGAACGTGTCGAGGTGCAACGGGTCCGCTGCACGGGCTGACCAAAGTCGCAAGGTGTTGGCATAGTGGCCGCGCCAGCCGACGAGAGGTGTGTCAAAGGCGACGGCGGCCACCGTCTCGCCCGGGTGCCAGATAGAGGTTGTCATTCCGTCTGCGCCGGCCCGCGTTTCCACTGTGCCGCCAAAGCCGATGGTGTGGTTAACGTCGGGCCGGGCAACCTCCCAGGGATTGCCGAATGACAGCCAGTCCTCGGGATACTCACGCTGCCAGCCGTCCTGGATGACCTGGCGGAACAGCCCGTTGTTGTAGCGGATGCCATAGCCGTGCGCGGCGATCGACAGTGTCGCCATGCTCTCCATGAAGCAGGCGGCAAGCCGGCCGAGGCCGCCATTGCCCAGTGCCGCGTCGGGCTCAACCTCGCGCAACCGGTCGAAATCGACGCCGAGCCCGGCGAGTGCGGCGCGCATCTGTTCGGTGAGGCCGAGATTGTTCAGCGCGTCGTACAGCAGCCGGCCGATCAGGAATTCGAGCGACAGGTAATAGACCCGCTTGCCCTGCGATGTGTAGTTGGCGCGCGTCGAGGTCATCCATCGTTCGATGACATGATCACGAACGGCGAGCGCAGTCGCTACGAACCAGTCGCGGTCGGAGGCAACGATCGGGTCGCGACCCACCGCATAGGTCAGCTTGGCGACCACCAGGCTACGCAGTGCGGCGACGTCCTCGTCTTCGGTCGGCAGGGCAATGCGGAACGCATCCGCGCTGGAGATGATTGCCGGACTCATGGCGTAGGCTGTTGGCGTGAGGTGTATACGGACATTTTGTCGTACTGCCTGGAGTACCCGGTAGGGTGTGCTTGTCGGTCCCGAACCAAAAAGAATCAGTTAATGCCGCCGATCATGCGAGAAATCCGCGTATAGCCTGAAGGAACACCTCGAGCCTGTCGTGGTGCACCCAGTGCCCGGCACCATCCACGCCCAGCACGCGCGCGTCAAGGAAATAGCCGGCGCGGCCGTCGTCCGCCGGGTCCTTCGCCCAGCTCTCGCGACCGTAGACCAGCAGCGTCGGGCAGGCGATGCGCGACCACAGCGTCGCGATTTCCCTGCGCGTCATGTCGTAGGGCGGCCAGACGCGGACGTAGTTGTCGAACTTCCAGCTATACGTGCCGTCCTCGTTCTGGTTCACGCCATGCTGCGTGAGGTGCCGTGCCTGTTCGGCGGAGAGATGCGGGTTCTCCTCCTGCATGCGGCGCAGCGCGTCCTCGATCGAGGCGTAGCGCCGCGGCAGCCGACCGGAGAGCGAGCGCTGCTCGTCGATCCAGGCGCGCATGCGTTCGTCGATCGATTTTCCCGGTTTCCCCCCGAGGCGGCGTGGCCCGGGCCGAGGCCCTCGATCACCACGAGGCGATGCACGGCCGCCGGATAGATGCCGGCATACCGCAATGCGATGTTGCCGCCGAGCGAGTGGGCGACGATGGCGACCGGCGCCAGCTCCTGCTGATGGATGAGTTGTACCAGGTCGTAGACGTAGCTCGCCATCGTGTAGTGCCCGGATGCGGACCACGCGGAATCCCCGTGTCCGCGCAGGTCGGGGGCGATGATGTGGTACTGGTCGCGCAGCGCGGCGGCCACCCAGTCCCAGTTGCGGCAATGGTCGCGCCCGCCATGCACCAGGATCAGCGGCGGGGCGGAGGGGTTGCCCCAGTCCACATAGTGCAGGCGCAGTCGCTGCGAGAAGTAGATGCGAGAGGTGGGGCCGGATGTTTCAATGGTCATCTGATAACGATCGTGAGCGAGTGTCGTTGCGCCTGTTCCCTTACCCCAACCCCCTCCCGCAAGGGGAGGGGGAGTGCTGCTGCTCTATGTCACTCCCCCTCCCCTTGCGGGACGGGGTTGGGGGGAGGGGTCCCGGCTCAGCAGAATTGCCGCAGCGCTGCTTGATAGATCTCCACGACATCCCGGCCGAAACAGGCGAAAATCACCTGCCGGATGGAATCATTGCCGCAGAGGAAATCCGCCACTGTGCGCACCGCGATGCCTGCGGCCGCGGGGATCGGATAGCCGTAGATGCCGCAACTGATCGCCGGAAAGGCGATCGAGTGTCCGCCGTTCGCCACCGCGAGTTTGAGGCTTTCAGTATAGCAGCTCGCCAGCAACTCAGGTTCGCCATGCGCGCCGTCGCGATAGCGCGGCCCCACCGCGTGAATCACGAACTTCGCCGGCAGCCGATAGCCGCTTGTGATCTTCGCCTGCCCGGGCGGACAACCACCGAGCGTTCGGCATTCCTCCAGCAGCTCCGGCCCCGCGGCGCGATGGATCGCGCCGTCCACGCCGCCGCCCCCCAGCAGCGACTGGTTCGCCGCGTTCACGATCGCGTCCACCGCAAGCTGCGTAATGTCCCCCTGCGAAACGACCATCCGCTCCATTGCATCCTCCGTCACAGCCAGTCGCGCAGCTTAAACCAGATCAGCGGCACCAGCGCCGAGACCACGATCAGCGCAAGTCCGTACGGATAGCCCCACGCCCAGTCCAGTTCCGGCATTCCCTTGAAGTTCATCCCGTAGATGCCGGCGATCAGCACCGGCGGGATGCCGACAACCGAGGCGACCGTCAGCACCTTCATCACGTTGTTCTGCGCGATGTTGATGAAGCCGAGCGTCGCGTCCAGCAGGAACTGGATCTTCTCGAACAGGTGCGTGTCGAAGTCGTTCAGCGACGCTATGTCCTGGCGCAGCGTGTCCAGCCTGGGCTTCAGGTCGTTCGGCAGCCAGTCGGTGGCAGTGCTCATCACGTAGGGAACGATCCGCGCGGCGCCCACCTGGCTGTCGCGGATGAACGATATGATGTCGCCGGTGCGGCCGATCGCCGCCAGGGTTTCGCGCAGCATGCGGTCGACCCGCCGGCTGCCGCCGGCGCCGATGCCGTCGCGGAAGATGCGGTGCGAGATCGCATCGAGATCATCGCGAATTCGTTCCAACGCATCGGCATGGCGATCGACGATCGCCTCCAGCAGGCCGACAAAGAGATGCGCGCCGGTTCGATCGGGCGTTCCGGCCTGCATCTCACGCTCGGCGAAGCTGTCGAACACCGCGCTGGCGGCGAAGCGGATGGTGATCAGGCGCTGTTGCGACAGGACAAATCCGCCGGGCACCGGCTGCGGATCTCCGTCCAGACGGGCGACCAGCGGCAGGCTGAGCGTGAGCACGCCGTTCGCCACGGAGAGACGGCTGGAACTCTCGATCTCGCGCAGGTCGGCTTCGGTGGGCACCTGGAGGCCCGTCGCGGTGTCGACGCGTCGGGTCTCGTCGTCGGTTGCGCTTAGCAGGTCGATCCAGACCGACTCGCGTAGTGCGGCATCGGATGGTTCGGAGACGCGCTGCAGTGCTGCGCCATTGCAGGTGAAGGCAGTCAGCATGACGCTTGAACTCGCGGCGAATTTCTCGAGTGATGCATCCTATGGGCGGTGCCTAATGTTGTCATCCCCGCGAAAGCGGGGACCCAGTTGCCGCCTGGGTCCCCGCTTTCGCGGGATGACAACAAGAACGGAATGCCGGTTGCAACTGACCCAGTTAGTACCGCAGCTAGCCCTAAGCAACGCAGATCCATTCGCAGCGGCACCGACGGCACTGCAGCGTCAGTTCCGCGACTTGTCCACCAGGGCGTTCTTCCCGATCCATGGCATCATCGCCCGCAGCTTCTCGCCCACCTGCTCGATCGGATGCTCGGCCAGCCGCTGCCGCATCGCCTTGAAGCTCGTCTGGTTCACCTTGTTCTCCAGCATCCAGTCCCGCGCGAACCTGCCGCTCTGGATGTCGGCCAGCACGCGCTTCATCTCGGCCTTGGTCGCGTCGTTGACGATGCGCGGTCCCGATACGTACTCGCCGTACTCCGCCGTGTTGCTGACCGAGTAGTTCATGTTGGCAATGCCGCCCTCGTAAACCAGATCGACGATCAGCTTCACCTCGTGCACGCATTCGAAATACGCCATCTCGGGCGCGTAGCCGGCCTCCACCAGCGTCTCGTAACCGGCCTTCATCAGCTCCACCAGGCCGCCGCACAGCACGGTCTGCTCGCCGAACAGGTCGGTCTCGCATTCCTCCTTGAACGTCGTCTCGATGATGCCCGCGCGTCCGCCGCCGATCGCGCTGGCATAGGACAGCGCGACCTCCATCGCATTGCCCGACGGGTTCTGCGCCACCGCCACCAGGCATGGCACGCCGGCGCCGCGCTGGTATTCGCTGCGCACCGTGTGGCCCGGACCCTTCGGCGCGATCATGAACACGTCGATGTCGGGGCGCGGATCGAGCAGATTGAAATGCACATTCAACCCGTGCGCGAACGCGAGCGCCGCGCCGTTCTTCATGTTCGGCCCGAGCTTTTCCCGGTACAGATCGCCCTGGCCCTCGTCCGGCGTCAGCACCATCACCACATCGGCCGATTTCGCGCAGTCGGCCGGGTCCATCACCTTGAGCCCCGCCGCTTCGGCCTTTGCGACACCGCCCGAATTCGCCCGCAGGCCGACGACGACGTCCTTGACGCCGCTGTCCTTCAGGTTGTTGGCGTGGGCGTGGCCCTGGCTGCCGTAGCCGATGATGGCGACGCGCTTGCCCTTGATCAGGTTCACATCGGCATCGCGGTCATAGTAAACGCGCATCTCACTCGCTCCTGCTATCGAAATCAGCCTAGATCGTTCGCACGCCGCGCGCCATTGCCGCCACTCCGGTGCGCGACACCTCCGCCAGACCAAGCGGCCGCATCAGGTCGATGAAGGCATCGAGCTTATCGGTTGCGCCGGTCAGCTCGAACACGAAGCTTTCGTGCGTGGCATCGATCACCCGCGCGCGGAATGCATCGGCGATGCGCAGCGCCTCGACCCGCCGCTCGCCGGTGCTCACCAGCTTGATCAGCGCCATCTCGCGCGCGATGTGCGGGCCTTCACGCGTCAGATCGGCGACGCGATGCACCGGCACCAGGCGATCGAGCTGCGCCTTGATCTGCTCGATCACCATCTCGGTGCCGGAGGTCACGACGTTGATGCGCGAGCGGCCGCCCTCGCTTTCGACCGGCGCGACGGTGAGGCTGTCGATATTGTAGCCGCGGCCGGAGAACAGGCCGATGACGCGCGCCAGCACGCCGGCCTCGTTGTCCACCAGGACCGAGATCGTCGCGCTGCGCAATGTGGTGTCGACCATGACGACTCCGCCGTCATGGTCGGCGAAGGCCGGCCATCCACGTCTTTGCCGCTCGCCGGCGGAAAGACGTGGATGGCGGCCCCGCGCCCACCATGACGTGATAGGGTTAGACCAGCACAAGACCCTCGTCGGTGATGCCGGCGGCTTCGCTCTCATGTTCGGGGCCGAGGATCATCTCGTTGTGGGCGGCGCCGCTCGGGATCATCGGGAAGCAGTTCTCCTTCGGGTCCACCACCATGTCGACGATCACCGTGCGATCGGTCGCCAGCATTTCCCGAATGACGTCGTCCACCTGTTCCACCCGCTCGGCGCGCATTCCGACCGCATGGAACGCATCCGCCAGTTTGACGAAATCCGGCAGCGCGGCGGAGTAGCTTTCGGAATAGCGCCCGCCGTGCAGCAGTTCCTGCCACTGGCGGACCATTCCCATGTACTGGTTGTTCAGGATGAACACCTTCACCGGCAGCCGGTACTGCGCCAGCGTTCCCATCTCCTGGATGTTCATCAGCACGCTCGCCTCGCCGGCGATGTCGATCACCAGCGCATCGGGATGCGCCACCTGCACGCCCATCGCCGCAGGCAGTCCATAGCCCATGGTGCCGAGGCCACCGCTTGTCATCCAACGGTTCGGCTGCTCGAAGTGGAAGTGCTGCGCCGCCCACATCTGGTGCTGGCCGACCTCGGTGGTGATGAAGATGTCCTTCGTCACCGAGCGCGTCAGTTCATACAGCCGCTGGATGGCGTATTGCGGCTTGATGATCGCGCCGCGCGTCATGTCCTGGGTGAATTTCAGGCTGTCCTTCTCGCGCCACACATCGATCTGCCGCCACCAGGTTGCCAGCGCCTGGGTATCGGGCACGGCGCCGTCCGCCTCCCACGCGGCGATCAGCGCATCCAGCGCGCGTCCGGCATCGCCGACGATCGGGACATCGACCGGCACGTTCTTGTTGATCGACGAACTGTCGATATCGACGTGGATCTTCTTCGACCCCTGGCTGAACGCGTTCAGCCGTCCGGTCACCCGATCGTCGAACCGCGCGCCGATGTTCAGCAGCACGTCGCAGCCATGCATCGCGAGGTTGGCCTCGTAGGTGCCGTGCATGCCCAGCATGCCGAGGAACTGCGGATCGCTGGCCGGATAGGCGCCGAGGCCCATCAGCGTGTTGGTGACCGGGAAGCCGGTCATGCGGACGAATTTGGTCAGCGCCGCCGATGCCGCCGGCCCGGCGTTGATCACGCCGCCGCCGGCGTAGACCATCGGCCGCTTCGCCGCTTTCAGCAGGTCGATCGCCTTGGCGATCTGGCCCTGGTCGGGCTCGGTCCGCGGGCGATAGCTGGGGTGGGTCGCCGCGGGCGCCGCGTAGGGCGCCTTGCCGATCACGATGTCCTTCGGCAGGTCGATCACCACCGGACCCGGCCGGCCGGAGCGCGCCACATAGAACGCCTCGTGCACCACCCGCGCCAGGTCCTCGGCGCGCTTCACCAGGTAGTTGTGCTTGGTCGCCGGGCGGGTGATGCCGGTGGTGTCCGCCTCCTGGAAGGCGTCGTTGCCGATCAGATGCGTCGGCACCTGGCCGGTCAGGCATACGATCGGAATGGAATCCATCAGCGCATCGACCAGCCCGGTCACCGCGTTGGTGGCGCCCGGGCCGCTGGTCACCAGCACCACCCCGACCTTGCCGGTGCTGCGCGCGTAGCCCTCGGCGGCGTGCACCGCGCCGCCCTCCTGCCGGACCAGGATGTGGCGGATGGCGTTCTGCTGGAAAATAGCGTCGTAGATCGGCAGTACGGCGCCGCCGGGATAGCCGAAGATCACCTCCACGCCCTGGTCCTTCAGGGCGCGGAGGAGGACTTCTGCTCCAGACTGGCTGGGTTCGGCCGACATGGTCGTGGCTCCGGGAAAGATCGCGGGGCGCACCGATAGGCCGCATGGTGCGCTGCGTCAAGCCATGCTTTCAATAAAGTGCCAAAAATTGGGGGGTAAGTCTTTCCGAAAATTGCTCTGGATCGTGCAAATCGCGCATGGATCGTATGCAGGCGTGCTGGATCGGCCAGCCCGTGGTGGCGGAACCAGGTCGCCTGGCGCTTGGTATACTGGCCGGTCACCAGTTCGACCCGGCGCCTTGCCTCCTCCAGTGTGATCTCGCCGCGCAGATGGGCGGCGAGTTCCGGCACGCCGTGCGCCCGCATCGCCGGCAGCGCGGGGTCCAGTTGCAGCGCCAGCAGCGCCCGCACTTCGTCCAGCGCGCCGTCCCGCAGCATGGCATCGAAGCGCGCCGCGATCGCCGCGCGCAGGTCGGCTCGCGGCGGATCGAGCAGGATGGCGGCAAACCGCCACGGTGCGGGTTGCGCCGTCCTCGCCTGCCAGGCGGCGAGCCCGGTGCCGGTGCCGCGCCACACCTCCCAGGCGCGCGCGATACGCTGGCTGTCGGTCGGCCGCAGCCGTGCCGCCGTCGCCGGATCCACCTCGGCGAGACGGGCATGCAGTGCCGCCGGCCCGACCTCCTTGAGCAGGGCGCGGGCCTCCGCCCGCGCCGTCGGGCCGGGATCGGGGATGTCCGCCAGCCCCTCGGTCAGCGAGGCGAAATAGAGCCCGCTGCCGCCGGTGAGGATCGGCAGCCGGCCTGCCTCCCGCGCCGCCGCCATGGCCGCCAGCGCCGCCTCGCGCCACCACGCGACGCTGCCCGGCTCCCGCCGCCGGACGCACGCCGTAGAGGGCGTGGGGCGCCCGCGCCTCTTCGTCCGGCGGTCGGCCGCGCGGTGAGGATGCGCAGCTCGCGATACACCTGCATGGCGTCGGCGTTGATGATCGTGCCGTGCAGGCGGTTCGGCCAGTTCCAGCGCCAGTGCCGACTTGCCGCTTGCGGTCGGGCCGGCGACGATCAAAGCGTTTGCCGGACTATTGCGATCCTTCATTTTATGTTCTGTTTCTTGGATTCCGAAAATCGAACCCAGGCGGGCTGACGTGACCTATGTGCTCACTCTGGCGTGAAATTCATCGAGAACGCGGCCGCGGGCCGAGGAATGATCCGTGTATCGTCCCGGCAGATGCGGCGTTCTGGCTTCGGGCCAGGTAGCCGCCGGGACGGAGGCCGGCGAACCAGCCGGCGGGGGAAACGCTAAATTCAAACGTTCGGTCTAAGACCGACACATTATGCGGTTTCTTCTGCCTGCGGCCCTGGTCGTTGCCCTGCTGATCGGCTCTCCTGTCGTGTCGGCACAACCCATGCCGACATGGGTTCAATGGCTGGTGACATCATGCCATGCCATCGAGGACGGGCGCCCCTGCGGCTTCGTGGATCCGAGCGAGGTTGATGATCTGTATGTCGCTGTCCTTATGGTCTCTAAGGTCGATGATGGGATTGCTCTGGATCGAGCCGCGATAGTACTTCGCGCGGCGCGGGACCATGCGCGGGATGCGCCGGTGATGCCACAGACTTGCAAAGAGGCTGCAACCGCCCTCCCTGCGCTTCGCGTCCTTATTGCGCCCTATATGCGTGCGGCGAAAAGCACGAGATAGCCCTCGGGAGTGTGGCGATGGACGATCAGATCTGCCCAAGTTGCGGCATTGGCCACGTCAGAGCGCGTCCGAAGGTTGGGTATCGCGACGAGTACGAGTGCCCGCACTGCCGGCTCGTCTTATGCATCAGCGGATCGGATCTGCCGGCGATCACGGCCGGCGAGCGCACCCGTCTTGTCCCGGACGCGAGCGGCCGGATTTGGCTGAGACCTGAGAGCCACGCCGATTTACCATAACGTCCATTATGGTGCGTTTGCGAAAGTATCGCCGCCGTCGGCGGCAAATCGCTGGCGCTGGATCGTGCGTCCAGCTCGGTTTGACTGCCTCGGGGGCCAGTCACGGCGGCCGACGGTGCCGTGGCGGGTGACCGTACCCGCCGAACCGGCTATGCTTGACAGCATGAATATCGGATCCGCCCGGCATGACGAACTTGCGCAGCGTCTTGCCCGCCTGACGGGTGAGGACGTCGAGACGGCTGTGGGGCGCGCCATCGAAGAGCGGCTATCCCGCCTCTCGGTCCCCAGCGCGGAAGATCGTCGTGTAGCGCTGCAGGCGTTCTTTGATTGCGTGTCCCGTATGCCTGTCAAGGATGCTCGCCCGGAAGACGAAATCGTCGGCTATGGTCCGGATGGGTTGCCCACCTGATGGTACTCGACACGTCAGCAATCGTCGCCGCCGTCGCCAACGGGGTCGATTGCACCCGCTACCAGGACGCGATGCGCGGCGCGGCATTTTTGGCGATGTCGTCAGTCTCGGTGCTGGAGACCCGGGTCGTCCTGCATTCGCGCTACGGAGCTGGCGCCGTCCGCACATTTGACGTGCTGCTTGAAGATTTCGGCATCTTTATCGCGCCATTCGATGGGGGCCTGGCCGATCTGGCGTTCGACGGCTTCCGCCGTTACGGCAAGGGGCAGGGCCACCCAGCGCAGTTGAATATCATTGATTGCGGCGCCTATGCGCTGGCCAGGTCGCGTAGCGAGCCGCTGCTGTTCAAGGGTGGCGATTTTGCGAAAACCGACATCGAATCAGCGCTTTGAGCTTGCGTAGCAATGCGCCACGTCCTCACGCTCGTCGCCGACGTCTCCGCCACATCGTTGACACCCGCCAATGTCGCCCGTGTGCGCGACGCAGCGGGCGGCGGCGCGCCGGAGATCCTCTCCCCCGGTGAGGCCGCCGACATACGACTGGCCACTGGCCCCGACATGAACGCGGTGCGCGCGGCACTGGATGGCGCGGCAATCGACGCGATCGTCACACCGGCAAAGGGCCGCCGCAAGTCCCTGCTGATCGCCGACATGGACAGCACCATCGTCACCGGCGAAACGCTCGACGAGCTGGCCGATTTCGCCGGGCTGAAAGCGGAGATATCCGCCATCACCGCCCGCGCGATGAACGGTGAACTGGACTTCAAATCGGCTCTGCGCGAACGGGTGGCGATGCTGCGCGGGCTGCCGTTGGACGCTCTGGAGCAGACCTGGCGGCGGGTCCTCCTCACGCCCGGCGCGTGCGAACTGGTCGCCACCATGCGCGCGCACGGAGCCTACACTGCGCTGGTGTCCGGCGGCTTCTCCTTCTTCACCGGCCGTGTCGCCGCGCTGTGCGGCTTCGACATGCATCGCTCCAACGTGCTGCTTGACGACGGCGCGGCGCTGACCGGCCGCGTCGCCGAGCCGATCCTCGATCGCGACACGAAGCTGGACACGCTGACGCAACTCGCGGCGGAGCGAGGGCTGCCGATGTCGGCGACGCTGGCGGTCGGCGACGGGGCGAACGATCTCGACATGCTGCGCGCCGCCGGACTGGGCATCGCGTTCCGCGCCAAGCCGATCGTCGCGGCCGAAGCCCGTGCACGTGTCGACCACGCCGACCTCCGCGCGCTGCTGTTCGCACAAGGGTATCGCACGGAGGAGATCGTCAGCCACTGATGTCCACCAGCTTCGGCCGATACGGTCCGACACATCCCCTGCTCGGCGCGCTGACCGAGCGTGTCAGCCGGCCGCTGCTGACCTCTTACGCCGCGTGCCGCGGCTTCCACGCGCCGGACAGCGCCTTCGCACGCGAGCGCGGCACAGCCTTCGCGGAAAAGCTGCGCCGCGGCGAGCGCGTGTACCTCGCCGGGATCGGACCCGCGGGCCACAACAGCGGCGTCGCGCTGGTTGAAACCTCACGCGACGACGGCGTGCGGCTGATCTGCAGCAACGAGGAAGAGCGCTACAGCGGCATCAGGCATTGCACCGGCTTTCCCAAACAAAGTCTGAATGCCATGCTGACGATGATGGCCCGGCTCGGCATCGACGCCGGGCAGATCCACGCCTTCGTTGCAGGTTGGGACTACATCACGCTCGCCGCGACATTGTTGCGCAGCATCGCCGAGGAACTGCCGGCCAGCCGGATCTTCCTGGATCCGGCAAATTTCGCTCCGATGAATGCGCGGCACATCACGCGGGCATTCAAGTCACCGGCGCGCCTCGGCCGTCAGCTGGGTCTGGAGCATCCCATGCCGATCATCGGCATGCGGCATCATTGCAACCACGCCCACTTCTCGTACGCGGTGTCGCCATTCGCCGGCAGCGACGAGCCGGTCATGATCAGCGTGCTCGACGGCATCGGCGACGACGGGGCGATCTCGCTCTACCTCGCGCGAGGCGACACGATCAGGCTGATCCATCGCAACCGCGGCATCTTCGACTCGCTCGGCGGCTTCTACAGCATGATCAGCTCGACCCAGGGCGGCTGGACGATCCTCAGCAGCGAGGGACGCTACATGGGTTCCGCCGCCTGGGGCGACGGCGAGCGACTGACCAATCCGTTCTATCGCCAGCTTCGGGAACTATTCCATTTCGCCAGCGACGGCACCGTACGGCTCAACCGCGCCCTGGCCAACTGGCCGCGCAGTCTGCAGATCCGCCCCTACACGCCGGCTCTGCTGAAGATCCTGGGCCCACCGATCCCGCTCGAGACAATGTGGAATCCGGACGCGGTCATGCGCGTTGACATCGGTGCCGAAACGCTCGATTCGCAGGAGCGGTTCGACAAGGCCGCAGCCACCCAGCTCGTGTTCGAGGACGCGCTGTTCCACATCATCGGCCACCTGATCCGCACCACCGGCAGCAACCGGCTGGTGCTGGCCGGTGGCACGGCACTGAACGCGATCGCCAACATGCGGCTGATGGACCACTTCGAGGACCTGCACGTCTGGGTGCCGCCGGTGGCGGGTGATCCCGGCGTGGCGGCGGGCGCGGTGTACCAGTTCGCGCTGGCCAACGGTGCGCCGCTCGGAGCGCGGTTGCGCCACGCCTTTCATGGCGGCATCGCGCCGTCCGGCGATGAGATCGAGGCCACTCTGCGGGCAACGGAGGAGATCGCCTGGGCCGCGCTGGGCACCACGTCCGATCGCGCCGGCCGCGAGCGCATCGCCGATCTGCTGGCGTACTGCATCGCGCATGACGGGGTGGTGGGCCTGTTCCAGGGCCGCGCTGAAACGGGCCCTCGTGCGCTCGGGCATCGCTCGATCCTGGCCAATCCCACCAACCCCAGGACGCTGGAAACCATCAACCGGCTGGTGAAATTCCGCGAACCGTTCCGCCCGCTGGCGCCGATGCTCACGCTGGAAGCCGCGCATCGCTGGTTCGAACTGCAGGAGGGTGCGTCGGATGACGACTACAACGCCTATAACTACATGGTGCTGACCGTCCGCGCCCGCCCCGACAGCTTTCGTCGCATTCCGGCGGTGATCCACCGGGACGGTACCAGCCGCATCCAGATCGTGCGCGAGGACACCGATCCGTTCACCCACGCATACCTGCGGGCCATGGGGCGGCGCTGCGGCGTCGAGGCATCGGTCAATACGTCGCTCAATGTGGCCGGTCCGATCGTGCAGACGCCGCAACAGGCGCTGGAGGCGCTGCGCCGATCGAAGGCGATGGATGGCGTGCTGCTGATCGGCGAGGAAGGCGACGCCTGGCTTGCGTGGCACGCGGTGGCGATACCGCCCAAGGACGGCGGGCGACGGCTTGGCGAGTGGCTGCGGGAATGGAAAACCCTCTCCCTGCCCTCCCCCGCTTTCGCGGGGGAGGAGTCACGTCAAATGGCAGGGCAGCGATACAAAATCTCCTCTCCCCCGAAAGCGGGGGGTTGAGCCGCGAAGCGGATCGACGGGAGGGGCCTACCCCGGTTGCTTGTCCTTGTCGCCGGACAACGACAGGGGCACCCATTGCAGCCCGTCCTGGCGCTGGATCAGCATCAGCACCGACTTGCGGCTCTCCTTGCGCACGGTATCGACCTTCTGCTGCACCTCAGCCGGGGATGCGACCTCGCCTTGCTGCACCTCGACGATCACGTCGCCGGCCTTCAGCCCGCGTTCGGCCGCGGAGCTGTTCGGCGAGACGTCGGTGATCACCACGCCCTTCTGGTCGGCGCCCAGCGAGAACTTGTCCTTCATCTCCTGGGTGATCGGCGCCAGCTTGAGTCCAAGTCCCGAGATCTCCGTCGGCTTCTGCGCCGGCGTCTTGTCGCCCGGCGTCGCTGCGGCCAGCTGCTGATCGTCCGGCTTCTCCGCAAGAGTGGCCTGCACCGTCACCTGCTTGCCATCGCGCCACAGCACCACCGGCACGGACTTGCCGACCTCGGAATCCGCCACGATGCGCGGCAGTGAGCGCATCTCCTTCACGTCCTGGTTGTTGAACTTCAGGATGATGTCGCCGTTGCGGATTTTCGCCTTGTCGGCCGGGCCGTCGTCGTTCACCCCGGCCACCATCGCGCCCGACGGATCATGCAGGCCGAGGCTCTCGGCGATGTCGGGCGTCACCTGCTGGATGCGAACGCCAAGCCAGCCTCGGCGCGGATGGCCGAAATCCTTCAACTGCGCCACGACCGCCTTGACCATGTTGGCCGGAATCGAAAAGCCGATGCCGATCGACCCGCCCGACGGCGAGTAGATCGCAGTGTTCATGCCGATCACCTGGCCGTCCATGTTGAACAGCGGACCGCCGGAGTTGCCGCGGTTGATCGCGGCGTCGGTCTGGATGAAGTCGTCGTACAGGTCCCTGGCGGATGTCGCGGCCACGCGCCGACACGATGCCCGCCGTCACCGTGCCGCCCAGGCCGAACGGGTTGCCGATCGCCAGCACCCAGTCGCCGACGCGGGAGATATCGGAATCGCCGAAATCCACCGCCGTCAGCGGCTTGTCCGGCTTCACCTGCAGCAGTGCGATATCGCCGGTCTCATCGCGGCCCAGCACCTTCGCCTTCAGCGAGGTATTGTCCTGCAAGGTCACGGTGATCTCGTCGGCGCCGTCGATCACGTGGTTATTGGTAACCACGATGCCCGAGCTGTCGATGATGAAGCCCGACCCCAGGCTCTGCATCCGCCGGTCAGACGGCGGAGGCTGGGCGTCGCCACCGCGTCCGCCCGGGCCCGGACGGTTGCGGTTGAGAAAGTCCTTGAAGAACTGCTCGAACGGCGAGCCGGGCGGAAACAGCGGAACCTCCGGCCCGGGACCTGGGCCGGGCGAGCCGGCGCGCGCCTGCACGGCCTGGGTGGACGAGATGTTCACCACGGCCGGCAGCAGTTTCGCCGCCAGATCCGCGAAGCTGTCCGGCGCCGTCCTGGCATAGGCCGGCATGCTCGGGGCAACACCGGCAAGCGGCACGGCGAGGGCCACGGCAATAGCGACCGTGGCGGCGCGAGCGGATTGGCAGCGGAGCAAACGCATGGTCGAGATTTCCCCTGGAGGCTTTGGCGCATATGGTCCGGCACGTGGCGGCTGGCAACCGGGCTACTGGCCGCCCGGCGCCGGCAGCGATTGAAGATAACGCAGGAATTCGTTGTCGGGGGTGAGAATCAGCCGAGAATTGCCGGTCCCGAACGCCTCCCGGTAGGCCGTCAGGGTGCGCCAGATGGCGAAGAACCCGGCATCCTGGTCGTACGCCTTCGCGTAGGTGCGGCTGGCATCGGCCTCACCCTCGCCGCGCAGCCGGTCCGCCGTCGCCCGCGCCTCCGCCACCAGCACCGTGCGCTCGCGCTCAGCATCGGCGCGGATGCGCTGCGACGCCTCCGCCCCTTCGGCCCGCGCCTGGGCCGCCACACGCTGGCGCTCCGACTGCATGCGCGAGAGGATCGCCTTGGTGTTCTCGTCCGGCAGATCGGCGCGTCGGATACGGACATCGTCGATCGACACGCCGAAGCCCTTCATCTCGACATTCACCTGGTCGCGGATCGTCGCCATGATCTGTTCCCGCCTGGCCGACAGCACGTCGAGCAGCTTGTTGCCGGCCAGCACCCGGCGCAGCGACGCCGAGACGATGGAGTTGAGCCTGCCGCGGATGCCATCCTCCACCGTGCCGACCGACTGATAGTACAGCAGCGGATCGGTGATCCGGAACAGCGTGAAGCTGTCGACCACCAGCCGCCGCTGATCCCCCAAGATCACCTGCTCGCCCGGCAATTCCAGGTTGAGCAGCCGCTTGTCGAAGCTGATCACCGTCTGGACGAAGGGCGTCTTGGCATGCAGCCCCGGCTCCCTGATCACGCGGATCGGGTCGCCGAATTGGGTGATCAGCACCTGCTCGGTCTGATCGACCTGGAACAGCGAGGCCTCCACCAGCACGAAGGCCACCACCAGAGCGGCAATGACCGCGATCACTGCCCGGCTCATCGTGGCGCTCCCTGCTGGGCCGATGTGGCGGGAACCGTCGGGGCGGCCTGCCCCGGCGCGGCCGGATTGGGCGGGGTCAGCGGCAGGAACGGCACCAGGCCCTTCAGCTTGTCATCCACCACCAGCGACGGCGAGTGGGTCAGGATGTCCTGCATCGTCTCCAGATACATGCGCTGCAGGGTCACGTCCCGCGCGGTCTGGTAGGCCGCCAGCACCGACAGGAAGCGCTGCGTCTGGCCGATGGCCTGGGCGATCGAGGCCTGTCGCGCACCCTGGCCTTCCGCCACGATGCGAGCGGCATCGCCCCGCGCGCGCGGCACGATGTCGTTGTGATAGGCCTCGGCCTCGTTGCGCAGGCGCTCGGCATCGGTGTTGGCGCGCTGCACGTCCAGGAAGCTCTCCACCACCTCTGCTGGCGGATCGACCTTCTGCAGCTGCACCTGGGTGATCTCGACGCCCGCCTTGTAGTTGTTGAGGATCTGCTGCGTCTGGCGCAGCACGTCGGTCTCGATCTGCGCGCGCAGCTCGGTCAGCGCCGGCTGGATCGGCGTGCGCCCGATCACCTCGCGCATCACACTTTCGGCCACCGCCTTGATGATCAGCGGTGGATTGCGGGTGTTGAACAGGTAGCCGACCGCATCGTTGATCCGCCAGAACACCGCAAAGTCGATGTCGATGATGTTCTCGTCGCCGGTGAGCATCAGGCTCTCTTCCAGCACGTTCCGGCCGCCCTGGTTGCCGGTCTCGATGCGGGCGCCACCGGCCGAGCGGTAGCCGATCTCGATGCGGTTGATCCGCGTGACGGCCGGGGTTTCGACCCGTTCGATCGGCCAGGGCAGGTGATAGTTGAGCCCCGGCAGCGTCATCCGGTTGAAGGCGCCGAAGCGCAGCACGATGCCCTGCTCATCCGGCTGCACGCGGTAGACGCCGCTGGCCAGCCACAAGGCCGCGACGCCGATGGCGATCAGGGCGAGCCCGCGGCCGCCGGTGAAGCGCCCGCGAGGGCCGCCCCCGAGCAGGGAGCGCACATAGGCCTGCAGCCTGGCGATGATCTGGTCGAGGTCGGGCAGCGGCCCCATCCCGCCCGGGCCGCCCGGACGTGGGCCGAACGGCCCGCCGGGTCCGCCGCCGCCGCCCCATGGGCCGCCGCCGCCCGGCGGTGGCCGTTGTCCCCCGCCGCTGCCGTCCCCGCCGGAGCCGCCGCCCGGCGACCCCCACGGGCTCGGGCCACCATTGTTAGAAGACATGCGGATGCTTTCCTGTCTGGTCTCGCCGGACGCGATGCGGCCGCACCGGGGCATTGGATGATTGGGCGCCATAGGCCATATCCACGCAACGGGCGGCATCTCGGCGGCCTGCTTATCGACCGGCGGCAGAAGGTTTGCAAGCACATGACGAAGGAGCCCACCGGCGTGCCGATCGGCCGAAGCCCTGCGCGAGGCGCTGCGCTCGATCGCCGATCCCGCGTCTGGGAAGGACATCGTCGCCGCCGGCCTGGTGGAGGGCATCGAGGTGCGCGGCAGCCTGGTGCAGGCGGCGCTGCTGACCGACCGGGCCCACGCCGAGGCGATGGAGCCGGTGCGCCGCGCGGCGGAGGCGCTGCTGGCGCGCCAGCCCGGCATCACCAACGCGACCGCGGTGCTGACCGGGCGCAAGACGCCGTCGCAGCCCGCGCCGGCGCAAGCCGGGCACGGGCACGGGCATGCCCACGGCCACGGGCAGAAGCCGCCGCTGCTGCTGCCCGACGTGAAGGCGATCGTCGCCGTCGCATCCGGCAAGGGCGGCGTCGGGAAGTCGACCGTCGCGGTCAACCTGGCCGTCTCGCTGGCTCGGCAGGGTCACCGGACCGGCCTGCTCGATGCCGACATCTACGGCCCGAGCCTGCCGCGCATGCTGGGGCTGTCGCGCAAGCCGGAGGTGCGGGGGGACAAGATGATCCCGCTGGAGGCCTGGGGGCTGAGCTGCATGTCGATCGGCTTCCTGGTGGACGAGGAGACGCCGATGATCTGGCGCGGCCCGATGGTGATGGGCGCGCTGGAGCAGATGATGGGGCAGGTGGAGTGGGGCGCGCTCGACATCCTGGTGGTGGACATGCCGCCCGGCACCGGCGACGCGCAGCTGACCATGGCGCAGCGCGTGGCGCTGACCGGCGCGGTGATCGTCTCCACGCCGCAGGACATCGCGCTGATCGACGCGCGCCGCGGTGTGCGGATGTTCGAGAAGACGCGCGTGCCGGTGCTGGGGCTGGTCGAGAACATGAGCTTCTTCTGCTGCCCCGCCTGCGGGCACCGCGCCGAGATCTTCGGCCATGGCGGCGCGCGGACGGAGGCGCAGCGCCTGGGCACGGAGTTCCTGGGCGAGGTACCGCTGCTGCTGGATATCCGCACGGCGTCCGATGCCGGAACGCCGATCGCCGCGGCGGCGCCGGAGAGCGATGGCGGCGAAGGCGTTCGCCGCGATGGCGGCGCGCGTGTGGGAGAAGGTGTCGGGCGCGGCGGTGGCGCGGAGCAGCGGGCCGCGGATTGTGATCGAGTAGCGTGGCCACACGACTTACAGCCCACCGGCGCATCGCGAGGAACATTACATTGACGGCTTCTCCTCTGCTCCGCAGGGATCTAGTGAATACTTAAAGCAGCTTTACATAATAGGGAATTATGCGGCCAGAGCTTCGTCAGCCGGGACATCTGCCAGGTGATCTCTCGAAAATTGCGGCGTAGTGGTAGGGCGGCAATTCGATGACGGGAAGTGGCCGCAGCCCGGCCCGAGCCACCGCTGCCGTGACTTCCTCGGGGGTCATTCGCATCTCGGTCTTCGGCCCGCGCGGCTGACCCAGAACAGTCGTCTCCTCCGTGGTCGCCGGTGCCAGTTGATCACGGCGAAACGGCCGCCAGGTTTCAGGACGCAGCTACCGCACAGGCAAGCCGTGTTTTGTCGGGCACACCATGAAAGGTATTGGCAATCAGCACCCAATCCACACGGCCCGGCACCAGCTTTTCGAGATCGTATGCATTGCCCACGGTGAACGTGCAGTTCGTCAAGCCTTCAGTAAGGGCGCGGTCTCGCGCAAGCGTCAGCATCGCGGGATCGAGATCGATCGCAGCAACGTGTCGGACCATGCTCGCCAGAGGAATTGTGAAAAGACCGTTGCCGCAGCAGAGGTCAACGACCCTAGCCTCCTTTTCAAGACCCAGCTCCCCAAGCACTTCGTCCGGCCGAGGCCATAGCGCGTGCCACCAGTCGGCGTCAGGCATGGAGGTAGCCGGGAAAAACCCCTCCAGTGCGCTCACGGCTTTCGAGCAAGGAACGGGTAGCCGTAAACCTCGAAGCGCCGTGCGTTCTTCTCGCCCCCGGCTCCTTGGAAGGTGTCGACCGGCGGACCGACCTTCACCTCGACGAAGCCGATTTCCTCCAACATTTTGCTGCCAGGCTGCACACGGCAGACCACCGGCAATTCAAGCCGTCCAGAGATCGATGTTTTGAATGGCAGCCTCGGGCACCGGCCGACCGTTCGCGATGTCGGCGAATTCCAGATGACCGCCCGGCCGCAGCACGCGGTAAATCTCCCTGAATACCGTCTGCTTGTCGGCGCACAGATTGATCACGCCGTTGCTGATGACGACATCAGCCCAGCCTTCCCCGACAGGCAAATTTTCGGCCAGACCTTGCCGGAACTCGACGTGATCGAGGCCAATCGATGCAGCCGTTGCGCGCGCCTTCGACAGCATCTCTTCCGTCATATCCACTCCCACCACGCGACCGGAAGGTCCGACGTGATGGGCCGCGACGAAGCAATCGAAACCGCCACCCGATCCCACATCGACGACACGCTCGCCCTTGAGCAACGGTCGAAGCGACAGCGGGTTTGCCACACCGGCGAACGATTCCACGGCCGCGTCCGGCAATGCGTCCACGACAGCCGCATCATAGCCAAGCCGCGCTGCAAGCGGGCGGCCGGTATGGAAGTGAAAGGTCCCATGCGGATTGGCGGCCACCTCGCGATACTTCTTCCGCACCTCCTCCCGGAGGGCTTCGGCATCGACGGCGACGTCACTGCTCATTGGCGCATCTCCTATGTGTGCTAACGATAGGCCGGTCTGGTCAGGAAGGACCGAATGTCATCGAACCGTTGGCGTCTTACTCGGGCTATCGCGGCCCGCGGCAGAAGGCAGGCTTGACCGGCCACGACCACCTCATTCAATATTTCAATTGAAGGATCAGAGTTGAAACGACAAGCTATGTCAAGCCGCACTGCCGCCGGAGCCGTCCGGGCGGCTCTCGCCGAGGTGGCCAAGGCGCTCGGCCACGAGCATCGGGTGGAGATTGATCGAGCAACTGGCCCAGGGACCGCGCAGCGTCGAAGCGCTGGCCGAGCGGGTTGGCCTCAGCGTGGCGAATGCCTCGCAACACCTGCAGCAATTGCGCCGTGCCGGACTTGTCAGCACGCGGCGCGACGGCAAGCGGGTGGTCTATCGCCTGGCTGATGATGCCGAGACGGACATCGTGGCGCTGCTCGGTGCCCTGCGGCACGTCGCCGAGCATGCCGTCGCATCGATGGAGCGCATCGTCACCGCCTATTTCCGGGCGCGCGATCAACTGGAACCAGTGCCGCCAGCGAGCTTGTCACGCGGTTGCGCGAGGGCACTGTCGTGTTGCTCGATGTGCGGCCGGAAGACGAATACGGCCTCGGCCATCTGCCGGGCGCGCTGAACATCCCGCTGCGCGAGTTGGAGAGCGCGCCTTGCCGAACTGCCGCGCGATCATGAGATCGTCGCCTATTGCCGAGGACCCTACTGCGTTCTGTCGTTCGAGGCTGTGGCGGCCTTGCGCGCGCATGGTTTCAACGTGCGTCGGTTCGAGGACGGTTTTCCCGAGTGGAAGGCCGCCGGCTTGCCGATTGAGGCGACGGCCTGAGGGCCGCATACTCGATCGACAAAGTGATTGCTGAGAGGGAGATGCAAGATGAGCAAACAGATTGAGGGCAGGTGCCTGTGCGGCGCGGTGCGATTTGTCGCCACGGGTGAACCGCTAGGCGTGGCGTGGTGCCATTGCCAAAGCTGTCGCAAGCATAGCGGTGCGCCTGTCTCCGTGTTCGTGGCATTCAGGCGTGACGCTTATACGGTCACCGAAGGGGAGATAACGAAGTTCAATTCGTCCCCCGGCAGGTGGCGCGGATTCTGCGCAAGGTGCGGGTCCACCTTGACGTGCGAAGGTGAAAGCTCGACCTGAAATGCATTTTCATGTCGGCGCATTCGATGCGGCCGCCCGGCTTAGACCGACGAGGCACATATTTCCGGAAGAACGCCTGCCGTGGCTACATTTGGCCGAGAGTCCTGATCACTGATACGTCTCAATGCATTGATCAAGACATATGCATCAGCGATTGGGCTCTCAAAAACGAGGGTTTTTGAGAGGGTATGTCGAACCGGAAAAGGAACGAGCGCCAAAATGACCGCGCGACATGAGAAGGCGCAGGATCAACTGATTGCACGGCTACACCGAAAAATAGGAGAGGCGCAGTTCTTCTTGCGCCTAATGATCGAACAAGAACCCCGGATGATCGGCGACAAAGAGCCGTTTGACTACTACCTGAGCGCCTTCCTTAACGCCGGGATGTCAGTGCGTGGTGGATTTCAATATCGGCAGAACTCCACCCGCAATAAGGCAATCAAAGCTTGGCGGGGGCAATGGGAAAACAACCTCAGTCTGGAGGAAAAGACCCTCTATGAATTCATGCGCAAGGACAGAGTTGATGAAGTCCACGACAGCGGCTCTAGCCGCGATGTAGGACAAGAGGGCGTCCCGCTCCCAATCGGCACGCATCACATAGAGGGCAGCATCATCACGATCAGTGGCCCGCCCGGTATGGAGCCAGCCATTGCTTACAGGCCAACCTACAGCTTCACCATAGGCGGAGCAGAACGCAAAGTGACAGAAGCATGCACTGCCTACCTAACGTTGCTGCAACGGATGGTGGCGCAGTGCGAGGCCGGCCACCCGTAGTTTGCGAAATTCAAGATATTCGCATCAAGCCCATAGCGCTGATAAGACTGACCTCTTTCGATGTGGATATCGATGCGAAAGCCGTGCCGCCGAGATGGGCATTGCGAGCCACGATCACAAGTCAAACACCCCTCCAGCCCCTGTCCCGAGAGCCACGGCCCACCGCCAGACTAACCTTGACAGTGAGCAAAGCTAACTACATATTCCAACCATGGAAATCCGCCCCGAACCCGACCAGCCCGACCTGACCCTGCAGCTCCCCAGGGACGTTTACTACCAGCTCATCCAAACCCTCCGCGCCTCGCTGCCCCCACCGGTCACCGACACGTCCGAAGATCGCGCCCGCTGCGACAACGCCGCGATGGCCCACGTCGCATCCATGCTCCCCGCCAATGCCGACGAGGCCAACCTCGCCGCCCTGTCCGTCGCCGCGAGTGCGCAGGCATTGGACAGCCTGCGGCTGGCCCGGACATTCCCGGCGGAGTCCGCCCCTGCCCTGAAATGCACCGCCCAGGCGAACAGCATGATGCGCCAGGCGCGCGCCTTCCGGTCGCTGTTGCTGCGCGTGCAGGCGCTGCGCCAGAAGCGCGAGGCTGACAACGCCACGCTCGACCAGGCCACCTGGATCGAGCATTGCGCCGTCAGCCTGATGGCGGACGCCCTGGGCCGCTCCCCGCCTGCTCCGGTCGCCGAGCCGCCGCCCGTGCCGGCGCCGCGCATCCCGGAGCCGGCGCAGGCCGACGAACCGCAAGCCGATCCGACCGCGGCGGCCGAGGAGTATGCGGTGACCTATCCCCAGCGCGCCGCGCTGATCCGCCGGCTCGGCCGGGTGCCCGACAACCCCACGTTCGGCCCGCCCGATGCGGTGCTGGTGCGCGCGCTCGTCACCGGGCGGACCGCCACACTGCTGGCGCTCGATCGCCAGATGACCGAGACGTGCACGGCGTAGCAAGAAAATTCACCGCAGAGACGCAGAGGCACAGAGAAGCCGTGGCCAACCGCACGTGCGCCGGACGCATGTGAAAAAGACGGAGATGCCCGACACGGGGTCGAGCCATGACGGTCAATCACCTCGCCTCCTCGGCGTCCTCTGCGTCTCTGCGGTGATATTCCTCTGCGCCGCCCGCCTCACCGCATGATCCATCGTCTCCCCGCACGGACAATGAGACGCTTTCGAGCAGACGGTGCCCAGGCCGAGTTGGGCGTGCTGGTTATCGTGGCGGCGGACATCAAGCCCGGACGCGGATGGCGGCACGCCGATCGCCTTCGCCGCACCGGACAGCGAGGCGGCGAAGGCGATTTCCGCGATTGCGGCGCGGGTGTTGCAGAAGGTGTCGGGCGCGGCCGTGGCTCGAAGCAGCGGGCCGCGGATCGTCATCGACTGACGTCGCGCGGCCTCCGCGGAATTATCGGATCATCTCGATCTCGACGCCGACGGCGGACGCGGTGCCCGGCCACGCCCGATTTACCGTCATGGCTGGCGAGCCGAGCCAGAGTGCAAGCACTGGTGAAACGACTGACGAAGCAGGTCGACAACTCGGCGACGCTTCGTTCGGATCATGGCGTTGTATGGACTTTGAAGTTCCCAATGCCAGGAGAGTGGGGATGTCGAGAAGGACTGAAGCCTGATCGAACTCCGCCCGGCCAACTACAACTTCGCGCGCGCAATCGCCTCGGTGATGAATTGCCGCGCCGCGGCCGCGTCGCCCCAACCGATGACCTTTACCCACTTTCCGGGCTCGAGGTCCTTGTAGTGTTCGAAGAAGTGGCGGATCTGTTCCAGCGTGATCTGCGGCAGGTCGGCATAGTTGTGCACATTGATGTAGCGCTTGGTGAGGTTGGGGGACGGCACGGCGATGATCTTCTCGTCGCCACCGCCATCGTCTTCCATCTTCAGCACGCCGATCGGGCGGACATTGATGACGGCGCCGGATATGATGGGCCGCGTGTTCGCCACCAGCACGTCGATCGGGTCGCCGTCGTCGGAGAGGGTATGCGGCACAAACCCGTAATTGCCGGGGTAGCGCATCGGCGTGTGCAGGAAACGATCGACGAACAGCGTGCCGGCCGCCTTGTTCATTTCGTATTTGATCGGCTCGCCGCCGATACCGACTTCGACGATGACATTGACATCGTCCGGTGGCGTGTTGCCGATCGGGATCGCGTCGAGGTTCATGTGAAGCTCCCTTCATGGCACTCTTTGCTAGCATTGATCAGGCGCGTGAACCAGACCATTGGTCAGCCCGACCGCAGCCCGATCACGACGTTGACAGCGAGCTGTTGGAACTCTCCGATGATCGCCGGATGCCGACCAGCCGCCGTGCCGACCTCCCAACCGAGAGGAACCGATATGCCTGGCCTGAACAGACGAATTCTGGCGGTGTTGGGATGGTAGGCAGCGCTGGCGCCGGCACAGGCACAGCAGCAACCCCCACCGCCGCCGGGCCCCCAACCGCCAAGCCACCCCGCCATCGAGCCGGCGGCACTCGAAAGGCTGAAGGCGACCAGCCAGCGGCTCGCCGGGGCGAAGTCGATGAGCTTCACCGCTGTCACCACCTATGAATCGCCGGCACGCAATGGCCAACCGCTGTACTACTCGCTGCTGTCGTCGGTCGAGCTGCAGCGGCCGAACAAGCTGCGGGTGATCACGCCAGGCGACGGCCCCGCCTCGGATTTCTATTACGATGGCAAGACGATGATGGCGTATGCGCCGGCGGCGAACCTGGTCGCCATCGCGGACGCGCCGGCGACGATCGACGAGGCGATGAAGGCCGCCTATGACAAGGCCGCCATCTACTTTCCGTTCGCCGAGGTCATCGTTCCCGATCCCTACAAGAACCTGTCCGAGGGCCTCACCTCGGCGTTCTTCGTCGGCCAGTCGCACGTGGTCGGCGACACGATCACCGACATCGTGGCGATCGCCAATGACAACGTGCAGGCGGAGATCTGGATCGGCGTCAACGACGGCTTGCCGCGCATGATCCGTGCGATCTATCCGAAGGACCCGACCCAGTCGCGCTACGAGATCCAGTTCTCCAACTGGCGTCTCAACCAGCCGACGAAGGACGCGGATTTTACCTCGGCGCAGGCGCTCAAAGCGCCACGGATGCGGTTCGCACGTCCGGACGCACCAGTGCCGACGAAGCCTTGATGCAAAGGAAGCGCACCATGAAACACGCGTTGTCAGGAATTGTCTGTGTCGCTTTCGCATGTCTTCAGGTGCAGCCGGCCGCTGCCTGGATGCGTGGGGGGTACACTGCCGGCGGCGGACACTGGGGAGCGGGAGCCAGCGGCGGTCATTGGGCCGCCGGCGCCGATGGCCACTACGGCTCGGGCACCTACGGCACCACGAGCGGCGGCACCCACTACGCGACATCGTCCAGGGGTGGCTCGGCGGAGGCCAGCAACGGCAGTTGGTCGGCCACCAGCGCCAACGGCCATACCAATTCCGGGTCCTATGGAACCACGGCCTATGGCACCCACTACGCGACCGGCTCGTATGGCGGAGCGGTTGCCACAAACAACGGACATTGGGCGGGCGAGAGCAACGGCACGTATGCCTATGGAAGTCACTATGGTGGCGAGACGACCTATGCCGGGGCGTATCATCCGCCGACCGTGGTGAACCAGTACTATGGAACCGGCTGCTATAGCTGCGGCGGGTGGGGCGCGGCTGCCGCAGGCGTCGCCGTCGGCACGGCCGTCGGCGCCGCCGCGGTGGGAGCGGCCAATGCAAACGCCTATGCCGCGGCCGCCAATGCCAATGCCGCAGCGGCAAATGCCGGCTATGTGGTGGGCGATGTCTATGCCGCACTGCCCGCTGGGTGCGCCTATAGCCCGGTGGGCGGCAGCGCTTACTATGTCTGTGCCGGAACCTGGTTCAGCCCCAATTACGGCGCCAACGGCATGTATTACCGCGCGATTCCGGCGCCATGATCCGAAAGAGTCATTGGGCCTGAGGCTCACACCCGATCTGCGCGAATTCGGCGATTTGCAACCAGCTGACCAGGCGAACAGAAGCGCAAAATGGTGACTATGCCGTGTTCTCCCATTGACGGAAATTCAAACTAACGCACGACCCGGTTGTCACCGCCTGGCTTCGGTGGTCGGATGGCGCCCATGCACATGCCAGATCCGATCACCGAAGAGCTGTTCCGCAACGCCCTCGCCGCGCTCGGCGACGAGATGGTGCTGACGATCTACCGCACCGCCTATTCCGGGGTGCTGAAGAACATCATGGATTACAGCGCCGCGCTGTGCGACGCGCAGGGGCGGCTTGCGGCGCAGGGGCTCGCATTGCCGGGGCATCTCTGCTCCATCCCGGTGGCGCTGCAGGCGGTGCTGCGGCATTTCGGCGACGACATCGCCGAGGGCGACATCCTGATCAACAACGACCCGTACGATGGCGGAATGCACCTGCCGGACATCTTCATCTTTCGCCCGCTGTTCGCGGACGGACGCGTCATCGCCTACGCCGCCACTATCTGCCACCACACCGATGTCGGTGGCCGCGTTCCCGGCTCGAATGCCTCCGACAGCACCGAGATCTATGCCGAGGGGCTGCGCATTCCGCCGTTGAAACTCTACGAACGCGGCAAGCCCAACACCACGCTGTTCCGCATGATCGACCGCAATGTGCGCGTGCCGGGCCGAGTGCTGGGCGACATCCGCAGCCAGCTCGCCGCCTGCGAGATCGCTGCGCGGGGCATGACCGATCTGGTGGCGCGCTACGGTGCGGACGATGTCGTGGCACTGATGGCGGCGACCATGGATTACTCCGAGCGGCTGACGCGCCATTGCCTGTCCGAACTGCCCGACGGCGAGGCGACGTTCACCGACTGGATCGACGACGACCAGATCGACGTCGGCGTGCCGATCCCGCTGGTCTGCACGGTGCGCAAGCACGGCGATGCGATGGAGGTGGACTGGACCGGAAGTGCCGCACAGGTGAAGGGCGCGATCAACAACACCTGGAGCTACACCGCGGCGATGAGCTTCACCGCGGTCAAGTCGGTGCTGTCGATCAACATGCCGAACAACGACGGCGTGTTCCGCCCGATCAAGGTGATCGCGCCCGCCGGCACGATCACCAACGGCAAGCTGCCGGCGGCGTGTGCGGCGCGCGGGCTCACCGGATTCCGCGGTGTCGACTGCTGCTTCGGCGCGCTGGCGCAGCTGTATCCGGACCGGGTGTATGCGGCGTCCGACGGCGGCAACACCGGCATCACGATCGGCGGCTACGACAAGGAACTGCGACCGTTCATCTACGTGGATTTCCTGTCTGGATGCTGGGGCGCGCGGCCGTGGGAGGACGGGCTCGACGGCAACACCTCGATGTTCGCCAACATGGCGAGCTTCTCGGTCGAGGTGATCGAGGCGGAGAACCCGCTGGAGGTGCTGGACTACGAGTTCGTGCCCGACACCGGCGGCGCCGGGCAAATTCCGCGGCGGCATGTCGCAGCGCAAGACGTGGCGGATGCTGGCGGACGAGGGGATTTTGCAGGTGCGCGCCGATCGCCAGACGCACCGGCCATACGGGCTGTACGGCGGCGGTCCGGGTGCCGCGGGGCGCAACGTGCTCGATCCCGGCATGCCGACCGAGCAGAAGCTGCACGCCAAGCTGACGATGACGCTGCGCAAGGGGCAGGTGTTCCGCCACGAGTTGCCAGGCGCCGGCGGTTGGGGCGATGCGCTCGTCCGGGAGTTGTCGCTGGTGGCGAAGGATCTGCGCGATGGGCTGGTGACGCTGGAGGCCGCGGCGCATGACTACGGTGTGGTGGCATGCGGCGACCCGCCGGTGATCGACGAGGCGGCAACGGAGGTGCTGCGCGCGAAGCTGCGCGCGACGCGCAAGGCGCTGCCTGACGTGGCCTGGCATCCGGCCGAGGCCGCGGAATGAGCGCGCCATATTGTACACCTCTCCCGCTGCGCGGGAGAGGTCGCGCGCTGAAGCGCGCGGGAGAGGGCCTTGCGGGCGGCACCCTCTCCCGTTTCGCTACGCTCGCCGACCTCTCCCGCGAAGCGGGCGAGGTGCACTCATGACCCTTCGCATCGGCATCGACATCGGCGGCACCTTCACCGACCTCGTCGCCATCGCCGCAGACGGGCGCGTGCTTACCCACAAGACCGCATCCACGCCGGACGATTACGGCGAGGGCATCATCGAAGGCCTGCGCGCATTGCTGGCCGCGGAAGGCGTCGGCGTGAGCGAGGTGCTGCACGGCACGACGATCGGCTCGAATACCGTGCTCGAGGGGAAGGGCGCACGCACGGCACTCATCACCACGCGCGGCTTCCGCGACATCCTGGAAATCCGCGACCTGCGCATGCCGGTGCTGTACGACCTGCACTGGACCAAGCCCCGCGCCCTGGTGGAACGGCGCCTTCGCCTGGAAGTCACCGAGAAGCTGCGCCCTGACGGTTCGGTCGCGATGCCGCTCGATCCGGCCACCGTCGCCGCGGCGATCGACATGCTGCGCCGGGAGCAGGTGCAGAGCGTGGCGATCTGCCTGCTGCACTCATATGCCAATCCGGCGCATGAACGTGCGGTCGCCGACGCCGTGTGCGCCGCATTGCCCGAACTCGCGATCTCGGTCAGCCATGAGATACTGCCGGAGATCAAGGAGTATCCGCGCACCAGCACGACGGTGATCAACGCCTACGTGCAGCCAGTGGTGCGCGCCTACGTCACGGCGCTCGCCGCACGGCTGCGTGCCCTCGGCATCGAGGCGCCGTTGCAGCTTATGCAGTCGAACGGCGGGCTCGCGTCCGCCGAATTCGCCGCGATCGCGCCGGCCCACATCATCGAAAGCGGCCCGGCCGCGGGCGTGGTGGGAGGTGCGGCTCTGGCGGCGAAACTGAACGAGCCGCGCATCATCACGTTCGACATGGGCGGCACCACCGCCAAGGCGGGCCTGGTCGAGAACGGCGAGGTACTGCGGTCGGAAGCACTGGAGGTCGGCGGCGGCGTGATGACGGGATCGCGCCTGCTGGTCGGTGCGGGCTATCTGCTGAAGCTGCCGGCGATCGATCTGGCGGAAGTCGGTGCCGGCGGCGGGTCGATCTGCCGTCTGGATGCTGCAGGCGCACCGAAGGTCGGCCCCGACAGCGCCGGCGCCGATCCGGGGCCGGTGTGCTACGGACGCGGCGGTACCGAGCCGACGATCACCGATTGCAGCCTGGTGCTCGGCTACCTCGATCCGGCTGGCCTGGTCGGCGGGTCGCTGCGGCTGGACGCCGACGCCGCGCGTGCATCGATCGCCCGCAGCCTCGCCGAGCCGCTCCGCCGCTCCGTCGAGGAGGCGGCGTTCGGCATGCTGCGTCTGGCGGCGGCGTCGATGATGCGGGCGATCCGCGCCGTGTCGGTGGAGCGTGGGCGCGACCCGCGGCAGTTCGCGCTGCTGGCGTTCGGCGGCAACGGGCCGCTGTTCGCCGCCGCGATCGCCGCCGAGCTGGGCATCACGCGCGTGATCGTGCCGCCGCTGCCCGGCGTGTTCAGCGCCTTCGGTCTACTGGTCGCCGACGCCGAGCACCATGCGACGCGCAGCCTGCGCACGCGCCTCGACGCGGCGGATCCGGCGCAGATCGCCGACGTGCTCGACGGGCTGATGGCGGCGGGGGCGGAGCGGCTGGCGCGCGACGGCTTTCCACCGGAACGGCGCGTGTTCCGCCGTGCCGCGCTGGCCCGGTATGTCGGCCAGTCGAGCGAGATCGAAGTCAGGCTGCCTGATGGCGATTTCCTGCCGAGCCTCGCGGAGCTGTTCGGGGACGAGCACGAGCGCACCTACGGTTTCCGCGCGCCGCCCGAGGAGCCGGTGGAACTGATGGGACTTTCGGTCATCGCGCGCGGTGTGTCCGAGCGCCCGCGGCTGCCGGATGCCATTCCGCCAGTCGATGCGACGGTGCCGACAAGCCGTCGCGCGTGGTTCCCCGACGAAGGCTGGATCGACACGCCTGTATTCTCGCGCGCGCAACTTGCGATCACGCCGCGCTCGGGTCCGCTGATTGTCCAGGAGTATGACGCGACCTGCCTGGTGCCGCACGGCACTGCGGCGGCGGTGGATGCGTTCGGCAATATCCGGCTGACGCTGGACACCTCAAGCGACGATTGAAGCTGTCCCCTGGTGCGCCGCGCGGCCGCCAACTACGTACACCTCGCCCGCTTTGCGGGAGAGGTCGGAGCGCGCAGCGCGACGGGAGAGGGTGCAGCGGCAGCAACGTGCAGCCGGGCGCACCCTCTCCTGCCGCTGCGCGGCGACCTCTCCCGCAAGCGGGCGAGGTGTACTTAACGCTGGCACCCATTCGTCTCAAGCTCGTGGGCCGAGCGCGACGATTGCAGGTCGGATTCAAACAATGTGGGTTCGGTGTCACTTAATGTGGGTTCAAAGCCGCGGATGGTCTCATCGAATTTGGGCTGGATACCGCGATGATTGCGGGCCGAGGCACCGACGATTGCGGGCAGCTGCAACTACCGATGTCTTCGACGGCGGCCGTGGCTATGCGGCGCTGTACCGACGCGGGGAAGGGCCGGACCAGGAGACCGACCCGGCCGCCCGCCCTGCCGAGGCGCGATGCTGCGATTGCGATAAAGCCTGCGCCGTCGGACGGGTAGGCGCTGCTGCCCGTTCGATGCACCATCGGCCAGCGCATCATCTCCGGCCGGGCTTTGACCACCTCTGCGAACGACCCTTTGCTGGCATTCAGTGAACTCCACCAGTGGCTCAACACTGCGCGCCGAGCGGCAGTGAGGGGCGATCCCCTCGCCCAGGTCGGTCAGCCGTCATCACACACTGCCAACCTGCGGCGCCAACTCGGATCGTCCTCGGCCAGCAGCGCTCGAGGCGCACGCCACCCTCAGCTATTGGCATGGAAATAGGTGTATTCACTGCCGCTGACTGGCTCCGTACCGGAGCTTTCAGAAATGCGACCATTGGCGAGATCCGCTGTAGTGAACCCGGAGAAGGTCACTGACGCGGTCGGTTTATCCGGCGCAGTCGCGTGCAGTGTGAGTCCGGTAAAGCCCGTCGCGCCCTGGCCATCTTCGAAATCGAAGTTGAAATCATTGGGAGTCACACCCCAGATCGTCACGGCGTCACCCACGCCGAAGTTGACAATCGTGCTCCAGGTATCCGCGGACGCACCACGGTTATCGACGAAGAATGTGTCCGATCCGCTGCCCCCGGTCAGGAAGTTCGAGCCGGTTCCGCCGTCAAGCACATTTGTGCCACTTGAGGCCGCAATTGCATCGTCACCGCTGCCTGTGTGGATGAACCAATTGGGCGTTCC
This sequence comes from uncultured Alphaproteobacteria bacterium, assembly GCA_963794185.1. Lineage (GTDB taxonomy): Bacteria > Pseudomonadota > Alphaproteobacteria > Acetobacterales > Acetobacteraceae > JAMXLO01. The sequence goes on along the minus strand of CAWCDM010000029.1, from coordinate 81,329 downwards.
CATCGAAATGTTCAGGTTATCACTCGTGATATTTATGTATTCGCTCTGGAGATCGGCGACGGGCCCTGTGTAGGCCTGACCGACAACGCCAACCGGTCGGCCGCTGGTTGCGTCAAAGGCAGCGATGGATTCAATCGACAATGTGCCGGCCGGGTTCATGACTGCCCCGGTCAGATCCGCGGCATTGCCAGCCTGATCCGTCACTGTTGCGCCGTTCGGATCGACGGCTGTCACCGCCAGGTCGGAAACGTCCTGTCCGGCGCCGACCGTATAATCGAATATCAGCGCAGCGGTACCCGAGCCGGATACGTACGAAGCGGTCCCACCATTGTTCAGGGCCAGCGTTGGCACGCCACCGGTTGTATCGACCGTCGCGGGCTCGCTCAGTCCCAATGTCAGGGCTACCACTGCGTTGGGTCCAACGACTGCGTCGGACGGTGACCCGGTTACCGCGGTCACGGCTGGACCGGCGGTATCGATGGTGACCGCGAGTGGGCCGGAAGGGCCGGAGGTGTTGCCGGCCACGTCGGTCTGGGTCGCGGTGATGCTGTTGGCGCCCTCGGTCAATGCCGTGGTGGCGGTAATCGACCAGCCGCCACCGGCTGCAACCGTGCCGGTGCCGATGGTGGTGGCGCCGTCCAGCAGCGTCACCGTGGCGCCCGCCTCGCCGGTGCCGGTGATGGTGGGCAGGGCGACGTTGGTGATGTCGTCGCCCTGCGCGCCGCTGTCGCTGGCGGGGCTCAGAGCCAGCGCCGCCGGCGCCGCGGCGGTGGTGTCGAGGGTGACGCCCAGCGCGGCGGAGGGACCGGAGGTGTTGCCGGCCACGTCGGTCTGGGTCGCGGTGATGGTGTTGGCGCCCTCGGTCAGCGCCGTGGTGGCGGTAATCGACCAGCCGCCATCGGCTGCAACCGTGCCGGTGCCGATGGTCGCGGCGCCGTCCCGCAGCGTCACCGTGGCTCCCGCTTCGCCGGTGCCGGTGATGGTGGGCAGGACGACATTGGTGATGTTGTCGGTGCTGGAGTTGCCGCTGTCGCTGGCAGTGGTCAGAGCCAGCGCTGCCGGCGCCGCAGCGGTGGTGTCGAGGGTGACGTCCAGCGCGGCGGAGGCGCCAGAGGTGTTGCCGGCCGCGTCGGTCTGGGTCGCGGTGATGGTGTTGGCGCCCTCGGTCAGCGCCGTGGTGGCGGTAATCGACCAGCCGCCATCGGCTGCAACCGTGCCGGTACCGATGGTGGTGGCGCCGTCCAGCAGCGTCACCGTGGCCCCGACCTCGCCGGTGCCGCGTGATGGTGGGCAGGACGACGTTGGTGATGTCGTCGGCGTTGGATGTGCCGCTATCCGACGCTGCCAGCAGGTCGGGCGTGCTCGTTGCGGCCGGCGCGGTGGTGTCGAGGGTGACGTTCAGGGCGGCGGAGGCGCCAGAGATGTTGCCGGCCACGTCGGTCTGGGTCGCGGTGATGCTGTTGGCGCCCTCGGCCAATGCCGTGGTGGCGGCAACCGACCAGCCGCCGCCGGCTGCAACCGCGCCGGTGCCGATGGTGGTGGCGCCGTCTCGCAGCGTCACCGTGGCTCCCGCCTCGCCGGTGCCGGTGATGGTGGGCAGGGCGACGTTGGTGATGTCGTCGCCCTGCGCGCCGCTGTCGCTGGCGGGGCTCAGAGCCAGCGCCGTCGGCGCCGCGGCGGTGGTGTCGAGGGTGACGCCCAGCGCGGCGGAGGGGCCAGAGGTGTTGCCGGCCACGTCGGTCTGGGTCGCGGTGATGGTGTTGGCGCCCTCGGTCAGCGCCTTGGTGGCGGTAATCGACCAGCCGCCATCGGCTGCAACCGTGCCGGTGCCGATGGTGGCGGCGCCGTCCAGCAGCGTCACCGTGGCTCCCGCTTCGCCGGTGCCGGTGATGGTGGGCAGGACGACATCGGTGATGTCGTCGGTGCTGGAGTTGCCGCTGTCGCTGGCAGTGGTCAGAGCCAGCGCCGTCGGCGCCGCAGCGGTGGTGTCGAGGGTGACGTCCAGCGCGGCGGAGGCGCCAGAGGTGTTGCCGGCCGCGTCGGTCTGGGTCGCGGTGATGGTGTTGGCGCCCTCGGTCAGCGCCGTGGTGGCGGTAATCGACCAGCCGCCATCGGCTGCAACCGTGCCGGTACCGATGGTGGTGGCGCCGTCCAGCAGCGTCACCGTGGCCCCGACGCTCGCCGGTGCCGGTGATGGTGGGCAGGACGACGATTGGTGATGTCGTCGGCGTTGGATGGTCGCCGATGTCGCTGGCAGCGGGTCAGGGAGTGCAGCGCTTCGTTGCGGCCGGCGCGGTGGTGTCGAGGGTGAGCGTTATCCGCGGCGGAGGCGCCAGAGATGTGGCCGCCACTGTCGGGCCGGGTCGCCGGTCATCGTGCGTTGGCGCCCTCGGTGATCCCGTGGTGTGGCGGGCATCGGTACCAGCCGCCCTCGGCTTCCACACCGTGTGGGTGCGAGTGGTCGCGGCGCCGTCCCGCAGCGTCTACCGTGGCTCGCGCTTCGCCGGTGCCGGTGATGGTGGGCAGGCCGACACGGTGACGTTGCGGTTGGCGTTAGCCACTTCGCGGCAGTGCTCAGAGCGCAGTCCGCTGCGTTCATCGTGGCGCCGTCAGCGCCTCGGCGAGGGTGACGCCAGGGGCGGTGGGGCCAGAGCAGACGTGATCACCGGAGCTTTGCGTCTGCTGGAGTTGCCGCTTCGATGGCGTCGTCATCTGGCGATGCCCTCTTCACCCCGCGGTCTGGCGGTCATCCCGTTGGTGGCGGAGACTACTTCTTTACCGTCAGGACCACCCACCATCGCTGCAACCGTGCCGGTGCCGTGGTCGCGGCGCCGTTTTCCCCGCAGCGTCCCGTGGACGCCAGCGCTTCGCCGGCGGTGCAGCGGTGATGAGGTGAGGCAGGATCGACACCCGTCGATGTTGTCGGCCAGCTGGCCGAGCTCTGGCGCCGTCCTGGCCGGTGTGGCGCCAGTCTGCCGTCCTCGCGCAGCGCCTGGTGCGCGGTAATGACCAGCGTCGAGGGTGACGCTCCAGCGCGGCGGAGGGGCCAGAGGTGTTGCCGGCTCGCGTCGGTCCTGGGTCTCGGATGCTGCTTGCGTCCTCGTGTCAGCGCCGTGTCGTCGCGAACACCCGGCCATGCCCCCGTGTTCGCCCTCGTCAGCGCCGTGGTGGCGGTATCCGCCGCCATCGGCTGCAACCGTGCCGGTACCGATGGTGGTGGCGCCGTCCAGCAGCGTCACCGTGGCCCCGACCTCGCCGGTGCCCGTGATGGTGGGCAGGACGACGTTGGTGATGTCGTCGGCGTTGGATGTGCCGCTATCCGACGCCGCCAGCAGGTCGGGCGTGCTCGTTGCGGCCGGCGCGGTGGTGTCGAGGGTGACGTTCAGGGCGGCGGAGGCGCCAGAGATGTTGCCGGCCACGTCGGTCTGGGTCGCGGTGATGCTGTTGGCGCCCTCGGCCAATGCCGTGGTGGCGGCAACCGACCAGCCGCCGCCGGCTGCAACCGCGCCGGTGCCGATGGTGGTGGCGCCGTCTCGCAGCGTCACCGTGGCTCCCGCCTCGCCGGTGCCCGTGATGGTGGGCAGGGCGACGTTGGTGATGTCGTCGCCCTGCGCGCCGCTGTCGCTGGCGGGGCTCAGAGCCAGCGCCGTCGGCGCCGCGGCGGTGGTGTCGAGGGTGACGCCCAGCGCGGCGGAGGGGCCAGAGGTGTTGCCGGCCGCGTCGGTCTGGGTCGCGGTGATGGTGTTGGCGCCCTCGGTCAGCGCCGTGGTGGCGGTAATCGACCAGCCGCCATCGGCTGCAACCGTGCCGGTGCCGATGGTGGTGGCGCCGTCCAGCAGCGTCACCGTGGCCCCGACCTCGCCGGTGCCCGTGATGGTGGGCAGGACGACGTTGGTGATGTCGTCGGCGTTGGATGTGCCGCTATCCGACGCTGCCAGCAGGTCGGGCGTGCTCGTTGCGGCCGGCGCGGTCTCGTCCACCGTCAGGGTCTGGGTCGCATCGTCGTTGGACGGATTGCCGGCGGCGTCGAAGACATTGGCGTGTACGGTATAGCTGCCGTCGGTCAGCGCCTGTGCCTGCACGGTGGTGACGGTGGCCGACCAGGTACTGTCGGCTTTCACGACGGCGGTGAGGGCGTCCACCGTTGCACTGGCGTTATCCTTCAAGGTCACGGTGACGGTCCGCCCGACGGTCTGCGCGCTATTGGCGACGGTGGCGCCGCTGATGACGACGCCGGCCACGTTGGCCGCCTCGCTGGCATTGATGATGTTGTCGCCGGCGATCGGCTGCGTGATCCCGATGAACGGGCGCAGGCTTTCTATGCTGAATAACGCGGAGGTGGTCGGGGCGGAGGTGCCGCCGGCATCGGTGGCGGTGGCGGTAATGCTCTCGCTGACGCCCTGGCGGAGCGTAGTGATGTTGTCCCCGGTCAGAAAATAGGACCAGCTCCCGCTAACCTCGACCTGCGCGGTGCCCAGGGGACTGCCATTGAAGAAGAGCGTGACAGAGCTGCCCAGTGCCGTTGTGCCGGTCACCTTGTTGTCATCCGGCAGGCTGCTGACCACCGTGTCGATACCGCCAATCTGGTCAATCGTCGGAGGGTTCGCCATTTCGAAATGCTCCTTCGTGAGCGGCTATCGGTTGAGCTGAAGAAGGCCGCCCAAAGATGTCGGAGTCGGGTGCAACCAGCCCGGGTCCCACTCAACTCCCGGCCGCCGCTCCGCCTGTCGCCGACGGAGTAGTCGGCAAAAGCTAATCGTTCATTACGAACAGCCGCGACGCTCAACATGTTGGAAGGAACGAATCATTCACTGGTCGCGAAGCAAGCACCGCCGTCGGCCTGAACCGGACGACAAATGGTTCCTCGACAAGGACCTTCGCCTGAATCCAAAGGCGAGCTGCATTATCTCTGGCGACCCGTCGTCGATCACGTAACGAGGACGATGCGCTCATCGGGAGAACTGCTGTCGAGTCTTGCTATGGTTCAGTCGCTGATGGATTAGAAGAGGCGAAAGTCCGGCCGGGATTGCGCCGACGCGGTACGACTCAATTCAAACCGGATGTGATCGCTCCGGCTGACATTGATGGCTTGTCGTTCGAAGCGCTGAAGGCGCTGGTTGTGCGGCCGCTGGGCAGGATGGCTGACCAGGAGCAGCCTATCGCGGAGCTGCGGTCTGCGGTCTGTCCTGGTCGATGCCGGGGTCACGACGCCACCAATCCTCGACTGTTGGGGTGAACTGCCCCACGGCATCGAGTGCCGGAATTGGCTTGTCACAAACGAGGATTGGAGCCGTCCATATCCCAGGTTGAACTCATTGCCATCGACACGCCCCAGGCCGTTTTCACCCCGCACTGCGTCGACCAGGCTGGTCGGCCTGTGCTGCAAACGCATCTCCGTCGCGGGCAGATGGCGGCCTCCTTTGACTCATGGCTCGCAGTTCCGGGCACCTGGGATAGCCCTCGCGCCGCTGCCTCGTTACGCTGCGCGCAACACACCTCAGGACCTACGCCATGCCGAGCCCCACCCGCGTTCTCCTCTGGACCGATGCCCCCGCGCCCTATGTCGACGCAATCGCCGCCGCCGGCCTGACCGAACGCGTGCTGGCCGAGCCGCTGGCGCGCAAGGACGCGCCCACCCAGGCGCAGCGCGCGGACACCGAGGCGATGCTCGCCTGGGGTGCCCCATCCGGCCTGCTTCCCAACATGCCGAAGCTGCGCTGGGTGCAGGCGCTCACCGCCGGCGTGGAGGGCTGGCTGGCGCTGCCGGACCTGCCGGCGCAGCTCACCCTCACCTGCGCGCGCGGCACGCACCGCGAGTCGATGCCCGAGAACATCCTCGGCGCACTGTTCCATCTCACCAAGCCGTACGCCGCAATCGTCGAGGACCAGAAGCGGGTGCAATGGACGCGCCGCGTTGCGACGCCGCTCAACGGGAAGACGCTCGGCATCCTTGGTCTGGGTGCCGTCGGGCAGGAGGTGGCACGCCTCGCCACGGCTCTCGGCATGCGGGTGATCGGCACGCGACGGGGCGGCACTCCGCTGCCCGGTTTGGCGGAGGTGTTTTCCCCGCAGCAGACTGCCGATGTGCTGGGGCAGTCCGACTTTCTCTTGTTGCTGCTGCCGGCAACGCCGGAGACCGAGAATTTCATCAACGCCGAGCGTCTGGCGCAAATGAAGCCGGGCGCATGGCTGTTGAACTTCGGGCGGGGCCATCTGATCGCCGATGCCGACCTGATCGCAGCGGTGCAGGCGAAGCGCATAGCCGGGGCGGTACTGGACGTTTTCCGCCAGGAGCCGTTGCCAGCCGTGCACCCGTTCTGGACGACAAACGGCATTCTCGTTCTGCCGCATATCGGCGGCGGGCATCCGACGCGCGATGCGACGGTCGCGAAGCTGTTCGTCGAGAACCTGGGTCGGTTCCTGGACGCAAGGCCGCTCAGGGAAGTGGTGGACCGCGCCGCCGGTTACTGAACGCCGCGGCGGTTCCGACCCGTCATGTCCGGGCGTTGGCCTGCGTCAGCAGTTCGAGCGGCAGCCAGACGCGGGTGACCTGCCAGGCGCCGGCGCGGAACTCCAGCTGCAGGCTGATCGGCGCGGTCTGTCCGGGCGCCCGTAGTGCCACCTGAAATTCGGCCGGGCTGGAAAAGAATGCCCAGCTCACCCGCACCACCGAATCCTTCGGGTCTGGTGCCTTGGCCGGCTCCTGCGACGCAACCGCCGCCAGCGCCTGAGGCGTCACCCGCGCATCGACCGCACTGCCGGTGATGCCGCGGACGAAGCCGGCACCGAATGGCGGAAGTTGGCCGCCGGTCTTGGCCTCCGCCGGCTCATCGATCACTGCGTCGCAGATATCCTCCTTGATGCCCTCACGCACGGCGACCCAGTCGACCATCGCCTCCAGCGAGGATGCGTCGCCATTGCGGATTGCCTGACCAAGGCGATACAGCGTGACATAGGGATAGACCACGTATGCAACGGCAACCGCGAGCAAAGCACCAATTACCGCTTTCTTCCCTGGCATTCCCGCGCTCCTTTGCGTCATTCAGCGGTATGTCTCGAGTAGTACGATCGCGTTGAAGTCCGGTTAATGACAGTCCAATTGCGCGCCCGGTTACAACCTCTTGAGAATGCTGACGTCCGCGTGAGCGTGCCACAGTCCTGGTGGTTTGTCACATTCGGAAACGCTGCGTGACCAGGGCTGTGCCGCCTGTGAGGTCGCACAATGCAGTGATCGGACCTGAAACAAGCGCTACACGCCCACCGACTCGGGCGTCCGTCCCACCAGACTTCCGGTACAGAGCCGGATCGGTGGCGCCTTCGGTATTGAACAGCATCACCCTGCTCGAACCGTCCAGGCCGAGCGTTTCGCGCGCCGCCGGATCGGCCGCAGCCAGCAGACAGCCCGCCAGACCGGCAACGCCCGACTCGCCGGCAACGACGGCGCAATCCGCGAGTAGCCGCATGCAGGCCACCGCGGCCTCGTCGGGAATGGCCATGAAGGCGGTCGCGGCGCGATCCAGCTCCTGCCAGGCGATGAGGCTTGGCTCGCCGCAGGCCAGGCCCGCCATCAGCGTGTCCAGGTCGCCCGGTATTGCGGTTGTCTCGCCGAGTTCGGCGCTCGCCAGCAGGCAGGCGGCGCGGTCGGGTTCCACCACGATCAGTGCCGGGGCGGGGCGGAAGCGCGCACGCATCTGCACCGACACCGCGGCCGCCACGCCGCCGACGCCGCCCTGGATGAACACATGGGTCGGCGGAGCGCCGCTCCACTGGTCGGCGGCCTCGTCCGGCCATCAGCCGGTAGCCCTGCATGACCTCGCGCGGGATTTCCGTGTAGCCGGCCCAGGACGTATCGGACACGACGAACCAGCCCTGCGCCTCGGCCTGCCGGGTCGCCTCGCGCACCGAGTCATCATAGGTGCCGTCGATACGGCGCACCTCTGCGCCGTATCGGGCGATCGCGTCCACCCGGCCCTGGCTCACGCCCGCATGCACGAAGATCACGCAGCGGCAATGGAAACGCTGTGCGCCCCAGGCCACCGAGCGTCCGTGGTTGCCGTCGGTCGCGCAGGTGACGGTGATCGCTTCGGTCGCGTCGCGGTAACGGCCGGACACAAGTTCGACCGAGTTCGCTGGCCCGCGCCACGTTCCGCCGAGCCAGTTCGGTGGCCAGCACGCCCGCGACCGCATAGGCGCCGCCCAGTGCCTTGAAGCTGCCAAGCCCGAAGCGTCCCGCCTCGTCCTTCAGGCAAATCACGGCGACGCCGGCCTCGCGAGCCAGGTCCGGCAGTTCGCGCAACGGGGTGGTTGCGTAGCCGTTCCAGGAGGTGATTTCCGCCTTCGCCCGCCGGTATCCGGACGCCGGCAACACCACGACGCCGGGCGTTCCGAACCGAGGGTTGGGGAACAGGTTGAATGGCAGCGGGCCCAGCATCGACAAACGGTGGACCGCATCGCGGCGGGGTGCAATCTTGGACCCCCGTCCTCCAGGCTCCTGGTGCAAGGCGCGGGTGAGCGGCCGCAACCGACGGAGGCACACATGAAGGTTTCTATACTGGGCGGTGGCGGGTTCCTTGGGCGCAAGGTCGCGGCACGTCTGGCGCGGGACGGCAAGCTTGGCGGACAGGCCATCACCGGCCTAACGCTGTTCGATCTGGCCGAGCCGCCGAAGACCGCCGCCTCGTTCCCGGTCACCGCCGTCGCCGGGGACATTGTCGAGTTGCCGGAAGCCGCCATTCCTCCGGACACCGATGTGATCTTCCATCTGGCCGCCGTCGTCTCGGCACAGGCCGAGGCCGACTACGACCTGGGCCGGCGGGTGAACCTGCGCGGCACCGACGCGGTCGTGGATGCCTGCCGCCGCCTGGTCGCGACCGGACGCAAGCCGCCCCGCGTGGTGTTCACGTCATCGGTGGCCACATTCTCCGGGGGCCAGGACGCCAATCTGCAGGACGACGCCCGCCAGGTGCCGACCAACAGCTATGGGGCACAGAAGGCCGCAGCCGAACTGATCCTGGGCGATGCTTCGCGCCGCGGATTCCTCGACCTGGTCGCGATCCGGCTGCCCACGGTGATCGTCCGGCCCGGCCGACCCAACCGCGCCGCCAGCTCCTTTCTCTCGGCGATCATCCGCGAACCGCTGCTGGGGCAAACGGCCGAGCTTCCCGTGCCGGACGCTTTCGCCGCCTGGGTCTGCAGCCCGCGCCGCGCGGTGGACTGGCTGCTGCACGCCGCCGCGATGGACACGCAGCGCATGGGCAGCATCGACCGGAGCGTCAATCCGCCCGGCATCAGCACCACGATCGCCCACATGCTGCAGGCGCTCGACGAGGTGAAGCCCGGCGCGTCGTCGCTTGTGCGGCGAGTGGAGGACGAGGAGATCGCCGCCATCATCGGCCAGTGGCCGCCGGCTTTCGAGGCGATGCGCGCCCGCACGCTCGACTTCGCCATGCACGAGCCGTTGGTGGAGGTGGTGCGCGCCTTCGTCGAGGACGATCTGGCGGCCACGCGCGCCGAGCGGGGCCTGCCCGGATAGAGGAGCGACTGCGAACGGCTTCGTCACAATTTCCATCGATTAATTTACCACACTCCGTGGCAAATCGGCACCGGAGCAGTTGATCCTGCCGCGCGCAGGTTCCAAGAATGGGTTCGTCTCTCGCTGGCCCGCTGGACGTCGCTCATGTCGACACTTCCTGGCGACTCATCTCTCGCGGGCGCTTCCGCAGCGCCGCACGGCAGGAAAACTGCGTCCGCACGCCCACATCGCCCGCGCCGTGCCTTCGGCGATGCGGTGCTGCACGCGCCGCAGACACTGCGTGCACTGGTCCGCGCCGACGAGATCTGGCTGGTCGTGCTGGCTGCCTTCGTCGGCTGCGGCGCCGGCATCGCGGTCTGGGCGATGACCGGGACGACGCAGCTGATCCATGAGCTGCTGTTCCAGATTTCGCCAGGCCAACGCCTCAGCGCCATGGTCGAGCTCGACCCGATCCGCACCGTCGCCGTCCCCACGCTGGGAGGTCTTCTGATCGGCCTGCTTGGGCTCGGATTTGCGTACTACCGGCCGCGCCGTGCGGTCGACCCGATCGAGGCCAACGCGCTCTACGGCGGGCGCATGTCGCTAAACGACAGCCTGATCGTGGTGGTGCAGACCATCCTGTCGAACGGCGTCGGTGCCTCGGTGGGGCTGGAAGCCGGCTATACCCAGGGCGGTTCGGCGCTGGCGTCCCGGTTCGGCCGGATGTTCCGGGTCCGGCGCAACGATCTGCGCCTGCTGGTGGGCTGCGGCGCGGCCGCCGCCATCGCCGGCGCATTCAATGCACCGCTTACCGGCGCCTTCTACGCGTTCGAGCTGGTGATCGGGACCTACTCGCTCGGCACCTTCGCCCCCGTGGCCGTGGCCGCCATCGTCGCGGTGGCCGTGGTCCAGGCGCTGGGCGGCGCGCCGTTCGACCTCCTCCTGCAGGTGCCGTCCCGGGTCGACGCGCTCGACTATATCCCCATCCTCGCGCTGGGGATGTTCTGTGCCCTGGTCGGCATCGCCATCATGCGCGGCGTGACATTGACCGAGGAGCTGTTCCGCCGGAGCGCGTCCCGGGCTGGCTGCGTCCGATGATCGGCGGACTTGCCGTGGGCGCGCTGGCACTGGTGACGCCGGCCGTCCTGTCGTCCGGCCACGGCGCACTCGCGATCGTCATCGAGGCGCCGTACACGCTGACCCATGTCGCCTTGCTGGTGGTACTGAAGTCGATCGCCTCGGCTATCTCGATCGGCTCCGGCTTCCGTGGCGGCCTGTTCTTCGCCTCGCTGTTCCTCGGCGCGCTGGTCGGCAAGCTGTTCGCCGGCACGCTCGCCGTCGTCAGCACCGCGCACGCCGTCTCCCCGGTCGTCTGCGCCCTGGTCGGCATGAGTGGGCTTGCTGTGGCGATCATCGGCGGACCGCTCACCATGGGCTTCCTGGCGCTCGAGGCCACCGGCAGCCTGCCGCTCACCGTCGCCGTGCTGGCCGCCTGCGTGATCTCGGCGGTGACCGTGCGGCGCACCTTCGGCTACTCCTTCGCCACCTGGCGCTTCCACCTGCGCGGCGAGGCGATCCGCAGCGCGGTCGATATCGGCTGGATGCGCAACCTGACGGTCGGGCGGATGATGCGCCGCGACATGCGAACGGTGCGCGCCGATACGCCGCTGGCCGCCTTCAAGCGCGACTTTCCGCTGGGCGCCTATCAGCGGGTGGTGGTGCTCGACGAGGACGACCGCTATTCTGGGATCGTGCTGCCCGCAGAGGTGCACGGCGACGCCGATGAGGATCACCGGGTCCGGCGATCTGCTGCACTACACGGACACCGTGCTGCTGCCCCAGATGACGATCAAGGAGGCGGTGGCGATGTTCGAGAGCGCCGAGAGCGATGCACTGGCGGTGGTGGACAGTCCGGAGACCAGGCGCGTCATCGGCCTGCTGACGGAGCAGTACGCACTGCGTCGCTACAGCGAGGAGCTGGATCGCCGGCGTCGGGAATTGTCGGGCGAGTAGACCCCCTCCCCGCCCTCCCCCGCTTCGCGGGTGAGGAAGATCGGCTTCCCCTCCCCCGCTTCGCGGGTGAGGAAGATCGGTTCCCCCTCTCCCGCGAAGCGGGGGAGGGCGGGGAGGGGGTGCAGGAGAACGCACATGAAACCCGAAGACGTCATCGCGGACCGCAAGCGTCCCTTCACCGGCGCCGAATACATGCAGAGCCTGCGCGACGGCCGCGAGGTCTACATCGACGGTGAACGCGTGCCGGACGTCACCACCCATCCCGCGCTGCGCAATTCGGTGCGCTCGATCGCGCGGCTGTACGACGCGCTGCACGACCCGAAGCACCATGACGTGCTGACCTGCCCGACCGACACCGGATCGGGCGGCTACACCCATCGCTTCTTCCGTGTGCCGCGCTCGCGCGAGGACCTGCGCGGCGCGCAGACGGCGATCGCCGAGTGGTCGCGCATGACCTACGGCTGGATGGGCCGCACGCCGGACTACAAGGCCGCCTACTCCAACACGCTCGGCGGCAATGCGGACTACTACGGCCCGTACGCCGACAACGCGCGCGCCTGGTACAGGCGCGCGCAGGAAGCCATGCCGTTCATGAACCACGCCATCGTCAATCCGCCGATCGACCGCCACAAGCCGGCGGAGCAGGTGAAGGACGTCTACGTTTCGGTGCAACAGGAGACCGACGGCGGCATCATCGTGTCCGGCGCCAAGGTGGTGGCCACATCGGCGGCCATCACCCACTACAACTTCATGGGCCAGAGTTCGAAGACGGCGACCGAGGATCTGGACATGTCGCTGATGTTCATGGTGCCGATCGACGCGCCGGGCCTGAAACTGATCTGCCGCACGTCGTACGAGAAGGCGGCGCTGCGCAACGGCTCGCCGTACGACTACCCGCTGTCGTCGCGCTTCGACGAGAACGACGCGATCTTCATCCTCGACCGCGTGTTCGTCCCCTGGGAGGACGTGTTCATCTACCGCGATCCCGCGCGCGTGCTGAGCTTCTATCCGCGGTCCGGGCTTCATGCACGGCTCCAGTTCCAGGGCTGCACGCGCTTCGCGGTGAAGCTCGATTTCATCTGCGGCCTGCTCGCCAAGGCGCTGCGCTGCACCGGCGGCGACGAGGCGCACGGGAACCAGGTTCTGCTGGGCGAGGCGATCGCCTGGCGCAACCTGTTCTGGTCGCTGTCCAATGCGATGGCGAACGATCCGGACCCCTGGGTCGGCGACGCGGTGCTGCCCAACCTGCGGGCCGGGCTGGCGTATCGGGTGTTCGCGCCGGATGCCTATCCGCGGATGAAGGACATCATCGAGCGCACGGTGACGTCGGCGCTGATCTATCTGCCGTCGTCGGTGAAGGATTTCGCCAATCCGGCGATCGAGCCGTACCTGCGGCAGTACGTCCGCGGCTCGCACGGCATCGACTACAAGGAGCGGATCAAGATCATGAAGCTCCTGTGGGACGCGGTCGGCACCGAGTTCGGCGGCCGGCACGAGCTCTACGAGCGCAACTATGCGGGCGGCTGGGAGGACATCCGCGCCCAGACGCTGACGGGTGCGCAACGCGGCGGCGATCTGGCGGCGATGGAGGCGCTGGTCGATCAGTGCATGGCGGATTACGACGAGAATGGGTGGTCCGGTGAGACGTGGTGCGGCGCGGAATGACCTGGCCCATAAAGGGAGTAATACCAAGTGACGATAAGCTTCGACTCTCCGGCTGGGCACCCCGTCATGGCGGGCGAAGGCCCGCCATCCACGTCTTTGCTGATCCCAGCGAGGAAAGACGTGGATGCCGACCTCCGTCGGCATGACGATGAGAGCGGCGTTCGAGTGTCAGCATCAAGGCGGGTTGGTATAAGATCAACGAGAGACTACTTTGTAGTGTTCTGTTAGCGCTTTCGTATTGTGCGATGGTTTGCCTCAAGCCGCCTTCTGTGTATCCAGCGTGAAATCGAGGCGGATCACGTCATAAGGCAGAATCATCTGCCCTTCCGGGGTCTTGTCGATCACGCCGGACAGATGAAGCGCCCGCACGTCGCTACGGACCGCCCGCACGTCGCGACCGACGCGGCGCGCGATCTCGCGAATGGCGAGCGGACCTTGCCCGGCCCTCGCCCGCAGAATCCCCCAGCGCTTGGTGTTGAGCAGTTGCCATGCGCCTTCCAGGCTTTCAAAGTCGAGCCGGGCCGCGGCTTCAGGCTTGCCGGTTTTCCAGGCGCGCACGATATCCGCGCGCCGTTGCGCCACCGGCTGGTTACCGATGATGAGGGTGTTCATCGAGATAGCGCCTCGTGTCCGAGTCGAAGTCTTCGAGCAACTGCTCGATTGTCGTAAAGTGGTAGGCCGTTTGCTCTGTGCTTCGGTGACGGTGATCGCCCTTGCCGGATACGTTGTCATAGCGCAGCACGCACTCTTCCTGATCGATCAGCGCCAGGCGAAGCTTATACCGAGCGCCCTTGAAGATGACACGCGAGCACCACTAACACCGTCATGCCGACGCAGAGCCTGCCCCGAGCGAAGGCCGGGGTCGGCATCCACGACTTTCCGTGCTGCGATCAGCAAAGGCGTGGATGGCGGGCCTTCGCCCGCCATGACGGGGAGCACCAGTCGGACAGTCAATCTTATCGGTGCCTATATTATAATTATAGCGGCGCGTGCAGCCGACGCGGCAACAGCCAAATGACGGTCTCCGTGAATGTCGCGGGCCGTTGACGCTCGCGGCGCCGGACCAGCAGCGTCGCCTTCATGTCGCCGTGAATAGCCGAACTTGCCGGTGTTGCCAATCAGAGCAACACATTGGTTGATGCCCAGGTGGTGGCCTATCCCAAGATGTCCGCTGCTTGCAACGAAGGGCAGCAAATTCGGCGACCAGCACGCGCCCTACGAGTGCGACTAAGAGGACGGCCGGGGGACGTGCCGGACGCGCGACGTCCCTGGCATGGCGCTTTTGGCCGGCATCGTGTACGTCATGCTGATCCGTGGGCCGAACGTGCTCGGTTCGCGGGCGCCGCTTGCGGTTGTCGCGTGGCGTGCGGTCGAGGGGAAGCCTTCATTGCCCCGACCTGCGCCGAAATGCGCCGGCGTCAATCAAACGGGCCGCGCCGCCGAAAGGCGAACGCAAGCCCAGGAGGGAAAATGAAATGTCCGGGTCGCCGTCGCTGAAGCCGATCACCGCACTCGATGGCGAAGCCTCGCGCAGCGGTTTCTGGCCGCAACGCTGGTGGCAGATCATGGACTTCAAGATCGGCATCATCCCGGTTCCGGTGTTCGTGCTGCTCCTGGCGCTGATTGCCGGTTTCACGCTGACCGGGCGGCTGCCGTCCGACCTGCCGATGGCGATCGTCCTGCTGGCCATGGGCGGTTTCACCTGCGCCGAGATCGGCAAACGGCTGCCGGGGCTGCGCAACATCGGTGCGGCGGCGATCCTGGCGACCTTTATTCCTTCGGCGCTCGCCTACTATCACCTGTTGCCGGCGCCGATCCTGGCTTCGGTGACCGAATTCACCAAGGTCAGCAACTTCCTCTACCTGTTCATCGCCGCGATCATCGTCGGCAGCATCCTGGGTATGGACCGCCGGGTGCTCATCCAGGGCTTCGTCAAGATCTTCGTCCCGCTGGGCGTCGGCTCGGTCATCGCCGGCATGGTCGGCACCGCGGTCGGCGTGGCGATGGGCATGAGCGCGTACCACACCTTCTTCTTCGTGGTCGTCCCGATCATGGCCGGCGGCGTAGGCGAGGGCGCGATCCCGCTGTCGATCGGCTATTCCACGCTATTGAACCAGGCGCAGGGCGATCTGTTCGCGCAGGTGCTACCGCCGGTGATGATGGGCAGCCTGACGGCCATCATACTGGCAGGCACGCTGAATTACGTTGGCAAGCGGTACCCGCATCTGACCGGCGAGGGTCGCTTGCAGCCGGCGGGCGAAGACGAGGTGATGCTGGAGCGTGATGATGTGGTCGTCCACGTTCCGGACATGTACACCATCGGCGCGGCCCTGGTCACCGCTGTCACGCTCTACCTTATCGGCGTACTGGGCCAGCGGCTGTTCGACTTTCCCGCGCCCGTGACGATGCTGTTCCTGGCGGTCATGCTGAAACTGTCGCAGGCCGTATCTCCCGCTTTGCAGCAGGGCGCGTATCAGGTGTACCGCTTCTTTTCCACCGTGGTCACCTATCCATTGCTGTTCGCCATCGGCGTCGCACTGACACCGTGGGACAAGCTGGTGGCGGCGTTCCAGTTCGGCAATATCGTCACGATCGTCTCGACGGTGGTGACTCTGATGGCCACGGGGTTCGTGGTGGGCCGCTGGATGGGCATGTATCCGATCGAGACGGCCGTCGTGAACGCGTGCCACAGCGGGCAGGGCGGCACGGGCGATGTCGCGATCCTCACGGCGGCGAACCGGATGGCGCTGATGCCGTTCGCCCAGATCGCCACCCGGATCGGCGGGGCGATCACGGTCACTCTCACGCTGATCGTGCTGTCCCGGCTCGTGTAGCCGCGATTGCAGGAAATTTCGACATGGTTCGCAGCACGGATGGCCAGGTTCCCGCGACGTTGCCACGCAGGCTCTCGCGCAGGCGGTCGTCCGCCGCGTCGCGGAAATGACGACAAGTGGCATTGTTCCCGCAATACCTGAATCGATTAGCTCCGGGTCAGCCGTTAGAAAGGGCCAGAGCCGCTGGTGCAGCTTGTTGAGGAGGAGCGCACGGTGAAGGGCAACGCCGTCCGCCAGGTGATAGAGTTCCCGGCATGAACCCGTTCGATTACTCCAAGGCCATCGCCGACTTTTGGACAGCGCAAGGCGAGGCCGTCATGAAGGCGCAGCAGCAGGCGGGAAAGGCGCTTGCGGAAGGGATGCAGGCCATGGCGTCCGGCACGCTTCCGGCGATGCCAGAGCTGCCGACCGACCTCTCGGCCAGCGTCGCCGAATTGGCGACCGCCGGCCGGTCCGTGATGGAGATGTGGTCCGCCGCCACTGCGCTGTTCGGCAAGCTCGCCGCCACGTTCCCCGCCGCCGCCGGTGGCGACGCGACCGTCGAGGCAACGTTCCACAAGATGGTCGATCCGCGAAGCTGGATGGCCGGCACAGGCGAGATGGACGATGTGCTGGGCCGCATGGCGGAAGGTCCGCGCTTTGCCGACCTGTGGGAGGTCGAGCGTTACTATGCCCGCGTCCTCCAGGCGTGGATGGACGTGCGCCGTCGCGGCTTCGAGCACAGCGCGGTCGTGCTGGAGGCCTGGTTGCGGGCGGGGCGCCGATTCGCCGAAGAAATGGCCGGGCGGGCGGGTACGGACGCGCCGGCGCCCGACGCGAAGGCAGCACTCGCGCTGTGGACGGAAACGGCCAATCGTCAGCTCCTGGAGACGCAGCGATCCGAGCCCTTCCTGCAGTCGCAGGCGGCGATGATCCGCGCCGGCACGGAACTGCGCATGGCGCAGCAGGAATTGGTCGAGCATTTCGGTCAGCAGTATGGTTTTCCCACGCGCACGGAACTGGACGACGTGCATCGCACGCTGACCGAGCTTCGCAGGGAGTTGCGCGCCATGCAGCGGGAACGGCGGATATCGGCCTCGCCTTCGCCGCCGGCTGCATCTCCCGAGCAGCCGCCGGCGAAACCGCCCACCCGACGAAAGAGTGCGCGGCGAAAGGGGGCACGCCAGTGACAACGATCGGAACCAGCCCGGCGACCGCGCTGTCTGATGCGGCGAAACTCGGCGCAAAGCTGATGACCGGCGGACGGCTGCTGCAGGCCATGCGCGACGTCGACGTGCAGATCGCGACAACGCCGAAGGACCTGGTCTGGACCCAGGACAAGGTCAGCCTGTTCCACTTTCGCCCGTTGGCGGAGCAGCGGATCGGCGTCCCCGTGCTGATCTGCTACGGCCTTGTCGGTCGCTGGACGATGACGGACCTGCAGGAGGACCGCTCGCTGGTCCGCAACCTGCTGAACCTGGGGATCGACCTCTATGTCGTGGACTGGGGCAATCCGTCGCGGGCCGACCGCTACCTGACGCTCGACGACTATATCCTGGGCTACCTCGACGGCTGCGTGGCCGAGATCGCGAAGCGGGCCGGCGTGCAGCGGGTCAACCTGTTGGGCGTGTGCGAGGGCGGCGTGTTCACCACGGCCTTTGCGGCGCTGGAGCCCGATCGGGTCAACGCCCTGATCCTGACCATCACCCCGATCGATTTCCACGCCGACACCGTCGACGACCGGGCCGGCCACGGCTTCATCAACCTCTGGACGCGCAGCATCTCGGCCGAGGACGTGGACCGGTTCATCGACGCGAACGGCAACCTGCCCGGCGCGTTCATGGGCGCGATCTTCAACCAGATGACGCCGATGCGCAGCCTGCTGAAATACAACCTCGACATGCTGGAGATCGTGGATGACGAGACCCGGCTGCTGAACTGGTTCCGCATGGAGAAGTGGATCGCCGACCGTCCGGACCACCCTGGGGAGGCGGCGAAGCAGTGGCTGAAGGACCTGTATCAGCAGAACAGGCTGGTGCGGAACGAGTGGGCGCTGAATGGGCGCCAGGTGGATCTCGGCAATATCCGGATGCCGGTGCTGAACGTCTATGCGAAGGACGACCACATCATCCCGCCCGCCACGTCCCGCGCGCTGGGGCCGAAGGTCGGCTCGTCGGACTATACGGAGCTGGCATTGGCCGGCGGCCACATCGGCGTGTTCGTCGGTGGCCGGTCGCAGGGGCTGTTCGCCCCCGCGGTGACGTCGTTCCTGGAGCGACACGACAAGGCCGCCGCACGAACCGGCGGCAGCACGGCGGCCTGAGCCGGGCCTGTGCGGCCCGGCGGTTCAGGGTCAGACCTTCAGCGTCGCGAAGGTCTCGGCGGCGAGTGCCGCGCGGGCGGTCAGCGGAGCCGACGCCTTCTCGGCCAGATCGATGCTGGCCTGGACAAAGCGGCTGCTCTCGGACATCGCCCTGGTGGCGGAAGCGCGGGCGAGGCTGGTCTGCAGCTCAAGCCGCTCCGCGACAGTCTTTGCGCTGGCGAGCGCCTGGAAGCCCGAAATGACCTCGGCAAAGGCCGACTGGGTGGACACCGCCATTTGGCGGAGCAGGTCCTGCGATCCGGCGGTCAGGATCTTGCCGGCCTGGGCAAAGGCTTCCAGCGAGGCCTGGTTGAACGCCGCGACGTCTTTCGCGGTCTTGATGGCCTTCTCGGACGCTTCGGCAGTCGCGGTGGTGGCGTAGGCAACGCCCTGCTTCAGGTCGAGGGCTTGGGGTTGGGCGGTCTTCGTGGCGGTGGTGGTCGACATGGGATCGGTCCTTCACTCTGGGGGTGGCCGGGCCGAAATGGCTGGCTCCCGATTTCTATGTTGCAGTGCAGCAAAATGGTTATGGAGCCGCTGGCGCAGCGATGCAAGCTTTATTGTGCAGCGCACAATAACGGTATGAGCCCGATACGTAAGGCAATGTGTGAGGGCAACTGATCCACGGCCGCGTCGTCAGGCCGCCATCAGCCCTCGATCTGCTCGCGCAGCATCTCGAGCTGCAGCCAATGCTCTTCCGCGGCCGCCAGAGCGCCCTGCGCGTGACCCAGTGCCTGGGTCACGGCAACGAAGCGAGCCGGATCTCGCACGTAGAGGTCCGGATCGGCGAGCTGTGCGCTCAGATTCGCCACTTCGCTCTGCAGCGCCGCGATGCTGGCCGGCAGCGTCTCCAGCGCATGCCGGTCCTTGAACGTCATCCGGCGTGGCGGATTGCCCGCCTGCCGTGCCCGCGTCGTCGCAGGCGGCCGTGCTCGGGCCACGGCAGGACCGACCGCAGCCGGCGTCGGCCCACGCTGCGCCAGCATGTCGGTGTAGCCGCCGGAATATTCGACCCATCGCCCATCGCGCTCGGCGGCGATCACCGACGTCACAACGCGATCGAGGAAGTCGCGGTCATGGCTGACCAGCAGCACCGTCCCGGGATACTCGGCCAGCCGTTCCTGCAGCAGGTCCAGCGTCTCCAGGTCGAGGTCGTTGGTCGGCTCGTCCAGCACCAGCAGGTTGGACGGGCGGGCGAAGGCGCGCGCCAGGGTCAGCCGGCCGCGCTCCCCGCCGGACAGCACGCCGACCGGCGTGTTGGCCTGCTCCGGGCCGAACAGGAAATCCCGCATGTAGCCGATGACGTGCCGGGTCTGGTCGCCGACGGACACCGTGTCGCCGTGCCCGCCGGTGAGCGTCTGGGCGAGGGTCTGCGCCGGATCGAGCGTCTCCCGCCCCTGGTCCAGCGTCACCTGCGCCAGGTTGGCGCCGAGCCGAACCTCGCCTGCATCGGGCGCCAGCGCGCCGGTCAGCAGGTTCAGCAGCGTCGTCTTGCCGGCGCCGTTGGGGCCGACGATGCCGACCCGGTCGCCGCGCAGAATGCGGGTGGTGAGATCGCGCACCACCACCCGATCGCCGAACGATTTCCCCACGTGCTCGGCCACCGCGACCAGCCGCCCGGACAGTTCCGCCTGGGCCGCTTCCAGCCGCACCATGCCGTGCCGCGCGCGCTGCTCCTTCCGCCGCCTGCGCAGCGCGTGGAGGTCCGCCAGCCGCTTCTGGTTGCGCTTGCGGCGCGCCGTGACGCCGTAGCGCAGCCAGTCCTCCTCCATGGCGATCTTGCGCCCGAGCTTGTGCCGCTCGCTCTCCTCCTGCTCCAGCACCTCGTCGCGCCAGGCCTCGAACGCCGCGAAGCCGCGATCCGACGTGCGGGTGGTGCCGCGGTCCAGCCAGACGGTGGCGCGGGAGATGCGCTCCAACAGCCGCCGGTCGTGGCTGATCAGGACGATGCCCGATCGCATGCCGGCCAGTTCGCGTTCGAGCCACTCGATGCCGGGCAGGTCCAGATGGTTGGTCGGCTCGTCGAGCAGCAGGATGTCCGGCGAGGGCGCCAGCGCGCGGGCCAGCGCGGCGCGGCGCGCCTCGCCGCCGGACAGCGTGGCGGGGTCTTCGTCGCCGGTCAGGCCGAGCTGCTCCAGCAGATAGCGGGCCCGGTGGCGGTCTTCGTCGGCTTCGGTGACCAGCCCCGCCTCGACGTACGCGAGCGTGGTGGCGAAACCCGCAAGGTCCGGCTCCTGCGGGAGATAGCGGATGGTGGCCCCGGGCTGGGCAAATCGGCGCCCGCCGTCGGGCTGCATCAGGCCGGCGGCAACGCGCAGCAGGGTGGACTTGCCGGAGCCGTTGCGCCCGACGAGGCACAACCGATCGCCGGCGGCGACCGCCAGACCGGCGCCGGCCAGCACCGGCGCGGTCCCGAAGCTGAGGCTGATGTCCTGCAACAGAAGCAACGGCGGCGGCATGCGCGCAGTGTCTAGGTTGAAATTCGCACGGCGTGCAATCCGACCGGTACCGCGAGCATCGAAGCGCCCCTGATGCGGTGACAAGAACCGGGAGGCTGCATCGCACGGACGGACGTCATTCTCGGCCCGATCATTGCCCTGGAAACGGGAGCGACACACGAATGGCGTCGGGATCGACCAAGCACAGGATGGGACCGGCGGAGTGGTGCTTCCTCTTCGCGCTCGCCTTTCTCTGGAACGGTGTCTTCTTCCTGGCCAAGGTCGCACTTGGCGATATGCGCCCCTTCACCGTCGTGGTCCTGCGCCTCGGCATCGGCGCCATCGTCCTGCACATAGCCGTTCTGGCAGCCGGTTTGCGCATGCCGACCACGCCGCGCACCTGGTCGCATTCCTCGGCATGGGGGCGCTGAACAATCTCATGCCGTTCTGCCTCATCGCCTGGGGTCAGACGCGGATCGCGAGCGGTCTTGCGGCGATTCTGAATGCCACGACTCCGGTGTTCACCGTAGTGCTGGCGCACATAGCAACCCACGATGAGCGCATGACGCCCAACCGACTGGGCGGCGTTCTGCTCGGTGTCGTCGGCGTTGCCGTGATGATCGGGCCGGGCGCGCTCGGTGGTGTGGCGATCAATGTCCTGGGGCGGGCTGCCATCCTCGGCGCGGCGATCTGCTACGACTGCGCCGGCATATTCGGTCGGCGCTTCCTCAGCCTGCCGCCAATGGTGGCCGCGACAGGCCAGGTGACGACGGCAACGGTCATGGTGCTGCCGTTCGCGCTGTTCATCGATCGGCCGTGGGTGCAGCCGATGCCCGGCATGGCGGCATGGATCGCCATCGCGTCGGCGGGCGCTCGGCTATGCGCTGTATTTCCGCATCCTGGCCACCGCCGGGGCGATCGACCTGCTGCTGGTGACCTTGATCATGCCCGTCGGCGCGGTGTTTCTTGGCATGGCCATACTCGGCGAGCAGATCCACGCCGGCGACTTCTGCGGGATGGTGCTGATCGGTCTCGGCCTCACGGCGATTGATGGCCGGCCGTTGGCGTGGTTCAAGCTGCGGTCGCAATCCGCCATCTTTGAGAGGCGTCGAGAGGCGTCGTCATGAAAAGCAGACTTGACCGCCGAGGATTCCTGCGATCCGTCTCCGCAACGGGATCGCTCCTGGTCTGCTACGGCGTGCTTGACAGGTCGAGCCACGCTGCACCTGTTCATATCGTCCCACGGGTGGTGGACAGTCTGACGATTCAGGTGGTTGTCGACACGAACCACGACATCTTCATCTCCGGCGCGCAAGCGCCGGGGGTCGGCGTGAAACGCGTACGCTCGCCGGCAGCGTTCAACGGACGGACCCCGGAGAGCCAGTGGGGCCTGTCGCTGCACCTGACCTGCGCCAAGGGGGTGGACACGAAACGCATCCTGCTCGACTTCGGCTACACGCCTGATGTGCTCAACAACAACCTTGAACTGCTTGGCGTCGATATCCCGGCAATCGATGCGCTTGTCCTCAGTCACGGGCATCTGGACCATTTCGGCGGCATGCTCGGGTTTCTGGCGAAGCATCGCGACCGCATGAAGGACGACCTCCGCCTGTACGTCGGCGGCGAGGACGCATTCTGCCACCGCGTCCAGAAGCAGGATGACGGAACGTTCCTGCCGTACGGCGTGATCGACCGGCGCGCGCTGCAACAGGCGCGCGTCACGCCGGTGCTGTCGGAGCTGCCCATCATTATCGAAGGCCACGCCTTCACCACCGGCATCGTGCCGCGCACCAGCATCGAACGGGTGCTGCCCAACACCTTCGTCGTGTTCGGCGAGCGGGACGGCGTCGGCTGCAACACGTCCCGCTACGGCGACCACCATTTCACCGCCGAGGAACTGGCAGGCAGACCGGTGCCCGACCAGCACTGGCACGAGCATGCCACCTGCTTCCGGGTCGGCGACCGTGGCCTGGTGGTCATCACGTCGTGCGGCCATGGCGGCATCATCAATACGCTGCGACGCGCGCGGGAGGTGACCGGGATCGAGAAGATCTACGCGCTGTGCGGCGGCTTCCATCTGGCGCCGGCACAGCAACCCTATCCGGACCAAGTCATTGCCGAACTGAAGAAGTTCGACATGGACCATCTGATCCCCATGCACTGCAGCGGGTCCAACTTCCTGGAGACGGCCAGGCGAGAATTGCCCGAGAAGCTCGTGCTCTGCACCACAGGCAGCCAGTTCACTTTCGCCGCGTGAGCAGACGGGATGTCGGACTCTCGGCCACAACGCGCCGACGGCATCCGCAGAGGCTATGCCACCTGATAACGAGGACGGTCGGCATCCTCCTTGATGGGCGCGGCCGAATCGTTCGCGCAAACTCGGTCAAGACGTCTGATCTCATCGTAGATCGTGTGGGTTCGGACGCCTGGCGCCAACGCCCACCACTCCTCCTCCGGTTGCTGGGCGGTTACGTTTGCGATGGCCTGCACGACGACGGGATCGCGCCGGTCGCGGGCCGCCTCGGCGCGCGGACTGTCGATGTACTGAAATCGTGCTGGCTGGTGCATTGTGGGACCATCTATGTCGGACACGAATAAGCTGGTATCGCTTTTTTCGGCTTTCACTGAACCAGATCAACCGTTGGCACACTTTCACCTCCGCGTTAACGAATGACTAACGGGAAGGACGAGGCAGGCCGATCTTGGCAGCGAGGGTGGTCGAAAGGCATAACGATGGAACCGTGCCGCCCGCCTGCCCACCCTGGAGCGCGAAATGAGCCGCCACCGTCTCCTGCCGCTGCTGCTGATCGCGGCCTGCCTGTCCCAGCCGGTGCTGGCGCAGATCAACCCGTTCCGCGGCAGCCGCGGCACACCGCTGGACGCGGGCGACATTGCGGCGCTCACCGAGGCCACCAACCGTCTGCTTGACCGGCCGCAGCTCGTTTCCGGCGGCATCGAGACCTGGAGCAATCCCCAGTCCGGCGCGAGCGGGACGGCGACAGCCGGCGGCCCGGCGCAGCGCAAGGGCATGGCCTGCCGCGTGGTGCACTATCAGACCACGGTGCCAGGGCCTCGAGCGGAGCGCACCACCACGCTCACCTGGTGCAAGACCAAGGACGGCTGGAAGATCGGCTGATCCGCGGCCGGGCGGGCAGGGCCGTGGTGGCGGGAGACCGGATTTCGCGCTTTCCGCGGCCAGTTTGATCCACATCAATGCGGCGAAGCGCACAAGCGGCGCATAGTGGTGTTGTGGACCACAGGTTCCGTGCCATGAACGTTGCAGTGATCGATGAACCGGGCGAGAGCATCGGCATCAACGTGGACGTGCCGGCGGAAGATGTCCGCCACATGTCGGCGGCACAGTTTCGCCGACTTGGGGTCCGTTCGCTGGTCTATCTGCGGGCCGGGCTGCTGAACGGGGAGATGGCTTATGCCATCCACGCCGCCGATGGCATCCCGATGGCTGTAGTCGCTGACGTCGATGAAGCCGTGGCGCTGGCGTCCCAGCACGGCATGGCCTTCGTCGCGGTGCACTGATTGCTGCTCCACTGCTCCCTGTTCGCGGTCGGTACCGTCGCTCACCGATTTATGCATCTGCGAGGCCGAGCGAACCGCGGAGCGCAGCTGGCGCCGTCTCGGCAGCGTCTCGTTGCCCGCGCGATGAGACGACGCCACGTGGGACGAGGGCGCTGGGCAGGCGATCATCGACGCAGACGCGCCGGCCGCAAACGAACGGGGAACGGGCGCACGGTGCCATGGCCAGGCACGCCACAGCGGTTGCATCCCTGTCATGTGCGATCCCAAAATCCGCGCCTATGCGCCGATGACCCGATCGCCGCCTGGCCGGGTCAGGCCGCCGCCGGCACATCGAGCGCGCGCAGCGCCGGGGTGCTGCCGGTAACGAGCAACATAGACCCTTCTCTTCTCGTTGCGAGAACCTATTACGATAGCTGGGCACAACAACCGCGCACTTGGTGGGTCCCTTTCGAACCCGTACCTCGCCATTTGCCACCGGCGTTAGCGTGCAATTAACGAAGGCCGGAGCGTTCTGGAGCGGCAGACCTGGTTTCGGCTGAATTGCGTTGTTACGCGACGTGAAAGCGCACCAGAGCTGCTAAGGTACTTTTCTCGCAAGCGTCTGACCGCTTCACACGACTTGCCAGAGATTAAGCTCGATTACGAGCATTTTCTTGGCGAGTATCCTTGGCACGAATCGATGACAGCCCTGGGAGACTGGTTGCCGAGAGACAGATCGTTTGGGGCACCAGTGCCGGTACACCCAACCGTTGCCGATTACTGGTCCTCGCGAGGAGGGTACGACTAGTCCATCGATACAACCATAAGCGTTTTGCTACCGGCGCCTTGGCTCGCAAAGTCGCTGGACTTACGATTGGCCAATGGGCGGCAACTTATCTACGTCGATAGCGACGGCCGGACGATGTTCTTCGATCCATCAGTATCAGATCCGGGTCCGCAGGCCGCATTGGTCGACCGCGAGGCATTCCTGTCGGCTCTGGACCGCGAAGGTCTTTCGGCATTCTGGGTAATTGCCGGAGAGAAGGGCGTCTTTGGTGGACGTAGGACAGGTGACGGCTTTGGCGGACGCTTTGTGCATACCTATGTGTACCAATTGTCCGCCGAGGGGTTTATTTGTCACAAGAACGTAACGGAAGAGTTGCCGACAGCCGAGCAACTTGAAATGCTTTTCGGCGGTAAGCCTCCAGTTGGATTCCGACACGTACGACCGGCAGGGAGTCTAAGAACCCGCGCGCGGCTCCCGCGAAGGAAAAACAGATAAGCGCATTATGCGCCGACAGTTCAACTGATACGCCCGCGTGGCGCATGCTCCTTGACCTTCAGGGTGTGCAGGCGGCCTTCGGATGTCCGCTCTGGGTCAGATCCAGTCCGTCGGTCTCCTGGAGCCAGGCCGCCGATGCACCCGCAAACGACGCTCGGCCAGGCAATCGCCAACGCCGTGGGATTGCGCGCCAGCCCCACTGCCGAGCGCAGCAATCTCAGGCGGCGACTCTCTCGCCCTGCGCGCCCCCTGCCACCCGCGCCATCATCGCCGCAGCATTCCGGTGCAGGATCTGCTCGCGCGCCTCCTCGCCGATCTGCGCGTCCGCCAGCGCCTTCCGGTCCAGTCGACGCCGAACGCGCTGCCGTCGGTGCCGCACACGATGCGCTCGGCGCCGTACAGGCTCACCGCCGCCTCGATCGCGCGCGGGCCGAACGAGTTGCAATCCACATATACCTTCGCCCTGCGGAAGCGCGACGACGGCAGCTCCTCCTCCGGCGTGTCGAGCAGGCTGCGGTGGTCCATGCGCTCGACCTCGTAGGGAATGTTGCCGCCCAGATTGTGCACCACGACGGTCACGTCCGGATACGGCGCAAGCAACTCGGTGAGGCAGAGCGTCACCATCACCGACGACAGGCTCGCCTGCATATCCAGCGTGCCGTTGCGGCGGCGCGCGTTGTCCGTGTCGCCCCCAACCTTGGGGAAAGCGTCGCCCGGCCGCGGGCCGTGATGGATGAGCAACACCGCGCGGTGGCGGTTGGCCACCTCCAACAGCGGACGCGCCGCTTCGGCGTCAGCGCGCGTGAGGAAGAAGTTGCCTGGCAACTGCGCGCCGATCATGCCCGGCAGCCCGAGCGCCCGCTCGAGTTCGGCGGCGGCGGCGGACATGTCCGTCAGCGGCAGCGCGGCGAAAGCGGCGAAGCGACCGGGATGGTCCTGGCAGATCGCCGAAAACCCGTCGTTGACGCGCCGGCATAGCGGCAATGCCGCGTCCACCGGCTGGGATTCGATCCAGCAGAACGAGCCGAGCAGCGACAGCACGCTCACCTCGACCCCCTGGCGGTCCATGCGGCCGAGATGGAACGCGACGTCATCGAACGCCTTGTCGAGCGGCGTTTCGCCCATCCCCCGCGCCTGCAGCACCTCAACGCCATCATCGTTGCGGACGATGCGCGGTTCCTTGCTGCGGGCGCGCAGGGCGTCGGCGACTTCGGCGGGCTTCCAATGGGCATGCATGTCGATCATGGGTGTTTCCTCCACGGGCTGTCCGGCAGATTACCCCCACGGTGGCTCACGGCAAGCGGCTCCGTCCCGATCCGATCAGTGACACGGTTGGTCAGCTTCTGCCGACATAGGTCCGCAACATGTCGCACCCGGCCTTTGATTGCGCGTCGGCAAGCAGCCGGTCCTGGCGCAAGTCAGTCATTCGGTTTGAGCGACCATTCCGCTCTTGCCCCCCGCACGCCAACCCCTACGATGCCCTCCCATGCCCCGCGACCAGCCGTCCCCAGTGGACATCGTCCTCGTCCACAGCTCCGACCTGCACGTCGATGACGAGCGCAACGCCACGAAGCACACCGACGGCACCGACGGCCTCGCCGCCGTGCTCGCCGCCGCGCGCGACGCGTGCGCCGACATTGTTCTGCTTGCCGGCGACACGTTCGACAACAACCGTGTGCCTGCCCGCGTGCTCGACCGCACCGGCCGCCTGCTGGCCGATGCCGGGATCCCCGTGGTGATCCTGCCCGGCAATCACGACCCCGCGCTCCCCGACAGCGTCTTCATCCGCGGCGGCCTCGCAGCCATTCCCAACGTCACGGTCCTGGGCATCACGCACGACGAGGCGGTGGACTTCCCGGGCCTCGACCTGGAGATCTGGGGCCACGCGCACCGCGACTACGAGAACATGGTCCCGCTGCGCGGCCCACGCGCCCGCTCCACGCGCTGGCAGATCGCCATGGCGCACGGCCACTACGAGCCGCCGTACATGCTCGCCACGCCGCTGCGTCCGTCCTGGCTGTTCAGCGACGACGCGATCGCCGCGACCGCGGCGGACTACCTGGCGCTCGGCCACTGGGACCGCCACGAGCGCGTCGGCGACGGCACGGTGCCGGCGTACTACTCCGGCTCGCCCGATCTTGCGCGGTCGGTCAACGTGATCCGCCTGACCGCTGCCGGCGAGGTGCTTGTCGCGCGCGAACCGTTGCGCTGGAATCGCGCGTGATCCGCACCGGAGTGGAGGCGCCTGCATGAACTACCAGCCGGTCAACTTCCGCCAGAAGTTCGGCCTGTTCGACGAGCAGTGGCAGCCGAAGGTTGTCGCCGAGATGAACGACTATCAGTTCAAGATCGTGAAGCTGCAGGGCGACTTCATCTGGCACAGCCACAAGGACACCGACGAGACGTTCATCGTGATCGAAGGCGACCTGCGGATCGACTTCCGCGAAGGCGCGGTCCGGCTTGCCGCGGGCGAGATGTTCGTTGCTCCGAAGGGCGTCGAGCACAAGCCGTGCGCCGAGCGCGAGGTGAAGCTGCTGCTGATCGAGCCGCGTGGTGTACCCAACACCGGCGAGCAGGGCGGCGAACGGACCGCGCAGAACGATGTGTGGATCTGACGTTGCTGCCCCTGCGCCGAGGGAGAACCGATCATGCCCCTGCTCCTGGAACGAAGTGGTCCCGTCGCCGTCCTGACGCTCAGCCGCCCCGAGGCGCGCAACGCCTGGTGCGATGAGTTTCAGACCGGTCTGCGCCAGCGCCTGCCGGAACTGGAGGCCGATCCGGAAATCCGCTGCGTGATCCTGACCGGCGACGAGAAGGGTGGCGCGTTCAGCGCCGGCGCCGATCTGAAGAACCCGCGCACGCACACGATGGACTCGATCGCGTCGTTCATCGAGGACCTGCCGAACCGGCGGCGCGCGCATCCGATCCCGATGCTGACCGACTTCGCCAAGCCGATCATCGCCGCGGTGAACGGCTACGCGGTCGGCATCGGCTGCATCGTCACCTACTGCTGCGACATGATCGTCGCATCGGATCGTGCGGAATGGCGCCTGCCGCAGAGCGGGCTCGGCATCATCCCCGCGCAGGGCGGCGCGGTGCGGCTGGCGCGCTGGGTCGGCAAGGGGCTGGCGATGCGCGCGGCGTTCGGCTTCCCGCTGAAGGCCGAGGAGGCGTATCGCATCGGCCTGGCGCAATGGCTGGTGCCGCACGGCGAGCTGATGGCGCGCGCGATGGAGGTCGCCGAGCACATCGCCTCGCTGCCGCCGCTCGCCGCGCGGCTGGTGAAGGAATCGCTGAACCGCGGCATGGACGTTCCGCTGGCGGATGCCGTGTTGGGCGACCTCTATCGCTTCGCCACCCTGGAGCTGACCGAGGACAAGCAGGAAGCGCACCAGGCCTGGCGCGAACGGCGCAAGCCGCGCTTCAAGGGCCGCTGAACACAGGAGGCGCCGATGCCTGAGTCGATCCGTGCCGTCGTCGTCGATCCGTCGAGCGATGCCAGGCTCGCCCTGAGCGACGTCGCGCTGCGCCGTTGCCGCGCCCGGCGACGTCACCGTCCGCGTCACGGCGATTTCGCTGAACCGCGGCGAGGTCAATCGCGCCCTGTCGCGTCCGAAGCCGGCGCGCGGCCTGGCTGGGATTTCGCCGGCGTGGTCGAGGCGCCGCGGCGGATGGCAGCGGCCCGCCCGTCGGAACGCGCGTGGTCGGCATGCTGCCGACCGGCGCCTGGGCGGAACGCCTGCGCGCGCCGAGCCATGCGGTCGCGGCGCTGCCGGACGGCGTTTCCGACGCACAGGCGGCGACCCTGCCGGTGGCCGGCCTGACCGCATTGCATGCGCTGCGCCAGGGAGGGCTGCTGCTCGGCCGCAAGGTGCTGGTCGACGGCGCCACGGGTGGCGTCGGGCATCTCGCGGTGCAGCTTGCCGCCGCATCCGGCGCGGTCGTGTATGGCCATGTGCGGCGGCCCGAACAGAAGGCGATGATCGCGGAATGGTGCGGCGACCGCATCATCGTCGCGGCCGATCTGCGCGCCGCCGCATCGAGCGGGCCGCTATCACCTGATCCTGGATTCGATCGGCGGTTCGGCTCTGTCGGCGGCACTGACGATGCTGCAGCCGAACGGCACCTGCGTGCATTTCGGTGTCTCGGAGTCGCCGACGTCCACAATCGAGAGCGGCGCATTCTTCCGGCAAGGCGGCGTGAAGCTTTACGGCCTGATCCTGTTCCACGAACTGCGGCAGGTGGAGCCCGCCGGACCAGGTCTTGCCGTGCTGGCGCAGGAGGTTGCGCGGCGCAGGCTGCGGCCGCATATCGAGATCGAGGCGCCCTGGACCGACATCGCCAGCATCGCCCGCCGCCTGATCGCCCGCGAGTTCCCCGGCAAGGCGGTGCTGCACGTGAACTGAGCAACTGCTGCGAAGCTGGTGTTCGCGCACAGGTCGTTCGATGCGTTCATCGATTGAATCCGCATCGACCCGCTCCCGCGGTGGCACCTCGTCGACGATGAGCCGCGCGCCATAGCTCCGGGCAGCGCAAAGCACCATGCAATCCAGACAATTCTCGCCTACGAAGCCGATACGCCACTTGATCGCAGGCAGAAACGCCTGTGGTGGCGTCACTGCTGTCGTTCTGGGCGAACGCTTCAGCGGCAATCGGCTTGTGGCCTATCATGCCGTTGCCTACTCGCTAACCGATCCAGCACCCGTTCGCCGCATACAGTTCAGGCCGAGTCGATCCGTTTGCAAACAGGATTACCGAGCGGTAAGGGAGCCCTGTCAACAGGAAATTGCCGGCGCATATCTGGTGTGCTAGGCTACAGAAAGCGGGCAGCCTACTTTTACAGCAGAATCAAGGGATTGTTTGGTGTCACAAGGGCTAAAAGGAGAGTGGTGTCTGGCAGACGGACAGGCAACTGGAGTTGCGCGATTGTCGGTAGGCGATGAAACGCCGCGGCGCGGACGGCCATCCGGCGGTACGCGCAGTGGCCGTACGGACGCGAAGGCACACACCGAGAAATTAGCGCCTACGGAGCGCAGGGAGATCGCGAAGCCAGCCGCTTCCGCGAGGCGGGTTTGATGTCAGAGTTGCCTCCCTCCCGCACGGGTGAACGCAGTCCTCAGTCGGCGCCTAACCTCATTGAGTTTCACTATATCAAAAGCTCGCTTTTCAGAGTGGTGTATGCGGAAGGCGCCTATGGTGGTCTTACTCCGCGCGGGAAAATATACTTCTCACTTTATAATGAACGACCCGCCATTCCACGTCGTACAGAAATGCAGTTTTCCGAAGATGGCGAGACCGCGGTTGGTCCAGAGCGCATAACTGATACGCGCGGTGGGATCGTACGAGAGGTTGAAGCCGAAATTCTGATGGACGTTTCAGCGGCCGTAGAATTCCATAATTGGTTAGGGGAGAGAATTCAGCAGTGGAAGGCGATGTCTAAAGAGATCAAGAAAAATGCCAAGTGATATTACGTTTACAAAGAACGCGACCCAGCGTTTGGCGCCGCGCGGCCCAACCTCATCTGCTTCATCAACGCACTATGCAATGACGAAATCTGGAGAAGCGATTTATATAGGTCCGGCCGATTTTAGAAGCACGCTAGAGAGCATGCCCTTTGAAAGCATGCACATCGAAGATATAAATTACAGCCTAGATTGGCGCATGGTATTTATTGGCTATGTGACAATAATTGGCATTGCCGTGTCGGCCATTAGCTCCTTTGTTGCATTTTTCTCCGCAAGTTTCATTCCGTTTTTAATCGCAGGAATTTCCTTATGGATCGTGGGGGCTGTACTTGGTGGGGTACCTTACTTAGGCGGAACTCATCCAGTTAGCCTGCGGAGGATGTGCAGTAACCACTTCCGAGGCAATCGCTAAAGTAGCTACGGCGCTGATCCACGCGGGCACCGTCCGTCCAGTCGTTGGGGGCGGTAGTGTGTTCTTCGCGCTTTCTGCCGTTCGACAGGCGCACGACGTTGCCAATGTACCATCTCTTTTTTGGCTGTCTTTTTCGATCGCGCTATTTCTGGCAGGGTTTGGGGTTTGGGCGATCGGGGGATGGCTAATCGTGACGCGCGCCAGGGAGTCGAACGCGACTGTGACAAATCCTCTGGCAGACCGCCTGCATCGTGGCGTTCAGCACTTCGGTTGCCGTTTCATCGAGCCGGCTCCGGCAATGGAAGCGGTACAAACCCGCTTAATGAAGTCCGCAGCCAGGTTCCCCGACCGCACGGCAATGGACAGGATCAATGATAAGTTCAACGTGCGGATCCCGAACTGCCGCTTATCACGACCAACTTCACATCGTCGCGGCCAATTGATTGCGGCGCCACTCGAACGCCAACTGGCTGGAGGAAACAACAAAATCGGTGCAGACAACCGGTTGCGCCTTGATTGCATCGGACTGAGTTGCCCGTTCGCCAGCGCTTCCGTGGGCAAACATCGCAAGACGGTCAACCGACGCGAAGCAGACGAAAACCTTCGGCACGCAACCACGGAATTGCGGTCGCGGTGTGCGGCGTCAATTGATCGACCAGATCCCAGAACCGCTTGCGATGATTCATGTGCTTCAAATGCGCCACTTCGTGCGCGGCGACGTAGTCCTGCACGAACTCGGGCGTCATCACCAGGCGCCAACTGAACGCGATCGAGCCATCGGCGGCGCAACTGCCCCAGCGGCTCCGCGTATCCTTCACCGCAATGCGCCGCGCCGTCACGCCAAGGATCGCGGTCTTCGCCGCAACCAACGGGGAAAGTCGCCGTAGCGCCTCGGCACGCAGAAAATCCTGCACGCGACGGCGGAGGAATTCCGACGCGCCGGTGACATGCAGTTCGCCATCCTGCAGCCACGCGCCGCCACGCAACTGCGGCACATGGCGAATTCGGTGCGACACGCCGCCGATCGGCACAAGGGTACCGTCGGCAAATAACAATGCATCGGGCAGCGCAGCGAGCCGATTTGCGACCCAATCCGCATGATTCATCAGCAACGCAACGCCGGCACCACGGCCTGCGCGCATCGGCAGCGTGACGACCACACCGCCGCCGCACGGATCGATCCGCAGGCTGACGCGTCGCGCACGACGATTGCGTCGCCATTCGACACGCGTCGGCCCGCCTGGCAGCGCCAGCATCTCGGATTGAGGCAACTCCATTCCGGTCACAAACCGCAGATGCCGCCGATTCGTCAACTGTGTTGCCGAGAAAAGATGCACCGCAGAGACGCTGAGCATACGGAGGGAACAGTGTCCGCCGTGCAAAGCGCACGTCGTAACTCGGCGTCCTCTGCGTCTCTGCGGTGAAACTTCTTCTAAGCCGCCTTCGCCAGTTGCACGCCGCACGCATCGAACGCGGCGAACAGCCTGGCCTGCTGCTCGCCGGTCAGTTTGAGATGCGGCGGACACATGTTGTGCCACGCTGCATCACCGGTGTGGCGCGCCATCAGCGCCTTCAGCGCGGGGATCGGCGCGGGTGCCGAGACGATCGCCCTGCGCGTCGCACTCAGCCTCTCATGCGCCTGCACGCCGACGTCGGTGTTCCAGTTGGCATAGACCTCGGCCGCGATCGGCGAATTCACGTTGGCCGCGGCGGTGATGCAACCCGCGCTGCCGAGCAGCAGCAGCGGACGCAGCAGCGTATCGTCGCCGGCATAGACCTCGAACCCGTCCTTCGCAAAATTCTCCACATAGGCGCGGCCGTTGTCGTAGTTGCCGCTGCTGTCCTTCACGCCCTTCAGCGTGCCGGGAAACGCCTTCAGCAATCTCGCGATGAGATCGACGCTGAACGGCACGGCGGATTGCTGCGGGAAATTGTAAAGATAGTATTTTATCCCCGTGCCGACGCGGTTGATCACCTCGCTGAAATACGCGAACAGCCCGTCATCGGTGGGGTTCTTGTAATAGAACGGCGGCAGCAGCAGCGCGGCGCGGCAGCCGACATCGGCGGCCTGCTTCGTCAGCATCACGGTGTCGGTGAGCGCCGGCGTGCCGGTGCCCGGCATCATTTTCGCCGCCGGAATGCCGCGCGCGACGAGCCCCTGCAGGATCTCCATGCGTTCGCCGAGGCCGATGCTGTTCGCCTCGCCGGTGGTGCCGAGCACACCCAGATTGTTGCAGCCGTTCGCCAGCAGCCAGCGGCAATGCGCCGCCATGCGATCGAGGTCGACCGACAGATCGGCGCGCATCGGCGTCAGCACCGCGGCGTTCACGCCGCCGAACAGAGCATCCTTCATCATCGCTCATTTCTCCTTTGGCAGGCGTTTGGCGCGCGGCATGCGACCCGGCCAGTCGACAATGTGGTGATCCAGCGGACCGGCCTTGCGTTCGCTGATGGCGCGTCCGCGCACCGAAATCCCCGCTTCGTGCACGGTGTCGGGATCGCCCGGAGACCAGCGGATGCCACCACGCCAGGTCCTTGCCCTCCGCCAGCCGCCGATAGGCACAGGACGGCGGCAGCCAGTCGATCGCGCGCACCTCGGCCGGCGTCAGCGCGACGCAGTCGGGCACGCGCCGGCGCCGATGCGCGTAATCGCCGCAGCGGCAGGTATTCAGGTCCAGCAAACGGCAGGCGACGTTGGTGAACGACAGCGCGCCGGTGTCATCGTCGCGCAGCTTGTGCAGACAGCAGCGGCCGCAGCCGTCGCAGAGCGATTCCCACTCGTCGCGGTTCATCTGCTCGAGGCTCTTTGCCTTCCAGAACGGCACCGGCGCATCCATGGCGCCGGAGACTACCGGCGGGAGCGGTCAGTGGCCAGTGGTCGAGGCCGACGCGGTCGTTCACTGCACCGTCGCTGTGTCATTGTCCTTGCGTGAGATGTACAGACGATCCGTCTTGAATGAGAACCAGACGCGCCGGCGTGCCGAGGAAGTCCTGCCCGATCATCGCCTCGTGGAATCGGCGTCCGCCACCCAGCGCGGGTGGATCCTTGGCGAGAACGACGACGGTCGTGTCGTTCATGGCGATCGGACCGATGCGTATCGTCTGAAACCGATGAACGCTGTACCTGCACGTCATCGCCGGCGACGACGTGAAGGTTCAAGGTTCGATCATTCGCCAGGTCCTGCGCGCTCAGGCCAATCCGCCGCAGCAGCCGTGGCGTGATCTCCGTGTAGGAGGAGCCCGTGTCGACCATGGCGGTCTGCGCGCTGCCATTGATCTCGAACGGGATATCCATCCAGCCCGTCATTGTGGACGTTCCCGCGATCGGTATCGCCGGCTCATCCCATGGCGGGTCCGCGCGCTCGCACTGGCGAATGCGATATAGCGTGAGCACATGTTTCGGTGCGTCTATGTCGAGGTCGTAATCCCGCAGAATGTCCAGGCCGATGATGCCGTCGATGCCCCGATAATCGCCGAAGGAGATCCACCGGTATGCGACCCAAGTCGAGCGGCGCATCGCCCAGCCTCATGCTGTCGATGTTGGCGTCGGTCCTCATCGATCCGCCCGCCATGCCGGCCACGACCGTGGCCGTTCGGCCATCGCGGGTCACGCTCAGCCGCTTGACCGCCGCCTCCGTGAGAATGCTCTGCCCTGGCACCGGTATCCAACAGCATGCTGGATCGCATGGCCGTTGACGGTGACCGGGACAGTGAACAGCCGGCCTCCGGGTTCCAAGCGGACTTGGGCGACCTTAACGAGATCGCACCGAGCCCCCTGTTCGCAGCCGGCCAGCGCCAGTAGGCCAAGGCAGAGCACCGCGAGACCCCACTGCACGACGCTGCCTTGCGAGATCGAAACGACGTTGGCGCATCGAAGCCCTGGGCAGCCGCAGCCGTGATCGCCGCGGGAGCGGCTATCGCGGCGGCGGCAGGTTCTGCTGCTTGACCGGTGCGGGCGGCTGCAACTGCGTCGGTGCACTCGGCGCAGGCGGCGACGCCTGATAGGCCAGCGGCGGCGGTGGGCTGGCGGCCTGCTTGACCTCGGCGGTGCCGAAGCGCGTCATCACCTCGCGAAGCGGATCGGCGCCCGGATTGGTGGCCTGCATGTCGATCACGATCTGGCGCGTGGCCAGTACTCGCGGCCGTAGTAGGCGCGGTTCCATTCGGTCTTCGCGCCCATGATGCTGCCTTCGAGGGTGATCCCGCCGTACAGGCCGCGCGACTGGGAGAACGCGATGATGTCGGCGCCCAGCGCCCCGGTGGTGGCGCCCTGGATGCCGGCGCCGAGCGTGGCGACGGCGATCGAGGCGTCGGCGCCGAGCTTGAACTGGCTGTCCATGACCGCGGCAAGGCCCTTTTCCGTCATGATCAGCATGACGATCTGGCTGTCCTGGAGGCCGATCTGCAGGCCGAAGCTGCCGCTTCCCATGCCGATGAACGCCGGATAGGACCAGGTGCCGTTGCCGGAACGCGCGAGCAGCACGCACGCGCCGCCCTCGCCGCCGAAGAACAGGCCCACCTTGAACACCCGGGGGCAGATCATCGCCCCGCGGGCCGCGCTCAAGCATCTTCCGCGGATCGTCCGACAGCGACGACGTTGCGATCTCTTGCACCGCGAGCGTGGCGCGGTCCACCAGGGTCTGTTCGTCACCCTGGGCGTGCGCGATGCGCGGCGCGAGCAGGGACAGCGCGGCGAGCGCTGCGGCGGCCAGCAGGATGCGTCTCATGATCCTCTCCTCGTTTTCGGGACATAGGGGCGCCCGATTCGCAGGCCCATACTACCTTTCGCGCCGATTCGCGGCGGCATTGTAATCGATCCTGGATGAAACTCGCCGGCGGGCAGGTCAATAGCCCGGCAACTCGTTGACGCACACGACGCGCCATCCGTCCGGGCTTCGCTCCAGGCGGGTCAGCGAGAGGTTCTGCACAACCAGATGCAGCGCGTTGTCCGGGCCGATCCGCAGGCAGTGCGCCACCGCGGCCCGGATCGCCCCGCCATGGCTGACGATGACCACGTCCTGGTCCTCGTACTGGACCGCCAGACCCTCCAAAGCCGTGCCGACCCGATCGATGACCTCGGCCATCGTCTCGCCGCCCGGCGGACGTTCATGGCCGGCGAGCGGCCAGAAGGCATGCTTCGGCAGGGTCAGCCGCGCCGGCAGTTCGGCATGCGGCAGGCCCTGCCATTCGCCGAGGCTCTGCTCGATCAGATCCGGCTCGACCTCGGGCTCGGCGTGCGGATAGCCGGCGGCGAAGATCGCTTCGGCGGTCCGGCGGGTGCGCGACAAGGGGGTCACCTTCCACACCGCGGGCCGCGGCAACCTGTGCGGCAAGCGCCCGGTACATCGGCGTCTGCTCAAGCAGGCTCGTCTCGCACAACGGCACGTCCATGATGCCGTACAGGATGGCCCGCGCATTCTCATCGACGATCGCGTGGCGGATCAGCCAGAAGCGCGTTTCGGTCATGCCGTGCGTCCGTCAGATGCGGAGAACAAACGCGCCTCCCCCTCCCCTTGCGGGCTTGGGCCGCGAAGCGGACCAAGGCTGGGGGAGGGGTATCGCACGACCCTACCCAACAGGCGGGCGTTTCTTGTGCCAATCGGTGCCGCGTTCGTACGCGGCGGCGACGCGCAGCACAGTCGCGTCGTCGAAATACCGGCCGACGAACTGCACCGAGAGCGGCAGCCCCGCATCCGACAGGCCCGCCATCATCGCCAGCGCCGGATGGCCGGTCACGTTGAACGGCGTGCGCGCCTGTCGCGGATAGGTCCGGGCGGTTTCCGCCGCGTCCTCGATGCGGCTCGCCGGGTCCATCGAACTCGCGCACAGCAGCACGTCGCAGTCGCGGAACAGCTCCTCCACCGCCGCGATCATCTGCAGCCGCCGGCGCTGCGCCCCGACATAGTCACCGGCATTCATGAAGGCGCCCGGCATCAGCCGCTGGCGCGAGAGTTGGCCGTAATCGCCCGGGCGCGAGCGCAGCCACGGTCGCGTGGATCGACCAGGCCTCGCTGCACAGGATCACCCGGTTCACCGCGGCGAACTCGTTGAGCGACGGCAGGGTGACGGTGCGCACCTCCGCCCCCTCGGCCTGCAGGACGCGCGCCGCATCCTCCAACGCTGCCGTCACCTCCGGATGCGCCGGCTTGTCGATCTCGTGGAAATGCCGGACGAAGCCGACGCGCAGATCGCGCACGCCACGGTCCAGCGAGCGGCCAAAATACCGCGCGCTCGTGGCCGCACTTCCGGGGTCGGCCGGATCATGCCCGGCGAGCGCGTCCAGCAGCAGCGCGTTGTCCGCCACCGTGCGGGTCATCGGGCCGACATGATCGAGCGTATAGGACAGCGGGAACACGCCGCGCCGCGACACCAGGCCATAGGTCGGCTTCAGCCCGACGATGCCGCAGGCGCTGGCCGGGTTGCGGACCGAACCGCCGGTGTCGGAGCCGAGCGCCAGGGGAAACAGTCCGGCGCAGACGCCCGCGCCGGAGCCCGACGATGAACCGCCCGGATGATGATCGGGATTCCATGGGTTGCGCGCTGGCGGGAACGGCAGATCGAAGCTTGGCCCGCCGATGGCGAATTCATGGGTGGACAGTTTGCCCAGGATGATCGCGCCGGCCTGCCGCAGTTTTCGCGATTACCACCGCATCGGCCTTGGCGATGTTTTCGAGCAGGATCCTCGAATGGCACGTGGTCGGCAGCCCGGCCACATCGATGATGTCCTTCACGCCGACCGGCACGCCGTGCAGCGGGCCGCGCACCCGTCCCGCGGCAATCTCGGCTTCGGCCGCGCGCGCCGCAGCCATCGCCGCATCGGCATCGAGCCGGGTGAAGGCGTGCAGCTTCGGATCGAGCCGCTCGATTCGGGCCAGCAGTGCAGTCAGCAACTCGACCGGCGAGAGGCGGTGGGCAGCGAATGCGCGCGCGGCCTCGGCGGCACTCAGCCAATGCAGTTCGCTCACAGCCCGGTCCCCGCGCGCATCGGCGGCCATGGTTCGGCGGCCGGATCGGTGGGCCAGGCGATTGCGTCCCTGTGGCCCAGCGCCTGTTCGGCAGCGACTGCGACATCGTCCGGGAATTCCGCCAGCGCCTTGTCCAGACCGGCGGCCCGCGCGAGTTTCGCGATCAGTTCCTTGTCCATGGCCTGCTCCTGATAACAGTGCCCGATCATGCGACCGCGTGTGTTCAGGGGGAAGCCAGGGGGGAAGGCGGACGAAAAAATGGCGGTGCGGCTTGGGACCACACCGCCTCAAGGGAGCCGCGCACCAACGACGGGGCGCGGCATCGGGGAGGAAACAAGACACCGGCCGAAGCCGGGTCCGCGCTCCGCAATATGGGCGGTGAACCGTTAATAAATCCGTAAGGGCGGCATGTTGCCCGCCCCGATCTTCCGCTTGCCATGATCAAATCTACACGAAGCCGGAGGCCCGCCATGTCCATCCTGCCCGAACGCACCGGCCCGCTGGTCGGCCTCAAGGTGCTCGAGATCGGCCACTACATCGCCGCCCCCTTCTGCACGCGCATCCTGGCCGATCTCGGCGCCGAGGTGATCAAGATCGAGCCTCCAGGCGGCGACCCGTTCCGCGGCTGGGGCGCGGCGGTGGACGGCAACTCGGTGTGGTTCAGCGTGCACGGGCGCAACAAGTTTTCCGTCATGCTGGACCTGAAACGCGACTGCGACATTGTGCTGCGGCTTGGCGCGCGCGCCGACGTGCTGGTCGAGAACCTGCGCGCCGGCGGGCTCGAGCGGCTCGGGCTCGGACCTGACGCGCTCCACGCCGTCAACCCGCGCCTGGTGATCGCGCGCATCTCCGGCTACGGCCAGGATGGACCGTACCGGGACAAGCCGGCGTTCGGCGCGATCGGCGAGGCGATCGGCGGCATCCGCCACCTCACCGCGCATCCCGCCGGAAGTTCCGATCTGCCGCCGCCGCGCTGCGGCATCTCGATCAGCGACGATCTGGCCGGGCTGTATGCCGCGATCGGGCTGTTGTCGGCACTGTGGCAGCGCGATGCCGCGGGGACCGGGCGCGGGCGTGTGATCGACGTGAACCTGGTCGATTCCGTGTTCAGCCTGATGGAAGGGATGCTGCCGGAATATGCGATGGATGGGCGCATCCGCCAGCCGGTCGGCGCGGCGATCGAGACCGCGGCACCGACCAACACGTATCCCTGCGCCGATGGCAGATGGCTCTGCATTGCCGGCAACTCGGACCTGATCTTTGCCCGTCTCATGGCGGCGATCGGCCGGCCGGAACTCGCCCGCGACCCGGCCTATGCCAGCGAATGCCGACCGCTGCGCGCGTCGCGACGCGCTCGATGCCGCGATCGCCGCCTGGACCCGCACCCTGCCGGCGAAGGAGGCCGAGGCGCGGCTGGATGCGGCCGATGTGCCCTGCTCGCGCCTGTACGACATCGCCGACTGTGCCGGCGATCCGCATTTCCTTGCCCGCGGGTCGGTGCAGGCGGTGGACGATCCGTTGATCGGCCGCTACCTTGCACCCCGGCCCGGCGATCCGGCTGGATGGCGATCCGCCCGAGGCAGCGATCGGCTGGCCCGGTCCGGCGGCCGGCGCGCACACCGATTACGTCCTGCGCACGCTGCTCGGCCTGCCGGAATAGCGATTGCCTGACCTTAGGCGGCATCCTCGCGGCGGTCGCGCACACGGACGTAGGCCAGCTGCGCATGGTCTTCGCAGTACGGCTTCCCAGGCACCGACGCGGCGTCGCAGAAGCAGAAGCTGCGCGTGCCCGGCTCGCCGATTGGCCAGCAGCAGGTGATGACGCGCCCATAGGGCCGCGGCGGCGGAGGCTGCACGCGCTGTGGCGGCACGGGCGTTGATCTTGGCGCCAGCGGCGTAGCAATCGGCATCATCACCTGTCCCGACACGCCGATCAGGCCGGTGCTGGAAAGCGGCGGCAGGGTAGGGCCGGCAACGCGGCGCGGCGCCGAGCGGCGCGGCGGCCTGCCCTCCCCGATCCGTCGCGGCGGATCGGCGATGGCCGGGCCGGAAGATCGAGTCGGTGCGCCTTGCCGACCACGGCATTTTTCGAGACCCCAAGCCGCCGGCCGATCTCGGCGGTTGAATGCCCTTCATCCCATAGCGAACGCAGGCGAACGATCGTTTCCTCGGCCCACTCCATCTCGTGGTCCTCCCACCGCATAACCACAAGATACGGTATACGCCTTCGGGCGGCCGTCAACCTGCCAATTGCGCGGACCCACAAAAACTTGTGGACAACTGGCGTGGCAACCACAATGGCTTGGGTGGCGGGGGCGTAAAGGCCCGGCATTCCGGCGGGTTGATGGCCATCGCTGCGCGCCAGCCATCCAACGGGATGCTATCGGGTGCGCCGCCGTAACGCATTGTGCCGCCCTCGACCGGGGGCGGCACAAATGTCTGGTCGGGCGAAATTAGGCCATGCGGCCAGCAACCCTCATGTCGGATCGCCGCAAGGGCCGTCTAATGACTGGAATCCGCGGGCCGGATGCCTAGTGCGATGCCGTGTGCTCGCGTGCGGCCGGCGTTGGCTGTGCGGTAGGAGCCGCAATCGTCCCCGTCGGTTTGTCCGCGCTGGCCTCCATGGAGGCGTCGTCGCCTTCCGCCATGTTCTTCTTGAAGGACTTGATGCCCTTCGCGAAGTCACCCATCAGGCTGCTGACCTTGCCGCTCCCGAACAGGAGCAACACGACCAGAAGGACCACCATCCAGTGCCAAATGCTGAAGCTACCCAT
The DNA here is from genome assembly GCA_963794185.1 of uncultured Alphaproteobacteria bacterium. Classification (GTDB taxonomy): domain Bacteria; phylum Pseudomonadota; class Alphaproteobacteria; order Acetobacterales; family Acetobacteraceae; genus JAMXLO01. Next base: position 40,113 of record CAWCDM010000029.1, on the reverse strand, counting down.
AAGTCCTCCAAGCGGACGCCAATCTGATGGCCCCGGCGTCCACTGCAACGACATGGCGCGGTCGGGAGATGGATGCAAGCGCTTTCCGCCGCCATGCCCCGCATGCCGATCCGGAAACCCGGGCGCAAGGTTTATTGCCGGTTCATCGCAGGATTGATTGCGAGGAAGCGTGGGCACGGGTATCGTTGCTGTTCGGCAGGCAATACCGTCCACTCGGTAGCAACAAATGACGGACTCCTGCCGCAGGGGTGGGGGCGTTGCGGCCTGGTCCATATGCGCTCCCATGAAATTGGGCGGCCGTCTCACGCGAGGCGTACCGCCCACAGGCAGAAAGGCAGCGCGTCGATGCCCAAGGGCACCGTTAAGTGGTTCAACCCGACAAAAGGCTACGGCTTCATCGCTCCGGAAACCGGCGGAAAGGATGTGTTCGTCCATATCAGCGCCGTGCAGAAGGCGGGGCTGCGAAGTCTGAACGAAGGTCAGAAGATCGGCTTCGAGGTCGAACAGCAGCAGAACGGTCGTACTGCGGCGGTGAACCTCAGCCAGTCGGACTAGGTTTTCGGCTGACGGCGGCTGGAGACGGTGGCCCGGAACCAGCCGACCGCCTGACCAGGCTAATCTCGGACAGCATGCGGTTCGTCATCGCGTGGTGGGTCCGCTGCGCGCCGTTCACCACATTGCGCCTCGCTTACCGCTTGACAGCCCTGCCGTGACCACCGATCCAGGGTTGCGCGGCTCGCTTGCGACGTTTAGGCAGCGACTGGAAGGAAACGGCAATCATGAGCCACTCCCAGGAGTCAACACGCCGCAATTCCGCTCCGCGGGCGGCCCTGGATGCCGATGACGTCCGCGCCGCCTACAAACGATGGGCCGGCGTCTATGATCTGGTGTTCGGCGGCGTATCCGCGATCGGGCGCCGCCGCGCCGTGGAGCTGGCCAACCGCATGCCGGGCAGCCGGGTGCTCGAAGTCGGCGTGGGAACCGGCCTTGCATTGCCTCACTATCTGCCGATGAAGCGGATCACCGGCATCGACCTCTCCGCCGAGATGCTGGCACAGGCCCGCAAACGCGTGGCCGAACTCCGCCTCGGCAACGTCGAGGCGCTGCACGAGATGGACGCAGAGGCGACCGACTTCGAGGACGCCGCATTCGACATCGCTGTGGCGATGTTCGTGGCCTCGGTCGTGCCGCATCCGCGCGCCCTGCTGGCCGAGATGCGCCGCGTGGTGCGGCCCGGTGGCAACATCCTGATTCGTCAACCACTTCCGGGCCGAGAAGGGGCCGCGATGGTGGGTCGAGCGGGCCATGGCCTCGGCGTCGCGCGCGATCGGGTGGCATCCTGACTTCGCCATGGACGAACTGTTCGCGCCTGAGGACCTGGTTCGCAGCCTCTCGATCCCAGTGTTCCCGTTCGGCCTCTTCACGCTGGTGCGGCTCAGAAACTGAACGTCCGCGACTGGCGAAGGCCGGTCACGGAGCGTCATGCCGACGGAGCATGCCCCGGCGAAGGCTGGGGGTCGGCATCCACTTCTTTCCCAACCAAGCGCCGCATGTCCCGACGCCACGTCGTGACAGTGAATTGCCGTCGCGGACCTTGATCTCGCGCACATGGTCCGGTAGGCCGATAGACCTGAGAGCCGGCCCGGGACGGGTCCGGATGGGGGACCGAAGCGGGATGGATTGGCCGATGTTGCGATACCGGCGGCTGTTCGCCGCGTTGACGGCAATGATGGGCGCTCCCGGCGGGGTGGCGCTGGCCCAGGCGGTCTGCGCGCCGCGGCCGTGGGAGATGGGCATGCAGGCGGCCGGCGGGCCGCTGAAGCAGCAGCAGATCGATCTGCACGATCTGGTGCTGGTCATCATCACGCTGATCACGCTGTTTGTCGCCGGGCTGCTCGGCTGGGTGATGTGGCGCTACAATTCCGGGCGCAATCCGGTGCCGAGCCGCACCGCGCACCACACGATGCTGGAGATCGCCTGGACGGTGATTCCGGTGCTGATCCTGGTGATCATTGCGATCCCGTCCTTCCGCCTGATCTACTACGAGGACAAGCCGCGCGATGCCGATCTCACGGTCAAGGTGACCGGGCATCAGTGGTACTGGGAATACACCTACCCGGACAAGAACAACATCGACTTCTCAAGCTACATCATCCCGGATGATCAACTGAAGCCCGGTCAGCTTCGCCTGCTCGAGGTGGACAACCAGCTCGTCGTGCCGGCCGGCAAAACCATCCGCGTGCTGCAGACGAGCACGGATGTCATCCATAGCTGGTTCATTCCCTCGCTCGGCGCCCAGCGCTATGCGATTCCAGGGCGGACGATCGAGACCTGGTTCCGCGCCGACAAGCCCGGCGTGTTCTACGGCCAGTGCAACCAGATCTGCGGCACCAACCACAGCCGCATGCCGATCGCCGTGCGCGCCGTGACGCCCGAGGAATTCGACGCCTGGCTGGCCGAGGCGAAGACCAAATTCTCCGATGCGGCGCCGGCGACGGAGCCGGTGCAGGCGAATGGCGAACCGCGCCTGTTGGCCGCGGCAGGGGTTCAGCGCTGACCCGGCGGGTCGGTGCGTGAAGGAGACGGACGATGTCGGCAACCACCCACGACGATGCCCACGATCATCATGATCACAAGCCCAGCTTCTTCGTTCGCTGGCTGTGCAGCACCAACCACAAGGACATCGGCACGCTCTATCTGTGCTTCGCGGTGTTCGGCGGCGTGGTTGGCGGCATCCTGTCGGAGATCATGCGCGCCCAGCTCAACGCCCCGGGCAACACCATCATCACGTCGGGGCAGGAGTGGAACACGATCGTCACGTCGCACGGGCTGCTGATGATTTTCTTCTCGGTCATGCCGGCGACTTTCGGCGGCTTCGGGAACTGGTTCGTGCCGCTGATGATCGGCGCGCCGGACATGGCGTTCCCGCGGCTGAACAACATCAGCTTCTGGCTGCTGCCGCCGGCGTTCCTGCTGGTCGTCACCGGCCTGTTCCTGGGTGAGTCGGGCACCGGCTGGACGCTCTACCCGCCGCTCGCGAACGCAACCTACGAGCCGGGCATCGGCATGGACTGCACGCTGTTCGCGCTGCACCTGGCCGGCATCAGCTCGCTGCTCGGCGCCATCAACTTCATCACCACGATCTTCAACATGCGCGCGCCCGGCATGACGCTGCATAAGATGCCGCTGTTCGTCTGGGGCGAACTGATCACGGCGTTCCTGCTGCTGCTGGCGATTCCGGTGCTGGCCGGCGCGATCACCATGTTGATCTGCGACCGCAATTTCGGCACCGCGTTCTTCGATCCGCCCGGCGGCGGCGATCCGGTGCTGTTCCAGCACCTGTTCTGGTTCTTCGGCCACCCCGAGGTCTACATCATGATCGTGCCGGGCTTCGGCATCATCAGCCACGTGATCTCGACGTTCAGCCGCAAGCCGATCTTCGGCTATCTCGGCATGGCCTATGCCATGGTGGCGATCGGCGTGATCGGCTTCGTGGTGTGGGCGCACCACATGTTCGTCTCGGGGATCGACGTGGACACGCGCGCCTATTTCATGGCGGCGACGATGGTCATCGCGGTGCCGACCGGGATCAAGATCTTCTCCTGGATCGCCACCATGTGGGGCGGCTCGATCGAGCTGAAGACGCCGATGCTGTTTGCGATCGGCTTCATCTTCCTGTTCACCATCGGCGGCGTCACCGGCGTCGTGCTGGCCAATGCCGGCATCGACCAGATCGTGCACAACACCTACTACGTGGTGGCGCATTTCCACTACGTGCTGTCGCTCGCCGCGGTGTTCACGATCTTCGCCGGCTTCTACTACTGGATCGGCAAGATGTCGGGCCATCAGTACCCGGAGTTCTGGGGCAAGGTGCATTTCTGGCTCACCTTCATCGGCGCCAACCTGGCGTTCTTCCCGCAGCACTTCCTCGGCCTGTCCGGCATGCCGCGCCGCTATCCGGACTATCCCGCGGCGTTCGCCGGCTGGAACTTCGTCTCCTCGATCGGCGCCTATATCGGCGGCGTCGCGCTGCTGGTGTTCTTCTATGTGCTCTACCGCACCTTCACCTCGAAGGAGCATGTGGCGGACAACTACTGGGGCGAGGGCGCCACGACGCTGGAATGGACCCTGTCCTCGCCGCCGCCGTTCCACACCTACGCGGAACTGCCGCGCATCCGCTGACCGATGAGCGAGGCGGTCACAACCCGGGCGGCCGAACTCGGCGACTGGATCGCGCTGCTGAAGCCGCGGGTGATGACGCTGGTGGTGTTCACCGGGCTGATCGGCCTGCTGATCGCGCCCGGCCATCTGCATCCGGTGCTGGCATTCACCGCCGTGCTGTGCATCGCGGTCGCCGCCGGCGCGTGCGGCGCGATCAACATGTGGTACGACCGCGACATCGACGCGGTGATGCGGCGCACGCGCAACCGGCCGATCCCCGCCGGCCGCATCGAGCCGGGAGCGGCGCTGGGCTTCGGCATTACGCTGGCCGCCGGTTCGGTCATCGTGATGGGCCTGGCGGTGAACCTCGTCGCGGCCTCGGCGCTGGCGCTGTCGATCCTGTTCTATGTGTTCGTCTATACGATGTGGCTGAAGCGGCGCACGCCGCAGAACATCGTCATCGGCGGCGCGGCGGGAGCGTTTCCGCCGGTGATCGGCTGGGTGGCGGTGACCGGCTCGGTCGATCTGCTGCCGCTGATCCTGTTCGCCATCGTGTTCTTCTGGACGCCGCCGCATTTCTGGTCGCTGGCGCTGTTCGCCAATGCCGACTACCAGCGCGCCGGCGTGCCGATGCTGCCCGTGGTCGCCGGCGCGAAAGAGACGCGGCGGCAGATCGTGATCTACACGCTGCTGCTGCTGCCGCTGTCGCTGCTGCCGTGGCTGATCGGGTTGTCGGGGACGGTGTATGGGCTCGCGGCACTGGTGCTGGGCGGCGGTTTCATCGTCAGCGTGTGGCGCGTGGCGACCGACCGGCAGGACGCGTCCGGCGTCAGCCTGACCAACGATGCGCCGGCGCGGATGGCGTTCAAGTACTCGATCCTCTATCTGTTCGCCTTGTTCGCCGCGCTTCGCCGTCGACCGGCTGGCGGGGTGAGCGGGTGGCGCTCGATCCGGATGAAATGCGCCGCCGCCGCGCGCGCAACTGGGCGATGCTCGTGGTGCTGGTGGCGCTGTGCGCGCTGTTCTACGCCATCACCATCGTCAAGATGACGAAGTCTTAGCGATGATTCAGCAGTCCTTGCGAGCAGCATTGCAGGTGATGGACAACGCGTGCAGAGAGCATTTCTCCCCCTCCCCTTGCGGGAGGGGGTTCGGGGGAGGGGGCCACGCGGGAAGTGCCAGGGTTTCGTGCACCCCTCCCCCTACCCCCTCCCGCAAGGGGAGGGGGAGGACCGTGAGAACCAGTCTATGCGCGTGAACAATCGCACATTCGGCATCACGCTTGCCACGGTCGCTGTCGCCATGGTCGGGCGTCTCGTTCGCCGCCATGCCGCTGTACCGCGTGTTCTGCGCCGTCACTGGCTATGCCGGCACGCCACAGATCGGCGCCTCGGTCGCACCCGGCGCGACACGTCAGGACATCACCGTTCGCTTCAATGCCAACACCAACCCCAATCTGCCCTGGGACTTCGCCCCGGTGCAGGAGGAAATCCGCCTGCCGCTCGGCGAGGAGCACCTTGCCTTCTACACCGCCCGCAACCTGGCCGGCACGCCGGTCACCGGCGTGGCGCTGTACAACGTGACGCCCGATACGGTGGGAAAATATTTCCACAAGACCGCCTGCTTCTGCTTCAACCAGCAGACGCTCGCGGCCGGCCAGCAGATGCAGTTCCCGCTGAGCTTCTGGGTCGATCCCGCGATCGCCAAGGACCCGAACACCGCGGACATCCACACGATCACGCTCTCCTACACGTTCTTCCGCACGCTCGACGATGCGGCGAAGGCCGGCGCGCTGGCGGAGGCCGGTCCGCATGTCGGTCCGCCGACGCGGCAGACCCCTTGAACCGGCGGGCGATTTCGGGATGATGCGGCAGCCGTTTCTGGGCAGATTTTTCGGCAGAACTGGAATGGGTTTGGCATGAGCGACCACGCGCACGGCACTACGACTGTCGAGAGTTCCGGCCTCAGGCAGCCGTACCATCTGGTCGATCCGAGCCCCTGGCCGATCATCGGCGCCATCGGCGGCCTGCTGACGTTCGTCGGCATCATCTTCGCCGCGCATTTCGGCAGCTACATCACGCTGATCGTCGGCGCGGTGGTCGTGCTCGGCACGATGTTCTTCTGGTGGCGCGACGTGATCCGCGAAAGCCGCACGCCGGGGCTGCACACGCCCGTCGTGCGGCTCGGCCTGCGCTACGGCATGCTGTTCTTCATCACCAGCGAGGTGATGTTCTTCGTCGGCTTCTTCTGGGCGTTCTTCAACTTCGCCCTGTTCCCCGACCTGCAGGGCAACGGCGAGACGGTGTGGCCGCCCTCGACCATCCACACCTTCGATCCGTTCCACATCCCGTTCCTCAACACGATGATCCTGCTGCTGTCGGGCACCACGATCACCTGGGCGCATCACGGCCTGCTGGAGAACGACCGGAAGACGCTGGTGGTCGGGCTTGGCCTGACGATCCTGCTCGGCCTCAGCTTCACGATGTGCCAGGCGATCGAGTATTCCGACGCGCCGTTCAAGTTCGTCGGCGGCGGGGTCTATCCCTCCACCTTCTTCCTCGCCACCGGCTTCCACGGCTTCCACGTCATCGTCGGCACCTGCTTCCTGATCGTCTGCTGGTTCCGCGCGCGCGCCGGCCAGTTCACGCCCGAGCGGCATTTCGGCTTCGAGGCGGCCGCCTGGTACTGGCATTTCGTCGACGTGGTCTGGCTGTTCCTGTTCACCTGCATCTACTGGTGGGGCGCCAGTGCGGTGGTCGCGACGCGCTGACGCCGCGGCCGTTGGCGCAGCCGGCGGCTTCGCTCCTGCATGCGGCGCTGGCCTGCCGCTGCCCTCGCTGCGGGCAGGGGCGGCTGTTCCGCAATCTGCTGGAAGTGCGCGACGCGTGCGAGGTCTGCGGCCTCGACCTGCGCGCGCACGATGCCGGCGACGGCGCCGCTGTCGGCGTGATCCTGCTGCTGGGCGCCATCGTGGTCGGGCTGGCCTTCTGGGTGGAGTTCCGCTTCTCGCCGCCGCTCTGGGTGCATGCCATCCTGTGGCCGGTGGTGACGGTGCCGCTCGCCGTGCTGATGATGCGCCCGGCGAAGGCGGCGCTGGTGGCGCTGCAGTTCCGCCATCGGTCCATCCGAGATGGGGTTGTGACCGGCAGGCTGCGCCAGCTGCTGTGGCCCGGCCGTGATGGCGGTCGGCGATGCTGGCGGTGCTGCTGGGGCTTGGCACCTGGCAGGTGCAACGTCTGCACTGGAAGCGCGGGCTGCTGGCGCAGATCGCGCGCGCCGAGGCGGCGCCGGCCGTGCCGCTGCCCGCGAATCCGGAGCCCTTCACCAAGGTGCAGGCTGACCGGGCGTCTGCGCGACGATCTGTCCGCCTCATACGGCGCCGAGGTGCGTGACACGCCGGCGGGTCCGCAGCTTGGCACGCAGCTGATCGTCCCGCTGGAACTGCGATGACGGCGATGCCATCCTGGTCGATCGCGGCTGGGTGCCGGAGCAGCGACCGCGCGCCATCGCGCTGCCGAGCGGCGACGTGACGCTGGAAGGCTATGTGCGGCCAGGCGACACGCCGGGCTGTTCAGCGCCACGGACAATCCGGCAACGCGGCAGTTCTACACGCTCGATCCGGCCGCCATCGGCGCGGCGCTCGATCTCCCGCGCGTGGCGCCGTTCGTTCTGGTGGCCATGGGGCCGGCGCCGCCGGAACGCTACCCTGATCCGGCCAGGCACTTGCCGCAGCCGCCGAACAACCATCTGTCCTATGCGATCACCTGGTATGGCCTGGCTGTCGCACTCGTGGTGATCTTTGTTCTCTGGGCTAGAAAGGTGCTGATCGCATGACCGCCTATGACCGGCTGGCCACCCGCTTCGCCCGCATCGCGACGATCGGGCGAGGCATCCTCGGTGCTCGGCTGGGATGCCGCGACGATGATGCCGCCCGGCGGCGGCGCGGCACGCGGCGATCAGCTTGCCGTGCTGGCCGGGATGTCGCATTCGCTGCTGGTCGCGCCGGCCGTGGGCGACGATCTCGCCGCGGCTGAAGCCACCGCTGAGCCCGATCCCTGGTCGGCCGCCAACCTCCGGCTGATGCGCCACGCCTATACCCGCGCGACCGCGATGCCGCCCGATCTGGTGGAGGCGCAGGCACGCGCCAATTCGGCCTGCGAGAAGGTATGGCGCGAGGCGCGGCGGCATTCGGACTTTCGCCCTGGTGCGTCCGCATCTGGAGGAGGTGGTGCGGCTGGTGCGAGAGGCGGCGGCGGCGCTGGCGCCGGCGCGTGGGCCTCGACCCGTATGACGCGCTGATGGACGGCTACCAGCGCGGCATGCGCGTGGCCGACGTCGTTCCGGTGTTCGCCGAGTACGAGGCTTTCCTGCGCCGGGCGCTGCCGCGGGCGGAGGAGCGGCAGGCCCGCCTCCCGGCACCGGTGCGGCCGGCCGGCCCGTTTCCGGTCGCGGTGCAGGAGGCGCTGTGCCGGCGTCTCGCCGAGCGGCTGGGCCTCGACTTCGACCATGCCAGGCTCGATCGATCGGCTCACCCGTTCTCCGGCGGCACGCAGACCGATGTGCGCATCACCTCGCGCTACGACGAGGCCGACTTCACCCAGGCCGTGCTCGCCGTGGTGCACGAGACCGGCCACGCGCTGTACGAGCGGGGCCTGCCCGCCTCGCATGTGCGCCAGCCGGTTGGCGAGGCGGCCGGCATGGCGGCGCATGAAAGCCAGTCGCTCATCGTCGAGATGCAGGCCTGCCGGTCGGATGCCTTCCTGGCCTGGCTGGGCCCGCAGTTGCACGCGGCCTTCGGCGGCGATCCCGCGCCGTATCGGCCGGAGAACCTGGCGCGGCTCTGGCGGCGCGTCGAGCGCGGCTTCATCCGCGTCGATGCCGACGAGATGACCTATCCCGCGCATGTCATCCTGCGCTTCCGGCTGGAACAGGCGCTGATTGCCGGGACGCTGGCGGTGGCGGACCTCCCGGGCGCCTGGAACGACGGCTTTTCCGCCCTTCTCGGCATGGTTCCGCCGGACGATGCACGCGGCTGCCTGCAGGACATCCACTGGTACGACGGCGCGTTCGGCTATTTCCCCAGCTACACGCTGGGCGCGATGGCGGCTGCGCAACTGATGGCGGCGGCGCGGCGCGATGTTTCCAGACCTGGACGCCGCGCTGGGCGACGGCGATCTCGTCGCCCCTGCTCGGCTGGCTGCGCGCGAAGGTGCACGGCAAGGGCAGCCTGCTGGAGTTCAATCCCCTGCTGCAGGAGGCGACCGGCAAGCCGCTGGATCCGTCGTATTTCGAGCGGCATCTGACGGCGCGGTACCTGTAGTAGCCGGCCGGGCAAGCAATGAACACGATCCGTGCGGGCCTGTTCGTGGCCTGCTGCGCCGCCCTTTCGGCCTGTGCTGCCCCGCCGCAATCTTCGTCTTCTCCTGCACCGCCTCCCAAGCCGCCGGCGACGACCGACGGCGAGTATCGCGGCACCAGCACGCGCTTTCAGGCGCAAAACCGTGCCTGCCCGCATCCCGGCCTGGTGAGGCTGGAGGTGATCGACAGCCAATTCCAGTTCCGCTGGGACGCCAGGACCTGGGTCGATGCGGCCATCGCCCCCGACGGCACGGTGACCGGCAGCGCCGAACGCATCACCCTGGTCGGCAAACAGGCGGGTGCGAAGATCGAAGGCGACGTCACCGACGGCGATTGCGGCCTGCACTTCACCGTCACCCGCGCCGCCGCGAGCGATGTCGGTGGCGCTGCCCATTGAGGCCGGTGGAATGCGCAGACGGATCGTGACGGTGAACGACACGATGCAGCAGGGCTACCGGTATGAGCGCACCGCGCCCTGTCGGGCGCGATTTCGATCCCGCGTTCGAGCCCGAGCTGACCCCGCAGCAGATGCTGCGACTTGGGGTGTTCTGCGGCAAGTACATGACCGATGCGCGCGGCGAGTTTCCGAGAAGCTGGTTCGTCGGCGCGAAGCTGGCGCCGGGTCGGCGCGACTGTTCGCTCAATCTGTTCGGTGTCGACGCGAGTCAGAAACTGTCCGTCTGGCGCGCGAAGGGGTGGATTCACCCCGATGACCCGCGCGGCTGGTTCCAGTGGTATTGCCGCTATTACATGGGCCGCCGGATGCCTGAGGAAGACCGGCGACAGATCCGACGATGGCAGGCGATGCGCCGGCACATCCGGCAGATCGAACGGAACTGCGAACCCGGCGACCTGAGCTGCCGCCGGCGTCAGCGACAGGCTCTGCTGCATTGGGCCTACGACAGCCGCAGATTTTGATGCGTGCGGGGTGAACCGGGTCGCAGGCGCGGCAAGCGGTTTTCCATCCGACTGAATACGCACCAGACAGCTAGAACTCGAGCCGATAAAGTCGAACCCACAGATCCGGTTCCGTCCGTCCTGCTTTCTTGACGTTGAAGCGATCACTGCCGTTGGGGGATATCACCTCTGTCGTACGCCATAAGGACGGCCTGTGCGCGAGCTCCTGGCGGAACTCCTCCGTCGCCCAGATCTGTCCTGGCAGCACATGGGGCTCCACCCGGGTCGCACAAAGGACCGCGTCTCCCCCCACCACCATCGGCGGTGCATCGCCGACACCCGCCTGCATCTGCACCTCGCCGTAGTGCAGGGCTATGCGCAGGCGAGGCTGACCGCTGGCCTGGTACACGTCGTCCATGATATGCCGGGCGGTCTGCGCCAGAGCCACCGGATCTTCGTGAACAATCAGCACGGAATCGCCAGACGCGGTCTCCGCAACGGTCGCCCCCCGGGTCCAGTAACGTACGGCATCTTCCAATGCCTGCCGGACCGGGGCATGAGCCCGGGCATGCATCAGGCCGCCAAACCCGTACACGTCACCTTTGAGTACGCAGAACGTGTGCACGCTGACAGGACTCGCCGCACTCTCCGTCTCTCGCCATGGTCGGGCATAGCCAATAATGTTCGCGCGGTGGACATGCTGCAGATAGGCCAGATTCAGCCGTCCGATGACGTCGTGAAGGACTGGATGAAGCAGATAATGCGTGGCCTGTGGAAGCATCCCGTCGGGTTCCAGCGTCGCCTCGCCCGGCCGCAGGAACCGCTGTGTCCACTCCCCACGCGCGCGGTCGTAATGGACGTAGCCGAGAAGGCCCACCCGGTAGAGCGCACAGAAGACGTGCTTCTCTTCGCCGCCCGTCGCTAGGCTGTGTTCGAAGAAGAGCGTCTCCATCTGTTCGCGGGTCAGCACATTGGTGGGGAGACGTCGCAGAAGCTGCTCGAGCTCGAGGTTGCCAATATGCGGAGCGATCTCGGCGAGATACTCGTATGCGATTTCGGTGGCGGCCTGGTGCACGACTTCCTTGAAGCGGAGCTCGTTTCGCCGCTCATGTGGGCGGAGCGCGGTCAAACGCTCACCGATGGTCATCAAGTCGCGCGGGCGGAGCAGCGTGTGCCGGCAGATGAACTCAAAACCTCCTTCTTCTTCGCGCGTGTATGGGTCGGTAACCGTCGTCCGCCCCAGGAAGGCCTCTAGTGGGTCGGTGCGCACCCTCTCCGGACTCACCATCGAGTTGTTCTTCAACAGCCGTACATTGTTGAAAAAGATCTCGCGGAGGCTCTGGGGGGAGTATGCGATATCGACAGCGCTGCCGCGGTACTGCTGCGCCATAACAGTTGTCGTCGCGAGACGCGCATAGGCTTCTTTGCGCACAGCGGCGAATATCTTGATATGATGATTGATCCGGCGAAGCTGATAGGCAACCTCCACAAGGCCGAGTTGCGCGAAGTGCCATATGTTCGGCGATAGCTCGCCGGTAACGCTCGGATGGCTTGTGGGGCCTTCGACGTGCTTGTTGAAGTACTCGTCAACGCCATCGATGAAGATGGCCACCGGCGAGGTGATTGCGCGCAGACGCGGCACCAGATGGCCGTCAGTGTCCGTGCCGCAACGTTGGAGCTCGCTCGGGGTGAATTCGAGTAGGCGAACGAAGTGGTCGATGACGCCGTGGAGCTGTTCGTCTGCGATGAGGCTGGCGATGCCGGGACCGACCTTGGGCACGCTCACCGCGCCGAGGTGTTTCAGAACCGCCAGCGAGATCGCTGTGAGCCAGATTTTTGACCACGGGAGGGGAGACACCACGAAGAAGGCCAGGAGCTCCCGGCTGAAGATCTTGTCACCAATCGGTTTGTCGAGCAGGGCCCCGGCGGGAAGGCAGGCGGCCCGGCCCTCATTCTGGTAAAGAACGCGCTTGGCTTTGAGGAGCAGGGTCTTGCCGAATCCCTTGGTGCCGATCACGATGAATTTGTCGTCTCGGTCCGAGCCCAGAAAGCCTTCGATTTCAGGGGTGCGGTGCAGCAGGGACTCGTTGAAGTCCTCTGCCACCTGGATGTCATCCGCATCCACGGTCCACGCACGCATGCGGTTCCCCCTATCGACTGCGAGGCTAGCTGAAGCCGTGGCTGGGGAGCAAGCACCGGCTAAGCCTGGCTTGCTCCAGCGGTCATAGAGTTGATGGGACTTTGTGCCTTTGATTGCTTATTTCCTAACTTCCGCCGCATGCTGCGTTGAATCCCACGGCACCTAACGGCGCCTGCGCACCGGCTCGCCTTGGGCCGACATCGCGGAGCGCAACGGACCAGTCAAAGCTGGCTTCGATTCGCATCTGGTTGCGACACAATGAGGCGGGGCCTAGCCTGACCGCCATGCGCTACGTCTCCACCCGCGGGCAGGCGCCCGTGCGCGACTTCGCCGGCGTGCTGCTGGCAGGCCTGGCCGAGGATGGCGGCCTCTATGCGCCGGAGGCGTGGCCGCACTTCTCGCATGCGGACTGGCGCGCGCTGCGCGGCCTGCCCTATCCGGAACTCGCCGCGCGGGTGATGCAGCCGTTCATCGGCGATGCAATCCCGTTCGCGACGCTGCAGGGCCTCTGCCACAACGCCTATGCGGGGTTCGGTCATCCGGCCGTCGTGCCGCTGGTCCAGCTCGACACCAGCCTGTTCGTGCAGGAGCTGTTCCACGGACCGACGCTGGCCTTCAAGGACATGGCGCTGCAACTGCTCGGCCGCCTGTTCGACCATGTACTCACCACGCGCGACGCGCGCGTGACGATCGTCGGCGCCACCTCGGGCGACACCGGCTCAGCCGCGATCGAGGCGTTCGCCGGCCGCGACCGAGTCGACATCGTGTTCCTGCACCCGCACGAGCGCATCAGCGACGTGCAGCGCCGCCAGATGACGACGGTGCATGCGCCCAATGTCGGCAATGTGGCAATCGAAGGCACGTTCGACGACTGCCAGGACCTGGTGAAGGCGATGTTCGGCGACGTGCCGTTCCGCCAGGCGATGCATCTGTCGGCGGTGAACTCGATCAACTGGGCGCGCATCGCCGCACAGGTGCCGTATTACGTGGCAGCCGCGCTCGCGCTCGGTGCGCCGGATCGCGAGGTGGCGTTCAGCGTGCCGACAGGAAACTTCGGCAACATCCTCGCCGCCTGGGTGGCACGGCGGATGGGGCTGCCGGTGGCGCGCCTCATCGCCGGTTCCAACCGCAACGATATCCTGGCGCGCTTTCTCGCCGCGAACGACATGTCGATCGCGGAAGTGCAGCCGAGCCTGTCACCGAGCATGGACATCCAGGTGAGTTCCAATTTCGAGCGCCTGCTGTTCGAACTGCTGGATCGCGACGGCGCGGCAACGGCCGAGGCCATGACTGACTTCCGCGCGACCGGGAGGATGGCGGTGCCGGAAGCGGCGTGGCATCGCTGCCGCACGGTTTTTCATGGATTCCGCCTGGATGACGCCGGCACCGCCGAGGAGATCGCCCGGCTGCACGAGGCGGCCGGCTATCTGGCAGATCCGCACACCGCCATCGGCATCGCGGCGGCGCGTGCCAATCCACCCGGGCATGGCGTGGCGACCATTGCGATGGCGACCGCGCATCCGGCGAAGTTCCCCGACGCGATCGAGCGCGCCACCGGAATTCGCCCCGCTCTGCCGCCGCGACTTGCCGATCTGTTCGACCGGCAGGAACGCTTCACCGTGCTGCCGAACGACCTCGCCGCGGTGGAGGCGCAGGTACGCGCATTGGCCCGGCGCAACGTTTGACACCCTGCAAGGCCGGGTCCTAGCGTTTCCCGCTTCTGTGTCGCAGCAATCAAGGAGGGATCGCCATGAGCCTCAGTCTCGACGGCGTCCGCGTGCTCGAACTGGCGCGCTACCAGGCAGGTCCACGCGGCGGCATGATCCTGTCCGATCTGGGCGCAGAGGTCATCAAGATCGAACGGCCGGGCGGCGAGGAAACGCGCAAGCACCCGCCGATGGTGCGCGGCCAGAGCGTGTATTTCACGGTTTACAATCGCGGCAAGAAGAGCATCTGTCTGGACCTGCGGAATCCGCGCGGCAAGGAGATCTTCGCCGAACTTGTCAAGCAGTCCGACGTCGTGCTGGAGAACTTCCGCCCCGGCACCATGCGCGCCATGGGCTTCGACTACGAACGGCTGAGCGCGCTGAAGTCCGACATCATCCTGGTGTCCGTTTCCGGTTTTGGCCAGTACGGTCCCTACACCGAACGCCCGGCATTCGATCCGCTCGGGCAGGCGATGAGCGGCCTGATGACGTTGACCGGCCAGCCGGTCGGCCGGCCGCTCGGGACCGCATCGTCCGTCGTCGATCGCTACACCGCGCTGCACGCGACGATCGGCACGCTGGCCGCGCTGCGCCATCGCGATCGCACCGGCGAGGGGCAACTGGTCGATGTCTGCCTGCTGGATTCGGCGCTGACCATGGTCGAGATCCCGACCTCGTACTATCTGGCGACCGGCGAGGAAGGCGGCGAGGCCGGACGGCCGCCGTATCGCGCCAAGGACGGCTGGGTGGTGATCTCCGCCGGCGGGCGGGATATGGCCGGGCGGCTGATGCAACTGGTTTCCGGTGCAACCACCGGCAGCAGCGATGCGGAGCCGCTGACTGGCGGTCATAGCGGCGGCGACGGTCGCCGCCAGGCGCTGGAGGCGTGGTGCGCGGATCGGACGATGGAGACGATCTGCAACGCGCTGATGGAGATCGGCGTGCCGGTCGCACCGGTGCGGACGATCCCCGAGGTCGCGAAGGACCCGCATCTGTGGGAGCGCGAGATGCTGGTGAAGATGGAAGATGCGGTGGCCGGCGAGATGTACGTGCCAGGCGTGACCGTGAAGATGTCGCGGACGCCCGGCCGGGTGGGACCGGTGCCGACACCGGGACAGCACACCGACGAGGTGCTGAGCAAGATGCTGGGCTTCGACAGGGATACGCTCGGCCAGCTCCGGCAGTCGGGCGCGATCGCGTGACGGCGACGGTTGCCATCATCGGCGCGGGCATCGGCGGCGTTTATCTGGTTGCCGAACTGGGTATCGCCGGGCACAGATTGCGGCTGCACGACCTCGACGACACGCGGCTTGCGGAGATCCGCGACCGTGGCGGCGTTGAGGTCGAAGGCGACCCTGGCGGGTTTGCCGCGGTCGAGCATGCAACGACGGACCTGCGCACCGCCGTGGACGGCAGCGATGTGATCATCATCGTGACGGGCGGCAATGCACAGACGGCGGTGGCGCGGTCGCTCGCACCGATGCTGCGCGACGGACAGGTGATCCTGCTGATCCAGGGCAACACCGGCGGATCGCTGGCTGTCCGGCGCACGCTGAACGCGGCCAACTGCCGCGCGGATGTCGATGTCGCCGAGATGGACAACTATCCGTATTCCTGCTGGCGGCTCGGCCCGACGCGGATACGTCCGATCGTGAAGAAGCGCTGGCTGCAGATCGCCGCGTTTCCCGGCCGTCGCACGGATGCGGTGTTCTTCCGTCTTTCGACGCTGTTCCCACACGCAGTCGCCGCGCCGACCGTCGTGCATACAGGCTTCACCAATGCCAATGCGATGCTGCATGTCGCGAACTGCGTCGCCAATGCGGGCAAGATCGATCGCGGCGAGAGCTACAGGTTCTACGCCGAGGGCGTGACGCCGTCGGTCGCGCGCCTGTACGAAGCGATCAATGCGGAACGCGTGGCGGTTGCGGCAGCGCTGGGCGCGTCGGTGCCGACGCTGGAGGACTGGTTCGAGCGTGTCTACGGCGTGCGCGGCGCGACACTGGTCGAGACCTGCCAGCTTCTTACGACCAACAGCGATGGACCGTATCAGGCGACAGGGACGCCGAAGTCGTTCGACCATAAATACATCACCGAGGACGTGCCGGTCGGCCTGATGCCGATGAGTGCATTGGGTGCCGCCTGTGGCGTAGCGACGCCGGCGATCGATGCGCTGATCACGCTGGTGCGCTCGATGACCGGAAACGACTTCGCTGCCGCGGCGCGCACGCTGGAGCGCATGGGGCTTGCGGGCATGGACGCGTCACAGATCGGACGCGTCGCAGAGACAGGATTTGCATAGATGCTGTTCAGTTGCCTGCCCTCGGGCGCACGTATTCCCGGCCGCTTCCCGGGGCCGCCTCACCCGCGCGGCAAGCATTTCACCGTCGATATCCATTGCCACGTGCTGACGGAAGCGGCCGAGGCGATGTTCCGCTGCCGCCGGTCAGGTGGAACGCCGGCCGCGCGACGTGTTCGCCAACGCGCGCACACGCGAGGTCAACAGGGAGCAGGGCGAACGGACCCGCGTGCAGTTCACCTCGGTGGAACGGCGGCTCGCCGACATGGACGTGATGGGCATCGACATCCAGGCGATCACGCCGGCGCCGAACCAGACCTACTATGACACGCCGCCCGATCTCGGCATCGCCACCGCGCGCGCAATCAACGACAATATCGCTGACATCGTCGCGCGCCATCCGGATCGTTTCGTCGGACTGGGCACCGTGCCGTTCCAGGCTCCCGAGCTGGCGGTTGGCGAACTGGAGCGGCTGCACAAATCGCTCGGCCTGCGCGGCATCGAGATCGCAACCAACGTCGCCGGCGAGGACCTGTCAGCCGAGCGCTTCCGCAGGATCTTCGCCAAGGCCGAAGAGCTCGGGCTGACGATCTTCATGCATCCGACAGGTTTCACCGAGGCTCGACGCTTCGCCGACCACTACTTCACCAACGTGATCGGCAATCCGCTGGATACCACGGTGGCGGTGCATCACCTGATCTTCGGTGGCGTGCTGGAGGCGTGTCCGAACCTGAAATTGGTGCTTGCGCATGGCGGCGGCTACCTGCCGGCCTATTCGGGCCGCATCGACCATGCCGCCAGCGCGCGTCCCGATTGCTGCGAGCAAGTCCGGAAAATGCCGACCGACTATCTGAAGCGGCTTTACTTCGACACGCTGGTCTACACGCATCCTCAGTTGGAATATCTCGTGCGGCAGTACGGCGCAGACCATGTCCTGATGGGCACGGACTACCCGGCCGACATGGGAGAAATCGATCCGATCGGCTTCATCGAAGGCGCCACTGGTTTGAGCGCGGAGGTCCGCGCGGCGATACTCGGTCTGAATGCAGCGCGGTTGCTGGGCATCGCGGTTCCGGATCAGCCGTCAAATCCCATCGCCTCGTCGTAAGCCTGTCGAACCTCCTCAGGTTGCCCGACAAGAAACGGGAATTCGCGGCGCGCAGTGGCCTCGACTTCCTCGCGCGTCAGGCCTTCGACAAATTGCCTGCGCCCGATGATCGGCAGCGTGATGCAGCGGTTCACCTCCGGGTCGCGCACGATCGCCTTGGGATCGCCGCCGGCAGCCACCGTTTCGAGATCCTGAAAGAAGCGCTGCCGCATCATGATGATCCCGCGGTCGCTGCGCCCGAGGTGTTCTCGCCGCCGATCGGTGATCGCCCCCTGTCCCACCCAGCCGACAAAATCCTGGTTCATGATGTGGCTGGTGATCCAGCGGCCCGTCGCGGCATCGGTGACCGGTGCGTGCCAGTACGGAATACTGCCCTGCACGAACGGCTCGCGATCCTTCGGTACACGCGTGAAGAACCAGCCGACGCTCAATGTCGAGGTATCGTCGATCGGCACGCGCCACTCGAAGTGGTTGCCTGTGAACAGCGCGTTCGGCCACAGGCAGACGCGACCGACCGTCCATAGCTGGTTCGTCTCGTCCGAATCCTCGCGCACGCGGCGATAGACCAGCCCGTACTTGAATTCATCGAACGCCAGCTTGAGATGGCGCGGCGAATACGCCCCGTTGTGCCCTGCCAGCCGGCGTCCCCAGTTGTCGTGCATCCACTCGAAATGCACCGGATCGATCGAGTTCTCCTGGCACTGGAACCAGTTGCACGGCACCACCGAGAACACGATCTGCACGAAGCCGTTGTTCCAACTGAACGGCTCCCAGTTCGGCAGCAGCGGTGCGGGGTCCGGGCCAAGATACGCCCAGATCAGACCCGCCTTCGCCTCGACGCGATAGGCCTGAATACGGATCTGATCGCGGAAGCGCACCTCCGGCGCGTCGATATCCTCGAACGGCTGTTCGCGGCATGCACCGCTCGCGTCGAACCGCCAGCCATGATAGCTGCACCGCAGTCCGCACGCCTCGACGATGCCATACGAAAGGTCGGCGCTGCGATGCGGGCAATGGCGTTCCAGCAACCCGTAGTGCCCGGACAAATCCTTGTATAGCACAAGGTCTTCGCCCAGACAGCCGCACCGGCTTAGTAGGGTTGTCCGCCAGTTCGGAAACCGCGGCGATCGGCTGCCAGTAGCGACGCAGCAGCGCGCCCATCCGCGTCCCGGGACCGACCTCGGTCAGCAGTCTGTTGCGCGCCTCGCTCAGCATCAGCCCAACTTCACCAGCTTCTGCATGCAGCGGATATCCTCCTCCGGCCGCAATCGGCGTGCCGCGGTTCCGCATCGCGGTTCGCGATACCTCGCCCACATAGATGTCGCCGCGCGAGTCGATCGCCACGCCGTGCGGCGCGACGAACTGGCTCGGCCGGTCGCGCGTCGCATCGCCCAGCCGTGCCAGCGGTTTGCCTTCATGCGTCACGATGCTGACGCGCGGGCCGATGCCGGGAGATTTCGCATTCACCGCCATCCCCGGCCCGCTCTCGCCGACATAGGCGAGCGGATTGCGCCCGCGCGTCATGCACAGCCCGCAGGGGCGATGCATGTTGTTCCACTGCGCGTGGTATTTTCCCCTGCCGTCGAACACCTGCACGCGATGGTTCTCGCGATCCGCGACATACACCCACCCGTCCTCGTCGCAGCAGATGTTGTGCACGATGTTGAACGCGCCCGGATCGGTGCCCGGCTCGCCCCAGGAGAACTGCAGCTTCCCATTCGGCGAATATTTGTGAACGCGCGCGTTGCCGTAGCCGTCGGACACATACAGGTCGCCCTCGGGCGACAGCGCCGTGTGGGTGCAGCGGTTGAACGGCTCGCCGCTCATGTACGGCGACGGCTCGCCCGGCATGCCGATCTCCAGCAGCATCTTGCCGTCCAGCGTCATCCTGCGCACCGTGTGATCGCCATCGTCGGTGCAGTAGATCGTATCGTCCGGCGCGAGGTGCACGCCGTGCGGGCGTCTGAACAGCCCCTCGCCCCAGGAGCGCAGGAAGTTGCCGTCGCGATCGAACACGATCATCGGGTGCTCGCTGCGGGCGAACACGTAGACATTGTCCTTGCTGTCCACACCGACCGCGGCAACTTCGCCGTAGTGCCAACCGGGTGGCAGCTTGCCCAAAGTTCTCGATGACCTCGTAGCGATACTCGCCTGATCCCACGATCGTTGCCATGGCTGTCTCCCCCTATGCTGCCCGCGCGCGTGCTTCCTGCGGCGTGTGCCGGTCGAGGAACGCCCGGACACGGCGAAGCTGCTGGTCCAGATGCTCGGGTCCGCGCCAATCGTCCAGCACCTCGACACCCGGCAGCAGCGCCGCAAGCTCGGCGGCGGTGGCAGCCGGATGCGCCTTGTCATTGCCCGGCAGCAGGAATGTCGGCACCGGACAGCGCTTCACGAAGTCGCGGCTGACGCAGAACACGAACTCGCCGCCCCACATGTTCCGCCCGAACGCGCGCATCTTCGCCTCGTCCAGTTCGCGGCGTTCGGCGCGCTGCTCACGCGTCCATTCCACGAATCCCTCCGGGAAATATTCCGGAAAATCCGGATGCAGCCCGATCGGATTCTGCAGCACCGCCGCGGTCACGCGGTCGGGCGCGATCTCGCAAAGCTTGAGGCAGAAGCTGCCACCGATGCAGCCGCCCAATGTGTGGAAGCGATCGAAGCCCAGGTGATCCATCAGCGCGAGATGGTCGGCGGCGTAGGTGTGCCAGCCATGGTCGGCCTCGATGGCAGTGCGCGAGCGACCCGCATTGCGCTGGTCCATCGCCACCACACGATAGTTGTCGGCGAGCACCTGTGTCCAGTCGTTCCAGCTCTTCGGTGGGGTGCCCGCCGGCGAATGCCACATCTCGGTGCGCGAGCGCATGCCGCCCGGCGCGAACAGCAGGATCGGGTAGCCCTGGCCGTACTCCTCGTAGTAGATCTCGCCGTCCGGACGCTGCAGCATCGGCATGGTGGGGCTCCTCTCCTGGCGGTTTTGCTGTAGCCTATCAGAACGGCGCCCGACGCCAATCCGGGCCAGGAGAACAAGTGTGAGCGAAACCGTGCACGGCAGTTTCACCTTTGCCGACTTCCGGCTGCAGAACGGTGAAGTTCTGCCCGAGGTTACCATCGCCTATGCCACCCGCGGCAACCTTGCGCCGGACGGGCGCAATGCGGTGCTGGTAACCCACGGCTACACCAGCGGCCAGCGGATGATCGAATCGGGCGCGGGTTCGTCCGAGGGCGCATGGAGCACGCTGGTGGGCCCCGGCGCGCCAATCGATACCGACCGCTGCTTCGTTATGTGTTCCAACATGCTGGGATCCAGCTACGGATCGACCAACGCCGCATCGCTTGATCCGCGCACGGGCCGGCCCTACGGCTCGTGCTTTCCGCACATCACCCTGACCGACATCGTCACCGCGCAGCACCGTCTGCTCGAGCATTTCGGCGTGCGCCATCTGCGCGCGGTGGTCGGTCCGTCCTACGGCGGGTTCCAGGCCTTTCAGTGGGCGGTGACTTTTCCGGACGCCATGGATGCGATCGTGCCGGTGGTGTCCTCGCCGCGAGCAGCCGGCCGAGGTCGCGTGGCGACGCTGCTCGCCCGCTTCGAGCGCGACCCGAACTGGAACGGCGGCGACTACTACGGTTCGCCGGGCATGGGCGCGACGATGCTGGCGTTGCGCGTCGAGACGCTGAAGGGCTACGGCATGAGCGCCGACCGCGAGGCCGAAATCACCCGCCTGGCCACCGTATGGGCCAACGAGTTCGACGCGAATTCGCTGCTGATCCTCGGCCGGGCGATGGAGTCATTCGACGTGACACCGGAGCTGGCGCGGATCCGCGTGCCGGTGCTGTATGTGCTGTCGCGCACCGACACGCTGTTCCCGCCGAACATTGCGCCCGGCGTGATGGACAGTCTGCGCAAGGCCGGCGTCGATGCGACGTATTTCGAGATCGACAGCGACCAGGGGCATTTGGCGTCCGGCGCGGACGCAGCGAAATGGGCGCCGGCGCTGCGCGAATTCGTGGCGCGGCTGTAAGCGTTCGCCTGTCCGCCTGTCATTGCGAGCGCAGCGAAGCAATCTCGGGGCGCGCACTGACCCCGAGCTTGCTTCGTCGCTGCGCTCCTCGCAATGACAGCCTGGGTCGAAGCCTCAGCTCATCGTGATCTGCGTGAAGTCCTGATACCAGCTCTGCGCCGGATGGAATCCCGTCACCTTCTTTGACATCGCCCGCGGATTCAGGTCGTGCACGATGAACAGCCACGGCGCCTCGTCCACCACGATCGCGTGGGCCTGCGCCAGCAGTCTCGTCTGCTCCGCCGGATCGAATGTCGCCTGCGCCTGCTTCACCAAATCGGTGAACGCCTGATTGCTCCAGTGCCCCCAGTTGTAGTTGGTGGGCGAGAAGCTATCGATCGCGTAGTAGCGGAACATGGACGAGGGATCGGTGTAGCTCAGACTTATGTTGATGCCGTGATCGCCGTGCGACTGCGGCGCGGTCGGCGCATTGCGCACGGCGACCAGCATCGTGCCCCACTCGACCACGTCGAATTCGATGTCCATGCCGACGGCCTTGAAGCCCTGCTGCATGAACTCGTTCATCGGGATCGGCATCATCTGTCCCGACCCCGACGTGGAGATCATGATCTTCGCCTTCACCGGATTGTCGGGGCCGTAGCCGGCCTCCTTCAGCAGCGCCCTCGCCCGGTCGGGATCGTAGCCGTAGCGGTTCTTCGGCGTGCCGAAGATCGGGTTGTCCGGCGGATAGAGCCCCATCGCCGGCTTGGCCGAACCGTTCAGCATCTTGCACATGCCCTCGCGATCGACGGCGTAGTTGATCGCCTGGCGCACGCGCACGTCCTTGAACGGCGAGCCGTCCAGGCAGCTCAGCGCATAGGGGTAGGTGTGCGGATACGGCCACAGGCTGACCTGCAGCCCCGCCTGCTTCAGCGACGGGATAGAATCCGGCGGCGGCACCTCGATCCAGTCCACCTGGCCCGAACGCAGCGCCGCGACGCGCGTGGTGGATTCCGGCATCGGATAGACGATCATCTTGTCGAGCTTCGGGATGCGTGCCTTGTCCCAGTAATCCTCGTTGCGCGACATCTCGGCGTACTGGCCGGCCACGACCTTGGTGATCTTGAACGGCCCCGTGCCTGAGGGCTGCTTGGCGAACTCTGCCCAGCTCTTCGACCTTCTCCCATTGCGTCGGGCTGGCGATCAGCACGCGGGTCAGCAGATAGGGCAGGAAGCTGAACGGATACTTGGTGGTGATGACGACGGTCTTGTCGTCGACCTTCTCGAACGCATCCACCATCGACACGGTGGCGCGCACGATCGGCGCGGCCGGCGCATCGTACTGCGGCGACTTGTCGTCGTAGATGCGGCGGAAGTTCCAGATCACCGCATCGGCGTTGAACTCCGAGCCGTCATGGAACTTCACGCCCTGGCGAACGTCGCAGATCCAGCGCAGCGGATTGGTCTCGTCGGCATGCCAGGCGGTGAACAGCCCGGGCGCGATGTCGGCAAGCTTGTCGGTGTGCGTGAAGTCCCAGTTGATGATCGAGTCGTAGGCGGGATAGCCGAGGAAGCGGAACCCTTCGCCGCCGTTGTTGGGAATGCCGTGGGTGGTCGGCAGATCTGCCGCGGTCATGCCGATGCGAAGGATCTGCGGAACGGCGGCCGTCGCCGGCAGTCCGGGAAGTGCCGCGGCGCCTGCCGCCGCGATGAAGCCTCGCCTGGTGAACATCGAGCTGTCCATTCATTGTTGGGTGGGTTGGCAGACGTCCGGATCAGTTCTCGGCGAAGACAGCGACCGCGATTGCCATTGCCGTTTCGGTCTTCGCGGTGGCGCCGGCGCGGTCGATCATCCCGACCATCGTGTCGGTATCGATCACGTCGCAGAACGCGTGCGCCATCGCCGAGAGGGTTGCGTTGTGCTCGTCGTCATTGAACGTCGCGTTGCCGTCGGCGATGAAGAACACCTTGTAGTTCAGCATCATCGCGTCGCGCGCGGTGAACTCGCAGCAGACCTGCGTCGCGGTGCCGGTGATGATCAGCGTGTCGATGCCGCGCTGCTGCAGGATCGCGTGCAGATCGGACGAGCCCGGCGCGAAGGCGCCGAAGCGGCGCTTCTGCACCTTGAGGTCCTGCGGCAGCACATCGAGGCCCGGCCAGATCGCATGGCCGAATGTGCCAGGCCAGAAGGTGTCGATCATGCGCTCCCGGCGTTCGGGACTGCAGAAATGCTCGAAGAAGGTCGACCATGTGGCGACGGCGACCGCATCGAATGTGTTCTGGATGTAGACGACGAGCGCTCCGGCCTTGCGCAGCGCCGCGCTGATCCGGTTGACGTTGGGGACGATCTCGCGTGCGGTGGCGATCTCGGCGACCTGGCCGGGCGCCATGAAGCCGTTCTGCAGATCGACCACAATATGGGCAGTACGCTTAGATATGAGGCTATCGAACACGCGGAGCCCACCGCGGCGTTCGGTCGCACGACGGACGACATCGGGGTGGATTGCCGACTTGTGCATGTTTTGCCTCGCTATGTTTGCATCCCTGTCATGGTGCGACGCAGCATTGTAACGTCGGGGATCAGAAAAATGCAAATGCGCAAATTTTAGGCCATAAATCCCATGGACAGGGTGGCGGCTTGCGTGGATGATGGGCATAATGCTGCGATGCAGCATAGACAAGCCGCTGCGCCGGGAGCCCGTGACCATGCTCATCTTCGCCGCCCGCCGCATCATCCAGGCCATTCCCATCCTGCTGGGCGTGTCGCTCGTCGTCTTCGGCCTGGTCCACATCGTGCCCGGCAACCCGATCGATATGCTGATGCCGCCGGAGGCCTCGCCCGACGTGATCGCGCAGATGAAGGCCGCATTCGGCTTCGACAAGCCGCTGCACGTGCAATACCTGCTCTGGCTCGGCCGGGCGCTGCGCGGCGACTTCGGCCTGTCGGTGTTCAACGCGACGCCGGTGTGGGGCCAGCTTGTCGCCGCACTCGGCAACACCTTCATCCTCGCGATCCTTGCCGCCATGCTCGGGTTTTCGCTCGGCATCGGCTGCGGCCTGCTCGCGGCCACGTTTCACGGCCGCTGGCCGGACAAGCTGTTCTCCGCCATCGCCACCACCGGCGTCAGCCTGCCGCATTACTGGTGCGCCATCGTGCTCGTGCTTGCCTGTGCCGTGCTGCATGACTGGCTGCCGGCGCAGGGCATGGGAGACGACTCGCTGCCGCTCTATGACCGACTGGAGTATCTCGTGCTGCCGGTGGTGACGCTCTCGCTCATTCCGATGGGCGTCATCGCCCGTTTGGTACGCGCCACCGTGCTGGAGATCCTGGGCCAGGAATTCGTCGGCGCGCTCACCGCCAAGGGGCTGACGCGCTGGCCGGTGATCCGCCACGTCTGCAAGAACGCCGCTCCGCCGGTGCTGGCGCTGATGGGCCTGCAGTTCGGCTATCTGCTCGGCGGCTCGATCCTGGTGGAGACCGTGTTCAACTGGCCGGGCTCCGGCAATCTGCTGAACCTGGCGATCTTCCGCCGCGACATCCCGGTGCTGCAGGCGACGATCCTGGTGCTCGCCGCCTTCTTCGTCGTGCTCAATCTGCTGGTGGACATCGCCCAGGCGGCGATCGATCCGCGCATCCGGCGCTGAACGGGAGCGAGCGCACCATGTCGCAGGCGACAATCGATCTCGTCAGACGGGAACGCGGATGTTTCCATCGACGCGGCACTGGCCGCACCGACGCCCAGGTTACTGGAAGTCGGTGGCGCAGCGCCTGTCGCGCGATCCGGTCACCATCGCGGTCACGCTGGTCCTGCTCGGCATCGTCTTCATCTCGCTGGGCGCGCCGCTGGTGGCGGGCGCCGATCCGTACGCCGGCAGCGTGCTGGCGCGCCTGAAGCCGATCGGCACGCCGGGACACTGGCTGGGCACCGACGAGACCGGCCGCGATCTCTGGGCGAGGCTATGCTACGGCGGCCGGCTTTCGCTGCTCGCCGGGATCCTGCCGGTGACGATCTCGCTGACGATCGGCGGCTTCCTCGGCATCCTGGCGGGTTATGCGGGCGGGCTGATCGGCACGCTGATCATGCGCACGATGGACGTGTTCTACGCGTTCCCGTCCATCCTGCTGGCGATCGCGATCTGCGGCCTGCTCGGCAACGGGCTGTCGAATTCGATCCTGGCGCTGTCGGTGGTGTTCATCCCGCCGATGGTGCGGATCTCGGAAACCGTGACGACGCAGGCGCGGCAGCTGGATTTTGTCGAGGCGGCACGAGCGTCGGGCACCACGACGATGCAGATCATCCGGCACCATGTGCTGGCCAATGTGCTCGGGCCCATCATGGTCTACGCCACCAGCCTGATCAGCGTGTCCATCATCCTGTCGGCCGGGTTGAGCTTTCTCGGACTTGGCGTCACGCCGCCGCAGGCGGAATGGGGGCTGATGCTGAACTCGCTGCGCCAGGCGATCTACGTGCAGCCCTATGTCGCGGCGCTGCCGGGCGCGATGATCTTCATCACCTCGATGTGCTTCAACCTGATGAGCGACGGGTTTCGTCAGCGCGATGGATGTGAGGCTGAACAAGTGAAAAGAATTCACCACAAATACACGAAGACACGAAGCAAAGCGCGAAGCGCTATTTTAATCCACTTCGTGCCTTCGTGTCTTTGTGGTGAACCTATACTGGGCATGCGCAGATGCTGAGCGATGCCCGTGACCGCGGTGGCCCCGCACAGCCCCTGCTGCTTGTCGAAGGCCTGCGCAAGCATTTTCCGGTGCGCGGCGGGCTGCTGAACCGCCAGGTTGCCACCGTACAGGCGGTGGACGACGTGTCGTTCTCCGTCCGCAAGGGCGAGACCCTCGGCATCGTCGGCGAATCCGGCTGCGGCAAATCCACCACCGCGCGGCTGCTGATGCGCCTGATCGAGCCGGATGCGGGCGGCGTGGTGTTCGACGGCGATCCGGTCGGCGACCGCCACGGCATCACGGTGAATGCCATGCGCCGGCAGATGCAGATGGTATTCCAGGACAGCTATTCCTCGCTGAACCCGCGCATGACCATGGCGGAGAGCATCGCCTATGCGCCGCGCATGCACGGGCTCCCCGGCAAGGAGGCGGCGCGAGCGCGCCGAAGGACTGCTGGCGCAGGTCGGCCTCAACCCGCTGCAATACGCGCGGCGCTATCCGCATGAACTGTCCGGCGGTCAGCGCCAGCGGGTGAACATCGCCCGCGCGCTCGCGCTGGAGCCGCGCATGGTGATCCTGGACGAGGCGGTGTCAGCGCTCGACAAGTCGATCGAGGCGCAGGTGCTGAACCTGCTGTCCGAGCTGAAGGAACGGTTCAGCCTTACGTATCTGTTCATCAGCCACGACCTGAACGTTGTCGAATATGTCAGCGACCGCATTCTGGTCATGTATCTTGGGCGCGTCGTGGAGACCGGACCAGTCGAGGCGATCTATGCGCGACCGCGCCATCCTTATACGCGCGCCTTGTTTGCCTCGAAGCCGACGCTCGATCCGGATCGGCGCACCACCGAGATGCCGCTGACCGGCGATCCGCCCAATCCGATCAATCCGCCGTCCGGTTGCCGCTTCCGCACGCGCTGCGCGTTTGCCCAGGCGATCTGTGCCGAAGCAGTGCCGCTGCTGGCCGCGCCGCTTGATCAGGCCGCGGACGGCACGACCGAGCATCTCGTCGCCTGCCATCTGCCGGAGGCGCAGCAGGCGAGGGCGGTGCTCCATGCCTGACATCATGCCACCGGCTCCGCCAGCCTTGCGGGTTGAGGACCTCACGGTGCGGTTCCGTCGTCGCGGCATGGACGTGGCCGCGGTGAACGGCGTTTCGTTCGCGCTGGCGCGCGGCGAGACGTTGACGATTCTGGGAGAATCGGGTTCCGGCAAGAGCGTCAGCCTCAAGGCATTGATGGGACTGCTGCCGGCCTATGCCGAAGTGGCCGGCGATGTGTGGCTGCACGGGCGGGAGATTCTTGCGCTTCCACCCGAGGAGCTGGCGAAGCTGCGCGGGGGAGAAATCTCGATGATCTTCCAGGAGCCGATGGCGGCGCTCGACCCCGTCTATACCATCGGCGCCCAGATCGCCGAAACGATCGTCCAGCACGAGGGCCTCGGCCGGCGCGCGGCGATGCGGCGAGCGTTGGACCTGCTCGACCATGTGAAGATTCCATCCGCGGCACGGCGCTTGAAGAACTATCCGCACGAGCTGTCCGGCGGCATGCGGCAGCGCGCGATGATCGCGCTCGCGCTGGCCTGCTCGCCCAGCGTGCTGCTGGCCGACGAGCCGACCACCGCGCTCGACGTGTCGGTGCAGATTCAAATCCTGCTGCTGCTGCGCCAGTTGCAGCAGGAACTCGGCATGGCGATCGTGTTCGTCACGCACGATGTCGGCGCGGCGGCGGAAATCTCCGACCGCATCGCGGTGATGTATGCCGGGCGCTTCGTGGAGACCGGCACCGCCCGCGAGATCATGCGCGCGCCGCGCCATCCCTATACGCAGGGATTGCTGGCCTCGACGGTCCATGGTGGGCTGCGCGGGCGGGTGCTCGAAACGATCCCGGGAGCGCCGCCGGCGCTGGCGCAGGTTCCGCCGGGCTGTGCCTTCGCCCCGCGCTGCCGCTACGCCGCCGAGATCTGCACGCACGGTGAAATACCGGAGATAATGTCGCCGACCGGCGCGATGGCCCGCTGCGTGCGGGCCGCCGCCCCGATTCCCGCTCAGGCAACCAATGAGGTGTCCGCATGAAGACCAGCATCAGTGAAGCGGAATTCGACGTCATGGTGGCGCAGACCGGCCTGCCGCTCAGTGCGGAGCAGAAGCGCACGCTCTACGACGCATACTGGATGCTCGAAGGCATGATAGCGCGGGTGAACAGGCCGATGCCGCTTGCCGCAGAGCCTGCGCACATCTTCATCCCGGAGGTGCGGTGATGGACCCAATACTGACTATCGCCGAAGCTTCGCGGCAGATCGCGGCGAAGCAGATCTCGCCGGTCGAGCTGACCCAGGCCTGCCTGGATCGCGTCAAGCAGCTCGACGACACGCTGCACGCCTTCATCCTGCCGACGCAGGAACGTGCCATGGCCGATGCACGCGCGGCCGAAGCGCGCATCATGGCGGGGCTGTCGCGCGGGCCGCTCGACGGCATCCCGATCGGCCACAAGGATATCTACAACACCGCCGGCATCCGCACGACCGGGCATTCCAGGCTGCTCGAACACAACGTGCCGGAGCGCGATGCCACGGTGGTGCGCAAATGGGCCGAGGCCGGCACGGTGATGATGGGCAAGCTGGCGACGCATGAGTTCGCGATGGGCGGACCTTCGTTCGACGTGCCCTGGCCGCCGCCGCGCAATCCGTGGAACCCGGAGCACTTCACCGGCGGCTCTTCGTCCGGCACCGGCGCGGCGGTTGCGGCCGGCATGATCCTCGGCGGCACCGGCTCGGACACCGGCGGCTCGATCCGCGGGCCCGCCGCGCTGTGCGGCATCGCCGGCATCAAACCCACCTATGGCCTGGTCAGCCGCGCCGGCGTGCTGCCGCTGTCGTTCTCGATGGACCACGCCGGCTCGCTGGCATGGACGGTCGAGGACTGCGCGCTGCTGCTGCAGGCGATGGCCGGTTACGACGCGACCGATCCTGCAAGTGCGGATCGTCCGGTGCCCGACTTCACCGCCGATCTCGCCAAGGGCGCGAAGGGGCTGCGCGTCGGCGTGGTGCGGCATTTCTTCGAGACCGACAGCCCGGTCAGCCCAGCCACGCTCGCGGGCATCAATCATTCGCTCGATGTGTTCGAACATCTCGGCGCGCAGATCAGCGAGGTAAAGCTGTCACCGCTCGACGAATATCATGCGTGCGGCTGGCTTATCCTGACGTCCGAGGCCTATGCCATCCATGAGCCGTGGATGAAGACGCGCTTCAACGACTACGGCGAGCTGTTCCGCGACCGGCTGGCGCTGGGCGGCTTCATCCGCGCCACGGATTACGTGCAGGCGCTGCGCCGTCGCCGCGAGCTGTGCCTGGAACTGAAGGCGGCGATGGCGGGGATCGACATCCTGGTGTCGGCGTCGCAGGTCGCCGAGGCGCCGCGCATCACGGAGGTGCCGAAATGGGCCACGTTGGAGAAGCCGTCGCTGACCATTCCGTTCAACCTCACCGGCTATCCGGCGATGAGCGTGTGCAGCGGCTTCGGCGCGGGCGGTCTGCCGGTGTGCATCCAGCTCATCGCGAAGCCGTTCGCGGAGCCCATGCTGTTCCAGGCGGCGCACGCCTATGAGACGGCGGTCGCGACGCGCAAGCGCCGTCCCTCACTTGTCATGCAGGAAGCCGCGTGAAAATTGCCGCCACCGCAGCCGAGTGGATAGGCCGCAGGGCGGGCGACGATTGGTGAGTGTACTACAAACGGGAGTCCGCTATCCGAGGATCTGAACTTCTCCGGCCGCCAAAGTCACCAGTGTTGCGCTGACTCCCCGGCTCGTCGATCCATCCAGTTGAGCGACCGAAGCGTTCGCGAGCCACTCGGTCCTTGCCGCCGACACGGTCGGCGACTTGTTCGAATAAAGCGTACCTAACGCGGTCCCTGGCGGACTGAGCGTGCTGTCGACCGCGATGTGAAGCTGCTGCGGCGCCGACTTCGAAAAATTGGCGGCAGTGAGCACCTCTCTGTCGTTCAGGATGCGGGAGAATGCCAGCACCCCAGGAGCGAATGAGGAGAAGCCGAAGTCCGTTCCGTTCCCGGAAAGCTGGCGAAAATAGAACCTGCCATAACGCATGGCGGCCTCCGTCTGCCGGACTCCAAGGATCTGCGCGATCTCCTGAAAGAACTTGGACGTGCTGCTGAAACCGGGCCTTCCCCAGAGCGCTTCACGGACAGCAGGGTCGCTGCCTGCGCCGTGCAGGCCTTGCTCGGTTCCATAATAGACGCATGGAATTCCGGGCAGGGCGGCGAGGCACGCCAACCCCAGTGTTACCTCATCATCGAGCGCCGGTTGCTGGGTGGTGTCGAAATGCCGCAGGCGCTCCTTCACGTCATGATTGTCGAGGAAGGTGACGAAGTACCGCGTGGCGTCGCCGTGCGAACTGAGAATGTCCTTCTCGATTCCCTTGCGCGTGTGGTACATCGCGATGACGCTGCCTGGACTGGTGAACCCCTTGACCGTCGCTTTCAGGCAATCGAACAGAGGATAGTCGAGCGCCGCGTCCACCCCGACCAGATCACCCCCTTCGTTCGTATTGCGGCCGATGAAGTTGGCGATGGCTGCCTCCGAGTTCGACGTCCAGACCTCGCCGAACGTGAAGAAATTCTTCTTGCCGACGCTGAGTGCGTATTCCCGGATGGCGTTGCCGAATGTCAGGGGCAGGCCACCCTTGAGATAGCGCAGCGTGTCGATGCGGAAGCCATCGATGTCAAAACGGCCGATGACGTACTGATAGGCCCGAATGAGAGCGTTCTGCACCGCGGAATTTTCGGTCATCAACTGCTTGAGCGACGCGAAGTCGCCGACAGTGTCGTCGCCGTTGGGCGCCGGCGTGCCTTGCCGGCGAAAGTAGGCGTTGAATTGCAGCTCCTTCGGCCAGACAACGGCATCGGCAGGACGTGGGAGCGGAATGCTCTCGATGACCGGCCAGTCCGCGCGCGGGTTCCCGGCCGCATCCCGCCATTCAATTGGCAGCGGCGTGGGGCTGAAGGACGCCTGCGATCCGCCGGCATCATAGGCGAACACATCGCCCACGTGGTTCAGCACGATGTCGAATATGACGTACAGACCGGCCTGATGGGCGGCGTCGACGAGTGCCCTCAGTTCATCGTCGGCGTTCGCTGGATTGGACGCGAACCTCGGGTTCGCATGGAGAAAATCGTGTATGCCGTAGCCGTGGTAAGACCCTTCGTCGACGATGCGGTTCTTCAGAACCGGGCTTAGCCAGATCGCGCCGGCACCAAGGCTCTTGATATACGCCAGTTGGGCGCGAACGCCGTCGAACGACCCGCCCTGGTAGGCATAGAAGTTCGGGTCATCGAAGGGCTGGTGATTGGGCGCCTTGGCAGGGTTGTTGAATTGGTCGACCATGAGGAAATAGATCGGGCAATCCCGCCAGTCTTCCGGCGACGGAAAAAGCTGTCCCGGATTGCTGTAGACCTGCTGGAAATCCGCGCCGAAAAGGCTGTCCGTCATGCTCTGGTCCTCCGGAGTTCGCAGCGGAAGGGCTTAAATCGCGGCAAACTCGGATGTCGCATATGAAGCGCGTCACAGTTACCGCAAAGCTTCACGGTCACCGCATCGCGCGGCGCCGGTCAGGGCGGGCTCACCTCGCCCGCGATCGCATCGGCCCCTTGTCGCGCGCGCCGCGCTGCATCGTGGGCCATCTCAGCGCACAGGCCGGTATAGGCGGTCGGATCGAGCAAAGCCTCGATCGCCTTGGCATCGAGATGCTCGGTCACGCGCCCGTCCTCCGCAAGCAACGCCGCGAACGACCGCCCTTCGACGACGGTCGCCTGCGCAGCATCGTAGACGACATCGTGCGCGTGCTGCCGCCCGATCGACGCGCCAAGCTCCAGCATCACCGCCTCGGCCATGATCAGCCCGCCCCCGAGGTCCAGATTGCGCCGCATGCGCGCCGGATCGAGCCGCAGGCCGCGCATCACCTCGCCCAGCCGCGCCAACATATCGCCGGTCTCGATGCAGGCGCGGGCCTCGGCCTGATCCATGATCAGGCTGGTGGTCCGGTCCGCCTCGTGTTCGGTCTGCATCGCCTCCAGCGCCAGCGGCACCATCGCGCGGACCTCGGCTGACGCCGCGATGATGTCCTGGCACAGCTTCGGATTGCGCTTCTGCGGCATGGTCGAGCTGCCGACGGTGCCGGGCGGCACCGGCTCCTCCACTTCGCCGAACTCGGTCTTCATCAACGTGTAGATCTCGCGGCCGATCTTGCCGCACGTGGCGGCGAGCATCCCCAGGATGCAGATGTTCTCCGCCAGATGATCGCCGAGCGCGCGCGAGGGCACGGTCATCGTGCCGAAGCCAAGCTGCCGCCCGATCGCGGCCTGCACCGGCGGCCCCTGCCTGCCCAGCGAGGCATAGGTGCCGGCGCCGCCGCCCAGCATGGCGACGAAAAGGCGCGGCGCCGCCTGCTGCAGCCGCTCGACATGGCGCAGCAGCTCGTCGATCCAGACCGCGACCTTGTAGCCGAACGTGGCCGGCACCGCGTGCTGGCCGTGCGTTCGCCCCGCGATCGGCATTTCGGCGCCGCGTTCCGCCAGATCGGCCATCGCCGCCAGCGCCTCGCCGATCAGGCGCAGGAACACGCGATGCGCCTGGCGAAGTACCAAAAGATCGCCGGTCTGCGTGATGTTCTGCGTCGTGGCGCCCCAGTGTACCCAGCCGCCATGCGGTTCGCCGACCACCCGGCTCAGTTCCCAGACCAGCGGCACGATCGTGTGCCCGGTCCGAGTGAAGCCTTCATCGATGCGCGCGCGATCGAGCAACTCCAACCGTGCCGCTTGCGCAATGGCCTCGGCCGCATCGCGCGGGATGATCCCCAGCTCCGCCTGAGCCCTGGCGAGCGCGACCTCGACGTCCAGCCAGGCCTGCCAGCGGTTCTCCAGGCGATAAAGCGCGCGGATGCCAGGATCGGACACGCGCGTCGCAGTTGGTAGTTGATCGCTCATGACGCCCTCCACCTGGCGATGATGCCAGAACCGTGCCGCCGCGGTAGTCTCTTGGTTTGCTTGGGCGGCGATTGGGTTGCGCCACCTCCACCGTCGCGCCAGCATCGCGGCGGTGGAGGAGTGACCGGCAATGGATCTGATCGTCCGCAACGCCAGGCTTTCGCACGTGCCGGAAGCGCCGCCGGTGGATATCGGTATCGCGGCCGGCCGCATCGTCGCGATCGAGCCCGCATTGCAAGCCGATTGCCCGGTGTTCGACGCGGCCGGCGGTCTCGTCTGCGCCGGCTTTGTGGAGACGCATATCCACCTGGACAAGTCCTGCATCATCGACCGTTGCGCGCCGGAGAGCGGGCGGCAGGCCAATTCGATGCAGCGGGTGGCCGCGGTGAAGCACACCTTCTCGGTCGAGGACGTGTATGAACGCGCCAGCCGCACGCTGGAGAAATGCATCAAACACGGTGCAACGCGGATGCGCACCCATCTGGAGCTGGACCGCGGCGTGGAGATGCGCAGCTTCGAGGCGATCGAGGCGTTGCGGCGCGATTACGCCTGGGCGATCGACATCGAGGTGTGCGTGTTTCCGCAGGAAGGGCTCACCGACAATCCCCGGTCGGACGCCTTGCTGGTCGAGGGACTGAAGCGAGGCGCGAAGGTGATCGGCGCGGCGCCGAACTACGATCCGGACCATGCCGGGCAGATTCATCGCATCTTCGATCTGGCACGCGAATTCGATGTGGATATCGACATGCATCTCGACTCCGGGAATTCACCGGAGGACATGGATATCCATCTGGTCTGCGAACTCACCGAGAAATACCGGCTGGGCGGGCGTGTCGCGGTCGGGCACATGTGCAAGCTGTCGACCATGCCGATCGCCGATCTTCGCGCGCTGGCCCGGCGCATCGCGGACGCCGGCGTGGCGGTGACGGTGCTGCCGGCGACCGAGCTGTTCATGATGGGCCGCGATCAGGAATTCAATGTGCGGCGTGGCGTGGCGGACGTGAACCTGCTGGTCGAGCACGGCGTGAACTGCTCCTTGTCCACCAACAACGTGCTCAACCCGTTCACACCGTTCGGCGACGGGTCCCTGCTGAGGATGGCGAACCTGCAGGCCAATGTCTGCCAGATCGGCCAGGCGCCACGGCTGCGCGAGTGCTTTGCCATGCTGACCGAGCGCTCCGCCCGGCTGATGAATCTTCCGGACTATGGCATCAAGGTCGGGAATCCAGCGGACATCGTGGTGCTGGACGCAACGACGCCGGAGCAGGCGGTGGCGGAGATCTGCCATCCGCTGGCGGTGTTCAAACGCGGCAGGCGCACGGTGATGCATCCGCGCGCGGAGCTGCACCGGCCGGGGTGAATGTCGACACTTTTGTCCGGCACTCCGATCGATTTCGACGATCCGGCAACGATCAGAGGCAAACGTCCTGCAGAGGTTACGGGATTGTTCCGCGCAATGGTTTGCTGTTTCGAGCGAGCGCGGGCTGGAGCAAGTTCAGGTTGACCAGTAAAATGTGGACCTCGCCCGCTGCGCGGGAGAGGTCGGAGCGCGCAGCGCGACGGGAGAGGGTGAATCAGTAACGAGTGCCGCCGGGACGCACCCTCTCCCGCAAGCGGGCGAGGTAATGTTCGCTGCTCGGCGTCTCCGGTCGTGACAGGCTCGACTGGTATTGTGGACAGCGAAGACCAGCTTGCCAATGATCGGCTGGTTTCCTGATGGGGGACGGGGGGCGATGCAGCAGACATTCCTTGCGAGCGACGGCAACCGCATCGCCTATACGATCGACGACTTCACCGATCCTTGGCGGCAGGCGCCGACGTTGCTGCTGCTGCACGCGGCGATGGGCTCCTCGAAGCGCTGGTACGCCGCCGTGCCGGCGTTGTCCCGCCACTACCGGGTGGTGCGCATGGACCTGCGCGGCCATGGCGAGTCCCAGGTGCCGCCGGCGGAGCCGCCGCTCTCGATGGACCGCCTGGTGCAGGACGTGCGCGAACTGCTGGACCACCTCGGCTGCGGCGCCGTGCACATCGTGGGAAATTCCGCCGGCGGCTACGTGGCGCAGAACCTGGCGATGGCATCGCCTGAGCGCGTGCGGAGCCTGATGCTGTTTGGTTCGACGCCTGGCCTCAAGAACAGCCAGGCGCATACCTGGCTGCCGCGCGTCGCACGCGAGGGGCTGCGCAACTTCCTCGCCGCAACGATCGAGGACCGCTTCCCGCCCGGCCATGATCGCGGCCACATCGAGTGGTTCCTGGACGAAGCGGCGAAGAATGACACGGCCTATATCGGCCGCTTCGTCGGGCTGATGACGACGCTGTGGTGGGCCGATGAACTGCCGCGCATCAAATGCCCTACGCTTCTCGTGATGCCAGGCGCCGAAACGGTCGGCAGCACGCAGAACTACGAGATCATGCGTGCAAAGATCCCCGACTGCGAACTGATCGCGTACGAAGGCCTGCCGCACAACATCTGCGACATCGTCCCGGACCGCTGCGCCGCCGACATCCTTTCGTTCCTGCGGAGACGGTTCCCATGAAGCTGTCCGACATCGCCCAGGTGATCCGCAGCAAGAACGCGGGTCCGCGCCGGCTGACGCTGGACCTGATGTTCGCCAACGATGCGGACTACCACCGCGTCGCACAGTCGCCGGCGCTGTCCCGCGAAAGTATCGGCGCGCTCTACGGGCTGCCGGCGGATGAGGTAACGGTGATCCCGTATCCGGTCGGCCGCGCCATCAAGATCGTACTCGCGCGGCCGATCATGGCCGGCGACCCGGGCGATCGCGACGTTTACGGCGCGCAGCAGCACGCGCCACTTTTGGAGGTGGAGATATGAGCGCCTCCGGTCGTATCCTCGACGACGTTCGCCGCACGCGACGGCCGATGCGCTTCCTCGGCGCATCGGGGCAGCTTGGCTACGGCATTCCCACGCCGGCATTCGACGCCGGCCTCGCGCGCAGGCCGGACCTGATCGGCTGCGACATGGGCTCGATCGACATCGGCCCCACCTATCTCGGCAAGGGCGAGATGGCGACAGCACCGGCGGCGACGCGACGCGACCTGCGCAAGGCGCTGCTCGGCGCGCGTTCGATCGATGTGCCGCTGGTCATCGGCTCTGCCGGCTCCGCGGGGGCTGAGCCGCATCTGGACGCGACGCTCGCCATCGTCCGCGACATTGCGCGCGCCGAGGGACTGCACTTCCGCCTCGGCGTGCTGCGCGCCGATCTCTCGCGCGATGCGCTGCGCGCGGCGGTGCGCGCCGGCGCGGTGAGCGGCATCGACGACATGCCGGCGCTCACCGAGGAGGAAGTGACCGAGGCCGCGCATATCGTCGGTCAGATGGGCATGGGCCCGTTCCGCCGCGCGCTCGCCGAGGACATCGACGTGCTGATCGCGGGGCGTGCGTGCGACACGGCGATCTTCGCCGCGCTGCCCACCATGCTTGTATTTCCCCCTGGCCTAGCGGTGCACATGGCGAAGATCATCGAGTGTGCCTCGCTGTGCTGCGTGCCGGGCGGACGCGATTCGATCCTGGCGACGCTCGACGACGATGGGTTCGTGCTGGAGAGCATGGCCGAGCAGCGGCGCGCGACGCCGGTGTCGGTGGCTGCGCACAGCCTGTACGAGCAGGCAGATCCGTTCACCGTCTACGAACCGGAGGGCCGGCTGGACCTGAGCGGCGCCGACTACACGGCGGTAGACGACAGGCGATGCCGCGTCACCGGTGCGGCATGGCACGACTCGACGGATCCGTGCGTGAAGATCGAGGGCGCGCGGCGGATCGGCGAACGTGCGGTGCTGTTGGCAGGTGCCGCCGATCCGCGCTTCATCGCGCAACAGCGGGACATATTGCCGGCAGTCGCGACAGTGGTGCGCGACCTGGTGTGCGAGGACACGCCCGAGGACTACACGCTGCGGTTTCGCGTGTACGGCGTGGATGGTGTGCGCATGGCGGCGCCGGCGGGCGAACCGCCGCCCGGCGAAGTGTTCATCATTGGTGAATGCATTGCGCCGACCGCCGAACGTGCGGCCGAAGTGGTGCGAACCCTGAAGCAGTACCTGCTGCACCATGGCTATGCCGGACGGCTGTCCACTGCAGGCAACCTGGCCTTTCCCTTCACACCGCCGGAGGTGTCGCTGGGACCGGCGTATCGGTTCAACGTGTACCATCTGCTGCGGACGCCCGACCCCGACGCGCTGTTCCCGCTGGAGATCGAGACGCTGTAGCTTCAGACCGAATCCAGCAGCGCCGCGCTGTCGTTGCGCACGCTGTTCACCGCGGTGCCGATCCGCCAGGCGCGCAGTTCCGCCGCGGAGGGCCGCAGCAGCGCGGCGGCATCGCCCTGGACCTCGCCCAGCCATGCCCGCCAGTCGGGCTGCTCCAGGATCACCGGCATCCGTTCATGGATCGGCCGCAGCACCGGGTTGGCGTTGGTCGTGACGATCGTGAATGTCCGCATCACCGTTCCGTCGGCGCCGCGCCAGCCCTCCCAGAGGCCGGCGAACACCATCGGCTGGCCGTCAGCGCGCGCGATGGCGTACGGCTGCTTGGGACCATCGGTCGCCTGCCACTCGTAGAACACGTCCGCCGGCACCAGACAGCGCCGCCGCGCCAGTGCGTCGCGGAACATGGGCGCGGTGGCGACGGTTTCTGCCCGCGCGTTGATCGGCTGGCGTACGGACTTCGGATCCTTCGCCCAATGCGGCACCAGCCCCCAGCGCAGCAGGTCGAGATGCCGCGCCCGCGTCTCCGGATGGAGCCGCACCACCGGGGCGTCGCGCGTGGGCGCCATGTTCCAGGTCGGCTCCCAGTTCGGCGTCGGGTTGACCGTCTGGAACAGGGACCGCAGGGCTTCGGCGGGCAGGAAGGATGCATAACGGCCGCACATGGTCTGGCAGTATCCGTCAGCCGGCCGGGCGCCTCAATGCAGCTATCGGTGGTTTCGACCGCGCATTTGCCCTAGGCTTGCAGGCATGGGCGAGGCAGATCGCCGTCTGGCCGGCATCCTGGCAGCCGATGTTGTCGGCTATTCCGCCATGGTCGGCGCCGATGAACCTGCCACGCTGGCCCGCGTGCGCGCCCTGCGCACCGATATCGTCGAGCCGCTCGCCGCCGCACATGGCGGGCGGCTGTTCAAGACCACCGGCGACGGCTTTTTCGCGGCCTTTGCGAGTGCGGTGCAGGCGTTGCGCTGTGCCATCGCCATCCAGGATCGGCTGCGCGCGCAGTCGGATGGTCTTCGCCTGCGCATCGGCGTTCATCAGGGCGAGGTGGTGCCCGACGGCGGCGATCTGCTCGGCGACGGCGTGATCATCGCGGCGCGGCTGGAACCGCTGGCGGAGCCTGGCGGCATCTGCATTTCGGCCCGCGAGCGCGAGGATGCGGCCGGCAAGGTGACGCTGGAGGTCGAGGATCTCGGAACACCGGAGCTTAAGAACGTTGCCGCAAGGATCCAGGTGTTCCGCGTGCGCCTCGGCCTGGCTGAACGTCCCCGTGTGCTGTCGCCGGGCAAGCCGTCGATCGCCGTGCTGGCGTTCAACAACATGGGTGGCGATCCCGAGCAGGAGTATTTCTCCGACGGCATTGCCGAAGACATCATCACCGAGCTGTCGCGCTGTCGCTGGCTGTTCGTCATCGCGCGCAATTCGAGCTTCACCTACAAAGGCCATGCCGTCGATTTGAAGCGGGTGGCCCGCGAGCTCGGGGTTCGCTACGTGCTCGAAGGCAGCGTCCGCCGCGGTGGCCAGCGCGTGCGCGTCAGTGCCCAGCTCATCGATGCCGAGACCGGGGCGCACGTGTGGGCCGAGCGCTACGACCGCGATCTGGCGGACGTCTTCGTCGTGCAGGACGAGATCACCAGCGCCGTCACGCGCGCCATCCAGCCTGCCATTTCGCACGCGGAGCGACAGCGCGCGATTCGCAAGGCGCCGGAGAACCTCGATGCCTGGGAAGCCTATCAGCGCGGGTTATGGCATCTGGCCAAAGGCACGGAAGCGGATACCAAGCGGGCGCAATCCTACCTGCGGCGGGCGGCCGAACTGGACGAGCTGTTCGCAGCGCCGCATGTGATGCTGGCCTTCATTCACCTGAGCATATTCGGGTTGGCAACGGCATTCTCCGTTCAGCAGGATTTCGACGCGGCCGAAGCGGAGGCGCGGCGGGCAATCGAGCTGGAGCCTGACGACTCCGGTGCGCTCGCCGGATTGGCGTCTGTCTACACATCCTTCGGCAGATACGAGGCCGCCATCGAGGCCGCGGAACAGGCAATTGCCGCCGGCCCCAACGACGTGCTGGCCTACCTGGCCAAGTCGCGCGCGCTCGCATTCATGGGGCGATCGGACGAAGCACAGGAGCCATTGCTGATCGCACAGCGACTTAGCCCGCGCGATCCACTCAGAGCGTTCGTGCTGCTGACGAGCGCGCTGGCATGGTATTTCAGCCGCCGGTACGACGAGGCCGTTCGGGCGGCGCAACTCGCCATCCGGGACTATCCCCAATATCCGCTGGCCTACCGGTGGCTGGCGGCATCTCTCGGGCAACTCGGGCGCGTTGAAGAGGCAGGCTGTGCGCTACGCCAGGCGCAAGCTGTCTCTGCGGCGAGTTTCAATTTCCATGTTTTGACCAAACCACCTTGGTTCCGCCCCGAGGACCACGAACACATGCTCGACGGGCTTCGCAAGGCCGGCTGGCAGGACTGATACCAGTGGGCCTGTCCGATGACCGCCTTCGACCCTTCTCGGACATTCAGGCCAGGCGGCTTTCAGCTC
>CAWCDM010000028.1:0-27559 GCA_963794185.1 uncultured Alphaproteobacteria bacterium | reverse complement strand
CACATCCGGCGGCCCGAACCGCCGCGTGGTCTCCTGGACCAGGCGCTGGCACGCGGCGTAGTCGGACACGTCACAGCCGACCGCCCCCGCCGTGCCACCGGCCGCATTGATCTGTTGCGCGTTCGCTTCCACCTGCGCCGCGCCGCGAGCGGCGAGCATGACCGACGCGCCGGCCTCACTCAGTGCCACCGCCGCGGCGGCACCGATGCCTCGGCTTGCACCGGTGACGATTGCAACTTTTCCTGCCAGTTTCCATTTGCGCTGCCTCCGATTTGGTATTCCCCGGCCGCTTTATGGCACGGCTGGGCGATTGGACAAGCGAGGCTACCGGTGAGTATCCTCACGCTGAAGCAAGCGCCGAAGGGGGTCTGGATGCCAAGCAGCGTGACCTGGAACGAGACCGCGAGAAATCGCCGGCAGCAAGCTGCACCTGCGCGTGGCGGCAGGGGTCGGCCGGTGCTTGTGCTGCACCACGACATCGGCACGCCCGACCGCCTGCCATTCTATGACACGCTGGCGCAGAACTTCGACGTGCTGGTGCCGCACCATCCGGGCTGGGGCAAGTCGGAGCGGCCGCAATGGCTGCGCGCATGCGCGACATCGCCGCGATGCATAGCTGGCTGCTGACCGATCTCGGCGTCAGCGACGTCTCCTTGGTGGGCCTCGGTTTTGGCGGCTGGATCGCCGCCGAAATGGCCAGCCAGTCGCCGACGGCGTTCCGCCGGCTGGTGCTGGTCGGCGCCATGGGCATCAAGCCGCCCGAGGGCGACATCGCCGACCAGGCCATCGTGTCATATCTCGATTATCCGCATGCCGGTTCCACGACCCGGCCGCCTTCACGCGGGTCTATGGCGACGTATCGACGGATCAGCTCGAGCAGTGGGACATCTGCCGCGAAATGGTGTTCCGCACCGCGTGGAAACCGTACATGTACAGCCAGACGCTGCCGCATTTGCTGGGCGGCGTGCGCACGCCCGCGTTGGTGATCTGGGGCGACGACGACAAGCATGTGCCGATCAGCGCGGGCGACGCCTACGTCAAGGCGCTGCGCGATGCGCGGTTGGAATTCGTCTCCGGCTGCGGGCACTTTGTGGATATGGAAAAGCCGGACGAGCTGGCCAAACTTGTGACCGCGTTCGTCAACGCGAACTGAACCCACGGATCGCGGGGAGCATGCCATGCACCTGATGTATTTCACCGAGCAGCCGATGGCCGCCTACGACGCGAAG
Organism: uncultured Alphaproteobacteria bacterium; assembly: GCA_963794185.1. Taxonomy (GTDB): domain Bacteria; phylum Pseudomonadota; class Alphaproteobacteria; order Acetobacterales; family Acetobacteraceae; genus JAMXLO01. The sequence continues at coordinate 26,330 of CAWCDM010000028.1, read as the reverse complement.
GAGGGGCTGAAATATGGCGCGACCGCGCTGACCTTCTCCAACAGCAACTACAATTCGAAGGAAGCAAGCCGGCTGTAGAACGAGTACCTCGAAGAATACATCATGGCCGACGAGTGGGGCGTCGACGGCATCATGCTGAACGAGCATCACAACGCACCGTTCTGCATGCAGGCCCGGACCAACATGTTCGGCGCGATCCTCGCAGCGGTGACGAAGCGCGCGAAATCGTCTTCCTCGGCAATCCGCTGCCGCTGTCGGACAACCCGGTGCAGCTCGCCGAAGAAATCGCGATGATCGACATGGTCTCGAAGGGCCGGGTGGTGTCGGGCTTTGTGCGCGGCGGCGGACAGGAGCAATTGGCCAACGGGGTGAACCCCGCGTACAACCGGGAACGCTTCGTCGAGGCGCATGACCTGATCCAGAAGACCTGGACCTACCGGACCGTTCCGCTGGGAAGGCACGCACTATCAGCATCGTGTGGTCAACCCCTGGGCGGTGCCGCTGCAGAAGCCGTATCCACGCGTGTGGATACCGGGCGTGCTGTCGCGCGAGACGGTGATCTGGACCGCGCAGCAGCGCTATCCGTACATCGCGCTGAACACCGCGATCGATGCGACCAAGGCGATCTGGGACACCTATTCGAAGGCGGCGGCAGATGTCGGCTACACCGCCGGGCCGGAGAACTTCGGCTACCTGATCCGCGTGCACGTGCAGGATACCGAAGAGAAGGCGCTGCAGAACGCGCGGCAGTTCATGTGGATGCAGGGCGAGTTCACCGGGCTGGCGCATCCGGTGTGGGCCAATCCGTCGGGCTATTTCTCGCCGTCGGGCCGGCGCGGGTTTGTCGAATTCGCGGTGGGACGGGCGAAGAACCCGCGCGGCCAGCCGACCTTCGAGGAGCAGGTGCCGACACGATGATCATCGCCGGCACGCCGGACCAGGTGATCGAACGGCTGAAGATCTGATCGAGCACACGCGGCCCGGCATCATGGGCCTGTGGGGCAACGACGGCACCGTGAGCATGGAGGATCGCCGCCGCTGCATCGAGCTCTGGTGAAGGAGGTAATGCCGGCGGTGCGCGAACACGGCAAGTCGCTGGGCCTGAAGGACCCGTGGGAGGCGAATGCGCCGGTGCATCTGAAGTACTCGACGGACATCCCGGTGCAGAAGGCCGCCGCGGAGTAGCGCTTGGCGCCGGTAAGGAACATCCGGGAAGGATGTTCCCTGCCGCAGTTCATGTTCCGCCACGGCAAGACTGGCTCGTTGCACGAGGCCGGTTGCGCGAGGTGTTTCGCGGCGAATTCAGTTGCCATCCCCGCGATGCCGCCATCCCCGCGAATGCCGACATCACCGCAGAGGCGGAGCCCAGAGGGCTCCCGGATCTGCCTTCGCGGATGAAAACCGCCGCGGCGTCACCCGGCACCCAAGCAGTGATCGAGGCACTTGGTGCGCCGCCACGGTTCTGAAAGGGACTTGCATGCGCCAAATGGTCCTCGTGGGTTTCCTTCAGGCGCAGAACTGCACGACGCTGGCGAGCTCCTGGCGGCATCCGGACTCGCGCACGGATTTCACGACGGCCGAGTACTACCAGAAGATCGGCCAGGTGCTGGAGGAGGGCAAATTCCAACTCGCCTTCTTCGACGACAGGCTGGCGATGCCGGACATCTATGGCGGCAATCCTGCCGAGGTGGTGGCAAACGGCGTGCGGGTCGTGAAGATGGACCCGTGGCGACACTGCTCGCGATGGGCTTCGGCACGCGCCGGCTTGGCATCGGTGCGACGGCGTCCACCACCTACTACGAACCGTTCGACGTCGCGCGCCGGTTCCAGACCGTGGACCACATGCTGGGCGGCCGGCGGCATGGAATGTGGTGACCTCGGTCAATGATGGCGAAGCGCAGAACATGGGCCGCGAGGTCCATCTTGCGCACGACCTGCGTTACGATCGTGCGGACGAGTTCATGGAGATCGTGCTCGGCTGCTGGGATGGCTGGGAGGACGATGCGCTTGTCGTCGACAAAAAGTGGTCTGTTCGCGCATCCCGACAAGGTGCATCGCATGGAATACCGCGGCAAATTCCTGACCTCGCGGGGACATTCACGGTGCCGCGTTCGCCGCAGGGCCATCCTGTGATTATCCAGGCGGGCGCGTCCGATCGCGGCAAGCGGTTCTCGGAACGCTGGGCCGAGACGGTGTTCGTCGGCTACCCGGACTTGGAGGAGGGCAAGCGGCGCTACGCCGCTTTCAAGCAGGGCGTGGCGCAGCTTGGACGCGATCCCGACCTGGTTACCGTCAATACGATTGCCTATCCGGTGGCAGCGGCGACGAAGGCCGAGGCCGAGGACAAGATGGCGCTGATCGAGACGCTGTATCGCGAGGTCGATGGGTTGTCGCTGCTGTCCGAGGCGCTGAATTTCGACTTCGCCAAGAAGGGCATGGACGAGGCGTTCACCGACGAGGAGCTGGATGGCATGTCGGGGATGCAGGCGATGCGCGATCGGGTGATGCGCGTGATCGGCCGCAATCCGACGGTGCGCGATTTTCTCGACGTGACGCGCCGCGGCCGTCCGCGCGAGGCGATCGTCGGCGGCCCGAAGGAGATCGCCGACCGGCTGGAGCAATGGTTCGTCGAGCGCGCCTGCGACGGCTATGTGGTGGGCGGCACCACACGCCGGGGACGTTCGAGGATTTTGTCGAGTTCGTAGTTCCGGAGTTGCAGCGGCGCGGGATTTTCCAGAAGGACTACAAGGGCGCGACGCTTGCGGGAGAATCTGGGCCTGCCGCGGCCACGGACCGGTTGGTGGAAGACGTAAGCGGCGTAGCCAGTTATGCACCTCTCCCAGCGTGCAGGAGAGGTGCACGCCGACTACACCCGCTCGAAAATAGCCGCGATGCCCTGGCCGCCGCCTATGCACATCGTGACCAGCGCATAGCGCCCGCCGATGCGCTCCAGTTCATAGAGCGCCTTGATCGTCAAAATCGCTCCCGTCGCGCCGATCGGATGGCCGAGCGACACGCCGGAGCCGTTCGGGTTCGTCTTCTCCGGGTCGAAGCCGAGGTCCTTCGCCACCGCGCATGCCTGTGCGGCGAACGCCTCGTTCGCCTCGATCACGTCCATGTCCGCCAGCGCCAGCCCGGCGCGCTTCAGCGCCAGGCGCGTCGCCGGCACCGGGCCGATGCCCATGTATTTCGGATCGACGCCGGCATGCGCATAGGCCACCAGGCGCCCCATCGGCTTGGCGCCGCGCTTGGCCGCCGTCTCGCGCTCCATCAGCACCACCGCCGCGGCGCCGTCGTTGACGCCCGAGGCATTGCCCGCGGTCACCGTGCCGTCCTTGCGGAACACGGTGCGCAGCTTCGACAGGCTCTCGACGGTGGTGTCGGCGCGCACGTGCTCGTCGGTGTCGAACACGGTCTCGCCGCGCCGCGTCTTCAGTTTGATCGGCAGGATCTGCTGCTTGAACCTTCCCTCGGCGATCGCGTGCGAGGCCCGGCGGTGCAATTCGACCGCCAGCGCGTCCTGGTCGCCGCGCGTGATCTGGTGGCTCGCCGCCAGGTTCTCCGCGGTCTCGCCCATGTGGATGTTGTCGAACGGATCGTGCAGCGCGGCCAGCATCATATCCAGCATGGACGAATCACCCATGCGCGCGCCCCAGCGCATGCCCTGCGCCATATAGGGCGCGCGGCTCATGCTCTCGGCGCCGCCGCCCACCGCGATTTCGGTGTCGCCGAGCATGATGGTCTGCGCCGCCGACACGATCGCCTGCAGTCCCGATCCGCACAGCCGGTTCACGGTCAGCGCCGGCGCGTCCTTGGTGACGCCGCCGTTCAGCGCGGCGACGCGGGCGAAATACATGTCCTTCGCCTCGGTGTGGATCACGTTGCCGAATACCACCTGGCCCACCTCGTCGCCGGTGACGCCGGCGCGCGACAACGCCTCGCGCACCACCTGTGCGCCAAGTTCGGTCGGCGCCACGTCCTTCAGTCCGCCGCCGAAATCGCCGATCGCGGTACGCACGCCGGATACGACGACAACCTCGCGCTGCATGGCCATGTCAGGTCTCCCGTACTACTGGATTGCGCAACGTGCCGATGCCGCTGATCTCGATCTCGCAGACATCGCCGTGCCTCATGTTCTCGGTGGCACCCTCGGTGCCCATCCATAGCACGTCGCCTGGATGCAGGGTCAGGTATTTCGTCATCGCCACCAGGAAGTCGACCACGCCGAAGACCATGTGGTTGGTGGGGAAGACGCTCTTCTCCTCGCCGTTCAGGCGAACCCTGGTGACGAGGTCTTCCAGCTTCACATTCGTCTCGATCCACGGACCCATCGGCTTGAACGTGTCGGTGTTCTTCGCCCGCCACAGCGTGCGGTCGCTCTTCTGCCAGGTTCGCTCGCTCACGTCGTTGCCGATCGTCCAGCCCAGCACCGCCGACAACGCGTTCTCGCGTGTGAGGTGCTTGCAGGTGCGGCCGATGACCGCGACGAGTTCGCCCTCGTACTGGACCTGCTCGGTCGCATCCTTCGGGATCACGATCGCCTCGCCATGGGCGATCAGGGCGTTGTTGGCACGGTAGCCGGCATCCGCCTGGGTCGGCAGTTCAACCTTCAGGCCGAGCTTCTCGGCGGCCTCGCGCACATGCTCGGCATAGTTCAGACCGGCGGCGTAGAAGGTCGGTGGCACCACCGGCAGCAACAGCTTCACCTCCGACAGATTCAGCCGTGCCGGCGTGCGCTCCCAGGCCTCGAACGGCGAGCCGCGCACCGGAATGATCTCCTCGCCCTCGACCACGCCATAGGCCGGCGTGCCGTTCTGCTCGAAGCGTGCCCAGCGCATGTGCAGTGTGTCCTTTCGGCGCGTTCGTGTTGCCCGCGTTGATGGACGGCTTGATCGACGCATCGGCCATCCGCAGCCGCGCGGCACCATACACGCGGAGGGGCGGGGCTGCCACTGCGGGGGAAACTACGCCGTCGCGGCCTCCTTCACGCCAAGTTCGGCCGCCATCCGCTCGCGCATGATGAATTTCTGCATCTTGCCGGTCACCGTCATCGGGAACTCGTCGACGAAGCGGATATGGCGCGGGACCTTGTAATGCGCGATCTGGTCGCGGCAGAACTCCCGCACCTCCTCCGCGGTCAATGTCTCGCCGGCGCGCGGCTTGATCCAGGCGCACAGCTCCTCGCCGTAGCGTTCGTCCGGGATGCCGAACACCTGCACATCCTGGATCTTCGGATGCCGGTAGAGAAATTCCTCGATCTCGCGCGGATACACGTTCTCGCCGCCGCGGATCACCATGTCCTTGATCCGGCCGACGATGTTGCAGTAGCCCTCGGCGTCCATCGTCGCCAGGTCGCCGGTGTGCATCCAGCCCGCGGGGTCGATCGCCTGCGCCGTGCGCTCCGCGTCGTCCCAGTAGCCGAGCATCACCGAATAGCCGCGGGTGCAGAATTCTCCTGGTGTGCCGCGCGGCACCACACGGCCCTCGGCATCGACGATCTTCACCTCGACATGGGGATGCACTCGCCCGACCGTCGAGACGCGCCGCTCCAGCGGATCATCGAGCGCCGTCTGCGTGCTGACCGGGCTGGTTTCCGTCATGCCGTAGCCGATCGTCATCTCGGTCAGGTGCATGTCGCGGATGCAGCGGCGCATCACCTCGATGGGACAGGGGGCGCCGGCCATCATGCCGGTGCGCAGGCTGGTCAGATCGAACTGCCCGAACTCGGGATGCTCGAGCTGGGCGATGAACATCGTCGGCACGCCGTAGAGCGAGGTGCAGCGCTCGTCGGCCACGGTCTGCAACGTGGCCAGGGGATCGAAGCCCTCGCCGGGATACACCATGGCCGAGCCGTGCGTGATGCAGGCCAGATTGCCGATCACCATGCCGAAGCAGTGATACAGCGGGACCGGGATGCACACCTTGTCCTGCTCGGTGTAGCGCATCGCCTGGCCGAGGAAGTAGCCGTTGTTGAGGATGTTGTGGTGGGTCAGCGTGGTGCCCTTCGGCAGGCCGGTCGTGCCCGACGTGAACTGGATGTTGATCGCATCGTCGAACTGCAGGCGCGGCGCCAGCTCGGCCAGCCGCGCACGGTGCGACTGCGCCGCCATGGCATAGACGCCGTCGAACTGTATTGCTCCGGGTGCGGGCGTATCGCCGATCTGGATCACCATCTCCAGCGCCGGCAGCTTCGCCGCATCCAGCCGGGCGGGCTGCGCAGACCGCAATTCCGGCGCCAGCGTATTGATCATGCCGATATAGTCGGACGTCTTGAACGCGGTCGCCGTGATCAGCGCCCGGCAGCCCACCTTGTTCAGCGCGTATTCCAGTTCCGCGAGCCGATAGGCCGGGTTGATGTTGACCAGGATCAGCCCCGCCTTGGCGGTGGCGAACTGCGTCACCACCCATTCGGCGTTGTTCGGCGACCAGATGCCGATCCGATCGCCCGGAAGCAGTCCCAACGCGATCAGCCCGGCGGCGAACGCATCGACCTTCTCGCCCAGTTCGCGGTAGCTCCACCTAATGCCCTGCTGGCGCACCACCAGCGCCGGCCTGCCGCCCCAGCGCGCAACGGTCCGGTCGAAGTAGCCGCCGATCGTGTCCCCGATCAGCGCCACATTGCTGGTGCCGTGCGCGTAGCTCGGCGCGGGCTCGGTCATCGACGTGCTCCCATGCGTTCTTTTCCTGCTGATATTGTGCCATTCCGCGCCCACATGGCCAGAGCCGGCGCCCGGCGGTAGGGTGTCGCGACCGAGCCCCGGGCCGCGCCCGGGCACACTGTCCGAGGAGAGCAACATGGCCGACATCGTCATCGTCTCCGCCGCCCGCACGCCGGTTGGCAGCTTCAGCGGCGCCCTGGGCACGCTGTCCGCGCATGCGCTCGGCGCGGTCGCGCTGCAGGCGGCCTTCGAGCGGGCCGGCGTCGAGGGCGGCGAGGTGGACGAGGTGATCCTGGGCCAGGTGCTGGCCGCCGGCGAGGGCCAGAACCCCGCCAGACAGGCTGCGCGCGCCGCTGGGCTGGCGGATTCCAAGACCGCCTTCGGCATCAACCAGGTCTGCGGTTCGGGCCTGCGCGCAGTAGCGCTCGCGGCACAGCAGATCCGCACCGGCGAAAGTGCGATCGTCGCCGCCGGCGGCATGGAGAGCATGAGCCTGTCGCAGCACTCGGCCTATCTGCGCGCCGGGCAGAAGATGGGCGGGCTCGAATTCATTGACACGATGCTGAAGGACGGGCTGTGGGACGCGTTCCACGGCTATCACATGGGCAACACCGCCGAAAACGTCGCCAGCAAGTATCAGATCACCCGCGAGCAGCAGGACCAGTTCGCGCTCGGCTCGCAGCAGAAGGCCAGCGCGGCGCAGAAGTCTGGCCGCTTCAAGGACGAGATCACGCCGGTGACGGTGAAGACCCGCAAGGGCGACGTGGTGGTGGCCGACGATGAATACATCCGCCACGACGCCAGCATCGAGGGGATGGCGCGGCTGCGCCCGGCGTTCAGCAAGGACGGCACGGTCACTGCCGGCAACGCGTCCGGCATCAACGACGGCGCGGCGGCGCTGGTGCTGATGAGCGCGGCCGAGGCGAGCAAGCGTGGGCTCAAGCCGCTGGCGCGGATCGCGGCCTTCGCCACGGCCGGGGTCGATCCGGCGGTGATGGGCACCGGTCCGATCCCGTCCACGCGCAAGGCGCTGGCCCGCGCCGGCTGGAAGGTCGATGACCTGGACCTGATCGAGGCGAACGAGGCATTCGCGGCCCAGGCGCTGGCGGTGAACAAGGATCTTGGCTGGGATACCGACAAGGTCAACGTGAACGGCGGCGCGATCGCCATCGGCCACCCGATTGGCGCATCCGGAGCGCGCGTGCTGATCACGCTGCTGCACGAGATGCAGAAGCGTGATGCGAAGAAGGGGCTGGCCACATTGTGCATCGGCGGCGGCATGGGTGTCGCCATGTGCGTGGAGCGGTAAAGCAGGCATCCACCACCAAGACACGAAGGCACGAAGTGCGGCGTTCTTCGTGTCTTTGTGTCTTCGTGGTGACATCCTGCTTGGCTCGACTTTCCGCATTTCAGGCGGAGTTGGCTATGCCGCGGCCCAGACGATGTCTTCTGAGGCGATGAACCGGAGAGCGTCATCGACCGACAGGACGGTGCGTCCGAATCGACCTGCATTGGACCAACGTTCCTTCCAGAGCGACCAGTAGAGGAGTTCGACACGATCGTTTTGGCCGGTTGCGGGTAGTCGCGCGATCGGGGCACCGGAACCGGCATGGTACAGTGTGTCGCCGCGGTTCTGTCGCTCGGCGAATAACCGGCCTCGGCAGCAAGAGAAACCCTCGACGTGTCGAATGATCGGATCGGTCATGCCTGGCACGATGGACCACCTGGCCGGCGGATGTCGTGGTCATGAAGGACCCTTGCGGTGCAGGCGCGATTCGATTCTACAACCGCGATGGCACCGCATGATCCCCACGCACGGCTTCCGATCCACAGCGTTCATCGGACTGGGTGCCTTTGGCTTCTCGCACGACCAGCCGAGCGTGACCCGGAAAGCTAACTTCAACATTGCGTGCCATCCGTCATCACCACGAGCTGATCGAGCAGCGCGTCGATCTCGTTCGGCGTGTAGCCGGCGTCGCCGAGAATCTCGCGCGTGTGCTGGCCCAGGCGGGGAGCGAAGCGGCCAGCGGGCGGCGCGGTTTCCGACCAGGTGCTGGGCTCGCGCATGGTGCGGATGCGGCCTTCGGACGGATGCTCCTCGAGGCGAAAGAACTCGATGTCGGCAAGGTGAGGATCCTCGAGCAGGCTTTCCAGCGTGTGCGGGCGGATGCACGGAATGTCGTTCCGCTGCAGCAGTTCGAGCCACTCGTCGGTCGTGCGATGCTGCAGTTCCTCGCCGAGCATTTCGTAAAGCGCATCGATGTTCGCCGTACGGGCGGCGATGTCGGCGAAGCGCGGGTCGTGCTCCACGACATGCGGCTTGCCGATGGCTGCGAAGAAGCGGCGCCACTGGCCGTCGCTGTAGGGAAGCACGGCGATGAAGCCGTCCTTGGTCGGATGCGGGCGGCGATGTTGCGAGAGTGTGCGTGCATAGCCGGCCGGGCCGGTCGGCGGGTCGAACGTGCGTCCCTGCATGTGTTCGGCAAGCACGAACTGCGCCATGGTCTCGAACATCGGCACTTCAATGTGCTGGCCGATGCCGGTGCGCGCGCGTGCCAGCAGCCCGGCGAGCAGCGCATTGGCGGCCGCCGAACCGACGATGCGGTCGATCGCGGCCATCGGGATGAAGCGCGGCTGCCCGGTAGAGCGCTGCAGCAGCATCGGAATCCCCGCGGCCGCCTGGATCAGGTCATCGTAGGCGGGGCGCCCGGCATAGCGCCCGCCGCTGCCGTAGCCCACCATGCTGAGATAGACGATGGAAGGATTGAGCTGCTTCACCGAGTCATAGTCGAGCCCGAGGCGCGCGAGCGCCGCCGGCCGGATGTTCGAGGCAAATGCATCGACGGTCGGCACAAGGCGCAGCAGCGCCTCGCGGGCCGCCGGCTGCTTGAGGTCCATCGCAATGCTGCGCTTGCCGCGCGCGTTGTGCTGAAAGCTGCCGCTCATGCCGCGATGGCGCGACACACCGGTATAGCGCGACGAGTCACCTTCCGGCGCTTCAACCTTGATCATGTCGGCGCCATAGTCCGCGAGAATGCGCGTGCACCAGGGGCCCATCTGCACCGTGGTCAGGTCGAGCACGCGAATGCCGGCGAGCGGTCCGCTCATTGCGCGGACCTCAAGTTCCCGTCCGCAACTTGTCGAGGTCGGGCACATTGCTGGCCGATGCGCTCATCATCGGGGACCGTGTGACCGCCAGCGCGGCGACGGCGGCCTCGTTCTCGGTGATCTTGGCCATGATCGCCTCGCGCGAGCGCTCGAACACCGCGCGGTTGTTGGTGACGAAGTCCTGCGATGTCCGCAATCCGGCCAGATAGCCATTGATCTCCGGCACGACGTAACGCGCCACCATGTCCCAGCTACGCATGGTGTTCTCCGGGTTGGCCCAGTCGTGCACGAAGCCGACCACGGTGCCGAATCCGCCGCTCATCGCGAGCACCGAGCGGATCCGTTCGACAAGATCGTCCGGCGTGCCGATTGTGGACACCGCGCCTGACGCGAACGCGGTCTTCTCCACCGCCTCGTCCGGCGTCCGGAACGGCCGCGCGCCGGGGCGCTGCAATGTGCCGGTGATATATTCGTTGTGATGCCGCATCAGGCCGTCGCGGGCCTCGGCGCGCGCCTTCTCGCGTGTCTCGGCGATATGCCAGCTCAGCAGCACGCGCCAGTTTGCACGATCCACCGTCCTGCCGTGCTTCGCGGCGGCGGCCTCGGCAAAACCCCATTGCGTGGGCAGCGCGTTCAGACCTTCCTCGGACAGCGAGCCGATGGAGATGATGCCGATGCCGTGCTTGCCGGCCAGTGTCATGCCGGACGGACTGATCTGCGAGGCAACGGCGAACTCCATCTCCTCCTGTAATGGCAGCAGTTGCAAGGCGGCATCCTGCAGCGTGAACCACTCCGATTTCGCGGTGACGCGCTCGCCATTGAACAGCCGACGAATAATGCCGATCGCCTCGTCCTGGCGATCGCGCAGCACCATCGGATCGACGCCGAGCGTGTGCGCGTCGGAGGCCAGTGCGCCGGGACCCGAGCCGAAGATCGCGCGTCCACCCGTCATGTGATCCAGCTGCACCATGCGCTGGGCGACGTTGAACGGATGGTGATAGGGCAGCGAGACGACCCCGGTCGCCAGCCTGATGCGGTGCGTGCGCTCGCCCGCCGCGGCGAGGAACATTTCCGGTGATGCGATCATCTCCCAGCCGCTGGAGTGGTGCTCGCCGCACCAGAATTCATCATACCCGAGTTTGTCCAGCAACTCGACGAGATCGAGATCGCGGCGGAACTGCAACATCGGATGCTCGCCGACCGGGTGGTGCGGGGCGAGGAAGGCGCCGAAGCGGAGGCGTGGCATGCGGTGGATACTCCTGTGTCGTCGCGGTCAGTCGTGCACGGATGATGGCGGGCGCACTATTCCGCGGGCCGTTCGAACCACACACGCCCGTCCTTCAAGGTCAACTGGGCCAGCAGGCGGCGGCGCGCGACGATGGTGTCGCCGTCGCTGTCGCGCAGCTCGAAGCTGCCGTCGCGCAGTTCGAAGACCGCGATGTCGGCGTTGGCGCCCGGTTTGATCGTGCCCACAGTTCCCTCATATCCCATGACTTTCGCCGGAATGCCCGTCGCGCGGCGCACGACCTCATCGAGCGGCATGCCGAAATGCAGCAGCTTGGTCATCGTCGTGGGGAGATCCCACACCGGACCGCGCGTCGCCGTCGTCAGGGTCAGATCGGTGGAGATCGTATCGGTCAGAAATCCCTGATCGAGCGCCTTCTGGGTCATACGAAAGTTGAAATGGTTCCGGCCGTGCGCGCAGTCGAAGATGATGCCATGGCGCTGCGCCTCGACCACCTCCTTCAGCACCAGCTCCTTCTCCTGGCCCATGATGCCGTGGGCGCGGCCATGATAGCAGTGAGTGACGATGTCGCCCGGCTTCATGTGAGCAAGCAGTTCGGGCAGCGGGATCGGCGAGTCGGTGATATGCATCATCATCGGCACGCCACCGGCCATGTCGGCCGCGCGGCGCGCCAGCTTGACCGGCTCGGCCGAGTATTCCCACACCAGGCCCGGGCCGAAGCGCAATTTCACACCGAACGCGAGGTCGGGGTTTTCGACGATCGTGCGCGCGCAGCCCTCTGGGTCGGCATAGGGCAGGTGCGACAGCTCGCCGCCGCGCGCGGTGCCGGTGATGCCGATCGCCGAGAGATTGACGAAGGCGCGTACGCGCGTGCGCACCTCATGGTCGAGGACGTGACGCAGCCCGGCGAAATTCGCGGAGCCGGCACTGCCGGCGTCGCACAGCGTGGTGACGCCGCTTGCCTGGCAGATGCAATCGGTACGACCACCCATGTCGTGCGCGTTGACAAAGACATGGGCATGCATGTCGACCAGCCCGGGTGTGACAAGCCTGCCTTTGGCGCTGATCGTTCGTCGCGCCTCGCTGGTCGGCAATGATGGGGCGACCGCGATGATCTTTCCGCCGGCGATACCGACATCCATGACGCCGCGAAGTCCAGCGCCGGGGTCGAGCACCTCACCGCCAGTCAGCAACAGGTCGTATTTCATCAGTCCCAAATCCCCCTTTCGCCGGATCGTTCATCGTAATCGGCTTCCTTGCAAGCTGTGGCCGTGCGACGGCTTGGTGGGGAGTGCAAAGGCGACTGCGCCCCGAACACGGCGGGATGTCGACGCGAGGGGGATCACCTTCATTGACGCAGGTCGCGGTCCTCGCTGTCGAAGAGCCGCCCGGCAGCCGCCGCGGCTTCGGCACACGCCCCAAATCCGCCTGTTGCAAGCCATTGAAAGTTGGAAGAAATTCCGCCCGTCTTCCGCATGACCGCGAGCACCCGCCTAGCGATGACGTTGACTAACAAGCCACTCAGACTTCGTGTTCTTTGTGTCCTCTGTCGTGAAAGACCTTGATCACCCGCCCCGCCAAATCCTCGCATTTGCGCCCCAACCCAGCCTCGCGATAAATGAGCGACCGAATTGAGACGAGGGACGGTGTCATGGACATCGAGACGGCTGCCCCAACGACCACCTCCAGCGAGGACCGCCAGGCGCGCGTCGATCTGGCCGCGGTCTATCGGCTGCTCGCCCATCACGGTTGGGGGGACGTGATCTTCAACCATGCCGCCATGCGCTGCCCGTCAAATCCCCGACGCTTCCTGATCAAGCGCCATGAGCTGCTCTATACCGAGGTCACCGCGTCCAATCTCGTCGAGGTCAGCATGGACGACGACCTCGATGAACGTTCCGGCGTCAACCGCCCCGGCTTCACGCTGCACAGCGGCGTTCTGCGCGGCCGGCCTGATGTGAACTGCTCGGTGCACGTCCATCCGGAGGAAGGCATCGCCCTGTCCGGCACCAAGCATGGACTGCGCATGCTGTCGCAGAACGCGATGCGCTTCTACCAGCGGGTCGGCTACCACGATTATGAAGGCCTGACCGACAGCTTCGACGAACGCGAGCGGATCGTCGCTGCACTGGGCCGAAACCGCGCGCTGATCATGCGCCATCACGGTGTGACCACGGTCGGCGTGACCGCGCGCGAGGCGTTCAGCCTGATGAAGGAGTTCGTCCGCGCCGCCCGCATCCAGTTGACGATGGAGGCGACCGGCGCCCCGCTGCTGGAGATCGCACCTGCGATCTGCGAGCGCGTCGCCGAGCAGTATGAACACCATGACAGGGGGCGGGCATCGGCTGAGTGGCCCGCCTATCTTCGACTGCTCGACGGCATCGACCGCGGTTACCGCGACTGAACGCTGCGTTCCGGCCCGGCGGTGCCTGTCGGCGTCGGGGCCGCCATGAACCCGACCTGGATCGTGCGCACAGGGCGGCTGTTGCTGACGCCTGTCGGTGGGACAGACCTGCCCGACCTGTGCGCCATCAAGTCCGATCCGCGCGTGTTCGCCATCATGCTGGGCGGCGTTCGCTCGCCGGTGCAGGCAGCCGAGGAACTGGCCGCGGACGTCGTCGCATGGGGCGCCAACGGCTACGGCATGTGGGCGATCCGCGAGGTGGCGGCCAGCCCCAGGGTCGAGAGCCCGGGGACATCCTTTGTCGGGATCACAGGTCTGGAGCCGCGGCCGGACGGCCGGGGCGTCGCACTGCGGTTCGCACTATGGCCCGAGGGGCAGGGCCGCGGACTGGCGCGCGAGGCGGCCGGTGCCGCGCTGCGCTTCGGCCACCAGCAGTCGAGGCTGCGCCGCATCGTGGCGGTAGCACGCGAGGACAACTTCGCCTCGCGGATGGTGCTCGGCGGAATCGGCATGACCGCATGCGCCGACTTCACGCAGCAAGGCTATCGCATGGTGATGTACGAGAGCGTCGCTATCCCGAACGTCATTATCCCGCCTGGGCCACCTGCTGGCGCATGGCGTTGATCAGCGCATCGATGTTGTTGTTGTTGCGGGCCAGATAGGACGCGTAGTCGCTGCGCTGCGTCAAACGGAGCGACGTGCCCTCGGCGACCACATCGATGATCCTGGGGCTGCCGCTGGCGCTGCTGACGATCCAGTCGACGTTGGTCGGCGGATTGTTCGGCCGCTCGACGACGGTGGACACCACATCGTTGTCATCGCGCTGCTGCGTGCGGCCCATGGTGAAACGGACGCCCTGGTAGTCGCCGAGCTTGCTCGTGATGTTGTTCACCAGCACCTGGTGGAACAACTCGATATAGCGCTTCTGCTGCTCGGGCGATGCGTTGCGCCAGAAGCGCCCCAGGCAGAACCGCGCCACCCCATCGACATCGACCCCCGAGTTGATGATCTGGGTCAGCCGCTCGCGCTTGTCGCGTTCGCTGCCCGGGCCGTTCACGACCGCCACGAGCTTGTCGCCGATGCCTTTGATGAAGTCGCTGGCATGGCCGCCGCCCGCCTGGGCCAAAGCGGGACGGACCAGTCGACCGGTGGCTGGCAGCAGCGAGGCTGCGATCAGGACCAGGAAATTGCGGCGGTTAGGCATGGCGTGCTGGGGCCTCGGTCAATAGGCCGGCGATACGGCCGGTGAATAGGTAACTGTATTCGGTGCGCGCGACTCAGGGAACCATACCGGAATTGTAGCGCGCTTGTCTTTGCGAAGATCATCGATCTGTCCCTGGCGATGCTGCCGGTACAGGCTGCGGAACGTGGCGTAGGGGTCAAGCGCCGTCTTCTTTGTGCTGTCGATGTCATCAAGATGGCGCTCGCGCTGATCGATCGCGTTGATGCCCATACGCGACCAGTCGAGCGCGCGCACTGTGGTGCCCTGGCCCACCCAGGTGAACGGGTCCATCAGAGCGTTGCCGCCGAGCCCCACGGCGTCGCGGGGATTGGATGGTCCGAATACCGGCAGATACAGGAATGGCCCCTCCGGCAGACCCCAGAGGGCCAATGTCATGCCGAAGTCGGCATCGTGGTCCGGATAGCCCCAGTCCTTGGCGAAGTCGAAGATCCCCAGCACGCCTACCGTGGTGTTGATCAGGAAGCGCATGGTGGTATCGCCGGCGCGGCGCGGCTTGCCCTCGAGCATATCGTTGCTCAATTGCACCGGGGTGCCCAGGTTGGTCAGGGCGTTGTGGATTCCGGTACGCGCCGGCGCCGGCACAATGAAGCGGTAGGCCTTCGCGGCCGGACGCAGGATGACGGTGTCGAGCGCGTCGTCGAATGCGTAGATCGCGCGGTTGGTGGGTTCCAGCGGATCGTTGGCCTCTTTGAAGTCCGCGACGGCGTCGGGATCATCGGCGGGCGGTGGCGTTGCGCATGCGCCCAGACTGCCGAGCAGCACGGTGGTGATCACCAGAAGGTGACGGTGGTTGACGGCGCGCATCGTGCTCCTCGGACGAAGGACAGATATCGCCCCCGCTGCCAGGCGGGGGTTTACAGGCAGCACATGGCAGCTCTGTTGCCCACAGGGAACAGGGGGGCGGTTGAGGTTTGCGTGTTCGAGTCTATGCAAGGCCTCGCCGTCGCGCAACTTGGACCGGCCTGCGCCACGACCGGCCTGCAATGGATGCTTGCGTTGGCGGGCGAAGCTGGTGAAGAGAGGCCATGGACAACATCCCAGTCGACGTGCCGGATGATTCGGGGCGGCCCACGCTCGAACGCTGGCTCACCGGCCCGCGGTTTTCCGCGCTGCCGTCGCGGGGCGCGACCCAGCCGCCGCCGCTTCTGTCGTTCGAATTCTTCCCCCCCAAGACCGATGCGCTGGAGGTCCAGCTCTGGACCTGTATCCGCCGGCTGGAGCCACTGAGGCCGCGTTTCGTCTCTGTCACCTACGGGGCGGGCGGCAGCACGCGCCTCCGCACCCACACAACGGTGGCCCGCATCGTACAGGAAACCGCGCTGGTTCCGGCCGCGCATCTGACCTGCGTGGGCGCCAGTCGCGACGAGGTGGACGAGGTGGCGCGGCAGTACTGGGAAGCCGGCGTGCGCCATATCGTCGCACTTCGCGGCGATGCCCCGCCGGGTGCGGCCTACGAACCGCACCCAGGTGGCTACTCGTTCGCCGCCGACCTGGTTGCCGGACTGAAGCGTGTGGCGGATTTCGAGATTTCGGTGGCGGCCTATCCGGAGACCCATCCGGCGGCAACGGACGCCGGCGCCGACCTCGACAGTCTGAAGCGCAAGCTGGACGCCGGGGCGACCCGGGCGATCACCCAGTTCTTCTTCGATACCTCGATCTATCTGCGCTTTCTCGACCGCTGCCTGGCGGCGGGGATCACCGCGCCGATCGTGCCGGGCATCCTGCCGGTGTCCAACTTCCCCCAGGCGGTGAAAATCTCCGCGATGTGCGGCACCAGCGTGCCGGACTGGCTCGGCCATCTGCTCGACGGGACCGACGACGACCCGGAAATCCGCCGGATGGTCGCCGCGGTCGTGGCGGCCGAGCAGGTCCGCCTGCTGCAGGCCAACGGGGTGGACGAGTTCCATTTCTACACGCTCAACCGGCCCGACCTGACCTACGCGATCGCGCATATCCTGGGGGTGCGACCGGTCAGGCCGGGCTGACGGACCCGGCCTCCTTGGCTGTCAACTGCTGGTTGCGAACCCGTGCTGCCGACCGCGCCGCTTACCAATGCGCAATATTTGCTCGTCATAGGTGACGAGCGGACAGCCCAGTTCGATCGCAGTGGCGATCAGCAGCCGATCGGCCGGGGTCCCGGTGTGGGTATCCGGCAGCAAGGCATGCGTCACCGCTCGATTTCTCGGCCGGTGGCAGCGTCAAGCTCGACATCGAGCGCCGGCGCCGTCAGGTCAACGCCATCGCGGAACCTGACCGACCTGGGGTGAGCGCCGAACAACGAGCCACGCCGCGCATGCTGGTCGAGCGGGCGTCGCATCGCCGGCGCAACGGCTTCGGACTTGTTGCCGGACGTCAGCGAGCTGGCTTCCTCGATCATGGCGGCGACGTCGGGACCAGCGTCGCAGCAACCATCGACATCCGGATGATCGCCGGAACCGATTGGCCCGAACCGGCGCCGCGCACTATATCCAGACCCATGCCCTCGCCGCGATTCGCCGCATGACCGACTACCTCGCGCGTCTCAACGCCGAGCAGCGTGCCGCGGTCGAGACCATCGACGGCCCGCTTCTGGTGCTGGCCGGCGCCGGGACCGGCAAGACACGGGTGCTGACGACGCGCTTTGCGCACATCCTGCTCACCGGACGGGCCGCGCCCGGCCAGGTTCTCGCGGTGACGTTCACCAACAAGGCGGCGCGGGAAATGCGCGAACGGGTGGGCGCGATCCTGGGCCGGCCGGTCGAGGGGCTGTGGCTCGGCACGTTCCATGCCCTGTGTGCGCGCATGCTGCGCCGGCATTCGGAGCAGGTCGGACTGACGCCCAATTTCACCATCCTGGATGCCGACGACCAGCTGCGCCTGCTCAAGCAGGTGATGGAAGCCGAGCGGGTGGATGCCAAGCGCTGGGCACCGCCGGCGCTGATGGCGGTGATCCAGCGCTGGAAGGATCGTGGGCTGACGCCCGAGCGCGTCACCCGGGCCGAGGACACCGATTTCGCCGCCGGCCGGGCGCGGGAGCTGTACGCGGCTTATCAGTCGCGGCTGCGCGCACTGAATGCGGCGGATTTCGGCGACCTTCTGCTGCACATGACCGAGGTCCTGCGCGGGCAGCCGGACGTGCTGGCGGACTATCACCGCCGGTTTCGCTACATTTTGGTGGACGAGTACCAGGACACCAACCTCGTGCAGTATCTCTGGCTCCGGCTGCTGGCGCAGGGTCACCGGAACATCTGCTGCGTCGGCGACGACGACCAGTCGATCTACTCGTGGCGCGGCGCGGAGGTGGAGAACATCCTGCGCTTCGAAAAGGACTTCGAGGGCGCCCGGATCGTCCGGCTGGAGGCGAACTACCGTTCCACTGCGCCGATTCTGGCCGCCGCCTCGGGGCTGATCGCGCACAACGAAGGCCGGCTGGGCAAGACGCTGCGGCCCGGCCGGGAGGATGCGGAAGGCGAGCGGGTGACGGTGGTGAGCCTGTGGGATTCCGAAGAGGAGGCCCGCATGGTCGGCGAGCGCATCGAGGCGCTGCGTCGCGAGGGCGAACCGTTGGCGGAGATGGCGATCCTGGTGCGGGCAGGCTTCCAGACGCGCGCCTTCGAGGAGCGGCTGATCACCCTCGGCATGCCCTATCGGGTGGTCGGCGGGCTGCGGTTCTACGAGCGCCAGGAGATCCGCGATGCCATCGCCTACATGCGCATCGTGGTCCAGCCGGCGGACGATCTTGCCTTCGAACGCATCGTCAATGTCCCGCGGCGGGGCGTGGGGGAGGTGGCGCTGCGGACCATGCATGAGACGGCGCGGGCAGCCGGCGTGCCGCTGTCGGAGGCCGCGGCGCTGCTGATCGGGAGCGGCGGGCTGAAGGGGCGCGTGAAGGAGCAGGTCGACGAATTGCTGCGCGGCTTCGTTCGCTGGCGCGCGATGCTGGACAAGGATGGCCACGTGGTGACGGCGGCCACCATGCTCGACGAGAGCGGCTACACGGACATGTGGCAGCAGGACAAGTCGCCCGAGGCGCCGGGGCGGCTGGAGAACCTGAAGGAGCTGGTCCGCGCGCTGGCGGATTTCGAGGCTCTGTCGGGGTTCCTGGACCACGTGTCGCTGGTCATGGAAAACGACGAAAACGCGGAAGGCGACCGCGTCAGCCTGATGACGCTGCACGGCGCCAAGGGCCTGGAGTTCGACACCGTGTTCCTGCCGGGCTGGGAGGAGGGGCTGTTTCCCAATCAGCGGGCGCTCGACGAGGGCGGCGTGAAGTCGCTGGAGGAAGAGCGCCGGCTGGCCTATGTCGGGCTGACCCGCGCCCGGCGGCGGGCGATCGTCAGCCATGCCGCCAACCGCCGGATCTACGCCAACTGGCAGACCAGCATCCCGAGCCGGTTCATCGAGGAGTTGCCGGATGCCGATGTGGATCGGATCGGTTCGGCTGAGCTGGCGCGCAATGCGCGGGTGCTTGCCGCCACGACGTTCACCGGCCAGTTCCCGCTCGTGGCCCGGCGGGCGCGGACGATCGAGGCCTGGGAGCAGCCGGGGCGGCCGGCGCGGACCGACGCCATCCCGGTCGGCGCCCGCGTGTTCCACCAGAAGTTCGGCTACGGCACGGTGACATCGGCCGAAGACCATCGGTTGGACGTGGCGTTCGACAAGGCGGGGGAGAAGCGCGTGCTCGACCGGTTCGTGGAGAAGGCGTGAAGGAGCGCCCTCTCCCGGCGCGCAAATGCGCGCCGACCCCGGATCGAGTCCGGGGCAGGCTCTCTCCCGCAGCGCGGAAGAGGTCTACGCAATCGGTACACCTCTCCCGCGCTGCGGGAGAGGTCGCCACGCCACAGCGTGGCGGGTGAGGGTGCAGCGGCGCCGTCCTTCCCGCCTGGAAACCATCTCGGTCGACGTACCAGAGGCGGCGCTCGAACTCTACGAATCCGCACTGTCCTCCGTGTGCGCGACGGTCGGCTTCTTTCGCGATCACAAGTCAGGCGATTGGCGTGTCGAAGGGGTCAGGCAGGCCGGCAGCAACGAACCGGAACTGACGGCTGCCCTCGCATTGGCCGCAAAAGTCGCCGGCGTGTCCGTCCCGGTGCGGCGGACGCCGACCCCGGCAGACGGCTGGTTGGCCCGGACCTACGCGTCATTCCCCGAACAGTTGATCGGCCGCCGGTTCGCCGTGCGCGGGACCCATCTGCGTGGCCAGCCAACGCCAGGCCGCATCACCCTGACCCTGGATGCCGGCCTCGCCTTCGGATCGGGCGAGCATGGCTCGACGCGCGGCTGCCTTCGGGCACTGGAGCGCGTCGCCTACCGGCGTCCACAGCGGATCCTGGACCTGGGAACCGGATCCGGGATTCTGGCCATGGCTGCCGCCCGACTGCTGCATCGTCCTGTGTTGGCCAGCGACATAGAACCGTGGTCGGTGCGTGTGGCGCAGCAGAATGCGGCATCGAACCGACTGGGACGGCTGGTGCGGCTCAGGCTCGCGGACGGCTGGCGGCATCCTGCGGTTCGTAGCGCCGGTCCCTACGATCTTGTCTTCGCCAACATCCTCGCCCGCCCGCTTTGCCTGCTGGCGCGGTCGCTCGCGGCGCGTCTGGCGCCCGGAGGCACGGCCATCCTCTCCGGGTTGCTGCAGAACCAGGCAATGGCCGTCGTATCAGCCCACCGTGGCTGCGGTCTCGCGCTGGAGGCCAGCATCCAGGACGGCCCCTGGACCACGCTCATATTGCGTCGCGGTAGGAAGGCTGGCCTCGGCGGCCCGCCATCGGCTCAGTAGGCGAGGTAGCCTCGTCCGCGCGCATGGTCCGCGGCGAAGGCGGGGTCGAACACGCGCGGCAGATCCGCTCGCGACAGGCCGATATCCGCCAGTTCACGCTCCGACAGCATCCCAAGTTCCTGCAGCACTGCCTGCCGGCGCCGCCATGCGGTGAATGCGGCTGCGGCCCGGCCCAGCCAATAGCCAATCCCGTTCCTTGGCGTCTTGACGACGGTGACAGGCGGCTCGTCGTATGAGTAATCCACGTAGCTCGCATTGCCGAGCGAGTACGTGAATTGGTCCTTGGTCATTGGGGCGCTCATGAGTCTCATTCCAATCCAGCAACCGGATCTGCGCGGCGCCATCGCGGCTAGCCGCCACCCGGTCATCTACTGCAGTGCAACATATGCCTTGCGGCGGTTATGGAAAATTGCCGATTTCCCCCGCCAGTTATGTTCTGGGTGCATGGACGATTAACGAGGTATGAAAATGTGCATGGGCTTGACCGATGGAGGCGTGGCATGAACGGCTCGGCCAGACAGCGTCTGACAGCGTTGCGTCAGGAACTCCAGCGCCAGGAATTGGACGGGTTCATCGTGCCGCGGGCCGATGAGCATCTGGGCGAGTATGTGCCGGCATCGGCTGAACGGCTCACCTGGCTCACCGGTTTTACCGGCAGCGCCGGGCTGGCGGCGGTGCTGTTGGATAAGGCGGCGGTGTTCACCGATGGACGCTACGTGCTGCAGCTTGCCGCGCAGACCGACGCCGCGGTGTGGGAATGCCGGCACATCACCGAGGACCCGCCGCCCGCCTGGCTGGCCGCCAACGCACCGCAGGGGGCGAGGATCGGCTACGATCCGCTGCTGATCAGCGAGGAAGGGCTCGCCCGCTTCATCGAGGCCGGCCTCGCCATGCATCCGGTGACGCGGAATCCCGTCGATGCGGTCTGGACGGACCGGCCGGCAGCGCCGATGGCAGCGGCCGTGCCGCATCCGCTGGAGCATGCCGGACGGACCGCCACGGAAAAACGCGAGCAGATCGCCGGGCTGCTGCGGGAAGCGAAGCAGGATGCCGCGGTGCTCAGCGACCCCGCCTCGATCGCCTGGCTGCTGAACATCCGCGGCGGCGACGTGCCGTTCACGCCGTTCGCCCTGGGCTTCGCCCTGACCCACGCCGATGGCGGGACCGAACTGTTCATGGATCCCGCCAAGCTGCCCGACGCGACGCGCGAGTGGCTCGGCAACACCGTATCCGTGGCGGGGCGGGAGGCGCTGGAGCCGGCGCTGGGGCGTCTCGCCGGCAAGCGGGTGCGGGTCGATGCCTCGGGCACCCCGGTCTGGTTCGCGCAGAAACTGCGGCAGGCGGGCGCGGTCGTGGTGGCGGGCCCGGATCCCTGCCTGTTGCCGAAGGCGTGCAAGAACGAGGTCGAGCAGCAGGGCGCCCGCAACGCCCATGCGCGGGACGCGGTGGCGGTGTGCCGGTTTCTGCATTTTCTGGCGGAGGTCGGTCGAGAAGGCACCGAGACCGAGATATCGGCGGCGGCGAAACTGCTTGCCTTGCGCCAGGAGGTCGATGGGTTCCGCGGCGAGAGTTTCCCGGCAATCTCCGGGGCGGGGGAGCATGGCGCCATCATCCATTATCGCGTGACCGAGGAGAGCAACCGGCCGATCCGCCCCGACGAGGTCTATCTAATCGACTCCGGCGGCCAGTATCCGGACGGTACGACCGACATCACCCGCACCGTCTGGACCGGGCCGGATGAGCCGCCGGCAGAACTTCGGGAACGCGTCACGCGCGTGCTGCAGGGTCACATCGCCATCGCCACGCTGGTGTTCCCGCAGGGCATCGGCGGTGCGCATCTGGATGCCTTCGCCCGACGCGCGCTGTGGCAGGTCGGGCTGGACTACGACCACGGCACCGGCCACGGGGTGGGCAGCTATCTGTCGGTCCACGAGGGGCCGGTCAGCCTATCCCGCCTCGCCAGGCCGGTGCCGATCGCGGCGGGGATGATCCTGTCGAACGAGCCGGGCTTCTACCTGCCTGGCGGCTACGGGATCCGGCTGGAGAACCTGCTGCTGGTGCTTGAACGCGATCTTCCCGGGGCGAGCAAGCCCTTCCTGTGCTTCGAAACGCTGACCTTGGCGCCGTTCGACCGCCGGCTGATCGACCCGCGTCTGCTCGAGACCGCTGAGCTTGCCTGGCTCGACGCCTATCACGCGCGGGTGCTGGCGGAGGTCGGACCATGCCTCGATCCGCCGGTTCGCGACTGGCTGGCGCATGCCTGTGCGCCGCTCGCCTGATGCGCCGAGGCGGCGTCCGGACCGCGCTTCTGATCGCACTGTTCTGGCCCGGTGCCGCCGGTGCGGCCGATCTTGCCTACGTCGCGCAATCCGGCATGCCGGCCGAGCAGGCAGCCGAGGCATCCCGCTCTCGCGTTCCCGCGTTCGATCGCAGCGTTGCGCTGGCAACGATCGGCGCGGTGGCCGACGCAGTGAAGAGCGGACAGGCCGTGGGCGGTCTGATCCCGGCAATGGCCGCCGGCGGCATGTCGATCGAAACGACGAAGCTGCTGCTGGGTGCGCTCGATCCCGATGTGCGCATCGTCGGCGAGACGCGCATCAAGGATACCGAGGGCGGCGCCACGAGCTTCTGGGTGATCGCCCGCAGCCTGACCCGCATGCCGGATCTGCATCCGGACCGGCTCGTGGTGAATATCGAGGCTCCCGACGGCTCGAAGGCTTTCTCGCTCGTGGTGGCGGGGTTGTCCAAGCTCGGCTTTACGGTGACCGGCGTGACGTCCGTCCCACTGTCCGGAAAGCCCTTCGGGTTTCGCTACATGCTGGTCCTGGCGGCCGACAAGCCCATCTTGGTCTTGCGCGCAACCGATGCCATCGCGCGGGATTCACGTGTCGGCGAGGGGCGCGCCTTGCTGATCGGCGCGTGGAAGTAGGGGCCCTGACGGGGCATATTGACTGTGGCGACGTGGCGGACCGGCGGTCCGAAGCAGCCTTGGCAGCGATCTTGCCCACCGTGACTGGACGCCACCCGCAGCCGATCAGGGTCGTGCGTGATGAGCGGATGGACGGAATGGGTCAAGGAATGCTTCGATCATGCCGTCGTGGTGTCAATCGTGGTGTCAATTCGACAGTCAAATTCTCGCGGAGCTCCTGACCATCGACCAGGTCATCGTCGTCCAGCCTGCCGACCACGGCGTGGCATCGCTCGATCGCCTCCTGCTGTAAGGCAAGTCTCAGGTATCCCAGAGCAAGCTGCCGATATGCGTCCCGCATCGCTGGTCTTATCGTGTCGTTGGCTCGCTTTTGGTAACGCGCCGCCACCGCCCTGAACTCGTCGGCAACAGTCAATCTGACCGCCATTTCAACCCCCGTTCGGAGCGTGGAATGAAACGACGCTTAATGAAGTCTTAACGGCAATGCCAAAGAAATATGAAATCCTCACGCGCGCGTGAGGATTTGGGTGGCTGTACCAAGCATCTGGAATTGTACCGTTCCAAGTTCACAATAAATATATAGGCGCGTCGCGGAGAAGACGGGCAGTCGATTTTTCATTGGCCCCAGGATATTTCGTTCGGTGGCAGCAATCAGAATCGTTCTCGATTTTGTGAACGAGTCCGGGTGCCCGCCCGAGAGGTCCGTGCCACAACGGAAGCCGTACCGGGGGCCGCGTTGGCACGCTTGCGCCATGCACGCAACCGTGGCCTGGGGGTTGGCTCGAACACCGCTCTCATCGTCATGCCGACGCAGGTCGATCGCGGTAGGGACGCTCATTGCTGAGCGCCCCCCGCACAGAACCGTACGTGCGGCTTTCCCGCATACGGCTCCCACCTCGGGTGGGTGACGGCGAAGCGTTGCTCGGCCAAGGATGAAGGATGCGAGGTTTGGGGAGGTAGTCGTCGGCGAGCTTCGCGATCCGTGCCCACGTCGTTTTGTCCTCGGTTTCCCCGCCGTAGCGCGCGTTGCCAGAGCTCCATGACGTGGTGGCGGAACGCCACGATGGCCCGACTGTTGGTCGGTACGGCGTGGTAGTTGAAGAAGCCGTCGGACCACCTGCCCCAGCCATGCCCCGGTCTCGGGGATGGGCTGGTGCATGCGCCGCCGCAGCGTCTCCTTCATATCCTTGAGCTTCGCCGCATGCGGTCGCGCTGGGTCTTCCGTTTGACGAGGAACTTGCCCCGGCGGTCTGTGCCGCAGATGAAGGTGAAGCCCAGGAAGTTGAAGGTCTCCGGTTTGCCCTGCCCGCGCCGCTCGCGGTCTGGCGGCCGCGTGGCGGCCGAATTCGATCAGGCGGGTCTTGTCCGGATGTAGCGACAGCGCGAACGCCTCAAGCCTTTCGCGCATCGCCTCGAGGAACCGCCGGGCATCGGCCTCGTGCTCGAAGCCGACGACGAGTCATCCGCATAGCGCACGATGATCATGTCGCCTGTCGCCTCCCGCCGTCGCCATCGCTCGGCCCACAGATCGAAGGCGTAGTGCAGGTAGATGTTGGCGAGCAGCGGCGAGATCACCGATCCCTGCCCCGTCCCCCTGTCGCTGACCGACCACCGCCCCGTCTTCGAGCACGCCTGCCTTGAGCCATTTCTGGATCAGGCGGATGATGCGCGGTCGCCGACCCGGTGCTCCACGAAGCGGATGAGCCATTCGTGGCTCACCGTGTCGAAGAACCTGCTGATGTCGGCGTCCAGTATCCAGTTCACCTTGCTGCGGTCGATCCCAACCGACAGCACGTCCAGCGCGTCATGCTGGCCGCGTCCGGGACGAAACCCGTACGAGAACCCGAGGAACTCCTCCTCGTAGATCGCGTTCAGCACCATCCCGGTCGTGCCCTGGACTATCTTGTCCTCCAAGGCCGCGACCGCCAACGGCCGCTGCCGCCGTCCGCCTTCGGAATATACGTCCGACGCAGCCAGCCCCTGCGAAGGCGGGGCGTTGCGGCCGGTATGCTCCCCGGTGGACCCGGCTGTGCAGGTCCGCGAGCCTTGGCTCGAGCTCTGTCTCGTAGTCCTGCCATGTCAGGCCGTCCACACCAGGGGCGGCGTCTCGCTTGAGCGCGTAGAACGCCATCCGCAGCGTGTCGACATTGACGTGGTGGAGGAGCGCGGTGAACCGTTCCTTCTTCTTTTCCTTGCAGCTTCCGTACGCGGCCCAGCGCCTGGGTCACGCTCTCCCGGTTCTGTGCCCGGTGCGTGCTTCGCTGATCCGCGTTCCCCTCGGCCCCCGCCCTTCGCTCCACCGGCTCCGCCAGCGGTGGCCTGCCCCGCCTTCGCGGCGCACTTTTGTTCGCCGGTTTCACCGCTACTATGGCGGGGTCCGACTTCTCGTGCCCGTGCATCGTCGGCTACGGCTCCTCGCCTTCCCGATGCGGGCCGGCGTCCTTGCGGTCATCCGGCCAGACACGCGATCTCCCAGAGCCTGCCCCGTTGAAGGCCGAGGTTCCGACGCGTTCCTTTCGTGCGTGATGGGGTCTTCGACCACGGCAGAGCGTCAGCACCTCGCATAACGGCGCCGCACATGTTGCCTTCGGCTGGTGCAAGGTCTCGGCCTCTGTGACATTGACGTTTCGCGGCTCAATAGCCCACCCCGCACGATCGCTGTATACGCTTCGCGGCCGCCGTCGCCGACGGACTTACGCAACACTCACTACCAGGCGGGCGCTGCCCCTTACCTGGGCCGGACTTGCACCGGCTGGAACTCGCCAGCTTCCTGGCGCACGCATCCACGTCTTTCCGCTGCTGCGATCAGCAAAGACGTGGATGGCAGGCCTTCGCCCGCGACGACGGGAAGCACAGGCCGGAGAGTCGGACCTGATCGCCACTTGGTATCAGTGGATGACTTCGGCCAGTTCGAAGCGCGTGAGGACAGGTCAGAGGGCTATCGCTCAGCGGCAGGCTCACGTCTTCGGTCAGTGGAAGTGGC
>CAWCDM010000027.1:0-14143 GCA_963794185.1 uncultured Alphaproteobacteria bacterium | reverse complement strand
GTGCGGGCGGCGGGTCGCGCGCAATCGCCGGCGCAGCCATGGCATAGCCACGCGTGAACAGGTACCTCCGCGTGCGTGGCGGCAAGAGCCGCCACGCGCTGCGCAAGGGAGAGATGCCTCTGTCCCTCGAGAATCTAATCACGATCGAGCCAGTGCGACCATATCCTGGATACCTTACGGGTACCTGTTCCGAACTCGCACAAACGGTACAGGCATTCCTGCGATTGAATAGTATGCGTTCCGCCGAGTTGCGTCTACGCGCGAAAGGTAAGACTTCGTTGCCGCCGGACCATGTTCACAATGTACACCTCGCCCGCTTGCGGGAGAGGTCGGAGCGCGTAGCGCGACGGGAGAGGGTGCAGCGGCAGTCATGCACAACTTGGGCGCACACTCTCCCGCGTCGCTGCCGCGACTGACCTCTCCCGCAAGCGGGCGAGGTGTACATTTTTGCCTGTCAACCCGAAAGTCTAACCAGCGACAGCGCGGCGACGCTTCCTCGTAGGAACCGCCTGAGGCGGCTCCACTTCGTCAGGATTTGTCAAAGCAGTCAAAAGTGCCTCGCGCAGCAGACCAAGCTTGCGCTCGTTCTCGACCTTCAGCCCGAACACGTCCTTCACGTAGAACACGTCCACCGCCCGCACGCCATAGGTGGTGACATGTGCCGATGCGATCTGCAGCCCCTGCTCGCTGATCGCATCCGTGACGTCGTGCAGCAGGCCGGGACGGTCGCGGCCGTTCACTTCCAGCACGGTGTGCGTGTTGGAGGCATGGTTGTCGATCACCACGCGCGGCGGCACATGGATCGCGCGCATGCGCTGCCCCAGCAGCACCTTCGACATCTTCCGGATTTCCGCTGCGATGCGCAGCCTTCCGGACAGCGCCTGCTCGATCAGCACGGCGAGCCGCGCCAGCCGGTGCGGCGCGTCGAAGGCGCCGCCGGCGGCGTCCTGCACCCAGAACGTATCCAGCGCCATGCCGTTGGTCATCGTGTGGATGCGGGCATCGACGATCGATGCGCCGGCGACCGCGAGCGCGCCGGAGATCTTGCTGAACAGACCGGCATGGTCGGCGCAGTAGACCGTGACCTCGGTCACCGCGCGCGCCGGCAGCGGCTGCGTCTCCACCGTCAGCGGCGCCTCGCGCGCCTCGGCGTCGCGCACCAGGCGGGCGTGGCGCGCCTGCGTCTCCGGGTCGAATGACAGCCAGTAGCCGGGATAGCCGAGCGAGGTGAATTGCTCGATGTCCTGCCGCGGCCAGTCCGACAGCAGCGCGGCGGCGGCGTGCTTGGCGCGCTGCACGCGCACGTCGCGCTCGGTGGTGGAGAGCCCGCCGGCCAGCACCTCGGCGACCCGCGCATAGAGCTCGCGCAGCAACTGCGCCTTCCAGCCGTTCCACACCTTGGCCGACACGGCGCGCATGTCCGCCACCGTCAGCACCAGCAGCAGGCGAAGCCGCTCGGGCGACTGGATCGTGTCGGCGACATCCAGAATGGTCTTCGGATCGTCGATGTCGCGCTTGAAGGCGATCGTCGAGAGCAGCAGGTGATGCAGCACCAGCCACGACACGGTCTCGGTTTCCTCGGCCGAAAGACCCAGCGCCGGCCCGACCTTGAGCGCAACCTCCGCGCCGAGCTCCGAATGGTCGCCGCCGCGGCCCTTGGCGATGTCGTGCAGCAGCATCGCCAGATAGAGCGCGCGGCGCGACTGCAGATGATCGACCAGGCTGCTGGCGACCGGCGCGATCTGCGCCAGTTCGCCGCGCTCCATCATGTTGAGCACGCGCACCGCCTCGATCGTGTGCTCGTCCACGGTGAACACGTGATAGGTGTCGAACTGCATCTGGCCGACGATGCGCGCCCAGTCGGGAATGAAGCGCCCGAGGAAACCGGTCTCGTTCATCACCGAGAGCCAGCGCGCGCCGTCCGGATGCAGGCTGGCACGGTGATGGTCCGGCTCGCGCCCGCACATCAGGTCCATGAACAGCGCGGCTGCTTTTGGATTGCCGCGCAGCTCCACGGCGCGGCGCTCGTTCTGGATCAACGAGCGCACGGCGAGCGGGTGCAGTTCCAGATTGCGGTCGCGCGCCACCTGCAGGATGCGCAGCATCTGGATCGGCTCTTTGTCGAAGTCGCGCCCCGGCAGCGGCAGCAGCGCGCCCTCGGCCAGCACGAAGCCCGCCTGCACCAGCGCCTTGTCGGTCTCGGCCGCAATCGCGGGCGGGCCGAGCGCCTCGCGCAGGATCGCGGGCTCGAGGATGCGCGTCAGGCGGGAGATCTCGCGCGCGGTCAGGAAGTAGTGGCGCATGAAGCGTTCGACGCCGTCCTGACGGCCGTGGCGCGTATAGCCCATGCGCGCGCCGACCACCGGCTGAAGGTCGAATGTCAGCCGCTCCTCGGCCCGGCCGGCGACGTAGT
Source organism: uncultured Alphaproteobacteria bacterium (assembly GCA_963794185.1). Classification (GTDB taxonomy): domain Bacteria; phylum Pseudomonadota; class Alphaproteobacteria; order Acetobacterales; family Acetobacteraceae; genus JAMXLO01. The sequence continues at coordinate 11,730 of CAWCDM010000027.1, read as the reverse complement.
GCAAATGGAAGCGCACGGTCCAGAGGAACTCCCAGGCGCGGCGGCCATGCTTCGCTTCGGTCTCGGTCAGGATGTCCCCGACATCGGCGAGTTCGCCCATGGTCTGCGTGTCGTAGACGTAGCGCGCGATCCAGTAGAGCGTCTGCAGGTCGCGCAGCCCGCCGCGGCCTTCCTTGACGTTCGGCTCGACGACGAACGGGCTGTCGCCATAGCGGCGGTGTCGCATGTCGCGCTCCGCCTGCTTGGCGGCGATATAGTCGGCGGCGCCGGCCGCCTTGCAGGCGGCACGGAAACGCGAGTGGAACTCCGCGAACAGCGGAGCATCGCCTGCGATATGGCGCGCATCGAGCAGTGCCGTGCGGATCGTGGTGTCCTTGGCGCCTTCGACGAGGCAGTCCTCGATCGAGCGCGTGGCATGGCCCACCTTCACGCCGAGATCCCACAGGAAGTAGAGCATGTACTCCGACGACCTGCAGGGTCTGCTGTGGGGGCTCCTGCGCGGTCAGGAACAGCAGGTCGATGTCGCTGAACGGCGCAAGCACGCCGCGCCCGTAGCCGCCGGTCGCGGCGACCGAGAGATGCTCGGGCCGGCCGAGCCCTGTGTCGGCGATGGCGTGCTCATAGAGCGAGGAGATCAGCCCGTCGGTCAGCTTGCCGAGCAGGCGCGCGGCCTGCAGCCCGCTGATCTGGTCCTGCTCGAAGGCGTGCTGCACATGCTGCTGCATCCGGGCCTGGTGGCGTCGGAACACGCCGAGCGCCGCTTCGCGCGAAACCGGGCCGCCCTCCTCGGCGAGCGCGGCAAGAGCGTCGGAGAGGACGGAGGCGGCTGCCTCGGGGGCTTTCGGCAAGGGCATTGGGGTCAGCATTTGCGCAATCGGTCCTAGTTCGCCGCCGCGTCGGGAACTGCCAGCATCGCTTTCAGGCGATACAATGCGTCCAGCGCGTCGCGCGGGGTCAGCCGGTCCGGTTCCAGGGCGGCGATCGCCGCGGCGAGCGGATCAGGTGGAGATGGGGCTTCGGTTGGGCCAGCGGAAGGTGAGGCGGAAGGTGCTGTGGCAAACAGGGGCAATGCGGTGAGCGGCGAGCCTGCCGCCCCCAGCGGCCCGCCATGCTTTTCCAACGACGCCAGCAACGACGCGGCCCGGCGCACCACCGGCGCCGGCACCCCGGCCAGTTCCGCTACATGGACGCCCCAGGAGCGCCCGGCCGCGCCGGCGGCCACTTCGTGCAGGAATACCACCGTCCCTTTCCATTCCTTCACCCGCATGGTGTGGGGCTTGAGCCGCGGCAGCCGGTCGGCGAGTTCGGCAAGCTCGTGGAAATGTGTGGCGAAAATGGTACGGCAGCGGATCGCCGAGTGCAGCGCCTCCAGCACCGCCCAGGCGATCGCCAGGCCGTCCAATGTAGCGGTGCCGCGGCCGATCTCGTCCACCACGACCAGCGAGCGCGGCCCGGCCTGGAGCAGAATCGCGGCGGTCTCGGTCATCTCCACCATGAAGGTCGAACGGCCGCGCGCCAGGTCGTCGGCCGCGCCGACGCGGGAGAACAGCCGGTCCACCACGCCGATCGTGGCGCGCTCGGCCGGCACCGGCAGTCCGGCCTGGGCGAGCACGGCGATCAGCGCGTTCTGCCGCAGGAAGGTGGATTTGCCGGCCATGTTGGGGCCGGTGAGCAGCAGGACGCGCTGCTCCGGCGACAGGTCGCAATCGTTGGGGACGAAGGCCGCGTGTCCCGCAAGCGCTGCCTCGACGACCGGATGGCGGCCGGATTTCACCAGGAACTCGTCGCCGTCGGTCACCGCGGGACGGCACCAGGTGCCCGCCTCGGCCAGCTTTGCCGCGGACTGGACCGTGTCGAGGAAGGCCAGCGCATCGGCGCAGGCGGCGAGCGCATCGGCGTGGGTCAGCGCCGCCTGCACCAGGTGGGCGAATACCGCGCGTTCGCGTGAAGCGGCACGTTCGCCGGCCTCGGCAATGCGGCGATCGAGATCGGCGAGTTCCGGGGTGGTGAAGCGCGCGCCGTTGGCCATGCCCTGACGGAGGGTTAGTTCGGGGAAGTCGCGCAGCTTCTCCACCGCGGCGGCGGGCGCCTCGATGACGTAGCCGAGCTGGGCGTGGTGGCGGATCTTCAGGCTGGCCACGCCGTAGCGCTGCGCGTAGTCGAGCTGCAGCGTCGCGAGCACCCGGCGGCTTTCATCGCGCAGTCCGCGCTCGGCGTCGAGTTCGGCGTCGAAGCCAGCACGGATTGCGTTGCCGTCGTCCAGCCGATGCGGCGCCGGATCGGCCAGCGCATCGGCGAGGCGCTGCTCCAGCGACGGATCGACATGGAGGGCAGCGGACGCGGCCTGCAACGCCGGCGGCAAGCCACAGTACACCTCTCCCGCTCCGCGGGAGAGGTCGCCGCAACGCGGCGGGAGAGGGTGCTCCGGGGCGGCACCCTCTCCCGCCGCGCCTTGCGCGGCGACCTCCCCCGCAAGCGGGGGAGGTGTACTACTGCAGAGTGCAGCCGCGGCATCCCGCGCGGCAGCCAGTCCGTCGCGCAGCGCGGCCAGGTCGCGCGGGCCGCCGCGGTTCACCGACAGCCGCGCGAGCGCCCGGGCGATATCGGGCGCTGACCGCAAAGCACCGCGCAGCCGCTCGGCCGCCGCACGTTCGACCAGCAGCCAGGACCACCCATCCTGCCGCGCCGCAATCGCCCCAGTGTCTGTGAGCGGCGCCGAAAGCCAGCCCGCCAGCATGCGCGCCCCGGCAGGGCTGAGCGTTCGCTGCGCCGTGCCCAGCAGCGAGTGCAGCGTGCCGCCGTCGCGGGCACGGTGGATTTCCAGGCTGGCGCGCGTCGCCGCGTCCATCGACAGGAGCCCGACGGCACCTTGCGGAGTGGGCCGCGCCAGACGCGGCAGCGTGCCCGCCTGGGTGGCCCGCACGTAATCCACCGCCATCACCGCCGCGATCGCCTCTGCGTCGGCGAAGCTGCCGAATGCGTCGACGCTGGCGACGCCGAACGCTTCAGCCAGCCGCCGCCTTGCCACCAACGGTGGCGACGGCACGACGTCGGGCGCGCGCCTGGCCGCCCAGTCGCCGAGCGGCAGGGTTGCCGGCGCCAGTATCTCCGCCGGCTCGAGCCGGCCCAGCAGACCAGGAAGGTCGGCCTGGGCAAGCGCCATGGTCTCGAACAGGCCGGTGGAAACATCGAGCCAGGCCGCGCCCACGCCCGCACGCCCGTCCTGCGCGAGTGCCAGCAGCAGATTGGCCTGGCCGGCCTCCAACAGGGCCTCCTCGGTGATCGTGCCCGGCGTGACGAGCCGGACCACTGCGCGGCGGATCGGCGCCTTGCCCGTTCTTGCCTTGGGGTCCTCCATCTGCTCGGCAACCGCCACCCGGAACCCACGCCGGATCAGCCGCGCCAGATAGGCCTCGGCCGCGTGCTGCGGCACGCCGCACATCGGCACCGGTGCGCCGTTGTGCTCACCGCGCTGCGTCAGCGCGATATCGAGCGCGGCGGCAGCAGCTTCGGCATCCGAGAAGAACAGCTCGTAGAAGTCGCCCATGCGGAAGAACACCAACGCGTCCGGGTGTGCTTCCTTGGCGGCGAACCATTGTGCCATCGCGGGCGTGGCGCCGTCGGCCTTTGGCGTGCGGGAGGTTGCGGGCATCGCAAGGGTTTACCGCGCACCAGGGCCACTGCGAAGCGGATGGCGGATTGTTTCCGAACTCGCCTGCCCAAACCTCCTGCGCCGGGCGCCCGGTCTGTACTCGTTGCTACGCTATAATGTCATGCCATCGTACTGACGCCGTGAATAAGATGGTTTAGGTCGCTGGGGCCATGGCGTGGGGGCCGCGTTGCGTTACAATGTGGCGAACATAAGTGCACTACCAAAGGGGGACGCGACAATGTCAGACCGTACGGGGGGTGAGCTTATTGGTGACTTTCTTGCGACCTTTGACATTCCTTACGTGTTCGGCAATCCGGGCACGACAGAGACGACATTTCTCGCAGCCGTAGCGGCATCGAAGGCTACCTACATACTGGCACTGCACGAGTTCGAGCGCGGTCGGGGTTGCCGCGGGTTATGCGCTCATCACCGGTAAGCCTTCGATCGTCAGTTTGCACACGTATCCGGGGCTCGCAAATGGCATGTTCAACATGCGCAACGCGCTGATGGCGGGCGTGCCGATGCTTGTGATCAATGGCCAGCAGGACTCGCGGTTCCTGATCTACAACCCTGTGCTGGGCGCGCCCAACACGCGGCTCCCGGAAACCGCCACCAAGTACGCCTACGAGGTGACCAGCGCTGATGATCTCACCGTGGCGCTGCAACGCTGCTACCTGCAAGCCAAGGCACAACCCAGCGGCCCCGTGTTCCTGTCGATCCCGATGAATTTCATGCTGGATCGGACGGCGAACATGACGTTCAAGGCAACCCGGGTCATCGATGATGTAGTCCCACGCTCAGTGGGTGAAGTCGTGCGTGCTCTGACTTCTGTTCCATCGGGCAAGCTGGCTGTCGTCACGGATTACGCTGTGGGCGCGGCGCACGCCATCAACGCTATCAACCGCATCGCCACAGCGCTCAACGCCGACATCTATACAGCGCCATTCCACGTGCAGGGAACAGTTAATCCGCTGCATCCAAACTACCGTGGGCAACTTCCGCCGACCACGCGCGAGATCAATCAGGCCCTAGGTAATTATCATACCATGTTACTGATTGGTGAGAAGGTAGACACATTCACCTACGACGGCCGGCAGGCGTTGCCCGGCGAGCTGCAGGTCATCCAGCTCGCACCGGTTGGCAGCCAACTCGGATTTGACTTCCCGTGCGACATTGCGGTGCTCGGCGATATACTGGCAACGCTCGAAGCGATTGCTGGGATGCTCGAAGCCGAGTCAGCTTCCACCACGGTGGCCGACCGAGCTGTCGATCTGGCGGCGCTCGAGGCGGAGTATTCAGCCTCCGGCGAGCGTCCGAGTGACTCATTGATCTTGAGCGTGCTGCAGCAGCTCAACCGCGAGAGTCACGTCATCACCGAGGGCTCGTCCGAAGATGCGATCGTGCAGGATATCGCGGTGCGGCTCGGCTTCCGCAATGTGCATTTCTCCCCACGAGGCGGTGGTTTGGGTTGGGCAATGCCGCTGGCTGTCGGAATTGGCCTCGCGACCGGGCGCCACGCCATCTGCTTTGTCGGGGATGGCGGAAGCCTGTTCTCCATCCATGCAATATGGACCGCGGCAAAGTATCGGATTCCCGCGATGTTCATATGCTTTGTGAACCACGAGTATCGCCTGCTGAAGGACCTGTGGTGTCGCGCGATGGGAACGACAATGGCGACGAGCAATTTCGTCGGCATGGATTTCAGCGACCCGGACGTGAACCTGGAAGGAATTGCCGCAGGTTTCGGCGCACGCACCGAGAAGATCAGCGATGTCGGCTCGATCGGCGCGATTCTCTGTCGGGCGCTGGCGTACAACGGCCCCAGCTTCTTGGTCATCGACCGCGAGCCGTGACCGAGACCAGAAGTCTGGGCTTGCGGCCCAGTGCAGCGATTTATCAACCTCCGCAAACGCGCGCCACCCGAACCAAATCCCGCCGCCGCGCCCGTGTTTCGCTGGCTTTTGCGGGATCAATTGACGGGAATTGCCGAGGTCGCAATCATTTGGCGTTCCGGATGAAACCTGGGGGGAGGTTGGGCGGGCGATCGTGGTGACCGTGCGCTCAATTTGGTGCTGCGTAGATTTTGGTGCATCGACGCAATACTCGCGACGATCTGCGTGCGTTCCATCGGCCGGCGCTGCCCGGCTGATCGGCAGAAATTCGCCCGGCACGCCGCGGGCTGGCTTCCATAACACGGCTGCGGCCTGCATGATGGCAGTCAGAACCCGAAGGCGATCCAGAGGAACCACAATGGCCGATGGCAGCATCGATACGCGCACAGCACGCATCTCGGCCGAAGAGGCGCTCGCACTGCATGCCTCGGGCCGTCCGGGAAAGCTCGAGACACGCATCAGCAAGCCGATCACCACGGCGCGCGACCTCTCGCTCGCGTATTCGCCCGGCGTCGCCGAACCCTGCCTGCATATCCAGCGCGACGCTTCGCTGGCCTACGAGTACACAGCCAAGGGCAACATGGTCGCGGTGGTGTCCAACGGGACCGCCGTGCTCGGCCTGGGCAATCTCGGCGCGATTGCATCGAAGCCGGTGATGGAAGGCAAGATCGCGCTGTTCAAGCGATTCGCCGACATCGACGGCATCGACCTCGAGATCGGCTCGGAGAATGTCGACGACGTGGTGAATGCGGTGCGCTTCCTCGCCGGCTTCGGCGGCATCAACCTGGAGGACATCAAGGCGCCGGAATGCTTCGTGATCGAGCAGCGGCTGCGCGAGCTGATGGACATCCCGGTGTTCCACGACGACCAGCATGGCACCGCGATCGTCGCCGCGGCCGGGCTGATCAACGCGTGTCACCTGACCGGGCGCGAGCTGCGCGACACGAAGCTGGTGGTGAACGGCGCCGGCTGCGGCGGGCATCGCCTGCGTCGAGCTGCTGAAGGCGATGGGCATGCGCCCCGAGCATGTCGTGCTGTGCGACACCAGGGGCGTCGTCTACCAGGGCCGCACCGACGGCATGAACCAGTGGAAGTCCGCCCACGCCGCCGTCACCAAGGCGCGCACGCTGACCGATGCGCTGGACGGCGCCGATGTGGTGTTCGGCCTGTCGGTCAAGGGCGCGGTGACCAAGGAGATGGTCGCGCGCATGGCGGACAAGCCGATCATCTTCGCGATGGCGAACCCCGATCCCGAGATCACGCCGGAAGAGGCGCGCGAGGCCCGCCCCAATGCGATCATCGCCACCGGCCGCAGCGACTATCCCAATCAGGTCAACAACGTCCTCGGCTTTCCCTACATCTTCCGCGGCGCGCTCGATGTGCGCGCCAGCACCATCAACGAGGCGATGAAGATCGCCGCGGCCGAGGCGCTGGCGAAGCTCGCGCGCGAGGACGTGCCGGACGAGGTGCACACGGCCTCGACCGGGCGGCGGCTGACCTTCGGGCCGGACTACATCATCCCCAACGCGTTCGATCCGCGGCTGATCTCCTGGGTGCCGCCGGCGGTGGCGCGCGCGGCGATGGACAGCGGCGTTGCGCGCAAGCCGCTGGTCGATCTGCGCCGCTATGCGCGCGACCTGTCAGGGCGGCTCGATTCCACCGCCGGGGCGCTCGATGCGATCATGGAGAGCGTGCGCGCCGATCCGCGCCGCGTGGTGTTCGCCGAGGGCGAGGAGGAGAAGGTGGTGCGCGCCGCCGTGGCCTATCGCAATGCCGGCTATGGCAGGCCGGTGCTGATCGGGCGCGAGGATCGGGTGAAGGCGACGATGGCGAGCCTCGGTCTCGGCATCGTGGAGGGCATCGAGATCCACAATGCGCGGCTGTCCGATGCCAATACGAAATACGTCGATTTCCTGTATGGCCGCATGCAGCGCCGCGGGTTCCTGCATCGCGACTGCCAGCGCATGGTGAACCAGGACCGCAACGTGTTTGCCGCCTGCATGGTGGCGACCGGCGATGCCGATGCGATGGTGACCGGGCTCACCCGTTCGGCCGCGGTGTGCCTGGACGACATCAGCCATGCGATCAAGCCTGCCGATGGCGGCATCGCGTTCGGGCTCACGCTGGTGCTGGGGATGCGCGGGCGGACCATCTTCATCGCCGACACGCTGATGCATTTCCGACCCAACGCGGAGGAGGCGGCGGAGATCGCGATCGGTGCGGCGCGGGCGGCGCGGCATCTCGGCCACGAGCCGCGCGTGGCGCTGCTGTCGCATGCGACGTTCGGCGATCCGCTGCATGCGGCGAATGCGCCGATGCGCGACGCGGTGGCGATCCTCGATCAGCGCAAGGTGGATTTCGAGTATGACGGCGAGATGAGCCCGGATGTCGCGCTGGAGCCGTCGATCCGCGCGCTGTATCCGTTCTGCCGGCTGACCGCGGATGCGAATGTGCTGGTGATGCCGGGGCTGCATTCGGCCCATATCACGTCGAGCCTGGCGCGGAGGCTAGGTGGCGGTGGGATCATCGGGCCGCTGCTGATGGGGATGGAGCGACCCGTGCAGATCATGCCGATGGACGCCTCGGTCAGCCAGATCGTCGATCTGGCGTGTCTGGCGGCGTATCAGACCGCGGGCCGGTAGTCGATTAGATCGGGCGCCTGGTACTCTTGCTGTAGGTCGGCTTGGGTGGCTTTGGGACTGTCGCTTAGAGTGCACGTTGTGAAAGACGATGATATCCTCGCTTCGCTTAACGGCCTTTCCGAAGACGAGATGATTGAACAAGTCATCATCCCGCTTTATCGCAAAAGGTTTAAATCGTTTCATGACATTGAATTTACTGGAAAGGACAAGCGTGAGGATGGAGGGGTCGACATCACATATTACGAAATCGGACGCGAGACCAAACTAAAGGAATATGGCGGCGTACAAGTTAAACAGGGGACGATAAATACTGGCAAGGGCGATAACGGCATTGCGGCTATCGCGATTTAAGCACAGCAAGCCTTTAATAAAGTTATTGCCAACGTTCAAGACTAGAAAATGTACAGAATTCAGGGCTATACAGTACTTACGACCGGCGAGATACAGCCGAAGGCACGGACCCAGATCGTCGATCAATTCGAACACAAGGCCATCAGGTTTGTCGATGGCAAGACGCTTTGCGAATGGATCCAGGAAAACTGGCTCGCCGAGTTTAAGGATCTTTTCGGAGCGCCGGAGCCGGCTGGAGAAGATGATGACGAGGAACCTCTCGATGCGGTGGTGGAGTACCTACGTAAGAAGTGCCGCAAGGAGATAACCGAAATCGAAGACGTTTACTCTGTTGTCGATGGTTCGCAGCAGACAATCCTCAAATCGCTGATGATCTTGGGCGAAGCCAAGGCAACTAAGATTGCATCTTAGCTCAACGAAAGGTCTATCACGTCGAGCCTGACCTCGACACCATGCTTCGGGAGGACCTCATCGTTGTCGATGAGGACGGGTACTGGTTGGGTACTTTTGCCGCTGCGTGGAACCGCATCCGCTCCGAAGCTGAGGAGCGAATCTACCTGCTCGGATACGAAGGCGAAATTGAAATCTCCGATGTTGTCGATGAACTCTTTTAGGATCCGTCGAAGTGTCCAATGCGCTTTGGAGGCAAAACCGAGTGAGCGCCCTTCAAAGCGGCTACGACGGTCGCTTGCCCGATCAACACGAGTTTCCTTTCCGCTCTCGGCCAATATCTGCCGGGAGGGGACCTGTTGCTGACTGCCGCCGCACCGGGCTCCGTGGGTGCCCGGCGCGACGCAAAGTTCAGGCTGGGAGATCTCTAATCGGCGGGTAGATTGGTTTGGTCTGATCCGGCGCTACTGGGCGGCGGCGGCCATGGTTCGTGCTTCCGCCACCGGCCGATATGCCCGCAGAAATGTGCGAATATGGCGCACCGCCAGCGGGATCTTATCCGGGGTGTCCTTCCACGGGTAAAGGCTCACTTGTGCATTCGGTGCGAGATGCACGGTTTCCATGGCGACGGCATATGGATGCGCCGGCACGTCGTCCGGCAACACCAGGATCGGCGTCTGGCAGCCGCGCACAAAATCGCGCGTTACCGTGTAAACGAAGTCAGCGCGGGCGCGGTACATGTTGGTCAGGAAGGTGTCGACCATCGCCATCGTGATGTCGGGCCGGCGGGCGCACAGTTCGGGACCCCAGGTTTTCATATTGTTGTCGTAGGAAAGGGTGGGCATCTCAGGGCGGAAGCCGCTGGGCTGTGCCGGCACCGCTGCGACCACGCGGTCGCTGGCGCGCGTGAGCAGGTTCCAGATGAAAGGGCCACCGATGCAGAAACCTAGCACCAGGAAATCCCGGATGCCCAGGTGATCCATCAGGCCGATATGGTCGTCGGTATAGGCGTCCCACGGCCGGTCGGTCTCGAGCGGACCTGAGGACTGGCCACCCTTGGCGTTGCGCAGATCCGCCGCGATCACGCGGAATTCGTCCTTGAATTCGTCGAACGGATTGAACGGGTGGGTCTGGCTCGCCAAGCCCGCGATCGTCGAGTTCAGCCCGCCGCCGGGGATGACCAGCAACGGGAAGCCGGAGCCCGCCTCTTCGTAATGGATGCGGACGTCGCCTCTCTCGTAGAACGGCATGATGGTTTCTCCTTACGCAGTGAGGTGTCGAGTAATGCCAAGTCCCGCTGAAGGTGACCCATTCCGTCATGGCCGGCGCAGGCCGGCCATCCACGTCTTTGCTGCTCATGACAACGAAAGACATGGATGACCGCCCCAAGGGCGGCCATGACGATATGGGTCGTGACCGGCCGTTGGCAGGTCGAGTATCACCCAATTTTCGCGATCGCCAATGGCGGGATGGTTTGATCCTCTGTCCACCGCTAGAAAATATTCTCCGGCGTCAGACCAAGCATCACCTGACCGACCGTCTCGTAGTGCAGTATCCGCCCCTGGCCCTGTTGCGCGACCGTGTCGATGTCGCGCAGGCGGCGTTCGAACGGATTATCCTCGAACACCGCCATCGAGCCGCAGTCGTGGAACAGCGTGCTGACGATCTCCCGAGACGACTGAATGGCCCAGGTGGAAGCGAGGCGCAGGCGGGTGCGCTGATCCAGTTCCATCGCGCCACATTCCTCGATGGTTTCCAACGCCTCGTCCGCCGCAGCGTGCAGGAAATAGCGCGCGGAGCGCCACCGCGCCTCGGACTGCGCCACGTGCGACTGGACGACATTGTTCTCCACCATCGGTTTGCCCGCGCCGCGGCGGGTCTTTTCCCGCGGCAGGGCCAGAAACGCGTCCATTGTTCCCCGGGCGATACCCAGCGCGACGCCGCCGAACCCGATCGAATAGAGCTGGTTGCTGGTGAAACGATACAGCGGGCTGTCGCTTCGGCGGTCGCGCGGATCGTCGCGATAAATGGCGCGCTCGTGCGGAATGAACAGATTGTCGACAGAATACTCATTGCTGGCCGTGCCGCGCAGGCCCAGCGTGTGCCAGATATCGTGGAACGTGGCGCTCGATTTCGGATAGAGGAAGGTCTTGGTTTCCTTGGTGCCCGCAACCCGCAGATGGGCACCCAGCCAGGTCGCGTTCTGACTGCCGCTCATGAAGCGCCATTTGCCGGTGATGCGATAACCACCCTCGACCGGCGTTGCCTCGTACGGCGAGCCGGGCGGTCCCCAGGCGACGATCCCGTCCGGCCTGCCGAAAATCTCCTGGGCAATGTGCGGATCGAGATACGCGCTGGTGGTCGAGCAGCCGTTGCTTTGGCACACCACCCACCCGGTCGATCCATCCACGCTGGCGATCGCCTCGGTCACCTGGGCGAAGATCGAGGGTCTCAGCTCCATCCCGCCGACGGATTTGGTCTTCAACATGGTGAAGAACCCGCCATCGATCAGGGCTTCAACGACTGGCCTGGTGAGTTTTCGGATATCGTCGTTCTCATCCGCGGCCGCAGCGATCAGTGGCATAAGATCGCGAGCCTTCTTTAGCTGCGGATGGACGGTCGGCATGGTGTGTCTCCTGTTCCCGGACAGCGCGGTCCCGCTCGATTACCGGCGACCCGGGAGCCGTGGTCAAGTGAGAGCGATTCAGGTGATGGAGAAGTCTGTTAGTCCGGAGTGGACCGGCAGCTTTGCGAACAGATCTTTTGGAGCGGTCGTCCGCACCGGTCGTATGACCAAGTTGGG
>CAWCDM010000026.1:0-24719 GCA_963794185.1 uncultured Alphaproteobacteria bacterium | reverse complement strand
CGTCGGATCGAAAAACACACCGCGCTTTCCGGCACCCGGCAGTCCTCCAGGATCAGCGAATCACTGCGGGTTGCGCGCATCCGAGGTCTTCCCAGTTGGCATTGACGCGGCGCCCGACTGTTTCGGCGGAACCAGCAGCAGCATCCCTGAGGGGCTCGTCGCCGTGTCGGGATATGCCATCACCATCACGTAATCGGCGACCTCTAGCATCGAGGCGAACATCTTGCGCCCGGTGATGCTGTATCCGCTGTCCACGCGACGCGCCCGCGCGCTCAGCGGGCGATCGCCGATCAACGACGTCGTGCCAGGTTCGGCAAAATTGCCGCCGATCAGCCGGTGTTGCCGCACCACAAGGTCGGCGATGCGCTGCTTGGCGTCGTCCGCGACTTCAGCGCTCTCCAGTACCGGCATGACGACGGAAGCGTGCATGTTGAACGCGAGCGCGGTGGACGGACAGCCCTGGCCCAGCGCCTCGTAGGCGATCGTATGGTCGAGAAAGCTTCACCCGCCCCGCCCCATGAGCGGGGAATGGTGAGTGCAAGAAACCCCTCCTGACGAAGGCGGCCGTAATTCTCGATCGGGTGCGACGCATCGCGGTCGTGCGCGGCCGAGCGCGTGGCAAATTCGGTGGCCAGGTCCAGGCAGCGTCGTTGCAGACGCTGCTGGTCCTTGGTGAGCTGAAATTCCAAGCGCCGTCCCCCCTGCCCCGTGCTCACCCGCGGGCGAGCGCGTAGATCTGCGTGCCCCCGGGCGGCGGCTTGTGCGCGGTCCAGCTCTCGCCGCCATCGTGACTGCTGTAGACCTCGCCGCCATTGGTGGCGCACGACATCAGCGCGGGCCGACGCTCATCGAACGCGAGCGCGAACATCGTGTGCGGCGGCTCGACACCCATATCCACGCGCGTCCAGGTATCGCCCCCGTCGCCGCTGTACAACAAGACGCCGCGGTCGCTCTGGAAATTGCTGCCCGCCGCCACGAACAGTTTTCTCGGATTGCCCGGCACCTCGCGGATGTCGCGGCAATAGATCTGGCCCTTGGCGTTGAGCGGCTCCAGCTTCACGTGGCGCCAGTGATCGCCGCCGTCGGCGCTTTGGAACATGCCGGCGCGGCCGATGCCGAACACCGTGCCGGGCCGCCAGCGGCTGGCCAGCACGCCGTGCATATCGACGGCGTCGTCGTTGAGGTACTGGCCGTGGCTCAGGTTCTCCCAATGCTCGCCGCCGTCGGTGGAGCGGATGGTGCCGCCGACCTCGATGGCGGCGTAGAGATGGTCCGGTTCGTTGACGCTGGCGTCCATCTGCAGCACACGCTTCGCTGGGTTGGCGCCGGGTGCGGTGGTGATCTCGGGAAAGCGCACGCTCACCGGCAGACGGGTCCAGCGTTCGCCAGCATCGTCGCTGCGGTAGATCTCGCAGTTCTCGTAGCCGATGAAGACGGTGTCCGGATCGTATGGGTGGAACAGGAACGACCAGACCGGCAGGCCGTGGTCCTGGATGTCGATCTTTTCCCAGTGCTCGCCGCGATCGGCGCTGCGATACGGCCCGGATTGCGTGCCGGCGTAGACGATGTCGGGGTTCAGCGGGTGCACCGCCAGGGCGCGCACCGCGGGTGCTTCGGGGAGGCCTTGCTGCAGGGTCTCCCATTCGTCGCTGCCATCAGCTAGGCGGTAAAGGCCGGACTGCACCACCCGGCCGCGGCCGGTTTCGCCGGCCAAACCGAGGTAGATGTGGGATCGCTGGTCGTTTGCTCCGCTGGTTGCCATGAGATTGCCCTCCCGTCCTGTGGTTGGAGTTGCCGCGATCGATCAGTGCCGCCCGATTGTCGCCGTCCGGTCAACGGGCTGGGACTGAGCTTGGCAAGCCTTGCAGGGCTTCCGCAAGGCTTAGGATGAGTTGGCGCCAATAAGATGCGCAGCGTTGCCTTGAACCTTGAAGTTGGATGCGTCATCTGTCATATCGCACACGACAGTTGACAGAGACTTCAATGGCGTTCCGAACCGAGCATAAGACATCCTCGCCCGTCGCGGCCGAACTTCAGCAGGTGGCAGACTTGCTCGGCGGCACCAGGCTCTTGCGGCACAAGCTGAGGAATCCGCTGGATGCCCACGAGATGCTTCTCCAGGGTCTGCCGGGACAGGCGTTGAGGCATCTCATCGACAGTCTCGTGGTTCTTGAGATGACCGGCTCGCTTGAGCAGGCCATTGGCATGAGCCTGCGCACATTCCAGCGTCATAGGGACGCGCCGATGAAACCGCTCAACCAGGAGCAGAGTGGGCGGACCTGGAAGTTTGCCGAAATCCTGGCCAAGGCGACCGCAATGTTCGGATCGCAGGAAGACGCGGAACAGTGGCTGGAGCGTCCGGCCATTGGCCTGGACCAGCGTCGTCCGATCGACCTTCTTGCGACTCCCGCAGGCGTGGAGATAGTCGAGGCGTTCCTGATGCGTCTCAAATACGGCGTCTACATGTGACGCCGCTACCCCCGCCGCTTGGCGGCAGCGAGCTCGTGGCATGGCGACTGGACGCACGGGCCTTCGCAGCGACATGGGATAGCGGCGAAGGCGCCTACTTGTCGGGCGGGCGCTGGAACGGCAGGGGTGTTCGGGCGGTATACTGCTCGATCGATCCGGCGACTGCCATCCTTGAGGTCGCGGTGCATAATGGCTTCAAGGCATTGGACACTGTGCCACATTGCTGACTGCGGTGACCATAGCGGAGCCTGCCAGCGTTCACGTCGTGGAACCGGAATCCGTCCCTAACCCCAACTGGTTGCGGCCAGGGATACCCGGCGCCGGCCAGCAGGCCTTCGGGGACACATTGCTCGCCCGGCACAAGTTCATCCTGATACCCAGCGCGGTATCGACCCATAGCTGGAATTCTGATCTTCGTTGGCACGACCGCGGCGGGGGCTTATGCTCTCAGGTCGCAAGAGCGGTTCGCGCTGGATACGCGACTGCATCCGTCAGGAAGGTCATTGCCACCGCCCGGCTGACAGCGCGCCCGGCGAAACCGGATGAGGAGTTGCCCCAATGTGCCTTGGCATTCCAGCCCGGATCGTGCGTATCGACGACGCGGAGGGAATGCTCGCGACCGTCGAAGTGGCCGGCGTCCGACGCCAGGTGAACATCATGTGCGTCGTGGACGATGAGCATCCGTTGGAGTCCTGCGTCGGCGACTGGGTGTTGCTACATGTCGGGTTCGCCATGAGCCGGATCGACGAGGCCGAGGCGGCCGAGACACTGCGCATTCTCTCGCAGCTTGGCGAGATGCAGGGCGAACTGGAGGCCATGCGGACGGCTGATCCCGACTGAAGCGCCTGCGGCTCGAGGAGGTCAATCCTCCATCGCGACATCGCTGTCGCGATCACCGCATCAGGGAACTATCTGGCGGGGCACTGGCTGGCCGACCTTCGCGCAGCATTTCGTCGAGACCGTCGGCTAGCGGCAGACCCATGTCGGCATCGGCGTGCTGTGCACCGTCACGATGATCCCGCTAGCGCTCGCGCTGCGTCGAAAGCCGCCGATGCACCAACTCAACGCGGCCACTCCGCTTGCCACCCCGGCGTACGCCACGCTCGGCCTGTCGTCGGCCGCATTGCAGGTCCTGCTGTCCATCGCCGGCTTTGCCTGCTGCGTCGCCATGTCGATGCCGCAGGTGTACATCGTCGCGTATTGCAGCGACCTACGCTATGGCGTGACGCGCGCGCCGAGATGCTCTGGCTGATGCTCGGTCTCGGCATCGCTGTCACTATCACGCTGAACCCCGCAGAAATCCTGGGATTTCTGGTATGGTGTTTCGGCCGTTCCACAATTCCCGCTTCACACAGGGCTTTGTTTACTCCCGACAGTCAGAGGGTGTCTGACTGTCTAAGGGAGATCAAGAACACAAGGGGAACTTGGCTGCCTCGACCACGGGCGGCCCGCTGCCCGATCTTGACAAGGCACACTTTCAGCATTATGTTCACTGGCTTCATGATGATAATGAAGGTAATTGAAGATGTTGCGGCGTAAGCTCCTATGCATGGCTCCCGAGGACGTTCCTGAAGGTGTCCTGACCTTCGCCAGTGCAGCGAACGCAAGCAAGGAGCTGCAAGATCGGCTTCCCTATGTGCGTGCTTGGTATGCTATCCGAGACAGCGAGGGCGATTGGCGTTTTGCCCCTTCAAAGTGGGCTGGGTATTTGCACATGGACCCCGAGGCATATCTCGGCAGCGAGCGCTCGTCCTTGGATGGACGAAAAACCGAGAAGCGCCTGCAACAGTGGTATCACCCACTCGATCATGAATCTCACGAGTATGCTGAACTGCGCAACGAATTGGCCGAGTTCCTGGCCGAGTATGGCAAGGAACCTAGCGCCGTCGCCCGCATCTCCGTGATCAGCAACTCGACGGAGGCCGCCAAAGAGGACGACGATGATCTCGTCGAACTGCTCGTTCGAGTAGTGAGGAGGCTGGAACCCGGACAACAGGCTCGATTCAAGCTGGCGCTGGCGGGAGGAGGATTGCGCAAATGATATGGATTGCCTACGCCATACATGCACGCGTACAACGGGGCGCGAGCTTCCACTTGTTGATGTCTCACCAGGTCGCTGGCCAACCGCCTGGTTCGCTGACCGCTGGGGTTGATTTCCGGATCGAGCATCCCAATCAGCCGCCTTTCCCAATCGCGCACGTACTATCAGCCTCGTCGTCCGAGGTGGTTCTTGAGTTGCCGGCGTTTCGCAGTGGCGGATGACACCGTGGACGTATGCAGATGCGCCGGTCTCCATCAATTCACCAGGAATGCATGCTCAAGACTGGGTAGTCAGGGATCAGGTGAAGGCAGCGACATCACCCTGAAATTCAGACTGAGAACTTTAACGCTAGATCAGTTATCATGTCGGTGCGTTTAGCAGGGAACGATTGTGCATGGCTGAAGAAAGCAAATTCGTCGCTGCGGCGCTGGCGGCAGCGAAACAGGTCTTGCAGCGTCATTCCTCTCTGTCAGTTCGCCGCCAAGCTGCGCTTCTCTACCGGGTTATCGTGGACAATAACTTGCAGGTTATCGTTGACCCTAAGAGACCGATCCGTGGCGATTCCGCGTTTGAAACCGATCTCTGTGTGTTCGAGCAGAAGTCAGCCGACATTTGTATCCCTCGGGTGGTGCTGGAGTTTAAGGGGCGCGTGACCAGCCATGACGTTCTTTGCTGCGATGAAGAACATCAAAACAGCCGAACATCAAAGCTTCTTTTCTCGCCTTCTCGAAGCAGAGGTGGAGCCATCGAAAAAGCTGGAGAGCATTGCGTTTGGAAGGCTTCAGACAGACCTATTCCGCATGGAGGTTCAAGTTAGAAGTTCCGCTAACCCGATACCGGGGCAGCGGTAGCGTGTCGCTCACATCGTGCGCATCTACCAGTCCTAACTGGTCGGCGTTGAACCGAACGGCGGCATCGTCCCGAGCTATGCGATCATCATCCGGGAGTATCTTCCCGCGCGTGAGGCCGGCATGCGTTTCGGAATGGTGATCATGGCCACCTTGTTCGGGATGGCATTCGGTGGCTGGATATCCGGCGTGATCTTCGATGCCACCGGTTCCTACAGCGCCGCCTTCGCCAATGGCGCGCTGTGGAACCTGCTCAATCTCGGCATTGCGGTCGCCTTGTTGACACGCAGTGCCAGGCGGATGGCGCCTGCCTGAACGAAAGGGAATGTGATGGACGCGAAACCGGAAGACGTCGGCCTTTCGTCCGAGCGGCTGGCACGCGTGAACGGCTGGGCACAGCGCCTGGTGGACGACGGCAGGCTTCCCGGCATGATCACGATGGTCCTGCGCCGCGGCAAGCTGGTGCATTTCAATATCTGCGGCATGGCCGACATCAAGCGCGAAAAGCGGATGGCGCCGGATACGATCTTCCGCTTCTACTCGATGACCAAGCCGCTAACCTCGACTGCGATCATGATGCTGTACGAGGAGGGTCGCTTCCAGCTCGACGATCCGATCACTCGCTTTTTGCCGTGCTTCAAGGACATGCGCGTTGCCGTCGGCGGCATGCGCGGCAAGCTGGAGACGGCGCCGGCGGAGCGCGACATCACGTTCCGTGACCTGCTCACCCACACCTCGGGCCTGACCTACGGCTTCATGGAGGCCACACCGGTCGATGCGCAGTACCGCGACCGCGGCGTCGATTTCCAGACTTCCGACAAGACGCTCGCCGAGGTGGTCGAGATCGCGGCCGACATCCCGTTGATCGCGCAGCCCGGCGCAGAGTGGAACTACAGCATTGCGACCGACGTGCTGGGCCATCTGGTCGCGGTGATCTCCGGCATGCCGTTCGAGCAGTTCCTGCGCGAGCGCGTGACCGGACCGCTGGGCATGGCGGACACCGACTTCCATGTGCCGGCCGACAAGATTTCCCGTTTTGCCGCCAACTATACCTGCGCGGCGGATGGCCGCCTGATGCTGATCGACGATCCGGAGAAGAGCATCTTTGGCACGCCGCGGAAGATCTGCTCCGGCGGTGGCGGCCTGCTGTCCACCGCCGGCGACTACATGCGCTTCTGCCGCATGATGCTGAACAAGGGCGAACTCGACGGCGTGCGACTGCTTGGCCGCAAGACGGTCGAGCTGATGACGTCGAACCATCTGCGCGGCGACATGGCGGATATGGGTCAGCCGCGGTTTTCCGAATCATCCTATAACGGCATCGGCTTTGGCCTTGGCTTCTCCGTCACGCTGGATCCGGCGAAGGCGCAGATACTTGGCTCGCCGGGAGAATACGCGTGGGGCGGTGCTGCCAGCACGGCGTTCTGGATCGATCCCGCCGAGGACATGGCGGTGATCATGCTGACGCAGCTCATGCCGTCGTCCACCTATCCGATCCGCCGCGAACTGCGCGTGCTGACGTACCAGGCGATCGTGGACTGAAGGGCTTGCAGATGACGCCGTCGATCAATGCCGATCGGCTGTGGCAGTCGATCATGGACATGGCGCGCATCGGGCCGACGCCGGAAGGCGGTAGTTGCCGCCTCGCACTTTCGCCGGAGGACGCGCAGGCGCGCGCACTGCTGCTGGAATGGTGCGGGCCGCTCAACCTTCGCTTCGAGCAGGATGCCATCGGCAACATGTTCCTCCGCCGCGAGGGGAAGGACGCGGCAGCGCACGCCGTCGCTTTTGGCAGCCATCTCGACACAGTGCCGACCGGCGGGCGGTTCGACGGCGTGTTCGGCGTGCTTGCCGGTCTGGAAGTGATGCGTGCACTGGATGAGGCGGACGTCCGGACGCGCGCGCCGCTCGAGCTGGTGAACTGGACCAACGAGGAAGGCAGCCGCTTCCGCCCCGCCATGATGGGCAGTCGCGTGCACGCCGGCGACATGATGCTGGAGGACGCGCTGGCCATCACCGACGACAAGGGCATCAGCGTGCGCGACGCGCTGGAGGCGAGCGGCCAGGCCGGTCCGCTGACACCGTCGCCGCGCGGCTGGGCGTGCTGGCTGGAGGCGCATATCGAGCAGGGCCCGGTGATGGAGGCGACCGGCGCCGATATCGGCATCGTCACCGGCACGATGCACGCGCGCTACTTCCAGCTTACCGTGACCGGCGAACCGAGCCATGTCGGCCCGACCACGATGGATCGGCGGCGCGACAGTCTGGCCGCGACGGCGGAAATCATCCTGGCGGTCGAGCGCATCGCGCTCGCGGCGGAGCCGTCGGGCCGCGCCTCGGCGACCTGGATCGAGAATTATCCCAATGCGCGCGGCAACGTCGCCAACATCACCCGTCTGCATTGCGACGTGCGGCACGAGCAGGCCGAGCGCGCCGTCGCGATGGAGAAGGAACTGCGCGCGGCACTGGACGGCATCGCGAAGCGCCGGCGGGTCACGATCGACGTCGATCCTTACACGACTTTCGGGCCCGATGGCGTTTGATCCGGCGCTCGGCGACCTGCTGCGGCGAAAGGCCGAGGCGCGCCAACTTGCAACGCGCGACATGATTGCGGCCGCCGGCCACGATTCGGTGCTGATCGCGCCGCTGTGCCCGAGTGCGATGCTGTTCGTCCCGAGCGTCGGCGGCATCACCCACAATCCGCGCGAATACTCGACGCAGGAGCAGGTGGCGCGCGGGGCGCAGGTGCTGCTGGATGCGGTCGTGGAGCTGGCAGGATAGGGTCGGCACATGCGCGTCATGCTGCTCGATGAGCCGCGGCAGCCGCTTCGTCTGGCGGCTGTTGCGGTGCCCACGCCAGGACCGGGCCAGGTCCTGATCCGCGTGCATGCCTGCGCCGTTTGCCGCACCGACCTGCATGTGGTGGATGGCGAACTCACGCAGCCGAAGCTGCCGCTGATCCCGGGCCATGAGATCGTCGGCAGCGTCGCGGCTCTCGGCGCGGACGTGGAGCGGTTCCGCATCGGCGATCGTGTCGGCGTGCCATGGCTCGGCTGGACCTGCGGCGATCTGCGAATTCTGCCGATCGGGACGGGAGAATCTGTGCGCGCAGGCGCGCTTCACCGGCTACCAGATCGATGGCGGCTATGGCGAGTTCACCGTCGCCGACCAGCGCTTCTGCTTCGCGATCCCCGCCGGCTACAGCGACATCGAAGCCGCGCCGCTGCTGTGCGCCGGCCTGATCGGCTATCGCTCGCTGCGCATGGCCGGCGAGGCACGCCGGCTCGGCCTCTATGGCTTCGGCGCCGCGGCGCACATCATTGCGCAGGTGGCACGCTGGCAGGGCCGCGACGTGTTCGCATTCACCAGTCCCGGCGACACCGAGGCACAGTCCTTCGCACGCGAACTGGGCGCGGTGTGGGCCGGCGGCTCCGATCAGGCGCCGCCGGAACCGCTGGACGCGGCGATCATCTTCGCACCGGTCGGACCGCTGGTCCCGGCGGCGCTGCGCGCGTCGAGCGCGGCGGCACGGTGGTCTGCGCGGGCATCCACATGAGCCCGATCCCGAGTTTCCCCTACGACATCCTGTGGGGCGAACGGGTGGTGCGCTCGGTCGCCAATCTGACCCGCCGCGACGCCGAGGAGTTCCTTGAACTGGCGCCGAAGGTGCCGGTGAAGACGCGTCCGCTGCCCTATGCGCTCGAGCAGGCGAACCAGGCGCTGGACGACCTGCGCGCGGGCCGGTTGCAAGGTGCGGCGGTGACTTGGCAAGCATCTGCATGCCATTACCGCGCGCGTTGACGCCCCGATGCCTCGCGCCTAGCGTGCGGCCCCATTCGTGCAACGAGGGAAATACCGAGATGGCAAACAAGCTCAAGGCCGCGGATCGCAGTCGGGAAAGGCGTGCGTCAACGGCTGGCTTGCCATTCCGTCCGGCTTTTCGGCCGAGGTGATGGCGCAATGCGGCTGGGACAGCGTGACCGTGGATATGCAGCACGGCGTGCAGGACTACTCGACGATGGTGCAGTGCTTCCAGGCGATGACGGCGCATCCGATCACGCCGCTGGTGCGCGTGCCGTGGAACGAGCCGGGCATCATCGGCAAGGCGCTGGACGGCGGCGCGTGGGGCATCATCTGCCCGATGGTGAACAACAGGGCCGAGGCGCAGGCGCTGGCGACGGCCTGCCTGTATCCGCCGACCGGCAAGCGCAGCAACGGTCCGATCCGCGCGGCGATGTACGGCGAGGCGTCAACTACCAGAAGACCGCCAACGATGAAGTGCTGGTGATCCCGATGATCGAGACGCAGGAAGGCATCGACAACATCGATGAGATCCTGTCCGTGCCGGGCATCAGCGGCATCTATATCGGTCCGTCCGACATGGGCCTGTCGCTCGGCCTGATTCCGATCCTCGATCGCGAGGAGCCGCTGATCCTCGGCATCTACGAGAAGCTGCTGGCGTCGTGCAAAAAGCACGGCAAGTTCGCCGGCCTGCACAACGGCACCGGCAGCCTACGCCGCGCGGATGATCGGCATGGGCTTCCGTTTCGTCACGATCGCCAATGACAGCGGCCTGATGGCGCGCGCGGCGCGCGAGGAGGTCGCGGCGACCCGCAAGGCGGCCGGCGACGTCGCGAACTGAGTGTCGACGGTCCGTCGGCCGCGGGCACGAACCGTCCGCGGCCGATCTTGATTCCAGGGAGTGACCTGCCATGGCCCCGCCGCCGGTGATCCGCCTGCACCCCGACGACAGTGTGGTGATCGCGCGCGCCACGCTGCTGCCCGGAACGCCTGTGGCCGACGGCGTGGTTGCGGCGGAGCGCATTCCCGCCGGGCACAAGGTCGCGGTGCGGCCGATCGCGGCGGGCGAGCCGGTGCGGCGCTATGGCCAGATCATCGGCTTCGCCTCGCAGCGCGATCGCTCCGGGCCAGCACGTGCATGTGCAGAACTGCGAGATGGGCGACTTCGCCAAGGACTACGCCTATGGCGTCGATGCGAAGCCGACCGACTATGCCAACACGCCGGCCGACGTTCCACGGCATCCGCCGACCCGACGGCCGCGTGGCGACGCGCAACTACATCGGCATCCTGACCTCGGTGAACTGCTCGGCGCATGTCGCGGGACTGGTCGCCGACATGTTCCGCCGCAATCCGTTCACCGGCGACGATCCGCTGGCGGATTATCCCAATGTCGATGGCGTGGTGGCGCTGACGCACAAGACCGGCTGCGGCATGACCGAGGCCGAGCCGTTGCGCGTGCTGCGGCGCACGCTGGCCGGCTATGCGCGGCACGCGAATTTCTCGCATGTGATCGTGCTGGGCCTCGGCTGCGAGGTGAACCAGATCCGCGGACTGATGGAGGAGCAGCGCCTGGCCGGCCGCATCCGCAACATGGACATCCAGTCGATGGGCGGCACGCGCAAGACGGTCGAAGCCGGCGTTGCGTTCGTGAAGGAGGTGCTGGCCGAGGCGAACGAAGTGCATCGCGAACCGGTGCCGGCGAGCGAACTGACGGTGGCGCTGCAATGCGGCGGCTCGGACGGTTATTCGGGCGTGTCGGCCAATCCCGCGCTCGGGTGCGGCGAGCGATCTGTTGGTGCGGCACGGCGGCACGGTCATCCTGTCGGAGACGCCCGAGACCTATGGCGCCGAACATCTGCTGACGCGGCGCGCGGTTTCGCGCGAAGTGGGCGAGAAGCTGGTTGCGCTGATGCGCTGGTGGGAGGATTACACGCGGCGCGAAGGCGCGGAGATGAACGCCAATCCGTCGCCGGGCAACAAGGCGGGCGGGCTGACGACGATCCTGGAAAAGTCGCTCGGCGCGATGGCGAAGGCGGGCAGCACGAACCTCGTCGATGTCGTGCAGTATGCCGAGACGGTGACGGCGAAGGGCTTCGTGTTCATGGACACGCCTGGCTACGATCCGGTGTCGGCGACCGGTCAGGTGGCAGGCGGCGCCAACCTGGTGTGCTTCACCACCGGCCGCGGCAGCGTGTTCGGCTGCAAGCCGTCGCCATCGATCAAGCTCGCGACCAACACGCCGATGTATCAGCGCATGGAAGACGACATGGACGTGAACTGCGGCACGATCCTGGATGGCGACGAGAGCGTGCAGGAATGCGGCCAGCGCATCTTCGAACTGATGCTGCGCGTGGCGTCCGGCGAGCGGACCAAGAGCGAGCAGTTCGATTTCGGCGCGGCGGAGTTCGCTCCGTGGGTGCTCGGCGCGACGATGTAGCGCGCGCAACGCGTTCCGTTAATGTGGTGTGATGATTGAATACAGTCACAGCCCGTTGACACACGGGCTCGCCAAGTTCGCCGAACTCCTTGCTCGGCGCTTCGAGCGCAATGTATTTACTATCGATGATTCTGCCCGGTACACGCTGTTCCATGCGTTCTACGGACGCAGAAGGCGGGGCACGTACTGAAGGATATCTCTCGGCTGGCACGGCTTCACGCTGACCTGGGTTCGCGGTCAGTAGGCAGACGGTCCGAAATTGGTGGCGATTTCAGACGCTTGCTGCGAACGGATTCCAAGCGTGTGTCTATGCCGCGGCAGTCGACTGCGGCGCCTCTTCGACGGCGAGGATCTGCTTAGGCACTGATATGCCTAAGGTTTTCAGCATCGCGGACAGCTCGGCGGCGATTTTCGTCCGCTGAACAATAGTCCGGCTCTCGCAGCGGTAGCGCACCGCCTTCAGAGTGCCGAGCGCATGGGCGATGCGCGCCCAGGAAAGCTGGCAGCGGATCTCAGCGGCGCGCTGCATCTGCAAGGCCAGCACACAGAGCTTGACGTGCGCCTCGATCCGGCGCGGCGTCCAATGAAACATCGGCCGCACCTCGAGCCCGGTCTGCTTCATGCGACGGAAGCAGGACTCGATGATCCAGCCGCCTTTGTATCCCAGAGCGATGTCCTCGGCCGACAGCGTGTCGTCGTTGCTGATCACCACGAACTTGCCGTCGAACTTCTCCACCGCCTTGATCTTGGCCGGGTCCAGCTGCGGCCGACCCCGCCCATCCGCGCTCAGGTAGCGGCCGAAGCGGCGCGAGGCCAGCAACGCACAGGCCGCCTTCGGGTGATCGTCCGCGCGGTTGTCCAGCAAGGCCAGTTCGGCGCCGAGTTCGCGCAGCAACTGCGCACGGCGCTGGCGTTCGCGTTCCGCCTCGTGCGGATTGAGGCAGAGGACGTAGCGTTTGCGTCGCTCGCCGTCGCCGACCCAGACCTCCTTGACCTGCAGGTTGTCGGCCACCTGTTTGTAGCGCCCCGGCCGGGTCAGCACTTCGATCTCGACATCCTTCAGCTTGCGCATCGGCACCGCCAGGATGTAGCGGCCCAAGCCGCGGCTGAGTGCTGCAAGGTTGTCGGCGGAGTACATCCCGGCATCGCCGACGAACAGGCAGCGCCCGAGCCGCCAGGCCCGCAGATCATCCTTGATGCGCGCCACCGTCGCCACATCCGCGGTGTCGCCGGGCAGCACCCAGGAGCGCACCGGCATGCCGTCGCGGGTGACGGCGAGCGCGATGATCACCTGCGGCTGGTTGTCGCGGCCTTCCTTGCTGTGGCCTCGCCGACGCAGCGGGGCGTAGAGGCGGCCGGCGAATTCCTGCTCGGTCTCGTCCGGCTCGTCGATCTCGAAATACGCCGTGGTGGTGTCGTAGAAGATCAGATCGACATCGAGGCTGAACAGATCGGCGGTCTTGAGAAACACGTCGCGCTCGATCTCATCGGACCAGACCGCGAGGAAGTCGAGTGCGCGGTAGCATTGATCGACCCCAAGCCCGGCCGCGTCGGGGAGCCAGGCGGTATCGGGCAGCCAACGCTCGGCGCATGCCAGTTTGGATACCGGCTCATCGAGCCGGTTGGCGGCCATCACGAACAGCGCGGTCTCGTGCGGCGCGGTGAGATTGGCCCGTTCGGTGCAGGCACGGATCGCGGGACCGATGCCGAGTTCTTCCCACAGCGCGCGGACGGCGAGCACGACGCCGAGTTCAAACACGCGCTCGATATCGATCTCGGCGATGTCGGATGTGGACCTGGTGGCAACTGCACTGTCGCCGTCCTCGAGTACGCGGTTGATGCTCTTCACCAGCCGTTCGAGAGCAATGCGATCCACCTGATCGGCGCGGCCAAAGCTATGGATCACACGCGCCTGCGGTTGCTTTGCCTCGGCGTTCCAGACGCTCTCGGCGAGGGCGTAGTAGGCGACGGTCGAGCCGTCTCGATTCCGCCGCTGCGTGATCCGCAGATACATGCCCATGAGATAGCGCGTATCAACGCTAGCGACAAGCAAAATATCTACTAGTCGTGTGCCTATGTATTTGGGCTCTCTGCAGCAGAATCCGCAAGCAGAATCATATCATACCAGTGCGTTAAGTGGGCGGGGACCTACCAAGTATGCCCAGTGACCGCGAACCCAGGCCTGACGAAACGGCAGTTGCAACATTGGTATCCGGCGGCCTGAGAGATGACCCGCGACATGGCCGGACATGCAATTGGCTCATCTCATCGTTTCGGCGTTGAGCTGCAGCTTGATTCGATCGTATCAACGAGCACTTCTTCGCTGGACGATCTGATACCGAGGGCGAAAGTTGTGAGTCATCGCACGGTTCGTCTCCCCATCGTCATGGCCGGCCTCGTGCCGGCCATCCACGTCCTCCCGTGGATTCACAGCAAATCCGTGGATGGCCGGGCCAGGCCCGGCCATGACGGTTGGTGCGGCCTCGGGGTCAGTACGTCGATATTCTTGGAGCTTGGTATAAGGATTTTGCCGGCGCCGCCGCCTGCCGGTGACTACATTAATTGCAGCCTCGAAGTGCTCTGCTTTCCTGTTCATTGCTACAAGATACATGATCGTGCGTTCATCGTGTAATACCATCTTGCTCAAACATTGACACACGCCCAAACTCGATGCCCGATTGATCGGATCCTGTCTGGGTCATTGATGAGGAAGTCCCATCCTTCCTTGCAAGCGGTGACAATGGCATCGGAGCCATCCCAGACCAGACGACTGAGTTTGTTGCCGCGCAGATATTCCCCATTTTTCATCGGGTTCAGTTCCGGTGCATAGAAAGATGACAGGGGAAGTAGCGTGATATTGTCCGGTACACGCAGTCGCCCTCCGGCTTGATGCCAGCGGCTCTGTCGCAGACCACGACAGCGTGGGCGCATGACGCCACTTGCGTGCTGATTTCAGCGAGATGTCCGTCCACCGCCTCGGCGTTGGCAGCAGGCATGATGATGGTGGTGCCCACGGCACGGACCTGGGCATCCTGGTTCTTCCCGATAAGCCGGTATCATGTCGGTTATCGCGCACCATCAAGCGGGCATGAGCTGATTGGCGCCCAAACATAGGTGAGAAGCCAGCTCTTTTACGATCCTCTCTGGCTTTGTCCTGAACCAGACCTCCATCCGGGTACCAGCGGTGGTGCCGAGAAGGGCCTTCTTCATCAGGCTGGCAAAAGTTTTTTTAAAAGCCTCCTGGGCTGCGAAGTCGGTCTTTGGGTGGCATGGTCTCGCCGGACCGGGTCAGACCAGAATTGCGGCGCAGCCACTTGCTGATCTGCGAAGCTTCCATGCACCCGGACAGAGAACCGACGGGCGATTTCCGCCTGGAGTCCAGGCAGCGCCAGCGAATGATCTTGTCCTTCTCCGGATCTGGGCCCTCGACCACCAGCGCCTCGGTCCGCCTTCTCCGCGTCGCTGAGTACGGGCTGGTGCGACAGGCCGATGACACGACTTCAGGCCGTCGATCTCTCCCGCATTGGAGCGATGCACCCAGTCGCTCAGCGTTTGCCGGGCGACGCCATTCCACTCTGCCGCCTCGGCGCGGGGAACGCCCCTCCAGTACCAACGCGATCGCCGAGAACGCGCGCACACCTGCGCGCCATCACCACACTTGCTGGCGAAATTCAGAGTTCTCTGACGCTGTCCGGTCCAAGTCAGTCATCGGGATTGCCGCGCTCATCCGATGCCCCCTTGGGCGAGAATCGCCCCGGGGCTATCGAATTCGAAGGGCCGAGGGATTCGGAACCCCCGGAGAGTCGACGTTATGCATCGGAAGACACAGAAAACCGATGAACCGCAACGTCTGGCTCCTGTTCTGCTGTCAGGCGCTGATGAACGCCGTGATAGCCGGCCAGACCGTGATGAGCGCGCTGATCGGCCACGCGCTCGCGGTGGACAAGGCGCTGAACACGCTGCCGATGGCGATCCAGATGACCGCGACGATGACCGCCTCGATCCCGGCCGGCATCGTCTTCTCCCGACTTGGCCGCAAACCCGGCTTCTGGCTTGGCTGCGCCGGCTCCCTGCTCGGCAGCCTGACCTTCGCGCTCGGTGTCTGGCGCGGCAACTTCCAGATCTACTGTGTCGGCGCCGCGTTCGCCGGCCTCGGCTTCGGCATCGCCCAGCATCTGCGCTTCGCCGCCGCCGAGGTCGCGGCACCCGAGGCCCGCGCACGCGCCATCTCGCTGGTGATGGCCGGCGGCGTGCTGGCCGCCATCATCGGCCCCGAGATCGTCAAGCGCACCAACATGCTGCTGCCGCCGCTGACCTTCCTCGGCACCTATCTCTGCCTGACTGGTGCTGCCGCTGATCAGCGCCACGCTGCTGGTGTTCATCCGAACTGCCGCCGGCGGCCCGCCAAATGCAGCGAGCCGGTGCCGTTCCGCACCATCATCGCCCGCCGCAACTTCCTCACTGCCGTCGTGTGCAGCATGGTCGGCTACGGCACGATGAACCTGATCATGGCATCGACGCCGCTGCAAATGCTGTTCTGCGGCTTTGGCGTGAACGCCAGCGCCGATGTGATCCGCGCCCATTCCATCGCGATGTTCCTGCCGGGCTTCGTCACCGGCCGGCTGATCCAACGCTTCGGCGTGCACCCGATCATCTGCGTCGGCGCGCTGCTCACTTTGCTCTGCGTCGTCACCAACCTGAGCCTTCGCTCCGGTGGTCGTCACCTTCATGGTGGCGCTGGCCCTGCTAGGGTGGGCTGGAATTTCATGTTCGTCGGCGGCACCACGCTACTCGCACGGCGCACGATGCGCATGAACGGGTGCGCGTCCAGGCCACCAACGACTTCATCGTGTTCGGCACCGTTGCCTGCACCGCCTTCGCGTCGGGCGCCATCGAAGCCACCGGCGGCTGGGCCGCGCTGAACCTCGTGGTCGTGCCGCCGACGCTGATCGCCGCGCGCTGGTGATCTGGCACTGGTCCGCCCGGCTCGCCTTGCGCCGGCCTGCACGTTCCGGCCGCGGCTCAGTAGGCCGGGGTTGGCGCGCCGCCCGCTGGTCCGGGCGCTGGGCCCGCCGGGGCCGCATTGAACCGGCCGATATTGCCGAACAATTGCTGCAGGAACGAAGCCTCGGTCCCCGGCGAAGGCGTCGTACGCGCCACCACCGTCACCGGCAGCGCATCCTCCTGGTTGAGCTGCTTCACGTCCTGCAGCACGCCCTGCTCATTGAAGCTGAGCACCACGATGTCCTGGCTCAGCACGCCCTGCACGCGGGCGATCCGCGGGCGGGTGACCTCGCTGATATAAATCCAGGTGTTGTCATCGAACGTGGCCCGCGCGGTCGGCGAGCCGATCAATGCCGTCACGTCGGTTCGTGTGGAGGTTCCGGGCACCAGCTCCTTGAGCTGGTCCGCGTCCACGCGATTGCCGCGCATTTGCGACTGAGCCTGGAAGAAGCTGCAGCCGCCGACCAGCAGGCAGCCGAGCAGAAGAAGTCGCGCGCACCCGCGCACAGGGAGCGGCAGTGAAGTTGCACGATATCTGTCCACCTGGGCGTATCCTCGACTCCGCGCTAAGTCACCTCGGTGTCATGGCAGCCTGTCGGTTGTCAATCGCTGAGCTCCGGACAAGTGGCGGCGGCCGGCAAGGTAATCGCATCGTGGCAAGGCTGTTGGGTTTCACGGGTTTGCGCAGTGCCAAGCGCCATGAGCGGGCAGGCTTTGCGCTGTATGGCGCCGCTGTCGCCGCGGCGCGCGAAATCTATCTCTACGAGTCGCTCGGCGTGCCGGACACACTGGATGGCCGGTTCGACCTCGTGTCGCTGTACGCCTTCCTTGTGATCCATCGTCTCCGCGAACTGCCCGAAACCGGCCCCGCACTGGCGCAGGCGGTGTTCGATGCCATGTTCAGCGATATGGACTTGAACCTGCGGGAGCTTGGGGTGGGCGACCTCAGTGTGGGCAAGCGCGTGCGCGCCATGTGGGAAGCGTTCCATGGCCGCGCCAACGCCTATGCGGCGGCCATGCAGGCAGCCGATCACACAGCGCTGGAGACGGCACTCGCACGCAACGTCTGGCGGGGCGTCCCGCCGCCCGGCGGAGCGCCTGAGGCGCTGGGCCGCCTGATGCTGGCGCAGACGGCGTATCTGGCCAGGCAGGCGCCGGCCGCTCTCGTATCGGGTGTCGCACGGTTCCTGCCGGCCGCGGAGGCGGTGCGATGACGCCGGAACTGCATAGACCGCTGGCGGTGGAGCGTGTCGGCCCGGCCGGGCTGGATTATGTGGTCGAGGCCAGCCGGGTTGAGTGTGCCGCGCTGGCACACCGAATGGACCTGCCCGCGGTGCTGTCCCTGACCTGCCGTTTTCGTCTGGAGCGGGATCTCGCGGGGGCGCTGCTGGCGCACGGTCATCTGATCGCCCGTGTCGTGCAGACCTGCGTCGTTTCGCTCGATGATTTCACGACCGCAGTCGAGGAACGCTTCGTGGTGCGCTGTGTGGCGGAAGGGATGGAGAGCGACGATCCGGACCCCGAGGCGATGGACGAGATCGTCTGTGCCGGCGGGATCGTCGATCTCGGCGAAGCTGCCGCCGAGCAGCTTGCGCTGGCGCTCGACCCATATCCGCGCGCGCCCGGCGCGGAGCTCCCGGAGATTGAAATGGAACCTGAACCGCACCAGTTTGCCAGCCTCGACGCGCTCAAGCGGCGCCATTAGAATGTCGAGGTGATGGGTTTCGCTGCGCTCTACCCATCCTACCCGAAGTCTGTAGCCGTAGAAGTCTGTAGCCGTAGGATGGGTAGAGCGCAGCGAAACCCATCACGACGTATCCTTAACCCCACCCCGCTTCACTCCTGCGCAAGTCCGATCTGGGCGTCCAGATCTCGGCGGATCGCCGACAACGCATGCGTGGTCTGCTTGCGCGCCTCGCCTTCGCACACTGGACCGTCGCATGCGACATCAGCTCCCGCCGCACCGAGACCAGACCTTGCGCCACGGTCCAGTGCGTCTCGTAGTGCAGCAGCGCGTTGTCGATCAGTAGGTCCTTCGGCATGCGCGTCACCCGCCAACCGTCGGGCAGCGCCAGCGAGAGCGTCTCGACCTGCTTGCCGGCATCGCACGGCGCCGGCTCGCTGTCCTTCAGGTCGCGCACGCCGAGCGGTCCAAGCAGCGGATCGCCAGGCCGCTCCAGCAGCCGCAGCCCGACCGGCAGGCGAAACGTTGCACCGTCGAGCAACTCCGGCCTGGCATCCAGCTTGAAATGTCCGACCACGCTGTAGTCAGCGTCGATGTTGGTGGGCGAGGGAAAGTCAAAGCTGCCGCTGCCATCCTCGGCCAATGCCTTTAGCTGTGCTTGCGCCCCGGCTTCCCGGCCCTGCTGGTCGATCGACCGCGCTGACAGCCTGAGCGAAATGGAGAACGGGCCCGACGCGACGGTCGTGCTTTCGCCTTCTATCGTCCCGTCCGGGTTCAACCTCGCCTTGGTCACGAACGTTTCGGTGGCCAGATCGCGCGCCAGGACCGGCGTCCGGCGCTCGACTGGCCCGGTGGTGCCGGCGTGCACCGCCGGCTTGCCGTATTCCTGGAAGGGCAGCACGCCGAACGGCGCGACCCCGGCGGTCGTGTCCACGTAGATCGCGAGCTCGGGCAGCCATGTGATCACATGGTTCAGCACGGCCAGGGTCGGTGGACTGGCAAGCTCGTATTCATTGCCGAGGTTGATCAGCACCGGCTCGCTGTCGATGCCGCGCGCCCTGAGCAGAGCGCCGAACAGGACGGCATGGTCCTTGCAGTCCCCATAGCCGACTTCGAGGATGGCGGACGCGGCGTGCGGCTCGATCGCCCCTTGGGCCAGCCACACAGCGACGTAACGGATATGCGTACTGACCCAGTCGTAGATGGCACGCGCCTGGTCCTTGCGGTCGGCGATCCCGTCGGTCAGCCGGTCCGCCAGTCGCTGGATTTCAGGGGTGACTGCCTCCTTCGGCGTGGCTTGTGCGGCATACGCCCGGGCCATCGCGGCGTAATCGGGCATGCTGGAGGCGAATGCGCGCGGCAGGCGCTGGAACGGACCCACGGCAGCCGCCTCGGCGACCTGCGCGTCGGGATAGGCGGCATGGAAGCGATAGACGATCCGGTCACCGTCCTGTCGCTGCGTTGCCTCGATCCCGTGTACCTCCGTGCGTAGCGGCATGGCGGCGGGTGCGGTGATAGTCACCTGGTAGTCATGCCAGCTTATCGAACGATCCAGGAGGGTCTGCCACGTGAACTGGCCAGGGAACAGCGGCTTATGCACCACGCGGCGCGTCGTATAGACCAACGTGTCCTGAGCGGCGACCGAGGGAAACACGATCACCTTTCGTTCCTGGTCGTTGAAGAGAGTGAGGTTCGGGGAGCCAGGGACGAGCTGAGCGTGGATCGCGCCGGCGTCCACCGGGAGCCGTGTGCCGTCCGGCTTCTGCGTATAGGCCTCGACGATTGTCAGTTCCTCGCGGGAGGAACTGAATGCGATCGGATGCTGGGCGATCCGTTGCGCCTCCGCGTCGTTGGTCGCCCGCATCTCGATATGGGCGGTTTGCACCGTGCTGCCATCGGGGTGGACATCGATGTCCACGGCAACCTGGCGAATGACCAGCTGCGCCTCCGCCCAAGCCGGCATTACGATCGTTAGCAGGGCGCACGCCAGGTATCGCGCCATTGTACGCATCGCCGCACCTCCCCGCCTGCCCCGGGCGGATACTGCCGGAACCGGATGCTCCCGTCAGCTACCCATATGGCGTGCCGTCAACGCGGGCGCGGCTAGTCACAAAGGGTCGACCATGATGTCCGACAGCTTCAGCATCGGCTAGGTGGCGCTAGTGTCGTGATCCGGTACGGCCCAGCGTCAACCTATCTCATGGGCACCCGAATGCGGCAAACGGGCGCGGCTGCCGATTGGACCGCCCGGCGCCGGGCGACCGCATTGATGCCGGCAAAGCCCATCTCGCCGGAGCCCATATAGCCGTCAAAATAACCCACGACGACCTTGTAGGTCGGCGTGCGCGGCTTCCCCCGCGCGCCGTTCAAAGCGACGCGGTCCTTCTCGACCTGGCGGAATGTCACGGCGGAGACATCAAGCACGCAATCGGGCGTGATGTAGGCAGCGGGATCGTGCATTTCATACAGCAGTTGTTCGGCGCAGGTTGCGATGTCGAGCCGTCCACCGGAACCTGGCGTTTTGGACACCTCGACGCGCCCGTCCGACCACACATCGGCCAGCGGGTAGCCGAGACCGGCAAGATCCTCGACCTCCTTCTTGCCCGGATCGGCGAAACAGCCGCCGGTGAGCTGCCCCGAACATTCGAGCAGATGCCCGGCAAGCGTACCATTGGCAAGCTTCGGATAGTCGTCATACGACCAGCCGAATGCGTGCAGCATCGGGCCGAGGAACAGGGCGGGATCGGCAACGCGTCCGGTGATGACCAGTTCGGCGCCGGTGGCAAAAGCCTCGCGCCACAACATCCGCACCGAGATACGCATTCGCGGACGCCATGCGCGGCAACAGCGATTCCAGCGGCGCGCCGTCCTCCATCAGCGGCAGTTCGGGGTGCGCGCGCATGATGTCGGTGACGTCATCGCCCTGCACGACGGCGTACGCATAATCCGGACAGCCCCAATCGGATGCATGTTTGCGCAGGATGCGCGCAGCACCCATCGGGATTGGCCGCCCCCATGTTGGTGACGATTTTGACGCCGCGTTGCAGCGCCGGCGGCATGATCGCCTCCATGCGCTCCAGCAGCACCGGCGTGTAGCCCTTCGCCGGATCCTTTGCGCGATCGAGCGTCTCGCGGGCAATGGTGCGTTCGGCCAGGCATTCCATCGCGAGATAATCGAGGTCGCCGCGCTCGACGATCTCCACGCCCGGAGGGATGCGGTCATCGGCAAATCCGGCGCCACAGCCAATTCTGATCTTGTCCTCCCCATGCGCCGATACCAGCACGCTCCCCCCGGCTCGCCAACCGTGGATCGAACCGATGACGGGCCAACGATCCGGATCGCTGCTATAGAGGCAGCGCATGACAACGCTTCGCCCGATCAAGGCGCCGCTGCGGGTCGCGGCGCGCCTGTCCCTGCCCGGGCGACTGCCCTGGGCATTGCTTGCCGCCGCATCGCTCGCGATGTTCACCGCGGCCGCCAGCGGCACCACGCGGGCGCCGTTCCTGATCGACATGGCGCGCGATCTTCGCGTGAGCGTGCCGCTTGTCGCCAATCTGGTCGCCATCACCTCGATCTCCTGGGGGATCGCGTCGATGTTTGCCGGCGCCGGGTCCGACCGGTGGGGACGGCGTCCGTTCCTGATCGGCGGCCCGCTCGCGCTTGCCGTGGCTTCCTCCGGCGTCGCGACCGCCGAGACGTTCCTGGGGTCGCCGCCTGGGCGACGCTCGGCGGCGGATGCAGCGGCATGTTCACCGGCGTGATCTTCACCGAAGTCTCCGCACGCGTTTCCGGCGGGCAGCAGGGACGAGCGCTGGGCTGGGTCATGAGCGGCCAGTCGCTCACGCTGCTCGTCGGCGTGCCGGTGGCGGCGTGGGTCGGTTCGGCTATCGGCTGGCGCGGCGTCAATCTCTGCGTCGCCGCGCTGGCGGCGGCCAGTGCAATCGGCCTGATCGCAACGACCGCCGCGCGCACGGACCGCGGAACCGCGTCTGCCCGAAGGGTGCCGTCGATGCGCGCGGCGCTCACCCGGCCCGTCCTGCAATTGCTCGGCATGGGGATCGCCGAGCGGGTCTGTTACGGGCTGGTCGCGGTGTACTACGCGACGTTCCTGCAATCGACCTACGGCCTTCGGCTGAACGCGGTGGCGCTGCCGTTGGCGGTATTCGCCATGGGCAACATCCTGGGCACGCTGCTTGGCGGCCAGCTCGCCGACCGGCTGCCCAATCGTCGCGCGATCTTCGCGGCGGCAATGCTGGCATCGGCCGTGGCCGCGATCGCGTTGTTCGGATGGCAGGACGACCTGGCGACCGCGGTGGCGCTGGGGTTCGTCTACGTCTTCTTCAATGCCATTGCGCGACCGTCGCTGATGGCGTCGCTGACCGACGTGCCGGAGCATGTGCGCGGAACGGTCATGGGGCTGAATGTCACGTGCTCCAGCATCGGCTGGCTGGGCGCCGCGGCGCTGGGCGGCACGATGATCGCAACGTTCGGCTTCGCCGGCTTCGGGCCGCTGGCCGCCGTCGTGGCGGTGATCGGCGGCGGGCTCGCCATCGTCAGGCTCCGTTGAGGCGGTGCATCGTCAGTAAGCGAGCGCGTGATCCAGCACCGGCACCCAGCGCCCGTTGTGCACCACCGCCAGGAACGCCTGCGTCGCACCGTGGTGGCTGGTCGGCGTGAACGTGTAGGTCCCGCCGAACAGATCGTGGAAATCGGTAATGGTCTCCATCGCGTGCAGCAGGCTGTCCACGGTCAGCTCGCGCCCCGCCCGCTGCAGCGCCTCCA
This sequence comes from uncultured Alphaproteobacteria bacterium, assembly GCA_963794185.1. GTDB lineage: Bacteria > Pseudomonadota > Alphaproteobacteria > Acetobacterales > Acetobacteraceae > JAMXLO01. Next base: position 1,651 of record CAWCDM010000026.1, on the reverse strand, counting down.
GCGCGATCTGCGCCGAGGTGTAGCCGCATTCGCCGAGATAGTTCAGCTCGACGCCGTACCGCGCCTTGTAGCGCTGCATGACCTCGCGCACTTCCGGCCGCGGATCGTCCGGATACGCATACATCGACGGCGTCATCGCATAGAACCCCTCGCCGACGCCGCCCGGCGCCTCGGCGATCGCCGTGTCATACGCCGCGATCTGCCCCATCATGTCGACGTTCCAGCCCAGCTTGCGCGCCGTCGAGATGATCAGGATGGTGTCGCGCACGATGGTGCCGAGCACGACCACGTCGCAGTTCGCCTCGCGCAGCTTGGCCACGTTGGCGCTGAAGTCGGTGTCGGTCGGCTTGTGCGCGGTGCTGGCGATCAGCTTGATGCCCATCGCCTCGGTCTGCAGGTTGACGCCGATCAGGCTTTCCTTGCCGAAGTCGGTGTCCTGGTACATCAGGCAGACCGACTTCTTGCCGCGCTGCTCGACGAAGTACTTCACGCCGGCGCGCACCTGATCCACCGCGGACGCGTACTGGCTGAACTTCAGCCGGTGGAACGGCTCGTACATCGAGCGCGCCGGGCTGAGCGGCAGCAGCTTCGGCGTGCCCTTCTCGATCGCCATCGGCCAGGTGGCGTTGTTCATCGGCGTGCCGCCGTCCTCGATGGTGAAGAACACGCGGTCGTTGTTCAGCAGCTTGTTCATCGCCTGCACGGCGCGCGGCACCTGGTACTGGCTGTCCTCCACGATGTAGCGGATCTTGCGGCCGTGGATGCCGCCGCGGGCGTTGGCATCGTCGAATGCCAGGCGGATGGCGCTGGCGCTGTTCACGCCCTGGATGGCGGTGACCCCGGACAGATCGGTGATGGTGCCGATGAGGATTTCCGTGTCGGTCACGCCGGTCACCGGTTCCGCGGCCGGCGCCGGTGCGGCCACCGCGACGAACGAGGCGGCGGCGAAGGATACGCCACGCAGCAGCGTCGCCAGGCGTCGGGATGGTGACTGAAGCGGATCGCGGTGCACTTGCTGTGTCATCCTGGATGCCCCCTGTTGCCGCCGGATCGCGTCCGGCTGTCGTTGTGTCCGTTGCTACACGGCCGGCCGCCAAGGTTGCGTTGCCTGGCCCCGGCAGCGGGATCCAGACCAGCGGGGGACGATCGAGCCTGCGATGGTCCCTGATGATTGGCTGAATGCCGCCGCGGTGCTGCGGGCTGGCGGCTGCGCCGAAGACCAGACTGCGTTTGCCGAAACGGGTACGGAGCGGCTAATATCGACAGCCGTTACCGTTACTCCTTCAATGCGCTCGCACCGTCATGGCCGGGCTTGTCCCGGCCATCCGAACCACTATCGGTGCCGCGACCGATGGACGGGACGACGCACGGCCAGGCGCAAAGCGAGCGGTGACCGAGGGTCGTTGGTTTGGGCTGTTGACATAAGACGTGCGCGGTGGAACGGAAGTTGAACGCGTACAACAAGAGCGCTCGACTGAGTATCCGAACACCGGATAAATGTGTAGAAAAATCGTCTTTTGCCGGGTTAGCACAGTGGTAGTGCAGCGGTTTTGTAAGACGCTGCAACCGGTGGTTTTCTGCCGTTTCGTTCAACTTTTTCGGCCAGATTATTAGCTCCGAGGAGACCTCAATTGAACGCGTCGCCGTGCGT
>CAWCDM010000025.1:0-15188 GCA_963794185.1 uncultured Alphaproteobacteria bacterium | reverse complement strand
TAGGCCCTTTCCCGGGCGTCGCCGGGAAAGCGAGGTTCGCCTCCGGCGAACAGCTAATCAGCGTCCTGTGCTTTCTGGCAAAATCATCTGCAGCGAGCAAGGGGGAGTGGCCATGACCGCGTCCGACGCGTTTTCCGAATACTACGCGGAACTGCTGCAGGGGACCTACGACTGCGTCGATCGCATCGTACTTAACGCCTTCTTTCCGATCGGCCAGACGGCGGGTGGCATTCGAACCTGGTGGCGCTTCTTGCGCGGCGATGATCTAAGCCTCGACGACGAGCATCTACGTGAAATGGCTGGGACCTTTTCGCGTCGTCTCCAAGCATTCTGTGCCAAGCACGGCATTCCCCTCATTGAGGCTCAGGCTCGCGATCGCAAGCATGAACTGGCGCAGCCGCATCTGCCCAACGATCCGAACTTTTCCGGACTGTTTCTCGTCATCAAAGGCAACGCGCCAGCCCCGATATGGGAAGTCAAGCGCAATGGGGACGGTCAGATCACCGAGATCCGCCATCGCAAGAGCTGGCCATATGTCAGACACTTTTACTTTCACCTGATCGATCGTGAGTGGGGCCACGTAACAATCAGGATCTGCAGCTATCCACCGTTTGGCGCGCAAGTGATCTTGAATGGGCACGAATGTGTGGAGCGTCAAGCTCGCCGCAAGAGGGTCACAGTGGTCAAGGACGGCAACTGCTTTATCGAAGGCAGCGATTTCTCAGCGATCAGCCGGCTGGGGGCCAAGTTCCATCACAGTGATACCACTGCGCGACTGCATCAGCTCTGCGAACGGTGGATATATTCGACCTGTTTATGCTTTGCACTGCCCGACGAAGACCGCAAGCGCAGCCACTTTCAATATCAGTACTCCGTGTTTCAATTGGAATTGAGCCGCAACCTACTGTTCTGGCGCGGCACAACAATGAACGAGGTGTATCAAAGGCTAATCGACCGTACTCGGGAGCCCTTGGCTCTGAGCAACGTGAAAACGATATTTGGTTTCTCGTACCGCCCGCACCAGATCATAAAGCGGGGACGCGAGCGAACTGAAGTATCCAAGGCAGTACAGGCAAAAAGCTATGACTTGACGGTCTTCAAGATCAAATGGGGAAACCTGACACTGAAAATCTACGATAAGGGCGGCCGCGTTCTGCGCATCGAGGTCGTGGTCCACAATGCCAAAGAACTGCGTTGCGGCAAGATGCTGGATAAGTTGCCGACGTTACTGGCCCGCATGCAGGACATGTTGGTACGCTTCCTTGATACCATCCAGGCCGCCCACATCAGCTTCCTGGACGTCAGCACTTTCGAGGGCCTTACCGAGCCAACGACGCGTGGCACCCGGCGATTGGCGGGCATTGATCTCAATAAAGCCCGCAACCGTCACGTGGCCGACGCGGTTATTGAGCTCTCTACACGACCCGACGGCTTCACACTGGCACAGTTCGCGGAAACCGTGCGCCAGCGCTCAGGCCAGGACGCCACGACATACTCGACACGCAATGCGGCCTACGATATGGCAAAGATGGTCGGAAAATCGCTGCTCCGCCGGATCGCCCGATCACGTCGCTACACGGTCGATCCGCCGGGGATCAGAACCCTTTGCGGCTATCTCCTCCTCCGCGAGAAAGTCATCAAGCCGCTGCTGGCCGGCATCGTCCGCCCCCGCGGTTCGAGGCCGAAACACCGCACAGCTCTGGACAATCACTACATCGCACTACGCCAGGAACTCCGCCGAACCTTCCAAACCATCGGCCTGGCTGCAACCTGAGCTATGATGCACCTGCTATGCAGCATCATTCCTAAAACGATCTGACAGGATTTTTGGTAGGTCCACCATAACGACAACATGTTGTTGTTCGTGCGGCCGTTAGAGGCCTAATTACGCGGCTCGATGGCTGGCCTATGCGCACCCCTGCCGACGCTTCGCCTGCATCCTCACGGATGCCGACGCACGGCTCGGGGCCGTTGCGGGTCACTACTCCTTCAACGTGGCGGACTTTCACCGCTTACTCCTCGCCAGTCTCCTGGCGCACCGACAATCAGGATGGAGCCGGAGGTCGGGCGTAGCCCGACCGTAGGCTTAACCCGGCGTCATCGTGGCCCCCTGGAGGGGATCAGCCTGCAACTCCGTGACGCGTGCCGAATGTCGGGCTTCTCAACTCCCCAGAAGAGATCCCCGGTGCCCGGCAATCACATAACGGATCAGCAGGTGAGACTGTACATGGACCTCCGTCTAACCCACACGCGTGAAGCCGCCGCCGCCAAGGCGGGCCGGCGTCAGTACCACGACCGGCGCTCGGATTGACGCCGATCCCCGGTTGCCCTCTCAAGTGCAAATGCCGCGCGGGCGCCGCAGGCCGGACCCGCTGGCGGCGATCTGGGACAGCGAGATCGTCCCCATGCTGGAGACGGCGCCCGGACCTGCGCCCCGTCAGCATCATGACCGAGATGCTGCGTCGCCATCGCGACTTCCCCGCCGCAACGCGGCGCACGCTGGAGCGGCGGGTGCGGACATGGCAGGCGCTGCATGGCCCGGACCGCGACGTGATCTTCCGCCAGGAGCATCCGCCGGGGCAGCAGGGCTTGTCGGACTTCACTGATGCCAACTTGCTCGGTGTCACGGTAGCCGGCGTTCGGCTCGCACACCGGCTGTATCACTTCCGACTGGCGTTCTCCGGCTGGCAGCATGCCGAGGTGGTGCTCGGCGGTGAGAGCTTCGTCGCGCTGGCCGAAGGGCTGCAGAACGCACTGTGGGCGCTCGGAGGTGCGCCGCGCGAACACCGCAGCGACAGCCTCTCGGCAGCTTTCCGCAATCTGGATCGTGACGCCGCAGAAGATCAGACCAGGCGTTACGAGGCGCTGTGCACGCATTACGGCATGACTGCTACCCGCAACAATCCTGGTGTTGCGCACGAGAATGGTGTCATCGAGGCCAGCCATGGGCATCTCAAGCGAGGCCCTGGCACAGGCGCTGCTTCTGCGTGGCAGCAGTGACTTCGCCGACCTGGCGCTCTATCGCCGCTTTGTTGCCGAGATCAGTGGGCCGCGCCAATGCCGACCGGCGCCGCGAGCTGGAGATCGAGCGTCCCTTGCTCAAGTCGCTGCCGCCGCGCCGCACCACCGACTTCGAGGAAGACCTGATCACTGTCACCCGCAGCGGCGGCTTCCTGCTGCGCCGCGTGTTCTACACCGTTCCGTCGCGACTGATCGGCCATCGTCTGCGGGTACGTATATATGATGACCGGATCGAGTGCTTCCTTGGCGGCGAGCCGGTGCTGACGCTGCCGCGCGGTCGGCCACCACAGGGTCGCGCCATGCGCAGCCGCACCGTCCATGTCGTCGACTATCGACATGTCATTCACGCACTGCGCCGCAAACCGCATGCGCTGCTCAACCTGGTCTATCGCGATCAGCTCTTCCCACGCGCAGCATTCCGCAATACCTGGGACGCGCTGATCGCCGCCGAGCCGCCGCGCATCGCTTGCCGGATCATGGTGCGTCTGCTGGCGCTGGCACATGAGCGCGGCTGCGAGGCGGAACTGGCGACCGAACTGGAAGCGGTCCTCGGCTGCGGAAACCTGCCAGACCTCGACGCCTTGGAGGCTCGGTTCGCCCCGTCCGCCGCGAGCTCGCCGCAGGTCACCGTCACGTTGCCCCCGCCCGTCACCTACGACGCGTTGCTGAGCAGCGATGGCCATGGAGCTCTCGGCATGAGCACGATCACCGTCGACACCGCCAGGTTGCCACTGCTGCTGCACGAGCTGCGGCTTCCTGCCGTCAGCCGCCTCTGGCAGGACATCGCCGCTCGGGCCGACAAGGAGGGCTGGCCCGCCGTTCGCTTCCTCTCCGCACTCGCCGAACTCGAACTCGCCGAGCGAGCCAGGCGCCGCGTCGAGCGTCATCTTGCCGAAGCCCGGATGCCGCCGGGCAAGACGCTCGACACGTTCGACTTCAACGCCGTGCCAATGCTCAGCAAGGCACACGTCATGGCGCTTGCCTCCGGCGACACCTGGCTGGCCAAGGGCGCCAACCTGTTGCTGTTCGGCCCACCCGGAAGCGGCAAGAGCCATGTCGCAGCAGCGCTCGGCCGGGCGCTGATCGAGAACGGCTACCGTGTGCTGTTCATGCGCACCACCGACATCGTCCAGCGCCTTCAGGCGGAGCGGCAGGCACTGCAACTTGCAGCGGCGATCACCAAACTCGGCAGGTTCGATCTGGTTCGTGATCCTTGCCACGACCCTCGATGATCTCTCCTACGTCAGCAAGGATCAGGCCGAGACCAGCGTGCTGTTCGAACTCATCGCCGCGCGATACGAACGTCGCGCTCGCTGCTGATCACGGCAAACCAGCCATTCGGCGACTGGAGCAAGGTATTTCCCGATCCGGCGATGACCGTCGCCGCTATCGACCGCCTCGTCCACCACGCCACCATCTTCGAGATGAATGTCGAAAGCTACCGGCGCCGACCGCCATCGCTCGCAAGGCCAAGCTCAAGCAAGACAGACACTCCGCCGAACAACCAACGCTGATGCCTGATTGTCGCTGCACAGCGACAATCAGCATTCGACTGTCGCCCCTTGCAACCAACAGTCAAAACCGCCAATGATGTCGTCAAGCGGTGTCGCAGGTATCCATCCTGATTGTCGCCCGCCACCATCCTGATTGTCGCGCTACAGCCAATCGAATGCCGGTCGTACACTGTGGCGACCAGGTGATGCTTGGCAATACTTGGCGTACCGCCGGCACGCGGCAGGGCACCCAGATCTGGGCTGCCGCGCCCGCGACTCCGCGGCCTGGCATCCCGTGCAGTGCCGGCATCGCGCGGAATCTGCAGGCGCAGCTCACGCACTTCTTTCGTTGGCGTGAGGGCGGCGCTCCGAAGCGATTATCGGTTTGATTGGCAATTCATACTAGTGCTCCGAGTCGCTCATATTGACGGACACTACTGTCCGGAGTTTTCCGAACGAACTGCCTAGAAATATCTGATCTATAACGGTTTTTAGGCGATTTTGGGTGGTGTCGGTTTGAAGTTGGCGGCGGTTTCCCCGAGCCTTTTTCCGGGGAGGGCCCGCCCATGAACGCCGGAAAGACGCTGTTCTCACAGCTGATGGATTGCCTGCCTTGGAGCACATTCGCACGGATCGTCGCGCGTTATCATGGCGACCACTCGGTGCAGACATTTCCTTGCACCGAGCAATACAGGGCCCTGGCATTCGCACAGCTGACCTTCCGCGAAAGCTTGCGCGATATCGAGGCCTGCCTGTCGGCGCAACCCGCGAAGCTGTTGCACATGGGCTTTCGCGGGCCGGTCCGCCGGTCGACGTTGGCCGATGCGAATGAAGTCCGAGACTGGCGCATTTACGCGGAGTTCGCTCAACGGCTGATCGCACAGGCAAGACGGCTATATGCGGGTGAAAGCCTGCTGGGGGAGTTGGACAACACGGTTTACGCATTGGATTCGACAACGATCGATTTGTGCCTGTCGCTGTTCCCATGGGCGCATTTCCGGAGCACCAAAGCGGCCGTGAAGATGCACACGCTGCTGGATTTGCACGGGAATATCCCGAGTTTCATCCATATTTCCGAGGGAAACCTGCACGACGTGCACGCGCTGGATATGATCCTGCCCGAGGCCGGCGCGATCTACGTCATGGATCGAGGGTATGTCGACTTCGCCCGACTGTATCGGCTACATCAGGCAGGTGCGTTTTTCGTGACCCGTGCCAAATCCAATCTCAGTGCGCACCGCGTGTATTCGAGCGCCACCGATCGTACAATCGGTGTCATCGCCGATCAGAAGATCGCACTGGACGGACATTACACGAGGCAGGACTACCCGGTTCATATACGGCGTGTTCGCTTCAGGGACCCGGAAACCGAAAAGACGCTTGTGTTCCTGACCAACCAAACGACGCTACCGGCGTTGACGGTCTGCGACCTGTACAAGAGCCGCTGGCAGGTGGAACTTTTCTTCAAGTGGATCAAGCAGCACCTCCGGATCAAGGCGTTCTACGGCACTTCCGAGAATGCCGTGAAAACACAGATCTGGATCGCCGTGTCGGTCTACGTGCTGGTCGCCATCATCCGGAAGAGGCTGAAGCTGGACGTGTCGCTCTACACATTGATGCAGGTTATTTCGGTGACAGTATTCGAAAAGGCCTCGATAAAATCTATGATCTTGCAAACGGTCGACAGTTCCGGAGTCGCGATGGACGATAACCAACTGAATTTGTTCAACTATTGACCGGACAGTAGTGATTGACGGATACAGCCTTTTTAGTTTCACGCGCGCATCGGCCGTGGTGAATTGCCAGTCGGCTTTGGCGTGCTTGTTGTTCCGCTGAGCCTCCCAGGCGGCAACTTCTTCGGTGAGCATCGCCTTGTCGGGAATGCGCCGGTCGAGGCACTGCGTTGACAGCACGCTCAGTTCGATCTCCGCCATGTTGAGCCAACTTCCGTGTTTGGGTGTGTAATGCCATTCGAACCGCTCGACCAGGCGACGCGCCTCCTCGGCGGGGAAGGCCTCATAAAGTGACGCCGGCTTGTGGGTGTTGAGATTATCCTGGACCAGGGCGATCTTCGGCACATTCGGAAACCACTTGTCGGAAACTTCCTTGAGCAGGTGCGCGTAATCCACGGCTGTATGGCGATCGGTCACCTCGACGTGCCGCCAACCCTCCAGAGGCGCAAACAGCATGAACAGATTCGCCGTGCCGTTGCGCTCATATTCGTAATCATGCCGTACCGGACGACCCGGCTTCGCCGGCATCGGCACACGTGTTTCGGCGACCAGCTGCTTCGAGGTCTCGTCCAGGCAAACGACAGGGCATTCGGGGTCGCGTGGCCGGTGGTACACGTCCAGCACATCTTCCATATTAGCGACGAAGGCAGCGCTTAACTCCGGCGGAATGACATACTGCTTCTTCAGATGTGGTTTCAGGTCGTTTTTTTTAGCGTGCGCCCGATCGTGTTATCGCTGGCGCGCTCAACGATGTTCAGTTCCACCACTTTGTCTTCCAGCAGCCGCAAGGACCACTTCGCCCGCCCTTTCGGCGGTGGCGAACACATCAGGGCGATCAGTTTTGCCTCGGCCGTGCCATCGAAGATTCGCCGTCGCGCCGAGTTCGGGGAATGTTTGCGGGCCAGCACCCCCTCGAACCCCTCCTCGACCAGCCGCTGGCGCGTGCGGAACACGGTTGCCTCGCTGGTATCCAGGGCTTTCGCGATGCAGCTGTCACTCCAGCCCTCACCTGCCTCGGAAACGTCGGCCTTCAGCAGGATCCGAGCCTTCAGCACCTGAGCGGCGGGATGCTTGCCCTTGCTGATCAGCGCTTCAAGCGTCTCTCGCTCCTCCATGCTCAACCGGACGATGTATTTCTTGACCGCGACTTCCGACATGTTCCGATTCCCGGTAACGTTGAATACCGTTGCCAGAGAGTCACAGAACCCCTTCGGAATCAAGGACGCTGAGCACTATGGTGCCGCACTGGACTGGCGGCCTGCGGCGTTCTTCACTGGTGAAACCGGCAGCGGCAAGACCGCGGTGCAGGAGATCATCCGAGCGGCCCTGCCGCTTCATCATTACGGCAACGGTACCACAAAGGCCGGCATCGAACAATCCGTACATGGCCGGGCCATGCCGATTATTATCGACGAGGCAGCTGATCGTGCCAATCGCAATATCGCGCACGAGTTAGCCGATTTAGTGCTATCAGTTGCCAGTGGCGAAGGCACGCGTGGGAGCCGTGGCACCATTGACGGCAAGGGCCGCCAAATCGAGTTGGCGGGAACAATTATGATGTTCTCGATCAACCCGCCTGACCTTGAGCCACAGCATCTCGGCCGCCTGACTCTTGATCGAGCTGCTTAGTACCTGCGTTTCGCAAATTCGGTGACGTATATTTGAGCGACTCGTGACGGCATGACAAGGTCCTCCTCACCCAGGAGGACGCATCATACCGAGGCGCAGTCCTTTTGTGATCCGGCTCACCGAGCAAGAGCGAGCCGAACTGGAGGCTCGCGGCAAAGGGTATACGTCACCGCATCGCGACGTCGTGCGCGCGAGGATCGTGCTTCTGGCCAGCCAGGGGCTTGGCAACGACCGCATTGCGGCACAGCTCGGCATGCCACGCCAGATCGCCAGCAAGTGGCGCCAGCGGTTCTGTATCCACCGGTTGCCCGGCCTCGACGACCGACCGCGCGGCGGGCGACGAGCCCGCTTTTCCCCCAATGTGGTGGTTGCGATCAAGGCGTTAGCCTGTGAGCTGCCGTCACGTCGCGGTCTGCCCTTGGCTCGTTGGTCCGTCGCCGAACTGCGCCAGGAGGCGGTGGCGAGCGGCATCGTTGCCCAGATCAGCGGCACCACGCTTTGGCGCTGGCTTGGCCAGGACGCGTTGCGTCCCTGGCGTCACCGCAGTTGGATCTTTCCGCGCGACCCGCAGTTCGCCCGCAAGGCCGGTCGCGTCATCGATCTGTACCAACGCCGCTGGAAAGATGCAGCGCTGGGGCCGCACGATTACGTTCTTTCCATCGATGAGAAAACCAGCATCCAGGCCAGGCGGCGCAAACACCGGTCGTTGCCCCCAGCCCCAGGGCGTCCGATCTACGTTGAGCACGAATACGTGCGTGCGGGTGCCTTGGCCTACCTCGCCGCGTGGGACGTGCATCGTGCCAGGCTGTTCGGCCGCTGTGAGCGCAAGAACGGCATCGCGGCGTTCCACCGCCTTGTCGGCCAGATCATGGGCCGGGAGCCTTATCGGTCGGCTCGTCGCGTGTTTCTGATTGCCGACAATGGCTCCTGCCATCGGGGGCGGCTGGCCGCTGACCGCCTTCGCGCCAGGTGGCCCAACATCGTCCTGGTTCACACCCCGGTTCACGCCAGTTGGCCTTGATCCGCTTCGCGGCTCAAGCAGATCGAGGTCTACTTCTCGGTCGTGCAGCGCAAGCTGCTCACCCCGAGCGACTGCGACAGCTTGGCCGATCTGAAGCGGAACGTGATGGCCTTTCAGACCCGCTACCAGCGGGCCGCCAAACCATTCAAGTGGACGTTCACGCGCCGCGACCTGCATGCACTCCTCACCAAGCTCAACAAACGACACGCCCATGCCGGAAAGCACCGTCACAAGAATACGTCACCGTAATTGCGAATCGGGGTACTTTAGGCTTCGCGCCGCGCCGGCGTAATTGCAAGCGCCTCAGCGTCAAACTCCGCCAACCAGCGCCAGCATTCTCGCCTTGGTGGCCGCACCCCATGTACCAGCGGCCTGCCACCTGCACCGGTCGGAGTCCGCCGTGCGCAAAATTGCAGCCACCGATGCAGCCTCCCCCGGCTATCTATGTCCATATTCCCTCGCGCTTTATTCTGAAATAGAATTGAATGGATTGCGCCAATACAACAGGACCACATCTGGAGGCGGATGGCGTTCGCGACATTCCAGGTATCACCGCGGAGCGACGGCTCATTTGACGTCGAGATGACAACGGCAGGCGGCCAACTCAGGACGATCCCCGGCTTCGGCAGCGAACACGAGGCCGCGGCTTGGATTGTGCAGACCGGCCGGTTGCTTCAGCAGGCGGACCCGCGTCTGCATACGCCGTCGCGAGATGGTCCCAAGCGGCCTCGCTGACCCGCTGCCGGTCGAGATCATCGGCCGCCAAGCGGCCCTCGGCGCCGCCGCAACATACTTGCGTGCCGTCCTCCATCTGTTGCACCTGGACTTGGGTCGGGCTGACGCGAAGCTGCCCGGACCGGCGGGCGCCGGCTAGCCTTCACGCGGCCTGTACGATGTGAAGCGCCCGGGCTTCCAATTCCTCCGCGAATTGTTCCAGCCGCTCTACCGCGGGGTCGCCAGCAAATAGTCGGGCGTGCTGACGGACCCGGGCCGCCCTCGAAAGCAGATCGATCGGCGATTCCGGTGCATCGGTGGACAGGTTGGCCCCATCACGTGCCATGGCAATGGTCTCCAATTCTGATCGCCGTGTCGGTCGTTGCGGCGGGTGGGGACAAAGAGACGGCGCGCAGTAGGAAGGCTGCGCGCCGGAAGTTTCGGTAACGGTCTTGTTCTATCACCGGATTATAGCGATAGGACAACACTTCGGCGTGAGCGGCGCCGGGCCGGCCGGCATCGAAGAAGCGCCTTCCGCCGCCATTTCTGCAACTTCCGGTTGCCGTCCTTCCACCCGCTATTGCGCCGTGACAGGCTCGGTTTCATCGTTCGATCACCGCTCCAGGCCGGCGGCACGACCCTGCCTGGACTGCGCCCTGTTCGGAAATTCCGACAACCGCCTTCAAGGGAGGAGAGTGAATGTTCGAGATAGGTGTTTTCCACAACGGCGCGTCGAGCTTGCCGGTCGTTGTCACCAAGGAGGGGGTCGCGGTGAACGACGGCTCGCTCGCCGAGGTCCATGTCGCCGCGCAGGAGGTGCTGGTGAACCAGGTCCGCCAGGGCATCCTGGCCGAGAAGCTGGGGTTCCAGTCGTTCTGGCTGACCGAGCACCATTTCCAGCCGGAAGGCGCGGAAATGAGCCCGAACCCGCTGCTGACCCAGATGGCGATCGCCGCACAGACCAAGCGGATCCGCCTCGGCCAGTGCGCCAATATCGTCGTCTGGCATCATCCCGTGCGCATCGCCGAGCAGATCGCGCAGCTCGACGTGATCAGCGGCGGACGTGTCGAGTGCGGCATGGGCCGTGGCTACCAGCCGCGCGAGAACGAGACTCTGGGGCGGCCGTACGGCTCGACGATCCAGGATCAGGAGCGCAACCGCAAGTCATTCGAGGAGGTGGTCGCGATCATCCGCAAATGCTGGACGGAGCCGTCCTTCGTGCACCGCGGCGAGAATTTCTCCATCCCTCCTTCGTACACGAAGTGGAACCACAAGCAGACCATCGCCTATTTTGGGATGGACAAGGTCGAGCGCCGGCTGGAGGACGTGATCGCGATCGGCGCGCCCGACATGTATTCCGCCGGCAACCCGGTGCAGGCTACGACGACGACGCTGAAGGAGCTGCAGGTCTTTCCGCAGCCGCTGCAGAAGCCGCATCCGCAGATCTGGGAGCCGTTGACCAGTCCGCGCTCGATCAAATGGGCGGCCGAGCACGGCATCAACGGCGTGTTCATCGTCGAGCCGAACGATCGGCTGAAGAAGAACATCGACATGTACTACGAGGCAGCGGAGCAGGCGAACTGGCCCGACATGCTCCATCGCGGCAGGTTCAAGTATGGCTGGGACGCCGAGAAGCGCCGCGGCATCATGACCAGCCGCTACATCCACATCACCACGCCCGGCAGGGAGAAGCAGGCGCTGGAGCGCGCCGCACGCGCCATGGAGTTGCAGTTCGACTACTACGGGCCGTTCGGCTTCGGCGCGGTCGTGGCGCGCCTGGACGAGCCGATGTTCGACCTCAACCGGCGGGTGACGGCGGAGATGCTGCGCGAACGGGAAATCGCGATCCAGGGATCGAAGCAGTTCGTCATCGACAAGATTATGAAAATGAAGAACTCGATCGGTTACGAGGATTTCTGCTTCCTTGGCTGGTTCGAACTGGGTGGCTTCGAAGGCCGCGAGATCGAGGATCAGATGCAGCTTTTTGCCGAGGAGGTGATGCCGGTGATCGCGCGCGAGTGCGGCGGGAAGGTGGAACTGCCGGAGCGCGGCATCAGCTACGCGTCCTGACCGCGCATTCCATTGGGACCAGGAACGGAGAAGACATCATGGCCAGCTATCAGAGCGAGCGACTGATCACGCTGAACAAGGGATATCTCCCAGATGAATGAAAAGGACATCAACGAGTTAGCGGTCGATTGAGCAATCGGGGCAGAACCCCGGGGTAGCGTTGCATTTTTTGTTTGCCCCGACGCGGGCGAGGTACAATTCGGTTAAGGCATGCCGCCGCCCGCCGATTTGTCCGACCTGTCGCGTGCCGAGCTGGAAGCTCGGTTTGTGGAACTGCTGGGCGAGGTATCGGAACTGAAGCAGATCGTGGCGGAGCAACGCGATGAGATCGCCCGGCTGAAGGGTCTCAAGGGCCGTCCGTCAATCAAACCAAGCGGGATGGAGGACGCGACGGGGCCGAAGCGCGGCGGCAAGTGGGTCAAACGCCGCCGCCGCGGCAAGGTGACGCCACGGGTCGTGCCCGAGACCGAGGTTCTGCGGGTGGCGCATCCGACGAGTTCGCAGTTCAAAGGTTACGAGCCGTACCAAGTGCAGGAGTTGGTGCTGACCGCGCGTGTGGTGCGCTACCGCCGCGAGCGGTGGCTGACGGTAAGCGTATGGCCTGCACCGTATTGCGCTGAGGCGTGCGACAGCTGAATTGTCTACTCCTGTCAGGGGTCCTTCTGGAGGGCTCCAGAAGGAGGATGTGTGTCAGGAGCAGAGCTGATCACGCGCCGCCGGAAGTGGAGCCCGACGCAGAAGGCTGCGCTGCTGGAAGAGGTAGAAGACGAAGGCGGCAAGGTTGCGGTGGTAGCGCGGCGGCACGGCATTTCAGAGAGCCTGCTGTACAATTGGCGCTCGGCATGGAAGGCGGCGGCATCTGCGGCGAACGCAGCAGAGCCGGTGGCATTTGTGCCTCTCGGTGTCGTGGGCGAAGCAGGCACGGCGAGACGGCCATTGCTGGCGCCACCGGAAGCGGACCGATCGCCAACATCTCAGGCCAGCGTAGGCGGTGCTGGATCGATCGAGATTGCGTTGCCGAACGGCGTCCGCATTTGCGTTGCTGGCCTGGTGAGCGAGAAGGCGCTGTCGCGGGTTCTGCGCGCCATGCGGGGTACGCTGTGATCAGTCTGGCGGCTGGCACGAAGGTCTTCCTCGCTTGCCGCCCGGTCGACCTGCGCAATGGATTCGATGGTTTGGCTGCGAAGGCACAGCAGGTGATCGGTGCCGATCCATTCAGCGGTCATCTGTTTATCTTCCGCGGCAAGCGCGGTGATTATTTCAAGGGCCTGTATTGGGACGGCAGCGGAATGTGGTTGATCGCCAAGCGTCTTGAGAAGGGCCGTTTTGTCTGGCCGCCGATTATCGATGGCACGATGACACTCTCGCCGGCGCAGTTTTCGGTACTGATTGAGGCGATGGATTGGCGACGCACGCTAGCACCGCCGCCGTTGCCGCAACCAGTGTTGGTGTGACAGATCACCGATTCGTTTTTGATTCTGGTTGGGCCGTACGGGCCGGGATAGTTTGAGATATGTCGCTTGCCACGGCCGAATTGCCGATCGATCCCGCTGAACTGCGTGCCTTCGCGCTGGCCTGTCAGGGCAAGCTGAAGGCGGCGCAGACGGCAGTGCAGCTGAAGGCACTGGAGATCGAGAAGCTGAAGTTCCAGATCGCCAAGCTGCGGCGGGTTGAGCCGCGAAGCGGATCGACGTTTGGCCGATCGTCGGAGCGGATCAGTCGCCAGATCGAGCAGCTCGAGTTCCGGCTCGAGGAATTGGAAACCGGTGCAGCCGAAGACGCCGCCCGCGCCGAAGCTGCGGATCGTCCTGCCCCGACCCGTGAACGTGCCAAACCCAAGCGCAATCCGTTGCCCGATCATCTGCCCCGCCAGGACGTCGTCCACCAGCCTGCCGACGACGGCGCCTGCACCTGCCCCGACTGCGGCAAAGGCATGGCCAGGCTCGGCGAGGACGTGACCGAGGTGCTGGACTACGTGCCAGGGCACTTCCAGGTCATTCGTCACGTCCGGCCGAAATATGCCTGCACCGCGTGCGATGCCATCACCCAGGCGCCAGCGCCGGCGATGCCGACCCCGCGCGGACGCGCCACGCCGGGCACACTCGCACATCTGCTGGTGGCGAAGTACTGCGACCACCTTCCGCTCTATCGACAGAGCGAGATCTACGCCCGCGAGGGGCTCGAACTCGACCGCTCGACCCTGTGCGATTGGGTCGGCCAGGCGGCCTGGCTGCTCGATCCGGTCGTGGCGGCGATCCGCCAGCACGTCTTCGCCGCCGCGAAGATCCACGGCGACGACACCACTGTCCCGGTGCTGGCTCCCGGGCTTGGTCGGACCAAGACCGGCCGGTTGTGGGTCTATGTACGCGACGATCGGCCGTTCCTCGGTTCGGCACCGCCAGCTGCCGCCTACTTCTACAGCCCGGACCGTGGCGGCCAACATCCGGCCGATCACATGGCCGGGTTCAGCGGCTTTCTCCAGGCCGATGGCTACGCTGGGTTCGAGGCGTTGTACGATAGTGGCCGCACCAATCCCGGCGTCCCCGCGAACGCCTCCATCACGGAAGTTGCATGCTGGGCGCATTGTCGCAGGAAATTCTTCGATGTCTGGCAAGCCACGAAATCGCCGGTCGCCAAGGAGGCGCTCGATCGGATCGCAGCGATCTATGTCATCGAGGCCAAGGCCCAGTTCGCCCCTGCCGCCGAGCGGGTGGAACACCGCAAGGAGACCGGGCCGCTGCTCGATGCATTCTTCGCATGGGCCGACGCGACCGTGGTCAAGCTGTCGGCGAAGTCCGCGCTGGCCGAGGCGTTCCGCTATACCATCAAGCGGCGCAAGGCGCTCGCGCGCTTTGTCACCGACGGACGTCTCGAGGCCGATAACAACATCGCCGAGAACGCCATGCGCGCCATCGCGCTGGGGCGGAAGAACTACCTCTTCTGCGGCTCCGATACCGGCGGTGATCGTGCCGCTTCCATCTATACTCTCGTGCAGACGGCAAAGCTCAACGGCGTAAATCCCGAGGCATACCTCAAGGGTATCCTGACAAAAATTGCCGACTGGGCATCCCATCAATCGGAAACGAGCTGACGCCGTGGCGGATGCTCCCCGCTGCCACAGCACAACCGCCATAGCCGGCGATCAGCACGCACCAGACAGGCTTCGGTCTGCACCCATCGAAGGTCGCTCCTCGCAGGAACGCAGTATCGGCGATCCAGGCTTCCCTTCGCCATACGTGGCAGGCCGGACGCTTACATTTCCGTCTCCGACAGGAAGTCCTTGGCCCGTTCGTGGCCGTCGGTGGCACGAGCGCCGCCACTTTTGACATTTCGCCGCTTAGCCGGTCGTCTTGGCATGCCGCCAACCCCTTGATGATCCTAAGCCCAGGCTGGCCAACTTTTAACGAAAGGCTCCTTTTGTAAAGACTTGCTACCCGCCGGAGGCGCAACGTCAAGGGAAAACTGAAACCCGAGACATTTCAATGAGTTATACTTTGGGCTGGCAAT
>CAWCDM010000024.1:0-25308 GCA_963794185.1 uncultured Alphaproteobacteria bacterium | reverse complement strand
CCGACCTACGAGAACGACGGTGTTCGGGGTAAGGTTCGCTACTACAGCTATCGCGACTTGGTTGTTGCCAAGATTGTTCGAGGTTTCCTGGACCATGGCCTAGAGCTGAAACGGCTCAAGGACGCAATCAAGGAATTGAGCGCGGATAAGACTTGGTTCCCACCACGCGGAGAACTGCTTAGCCTTCTAGCCACAGATGGAAGGAGCCTTTACTACCCGGACCCGACCACGGGCTCTCTGGTCGAGCTTACTCGGCACCGCCAGCAGGCTTTCGCATTTGTGATCAATGTCGAGCAGGCGCAAGAGGCGGTTAAAGCAAAGCTCAGCGCCCGTAAGGCGGAGAGGTACACGCTTCAGAATAAGCCTCTCATATACCACGACAGCGTACGGGAAGCCGCACGAGTCTTGCGGAAGATTCGACGCCGTTGAAATGCGCGCGACCAAAGCCAGCCTATGGTGGTTGCAACCATCCCGAGTGACACAGGCCGCACCGGCAATTCGGAAATCATCCTGGACCGCAAGCTGTCCGACAAGCGCAGCTTCCCGGCGATCGACATCACCAAGTCGGGCACGCGCAAGGAAGAGCTGCTGGTCGAGAAGGGCACGCTATCGAAGATGTGGGTCCTGCGCCGTATCCTGAACCCGATGGGGACGGTGGATGCGAGACGCTTATCCCGTTGTCCCAGGTTGGTCTAGATCTAGATATGGTATGCTTGTCCGAGTCAGCCGTCGCAGGGGCGGCTATTGACGAGGGCAGCCGATGGCAAGGGCGCGATCGCTCACACAATTCCAAGAGGCATTTCCCGACGATGCGAGTTGCGCGGCGTTTTTGTTCAAACGGCGTTGGCCGGGCGGGTTCACCTGCCCGATGTGCGGCAATGGCGATGCGGCATCGCTAAAGAGCCGTGCGCATACGTACGAATGCCTGAGGTGCGGCCGCCAGACCTCGATCACGGCTGGCACGGTGATGCATCGCACCAAACTGCCTCTGACGGTGTGGTTCTGGGCTGCGCATTTGATGTCGACGCATTCCAACGGCATGTCGGCACAACAGTTGGCGGATCAACTTGGCCTCACCTACAAGACTGCCTGGCTGCTGACACAAAAGCTGCGGCGATCGATGGTCGATCCGGACCGAGAACCGCTCGAAGGGGTCGTTGAAGTCGATCAGGCGGAAATCCGTTTCCGCGCCGGTAATGCGTTCTTTGACCCAGGCAAGGCCGGCAAAATTCTCATTGCCGGCGCCGTCGAGGTGATCGATCGCGACACCAATCGGGCGAAGCCGCGACGGAAACATGCCAAATACCTCGACACAAGGTCCGGTCGCATTCGCCTTGCTATGATCGCAGACAACTCCGCTGCGTCGATCGAAGGCTTCGTGAGGGCCAATGTGAAGCGCGGGACTACGCTGATCACCGACGGTCACGCATCATACCCCGGACTTGCCGGCTATCGGCATGATCCGCGCGTGGTTGGCAACATGGCGGGGCATATCGTGCTACCGTGGATCCATCGGGTTTTCTCACTAATGAAGCGAACATGCCTCAGCAGTTCGCCAGCAATGTGCCGAACGTTTGGCCGGCTTCCGCCGCGCGCTCGATGTACGAACCCTATAATCGCCTGAAATTCGCGCAGTTCGCCTCATACTATGACCAGACACGCTCAGCGGTGAAGTATTTTGCCGAGCAGCGTGGACGCAGGGCGTTCTGTGGGATGTATCAAGGTTTTGGCATGGGCCTTAAAGTGGCTAGCGGCGTGGTGGCGCAGACCGAGGCGATGGGCATGGCGGTTGTTGCCACCACGATGCACAAGGGAACGGACACCGACTTCAACGCACCGGTTGCCAAGCTTAAGGAAGCTGGCTGCGACGCCGTCGTGCTGGCCACCGCCGTGAGCGACACCAACCTCATCCTGCAAACAATTCGCAGGATGGCGTGGAACGTCGATTTGGTTGGTCAGTTCGTGGCCTATGACCTGGCCGTTGCCGGCCTGCCCGGCGGCGTCGCGGAAGGCTTCTTCTGCATTTCGCCGGGGCTTTACGCGTACCCTGATGATCCGCGTCCCGCGGTGCAGGCATTCGCGAACGAATACAAGCAACGCTTCAACCGCGATCCGAATTTCTACGGCGAGGCCGGCTACACCGCTGCCAACATTGTCCTGATGGCACTCGACAAGGCAGGCAAGGATCTCACCGTGGACAGCTTCATCGAGGCGATGGAGAGCATTCACGACTACAAGGACATTTTCGGCTACGAGCTGAGCTTTGGGCCGGACCAGCACCACGGCTCGACCAAATCCTTCCTGTCAGTCGTGCAGAACGGGCGCTGGGTGCCGGTGACGCAGCAGGCGCTCTGGTACTGAACGCAATATGTCATAGCCTGCCCACCCTTCACCAACATTCAAACTGCGACGCTACCGTGCCAGGGCCTGGCTCCGGACCAGTCTGGCATACAGGCCGTCCTGGCTCAGCAGGACGGCATGCGTGCCTCGCTCCACCGCGCGGCCTTCGCTCATGACCACCACGAGGTCCGCATCGCGCACCGTGGAAAGCCGGTGGGCGATGACGATCGTGGTCCGCCCTTGCCGCAGATGGGCGAGTGCTGACTGCACTGCGGCCTCGCTTTCGGTATCCAGCGCGCTGGTGGCCTCATCGAGCAGCAGAATCCGCGGATTGCGCAGCAGAGCCCGGGCGAGCGCCACGCGTTGGCGCTGGCCACCGGACAGCCGCTGGCCGCCGGGACCGACGCGGGTGGCATAGCCCAGAGGCAGCGCCGCGATGAACGAAGCCGCCGCCGCGGCATCGGCTGCAGCCTCGATCTCGCTGTCCGTGGCGCCCGGGCGGCCCATCCGGATGTTCGCCGCGACCGTGTCGTCGAACAGCAGCGCGTCCTGCGCGACATAGGCGATGGCATCGCGCAGGCTGGCCAGCGTGACGCGGCGCAGATCGGCACCGTCGATGCGCACAGCACCTCCCGTCGCGTCGTGCAGGCGAGGGATCAGCGCGAGCGCGGTGGACTTGCCAGCCCCGGACGTGCCGACCAGGGCGACGGTGGTGCCCGGGCTCGCCTCGAAGCTGAGGCCGGCCAGGCCGGTGCGACCGTCCGGATAGACGAAACGCACATCGTCGAACACGACATGGCCGCGTCCGGGCGGCAGTTCCACGGCATCCGGCGCATCGGTGATGGTCGGCCGCTCGTCCACCACAGCGAACACGCGCAGCAGGCCGGCAAGCCCCTCCTGCAGCGCGGCGTTCAGCGAACCCAGCGCACGCAGCGGACGCGAGGCGATCAGCAGCGCGGCGACGAACCCCGTGAAGTTGCCGATCGTCTGCGAGCTGATCGCGGCGCGCCAGCCGGCGAACCCGATCACCGCGGCGACCGCGGCGCCGCCCAGCACTTCCAGCACCGGATCGACACGGGCACGGCCCTTGGTCATCCGCATCAGCGCGCGGTACAGCTGGGTGAACGCGTCCTCGGCCCGCAAAGTCTCCGCCGCCTCCAGCCGGTAGGCGCGCACCGTCCGGGCCTGCGCGAAGCTCTCGTTCAGCATCGCGGCGGTCTCGCCAAGGCGCTCCTGCATGCCCCCCGAGGCGCGCCGGATGCGCTTGCCGATGCGCTGGATCGGCAGTGCCGCCAGCGGATACAGCGCCGCCGCGATCACGCTCAGCAGCCAGTCGAGATACAGCATCGATGCGACCAGCCCGATCACCGTGACCGCGTCGGCGATGCCATTGACCGTCCGGGTCAGTGCATCGCGGATGATGGTCGCGTCGGTGGTGAAGCGGGCTGCAAGCTGAGCCGGCGCCTCGCGTTCCAGCTGCGCCAGGTCGGCCCGCGCCAGATGGGCGAACATGCGGCCCTGCAGCTCGCGGATCACCAGCAGCACGACCTGCTGCACCTGGACGTTCTGGAAATACTGGGCCGCGGCCTTGATCGAGGTGATGGCGACGACCAGCGCGGGGATCTGATACAGGATGCGTCGGTCGCGGTCGGTGAACATCTGGAACGCGTGATCGATCACCACCGGGTAGAGTGCCGTGGTGCCCGCCATGATGGCGGTGAGCACGAGCACCAGCAGCAGGCGGGGCTTGTGATGGCTGATATGCTCGCGCCATAGCCGGGCGAGGAGCACGCGCGTGGTGTCGCGCTTCGCCAACAGGTCGAGGCGGGGCGTGGTCGCGTCCATGGCCCGCGTTTATCAGCCGTGGGGTGGCCGGTCCAACACGCGGCGAAGGAGCGGATGTTCGGCTGCGGCTCGCGAGTACCATCTCTCCCGCCGCGCGGGAGAGAGCCTGCCCCGAGCGGAGGCCGGGGTCGTCGCGCGAAGCGCGGCGGGAGAGGGTTCGTGGAGCCACCGTTGCACCCTCTCCCGCGTCGCTTACGCTCCGCGACCTCTCCCGCAGAGCTGGAGAGGTGTACGCTGTCCCGACCGATTGCCGTCCCGCGCAAGCGGGAACCCAGGGGGTCAAGCTCGCAGCAAGCGGAGCCGCTTCGCCAGCTCGGCTCGGCACGCATCCGGCGTGGCAGCGCAGCCGCCGTCGAGCCACCACCGCCGCACCTCGCGCAGCAGGGCGCCGATGCGGGGGCCTTCGGCCTCACCCAACGCCAGAACGTCACGGCCCTCCAGCGGAAACACTGGGCGAGGCATCGCAGCCAGCCGCGCACGCAACGCCGACCATTCCGGCTTGGCGCCGCCCGCAAGCCAGCTCCGATCGATCAGAACCGACTTCTCCTGGTCCGCCAGCAGGCGGCGCAGCGCAGCATTGTCGTCGTCGGGCCGTGGCACCGGCCCGGCGCGCAACGCTGCCAGCCGATCCCGCTCCGCCGTCGAAAACCGCAGGCGACTCGCCACTGCCACTGCATCGCCGGTCAGCAACGCGGCAAGTCGCAGCAGGGGATCGGCCAGCGCACCCGCCGCGACCAGATGTGCCAGACGCACCGGGTCGGTCCCTTCCGGCAGCACCGCATCCAGAACGCCCAGCTCAGCCATCAGCGAAATTGCGATGCGCGGATCGGGCGCGGACAGTATGCGCTCCAGTTCGCTCCACACCCGCTCGGCCGAGAGCGCTGCAAGCCCCCGCACCCCGGCGCGGATCGCTGCAAGGGCCGCCGGGTCCGCAGGGCCGATGGCATATCGGGAAAAGAACCTGAAGAAGCGCAGGATGCGCAGGTAGTCCTCTGCTATGCGCGTCGCCGGATCGCCGACGAATCGCAAGCGGCCGGCCCGCAGATCGGCGATGCCGTCGAAGTAGTCGAACACCGCGCCGTCGCGCCGCATCGACAGCGCATTGATGGTGAAGTCGCGCCGCGCCGCGTCCGCCCGCCAGTCTTCGGTGAAGGCAACGCGGGCATGGCGGCCATCCGTCTCGACGTCGCGCCGCAGCGTGGTGATCTCGAAGCCGCGTCCGCCGGCCACCGCCGTCACCGTGCCATGATCGAGCCCGGTCGGCACGGCGCGGAGCCCGGCGGCCTGCAGCGCCTGCATCACCTGCTCGGGCGAGCGGGGCGTTGCCAGGTCGATATCGGTGATTTCCCGCCTCGCCAATGCGTCGCGCACGGCGCCGCCGACCACCCTTGCCTCCGGCACGGCCGCCATCACCGACGCCAGGATCGGCTCCGCCAGGAATGCCGGCGGGTCGATCCGCAAGGCCGGCGCGTCGGTCATCGTGGCACGGCGTGGCCGGACACGATCTTGCCATCCTCCAGTCGGGCCGGCGCGTAGGCGGTGCCGGGCGGCAACGCCTGGTGCAGGCTCAGCCAGACGAGCGTGCCTGCCAGCAGCACCAGAACAAATGCCGCCGCCGCCACCACCGGCATGGACGGGCCGCCCTCGGTGCCCACAACACGCCAGATCGCGAAGAACACGAACGGGGAAAGGAA
Organism: uncultured Alphaproteobacteria bacterium; assembly: GCA_963794185.1. Classification (GTDB taxonomy): domain Bacteria; phylum Pseudomonadota; class Alphaproteobacteria; order Acetobacterales; family Acetobacteraceae; genus JAMXLO01. Next base: position 19,429 of record CAWCDM010000024.1, on the reverse strand, counting down.
CAGCGCGAGCTCAGCAAACCGAAGCATGCGGCCCCGCAGCCCGCAGCTTCTGTGCGAGATGCACAAGAATCGCGGCCGTCGCGCCCCAGATGTAGTGGTCGGGGTGCGGCCACACCCAGTATTCGCGCCAGTGGCCTCGCACATTGTGCCGCTGGCGGTGCGGCGCGGCAGGATCGAGCAACACCGCAATCGGCAGTTCGAACACCGCCTCCACCTCCCGCGGCGATGGGTGCAATGCCAAGCCCGGCAACAGCAGGCCGAGCACCGGGGTGATCCGGTAGCCGGTGCCGGTCACATAGTCAGCCAACCGGCCGATCACCTCGACGCGCGACGGATCGAGCGCGATCTCCTCCTCCGCCTCGCGCAGCGCGGCGGCCTCCGCATCGGCATCGGCTGCATCGATCCGGCCGCCCGGGAAGCTTACCTGCCCGCCATGGCTGTTCAGGTGCGCGTTCCGCTTGGTCAGCAGAATGGACGGGATCGGGTCCCAGGATGATCGGCACCAGAACTGCCGCCGGCACCGGCGACACATCCAGGATCTCGAGCACGTCATCGCCGTCGGCGACATCCCCGGTCCTCGGTTCGGCGGCGATCGCCTCCAGCCGCGCCCGCAACTCAGCCGCCGTCATGGCAGGCTCATCCGGTGGCTGGGGATCACTCTTCCCCGGGAGGCAGTTCGCCGAGCGGAAAGAATTTCCCGCAGCTCCAAACGCCGAGCATGCGCCGGCAGCCGACCCATTCCCGCACGGCGAGGGCCACCAGTTCGTAATAGACGGCGCGATTGATGCGCGCCTCTACGCCGAGGTCGCCCGCGCCGGGGCGCACCAGAATGTACGGCGTGGGCTCGCAGGTCAGGATGTCGTGTGCCACACGGATCGGATGTTCGGGTCCCGCCGTCACCACCTGGTCCACATTGGTGCGAAACGACAGGACCTGCTGGCGACCGTCGCCCACCCAGTCGAGTTCGACCGCGACGAATGGCGCGTCCTCGACCTCGATACGGCCGCGTTCGGCGGGAGTTTCTAGTGCGAATGAGCCATCGGCTTCGCGCCGCAGCACGCTGGCGAACAGGCAGACCAGCTCCTTGCGGGGGATCGGGCTGCCGCGGTAAAGCCAGGAGCCGTCGCGTCGGATGAGGAAAGGCAGGTCGCCGCATTCCACCGGCGGGCGACGGACGCGGGTGCGCGGCTGCTCACCGCACGGGCTCCTGACGGAGTCGATCGTCTCGCTGAACGCCGCGGGAGTCGCCCCTGCCGCCGGGCTGCGGCCGAGGGCATTGACAAGTTGCGCGGGAGAGCTGGCCTCGTTCACGTCTCCGTCTCCATCCCTGGCGATCTTCCATCCGCGTTCGCGATATAGGTAGCATCCCCCTGCCCGCGAAAGTGCCTATATGACGCGTTGGTTAGAATTGTCGGAGGTAGAGCCCGTATGTCGGTAAGTATGGCTGCCGCGCAACAAGGCGCGGTCACTGCGGGCTCAGTTGATGCCAGCACGATCCTGGCCGACGTGGAGGCGCTGGGCGCGCGCATCGGCAAGGTGCGTGCCGCGATCGAACGGGTGATCTTCGGCCAGGACGAGGTGGTGGATCAGACGCTGATCACCCTGCTGTCCGGCGGGCATGCGCTGCTGGTCGGAGTACCCGGCCTCGGCAAGAGCCGTCTGGTGGAGACGCTGGGCATCGTGCTGGGCCTCGCGACCAAGCGGGTGCAGTTCACCCCCGACCTGATGCCGGCCGACATCATCGGCAGCGAGGTGCTGGACGAGGCGGAAGGCCGCCGCAGCTTCCGCTTCGTGCCCGGCCCGGTGTTCTGCCAGCTCCTGATGGCCGACGAGATCAACCGCGCCAGCCCGCGCACCCAGTCGGCGCTGCTGCAGGCGATGCAGGAGCAGCGCGTCGCCGTGGCCGGCGTGGAGCACCAGCTGCCGCGGCCGTTCCACGTGCTGGCGACGCAGAATCCGATCGAGCAGGAGGGCACGTATCCGCTGCCGGAAGCCCAGCTCGATCGTTTTCTGCTGGAGATCGACGTCGGCTATCCGGCGCTGGACGCCGAGCGGACCATGCTGCTTGCGACCACGATGGCGGCGGAGGCGCCGCCCGAGCAGGCGATGACGGCGGAGGAGTTGCGGGCGGCGCAGGCGCTGATCCGCCGCGTGCCGGTCGGCGAGAAGGTGGTCGAGGCCATCCTTGCCCTGGTGCGCGGCGGCCGTCCCGAGTCCTCAGCCGACGATGTCGTGCGTCGACATGTCGCCTGGGGCCCCGGCCCGCGTGCCGCGCAGGCATTGATGCTGGCGTCTCGTTCGCGTGCACTGCTCGGCGGTCGACTGGCACCGAGCATCGACGATGTGGTGGCACTGGCCCGCCCGGTGCTGCGCCACCGCATGGCGCTGAACTTCTCCGCGCGCGCCGACGGCGTGGCGCTGTCCGATGTGATCGACCGTCTGGTGGAGCGTTTTGCCTAGCGGCACGACCCAGGCCGCGGCGGAGGCACGGCGGGCCGAGGCGCTTGGTGCGCGGCTGCCGCCGCTGCTGGTTGCCGCCGAGCGCGTCGCAGCCACCGTTGCTCAGGGCGTGCATGGCAGGCGCCGCGTCGGCCAGGGCGACAGCTTCTGGCAGTTCCGCCGCTTCGTGCCGGGCGATCCGATCGCGCGCATCGACTGGCGGCAATCGGCGAAGTCGGGGCGTCCGGTGCCCGACGGCTGGTTCATCCGCGAGACCGAGTGGGAGGCGGCGCAGACCGTCTGCCTGTGGCGCGACACGTCGTCGTCGATGCGCTGGCGCTCGCGCGGCGCACCGGTGGAAAAGCGCGAGCGGGCGGGACTGCTGCTGCTGGCGCTCGCTTCGCTGCTGCTGCGCGGCGGCGAGCGGGTGGCGATGATCGAACCAGGCGCGCGGCCGATTGCCGGCCGTGCCGGGCTCGACCGGCTGGCCGCTGCGCTGGCAGGTCTGCCGGATGACGATGTGGGCCTGCCGCCGCGCGTGGCCTTGCCGCGGCACGCCCGCGTGGTGCTGTTCGGCGATTTCCTGTCGCCGCTGGAGGATATTCAGGCGACGATTGGCCGGCTCGCCGCCATCCCGGTCAGCGGACATCTGCTGCAGGTGCTCGACCCGGCGGAGGCTGATCTTCCCTACAGCGGGCGCATTCGCTTCCGGGGCCTGGAGCGCGAGGCCGACACGCTGATCCCGCGCGTCGAGGGCGTGCGCGAGCGAATATGCGCGGCGGCTGAAGGCGCAGCAGGACGGGCTTTCTGCGATCTGCGCGGCCGCCGATTTCGGCTTCGCCATCCACCGCACCGACCATCCGCCCGAGGCCGCGCTGCTTGGCCTCTATCTTGCGTTGACCGCACGATGATCTTCGCCGCCCCCTGGGTGTTGCTCGCGTTGCCGGCCCTGCCATTGCTGTGGTGGCTGCTTCGCGTCACGCCGCCAGCACCGCGCAGCGAGACCTTCCCGGCCATCCGCCTGCTGATGGGGCTGCACGCGCGCGAGGAAACGCCGGCGCGCACGCCCTGGTGGCTGCTGGTGCTGCGCATGGTCGCCGCGACGCTGGTGATCCTGGCGCTGGCGCGTCCGGTGCTGGATGCCGGCTCCACTTTGCCCGGCTCCGGGCCGGTGCTGCTGGTGATGGACAATGGCTGGGCTTCCGCGGGCGATTGGCCGCGGCGGATGCAGGCCGCCAACACGATGCTCGACCGCGTGGAGCGCACCGGGCGGCAGGCCGCGCTGCTGGCAACCGCGCGCGACGAATCCGGATCCGCGCCACAGGCGACCGCGCCGATGCCGGTCGCCGACCTGCGCGCCAGGCTGGCGGCGCTGCATCCGGAGCCCTGGCCCCCCGACCGCGCCACGGCCACCGCCGCGCTGCAGGGCTGGCACCGTTCCGGCGGCAGCCTGACCTATATCGGCGACGGGCTGACCCATGGCGGCGATTTTCCCCTGTTCGCTCAGGCGCTCGACGATGCAGGGCCGGTGACGGAGCTGCGCTGGCCGACAGCCCCCGCCCGGCTGCTGCTGCCGCCGCAGAACGAGGCCGACGGCCTGGTCGCCAGCATGCAACAGGTGCCGCAACCGCTGGCAAGCCACGCCGCGGTGCTGGCGCAGAGCGGCGACGGACGGACGCTGGCGCGCGCGAGCCTCGATATGCCGCCGGGTGCCGCGACCGGCACGGCGACGATCGCGCTGCCTCCCGAATTGCGCAATCGGCTCAACCGGCTGGTGCTCGAAGGCCCGCCATCGGCTGCGTCGGTGGTGTTGCTCGATGAACGCTGGCGCCGTCGTCCGGTGGGCCTGGTGGCGGGCGAGGTCGCAACCGCCGACACGCCGTTTGCCGGACCGCTCTACTACCTGCGCCGCGCCCTGACGCCGTTCACCGAGGTTCGCGAGGCCGATCTGGCAACGCTGCTGCAACGCGAGGTGTCCGTGCTGATCCTCGCGGACAAGCCGCTGCCGGCCGGGCCCGAGCGCGACGCACTGACGCGCTGGGTGGAGCAGGGGGGCCTGCTGATCCGCTTCGCCGGGCCGCGCACCGCCGAACAGCCACTCGGTGAGACCGACCAGCTCATGCCGGTAAAGCTGCTCGGCGGCGACCGCCAGCTTGGTGGCGCGCTGTCCTGGTCGGAACCCGCTGGCGTCGCGCAGTTCCCCGCCAGTTCGCCGTTCAACGGCCTGCCGGTGCCGGACGAGGTGAAGGTGAGCCGCCAGGTGCTGGCCGAGCCGTCGGCTGATCTGGCGGCGCACACCTGGGCTGCGCTCGCCGACGGCACGCCGCTGGTGACGCAGACGACGCGCGGCGCCGGACGGATCGTGCTGTTCCACGTCACGGCGAACGCCGACTGGTCCAACCTGTCGCTGTCCGGCCTGTTCGTCGACATGCTGCGGCGGCTGGTCGCCTTGTCGGCCGGTGTGGCCACGACGCCCGACGACGCGGTGCTCGCGCCGGCCGAAACGCTCGATGGCTACGGGCTGCTGTCCACGCCGCCGCAGGCCGCGACCGGGCTGCCGGCAAACGAGATCGTCCGGACCGTCGCCTCGCCGCGCCATCCGCCCGGGCTGTACGGTCCGGAGAACGGCCGGCGGGCGCTGAACCTGGGCGCCAACCTGCCGGTACCGGAAGCCGCCGCGGCGATCCCGGGCGCCCGGGTCGAGGACCTTGGGACGACCTTGCCCGAACGTGCGCTGGGACCCTGGCTGCTTGCCGGGGCAATCGTGCTGCTGGCGCTCGATCTTCTCATCGCGCTCGGGCTGCGCGGGCTGCTGCGGCCGAGCCGGATTGCGGCCGGGGTGGTCCTTGCGCTGCTTGCGGCGCCGACCGCGCAGGCATTGGAGAGCAATCCGAACCCGGCGCTTGCGACGAGGCTCGGCTATATTGCGACCGGCGACGCGCAGTTGGACGGAGTGGCGCGGGCGGGACTGGAGGGTCTGTCGGAATACGTCAACCGGCGAACCGCGGCTGCGCTGGTGGAGCCCGACTCGGTCGAGCCGGGCAAGACCGACCTCAGTTTCTATCCGCTGCTCTACTGGCCGGTCAGCGCCGACGCGCAACCGCTGAACCCGGTTCAGACCGCAGCCCTGAACGACTACATGAGCCGCGGTGGCATCATTCTGCTGGATACCCGCGATTCCGGCTCGGGGGCCGGTTTCGCGCCCGGCACCGACTCAGCGTTGCGGAGGATCGCCCAGGGGCTGGTCATCCCGCCGCTGGCGCCGCTGACCACCGAGCACGTGCTGGCGCGCGCCTTCTATCTGCTGCAGGACTTCCCGGGTCGCTACACCGGGGAGCAGGTGTGGGTCCAGCGCGACCAGGACCGCGCCAACGACAGCGTCAGCCCGGTGATCATCGGCGGCAATGACTGGGCCTCGGCCTGGGCGGTGGATGACAGCGGCCGCAATCCTTACGCGGTGATCCCCGGCGGTTCGCGGCAGCGGACGCTGGCTTACCGGTTCGGCGTGAACCTGGTGATGTACGCGCTGACCGGGAACTACAAAGGCGACCAGGTGCACGTGCCGGCGATCTTGCAGAGGCTGGGGCAGTGAATTGGCGAATTCGGGAACCGCTGGGGCATTCCATGCAGTGGCAGGTTGCCAAGGTTTTCCCAGCCGTCGAGTGAACCTGGAGAACGCAATTGCTTGAAGTCTTTAAGGAGCTTGAAGTCACTGGCGATACGTCTGTGCTGGACGACTTCATTGATCGCGTTTCGCGCGTCTTACCGCATGGCTGGAGCCGCAACCGCGCGCGCGAAAAGGATGTCAAGCTGATGGGCGGACATCGACTATTTGCGTTCCACTGTAAAGATGTAGGCCAATGGCCGGCCGCGGATTTGTTCTTGGCGCGCGACTCCGGTCGGTTGAAGGTGACCAATATTGTGCCGGAAAAAACCGGTAGCCTCAGCAGGTCCCAGTATAACGCCGTGCTGAGTGAGTTCGCCGAGCAGGCGATACGTCCAACTGCTAGTGCCCTGGGTCTGGAAGTGTCGGTCACTGACGAACGCGCGCCAATTACCCGCTGGCTCAGCGAGAAAGCCGCGCAGCTACTACGCCAGTTCTCGGAAAATGCAAACAAGGGGACCGGATCGTCGCATCCCCTCGACTTCAGTAGGTGGGCCGCATTCTTGATTCAGGCACATCGCGATGGATCGGAGCTTGATGCCCAGATCTTATTGAGGTGGTTGGTGGAGGAGGAGAACTGGCCGGAGGATACTGCAGATAGGCTCGCAATCGAATATGGGTTTTCTCATGAACTTCTGCAAAAATATGACAACGCGATACGGTGACCCTCGCGGTTGCCACCGCAGTTCGTCGCATCATTGAGGTGGGCGCTCCCGTTCTGTGCCTCGACACGTGCGCCATGCTTGACGTAATGTGGGATCCTATGCGCGAGAATTTCAGCGCCGACCAAGCCGGAGCGGCGCTCCTATTACTTTCGAGAGCGCAGGCGTCGCCCAGCGAATTGTCAATCGTTATTGCCGAACAGGCCTATACCGAATTGAACCAGCACATGGATTCAATTGAGGAGGAGAGTAGGAGCGCCGTGCGAAAGATCGAACGAGCGCTTGGGATCTTTGCAAGGCATGGGCTTGTTCCGGGCACCTCTTCCGTGGTGTCAACGCTTCTGCGCTTCCCGTCGCAGTCGCGTGGCATTGTGGAGCGCTTCGCGAGTGTAGCACATATCGTAAAGGCAAGGCAGGCACTCTACCGGCGCGCATTCCACAGAATCAGCATGAATGTGCGACCTGCAAGACGAGGCAAGGATTCAGCAAAGGACTGTCTCATCGTTGAGACTTACCTCGAGACCGCCAGCGTGCTTCGAGCCAATGGCTTCCAACGCGAAATCGTTTTTCTGACAACGAACCCCAGCGACTACGAAGAGAAGGGGCGGCCGAAAATTCTCCATCCGGAACTTCTTGCCGACTTTGCGGCAGTTGATCTGGCCTACCAGGCGACCTTTATGGCTGCGCGATACGCACTTTTCCCACATCACATGCGGACAAATTAGACATGATCATGCTGCAACACTGCGATCGGTATTGATCCATGCGCCCCGAAGAAGTCATCGCCGCGCTGCGCTTCGAACCGGTTCTGCCGCTCTGGCTGATCGTCGGCCTGGGCGGCGTTCGCGCTCCTGATCGTGGCGGTCGCCGCCGTGCGGCGGGCACGCGGCACGGTCTGGCGTCTCGCCGCATTCGCCGTGCTGCTGCTGTGGCTGGCGGGCCCGCGGCTGGTGCAGGAGACGCGCGACAACCTGCCCGACATCGGCCTGCTGGTGGTCGATCAGACGGCCTCGATGCAGGTCGGCGAACGGGCGCGCCTGGCCGAGGCGGCGCGGGCGACGATCAGCCAGCAGGCGGCGAAGCTGCCGGACCTGGAGCTTCGCACCGTCACGGTGCCGGAAAGCGGCGATTCCGGTACGCGGCTGTTCGCCGCGATCGAGCGGGCGCTCGCCGATATCCCGCGCTCGCGGTTCGCCGGCACGATCGCAATCACCGACGGGCAGGTGCACGACATTCCGGAGAACCAGCCCGGTGGCGCGCCGCTCAACGTGCTGATCCCGGCGAAGGGGGAGGAATTCGATCGCCGCCTGCGGGTGATCGAAGCGCCGAGCTACGGCATCGTGGGCAAGACCGTCACCCTGCGCGTGGCGATCGAGGACCTTGGTGCGCCGCCGCGCGCCGCCGCCACCGCCAACCTGACGATCCGCCGCGACGGCGAACCGCCGCGCGTGGAGAACGTGCCGATCGGAGCCGAACAGCGCATCGAGCTGCCGATCACCCGCGCGGGTCCCACCGTGGTGGAGCTGTCCGCCAACACGCTGCCCGGCGAGGTCTCGACGATCAACAACCGGGCGGTCGTCGAGATCAACGGCGTCCGCGACCGGCTGCGCGTGCTGCTGATCTCGGGCGAGCCGCACTCCGGCGAGCGCACCTGGCGGCGGCTGCTGAAGGCGGATCCCTCGGTCGATCTCGTGCACTTCACCATCCTGCGCCCGCCAGAGAAGGACGACCTGACGCCGCTCAATGAACTGGCGCTGATCGCATTTCCGGTGCGCGAGCTGTTCCTGGACAAGATCCACGAATTCGACCTGATCATCCTGGATCGCTTCCAGAACCGCGGCCTGCTGCCGCTGCCCTACATTGCCAACATCGCCGAGCATGTACGGGATGGCGGCGCGCTGCTGCTGAGCGTCGGACCGGAGTTTTCCGGCAGCTCGAGCCTGGCGGCAACGCCGATCGGCCAGGTGCTGCCCGGCATTCCGGTCTCGATCGGCGCCACGGTGGAAGGGCAGTTCCGCCCGCGCGTGACCGATCTCGGCCAGCGCCACCCGGTCACCGAGGGTCTCGCCGGTGCAAATCCGCCCGCCAATCCGGACAGGCAGCCCGACTGGGGATCCTGGTACCGGCGCATCCAGCCCGCGGATGTGCACGGCGAGGCACTGCTGGGGACAAGCGACGACCAGCCGCTGCTGCTGCTGGACCATGTCGGCAAGGGCCGGGTCGCCCTGTTGCTCTCGGACCAGATCTGGCTGTGGTCGCGCGGCCACCAGGGCGGTGGCCCGCAGGCCGAGCTGCTGCGCCGCGTCGCGCACTGGCTGATGCAGGAGCCGGAACTGGAGGAGAATGCGCTGACGACACGGGTTGCCGCGGGCCGCCTGACGATCGAGCGCCGCTCAACCGACCCGGCGCCACCGGGGCAGGTGACAGTTACCGATCCCGACGGCAAGACACAGACACTGGGCCTGACCGAAACCCGGCCGGGCAGGGCGGTCGCCAGCCTGCCCGCCGCCACGCCCGGCGTGTGGCAGGCGAACGACGGCACCCGGGCCGCCTATGCCGCGGCGGGTGCGGCCAATCCGCCGGAGCTGGCGGACCTGCGCGCCACCGGGACGCTGCTGCGCAAGCTGGTCCGCGCATCGGGTGGCGGGGCGCATTTCATCGGCACCGGCACGGATGGCGCGCCGCCCGACGTGCCGGACCTGCGCCGCACCGAGCCTGACCGGCCGGCCGCCGGCAGCTCCTGGATCGGCCTGGAGCGCCGGCACGATCACCTGGTCACCGGCATCGCTGCGCTGACCCTTCTGCCGGCCTGGTTCGCGCTGCCGCTGATGCTCGGTCTGCTGATTCTCGCCTGGCGACGGGAAGGGACATAACGAGGCTTATGCCGCGCGTCACTACAGGAGCACCGAGAGCTTGCGGCTGGCGGTGCTCCGTCGTGCAATTGCAAGAGATTGTCAGGTTCAGAGACGAACCACGCAAACGATCGCCACGCCAGCAACGGAATTGTGCGCCGTGCCGGACTGGCGGACCGATCGAGATAGGCGGTGACGAAAGCTGCGTCATCCGGGCGATAGTGTCGCGGACTACTTGCAAGGAGATCCAAGAGCGCTCGTTTCCGCTGTTCGGTTACTGGACCGTCGGATGCTACCACCTCGATGAAGACGATGAGAACCTTACCGATGCGCCCAGGCGGCGCGAGATCGACCAGCACAATGTCCGGCAGCAACTGTGCGGTATCCAGGCTAATTTGCAGGGACCGCTCCAATGGCGCATCGCGAATGGGTCGCTTCGTCCCGCTGTCGCTAATCCACGCGACACGCGGGTCACCCAAGAACGCTGGAGCGAAAATCTCGATGACCGCTCTCATGATCTGCTGACTTGGCCCGGGTGGCACAACAATCGCGGGGCCGTTGGGAAACTGAATTACGATGTTCCCGGTCGCGGTATCAGCACTGCTGCGTACAAGAGCGGTCCGCGCGAGGGCCGCTGGCGACAGATTAGTAGCACGCCACGTTTCCGCAGCCTGTTCGAGCGCCGTGCCGTTCAGCAAGGGATTGAACAGCGCAGCGAATTCGTTCCGTAGCGCGTAGCGGCCCAATGGCGACGTGGTCGGCAGACCGCTACGCTCCACCACAGCATTCGCGGGCACCAGTCCTTGCCGGATCACCTCGTCGCGCAGTGGCTCTCTTGTGTTGTCAGCGTACCATCGGCCCGCCGGCGATGGTGCCTTGGCCGCATTGATAGCTGCATAGAAGGCTAGTCGCGCCGCATCGTCGCGCTGTGCCGCCTGGGTGTCGCTCATGCGGACCACATGACGTGGCGCTATCCATCGCCCGGTCCCGTCGATGGCGCCAACATACAGCGCTACGAACACGGTGCGCGCCGTGGCGTCCCGGATGAGATACTGACGATCGGGCATGCCGTCGGGGAAAATTGTTCGCAGGCGCTCAAGGACTGCCGGCCAGTCGAGCAACGCCTGCAAGGTCATGCCACGTCAAGGCCGTACAGGCTACCGATCGCCCGGCCAAATTCCGGCTGCTCCGTAAGCGATGGTCCGCGACCCTTCGGCGCTCCGTGAGATTAGGGTGGCTGTTGGGGCGGCGCCCAGAACCAGGGCATCAATTCGTCGATGCGTTTCTGCGGCCAGCCGTTCACGAGGCGTGTCAGGAGATCGGTGAAATACGCCTTCGGATTGACATGATTCAGCTTACAGGTCTCGATCAGCGATGCGAGGCATGCCCAATTCTCTCCACCCTCGTCGCTGCCAGCAAAAAGGCTATTTTTTCTCGATAGAGCAACGGGTCTCATGGAACGCTCGACACTGTTATTGTCGAGTTCGATGCGGCCGTCATCAAGGAACCGCTCCAACCCATCCCAGTGGTTCAGCGCATAGCGGATCGCCTCTGCGGTCGGGCCGCGTGCGGGCAGTTTTGCGATCTGTGCTTCGAACCAGATGCGCAGTTCCGTGACCAGCGGTTTGCTCTCGGCCTGGCGCACCGCCAGCCTGTCATTGGCGCTCTTGCCGCGGACCGCGCCTCGATTTCATAGAGCGCCGCAATGCGCTGCAACGCTTCCATTGCGATCGGCGCCTTTGTCTTGGCCAGATCGTAAAAGCCCCTCCGTACATGGCTCCAACAAAAAGCCAGCGTTACGGAAGTCGCAGCCGATTTGGACCCGGCGAACTTCTTGTAGGCCGGGTAGCCGTCGCATTGCAGGATGCCGCGGTAGCCGCCGAGCAGCGTGTTGGCGTGAGTATGCCCCCGGCCAGGCGCGTAGCTGTAAACCACCGCGGGAGGTTGGCTCCCGCCCCATGGACGATCATCACGCGCAATGGCCCAGAAATAGCCTTGCTTCGTCCGCCCGCGGCCTGGATCGAGCACCGGCACCACGGTCTCGTCGGCGAAGATCCGTGTCGAGGCGAGCATCATCTCACGCAGCCGCGCGACCACTGGGGCGACTTCGGCCGCGGCGTAGCCCATCCAGAACGACAGGGTGGACCGATCGAGGATGACGCCCTGTCGCGCCAGGATCTGCGACTGGCGATACAGTGGCAGATGGTCGGCATAGCGTGCCACCAGCACATGGGCGACCATCGCCTCGGTCGGAATGCCGCCTTCGATCAGCCGCGCCGGTGCCGGTGCCTGCACCACGGTGCCCGTGCAGGCGCGGCAGGCGAGCTTCGGACGCTTGGTCACGATCACCCGAAACTGCGCCGGGATCACATCCAACCGCTCCGAGGTGTCCTCGCCGATCACCGTCATCGTTGCCCGGCAGCACGGGCACGCGGTGTCCTCGGGCGCCAGCGTCACCTCGATCCGCGGCAGATGCGCCGGCAGTGCGCCGCGGCTCGCGCGCCGCTTGGCGGCATTGTCCTTGCGCAGTTCGGGATCGCGCTTCTCCGCCTCGGCGTCTGCTTTGGCGATCGCCTGCTCGATCGCTTCGAAGCCCAGTTGCAGCTGTTCCTCCGGCAGACGTTCGGAGCGGGCGCCGAAGTGCATGCGTTTGAGCTGTAGCAGCAGATGACGCAGCCGATCGTTCTGTGCCAGTAGCGTGTCGCGCTCGGTGACCGCCGCATCGCGTTCGGACATCGTCGTCAGCACAAGCGCCCGCAATGCTTCAATACCTTCGGGCAGGCTCTGCATGTCGTCGCGTGGGGAATCCATCACCGCAAATCTTACGCGGCAACAGACGGTTTGAGAATCCCTTTTGCGGTCTGAACACGCGTCCAATCGAGCCCGTCGAACAAAGCGGCGAACTCTATGGGCGACAGCTTCATCACGCCGTCCATGATCGGCGGCCAGCGGAATGACCCCTGCTGCAATTGCTTCCAGACCAGCACGAGGCCGCTGGTATCCCAGACCAATATCTTCAACCGATCGCTGCGCTTGGCGCGATAGACAATGACCGCGCCAGAGAATGGATCCTCGGCCAGCACCTCCTGCGCCAAGGCGGCGAGGGAGTGTGCACCTTTGCGAAAATCAATCGGCCGCGTTGCCAGCAAGACGCGAGCGCCAGCGGGGACATTGATCATGATCGGGATGCCGAGGCCCGAACCGCGCGCAACACCGCGGTCAATTGGGCAGCATCATCCATGCCGGACGAGACCCGCACCACCGCACCGGCAAGCTTGACCTCGATCCCCGGCGCGGCAGACGCCGCGCGTTGAACCGTCGTAGCCGGAATGGCTTCGCTCACAATCGGTACGAAGCTGAGCGGTGCCGGCGGTGTCGTTGTCTTGGGCACGCTCGGCAAGTCCTGGCGCATGGCGCGTCGCCAGCCGAATACCTGCTGCGAACAGACCTGCCACCGCCGGCAACCTCGGACACACGCGCTCCTGGAACCAGGGTCTCCGCGACGATCCGTGCCTTCTCATCCGCCGACCAGCGCCGCCGGCGGCCAGGTCCCGTTAGAACCTCAACTCGCCGGAATCCACCCTTCGCGTCATCGCTAACGTCAAACATAAGGATAGCTCGAAGCCCGCTGCCTCAGCCAAATCAACCACTTCCGGGGAGGCCATTAAACAAGGGCATCAGAGCCACGCTTACGCTGCTCCATAGCGGCCGTGACCGCTTCCGGCAACGGAAGCGGCATGGCTCCCAGCTCCGATGCGCTGACGGCGACGCTTGCGTTGATGCAACGCAGCACACGATCTGCCGCTTCGGTTGCCAAGAACGCGGCCACCACATGCAGTGGCACCTTCGGCCGGCGACCAATCGGACGAACCATGTTGAGATGGTTCTCGACGGCCACTAACTTTGGCCTCCCGAAAACGCTCGGCGGCATTTCCGCGGCGATCAGTCGCCGATGCTGTTCCTTGGCCGTGGTGCGCTGAACCAGCACGCACGGACGATCAACCAAGTTGGGGTCATCTGCCCCACGCGGCTCGAACCAGGCGCGATGATTCCTCTTGGTCGCCCTGAGGATGAAGCGACCATCCGGCGTGACCGATTCCGCCCACACCACCGGAACCCGCCCTGGCTTTGGCGTGTCGTGCAGCCTGGCTTTGTGGCGGTTCCATACCAACGGGCCCGTGCAGAACTTCATAGCCCCAGTCCGCGAGGCGCGTGGGCATGACGCGCAACCTTGCGACAAGATCCGCGTCGTTCGCTGTGCGCGGCAAAGTCCAGGGTTCGTGCGGATCAGCCGGCAGAATCAGACGATCCAGTCGGTTCCAGCTTCATGCCGGATGGCGTCACATGAACCGCGGTACACTTGGCAGGCTGTGGCAGTCCTCCACGCCTGAATACGGACAACGCTACCTCTTGCAGGACATCGACAAACACGTCGGCGCGGCTCTCGACCAGATCAAGCGAGACTGGGGGCGCCTGTTCTCGCAACAGACGGCGCAGCCTTCTGAAGTACTGTCCGGAAAGAAAGCTCGCCGAAGTCAAGAATGCAATCATTCCGCCATCTGGTTTTGCTAGGTGCACGGCAATGTCGATGAACATGCCATAAAGATTCGGATGGCCATGCAGGCTACGGCGGAACCGATCTCGCAGATGTGGCGTGTCCTTGATTTTGCCGAACGGCGGATTGCCCATCACCAAGCCCCAGCGCTCCCGCGAGTGGCGAAACGCCACGAATGCGTCAGCGACCTCGATCACCGGACGTAGACGGCGACCGCAGGCGACCACCTGCGGAAGAACGGCTGCCTCGGCCGAAAGCTGGGCAAGCCAGGCAGCGAACGGATCAATCTCCCAACCCTTCAACCGCGAGGCGATGCTGGCCAGCAGGATGGCCGGTTCGGCGTCGGACAACGTGGCCACCATGCGCTCAGCCGCCTGAACGATGAAGGCGCCTGCCCCGCAAGCCGGATCGACGACCCGTTCGGCGGTCCAGTCATGGCCCGCCGCCTCGGCGTTGCCAAGCAGGCGGGTCACCAGGGCCGGCGGGGTGTAGAAGACACCTTGCGCGGCACGGTGAGGAGCGGGCAGCGCTTGCGTGTAAAGACGACCGAGCAGTTCGTTCGCCTCCGTCAGTGGCAGCAGCGCAATGTCGCGGCCGAACGCGTGGGCCTCCGCGATGGTGGATGCCGGCAAGTCGATTGCCGTAATCGGAGACGTTGCGGCTCGGATCCGGGAAAGCTCACCCCTTGCCCTGGAGACCATAATCTCCCACCAGCCGAGCGCCGCCACCTGAGTGACCATGCCAGCAGTATCGATGCAGGCGGCGTTGGCGATGGATGCAAGCTCGCGAAGTCGCTGGCCGATCGAAGCTGGTCTGGCCGGCGTTGAAACCTCGAACAGGGCTGGTCTGTAAGGCACGCGCCATTCACTGCCTCGATTTCGATTCGCTGATCGTGAGCATGGCGCAGAAACCGTTAATTTGCCATTGCTCTCGCTGCGCCTGGCCGACCGCAAACCCGCCGATAACCGCCGGCGCGGTTGCGCGAACCGCTGTCCGGTGATAATCAGCGCAATGCGAACTGGGGGGAAGCAATGTCCTTGCGGCCAGATGAACATGCGCCCGCGCGCCCCATGGCGTGGGCACGGCTCCTGCTGATCATCCCATTCATCGCCATGCTCTGGGTGCCGTTCTACAACAGCGCCGAGCCCATCCTGTACGGCGTGCCGTTCTTCTACTGGTACCAGCTCCTGTGGATTGTCCTGGGCGCAGTGATCATCGGGATCGTCTATCGGCTCGAACATTGATCCGGCGCAGGGGATACGCATGATCAACTGGACCGCCCTCACCGTCTTCGTGATCCTGTTCGGGTTCGTCACCTGGATCGGGTTCATTGCCGGCCGCTGGCGGCGCGGCGACCTGACGATGCTGCACGAATGGGGGCTGGGCGGTCGCCGCTTCGGCACCATCGTGACGTGGTTCCTGATCGGCGGCGATCTGTATACGGCGTACACGTTCATCGCCGTGCCCGCGCTGATGTTCGGCGCCGGGGCGATCGGCTTCTTCGCGGTGCCGTACACCGTAATGATCTATCCGATCCTGTATCTGGTGTTCCCGCGGCTCTGGTCGGTGGCGCACAAACACGGCTACATCACATCGGCCGATTTCGTGCGGGGACGGTTCGGCAACCGCTGGCTGGCGCTCGCGGTGGCGCTCACCGGCATTCTGGCAACCATGCCGTACATCGCGCTGCAGCTTGTCGGCATCCAGGTGGTGATTGGCGCGATGGGCGTGGAGACCAGTGGCTTTGCCGGCGATCTGCCGCTGATCATCGCGTTTGTCGTCCTGGCCGCGTTCACCTACACCTCGGGCCTGCGCGCGCCGGCGATGATCGCCATCGTGAAGGACCTGCTGATCTACATCACGGTGATCGCCGCCGTCGTCGCCGTGCCGATCCATCTGGGCGGCTACGACAAGGTGTTCTCCGCGATTCCGCCTGCCAAGCTGCTGCTTGCCCCGCCGCCGGCCGGTTCGCTCGGCAGCTTCAGCGCGTATGCCACACTGGCCCTCGGCTCGGCCTGTGCGCTGTTCCTGTACCCGCATTCGATCACCGGCATCCTGAGTGCATCGAGCGCGCGCGTCGTCCGGCGCAATGCGGCGATCCTGCCTGCCTACTCGCTGATGCTTGGGTTGCTCGCGCTGGTCGGTTTCATGGCGATCGCGATCGGCGTGCAGTCGATGCCGGAGTTCGCCGACGGCTTCAAGCGCTACAGCAACAACTTCTCGGTCCCCGCGCTGTTCCTGGCGATGTTCCCATCATGGTTCGTCGGCGTGGCGTTCGCCGCCATCGCGATCGGCGCATTGGTGCCGGCGGCCATCATGTCGATCGCGACGGCAAATACCTTCACCCGCAACATCTATCGCGAATTCGTCCATCCGGCCTGCACGGATGCCGAGGAGAGCCAGATGGCGAAGGTCGTCTCGCTGGTGATCAAAGCCGGCGCGCTGGTGTTTATCATCTTCGTGCCCCTGCAGTTCGCGATCTACCTGCAGTTGCTGGGCGGCGTTTGGATCATTCAGACGCTGCCCTCGGTGATCCTTGGTCTCTACACCCGGCTGTTCAACGGCTGGGCACTGCTGATCGGCTGGGCTGTTGGGCTCGCGCTGGGCACATCGATGGCGGCCTCGGTCAATTTCGCCCCGGTCTACCCGTTGCACATCCTGGGCACGACGGTCCCGTGCTACATCGCGCTGGCATCGCTGGTGGTGAACGTCGCGCTGTCCGGGGTTCTGTCGCTGTTCCTGAATGCGGTGTGGTCCGATCGGCACAAGGACGTGACCGTGACCGGTGATTACGCCTGAACGGTTCGCGGGAGGCAGCGCAAGTGCGCCCTTGGGCGGTCAAGCCCCCTGCGTCAAACGGAACGCCGCGGCCTGGTAGACGCCCAGCACGCGGACCTCCGAGGAAAAGAACGACAACTCCTCCAATGCGCGCCGCAGTCCGGGTTGTTCCGGGTGCCCGTCCACGTCGCACAGGAACTGCGTGGCCGCGAAGTGGCCACCGAGCATGTAGCTCTCCAGCTTCGTCATGTTCACGCCGTTGGTGGCGAACCCGCCCAGCGCCTTGTACAGCGCCGCTGGCACGTTCCGTACCCGGAACACGAACGTGGTCATCGGGTTCGGGCTGGTCGGATCGGGTGTCGCCGGGCGGCGCGCCATGACGTAGAACCGGGTCGTATTATGCGCCGCGTCCTCGACATTGGCCTGGAGCACATCCAGCCCGTAGATCTCGGCGGCCAGCCCGGAGGCGATCGCGGCCTCCTCCTTCCGGTTCCACTGCGCAACAAGCTGAGCGGCACCCGCCGTGTCGGCCTGGACCACTGGCGTCAGCCCGAGCCTGCGCAGGCTGTGACGCACCTGGCCCAGCGCAACGGTATGCGAATGCGCCCGCTTCAGATCGCCCACTGTCGCGCCCCTGATCCCGAGCAGGCAGTGCTCGACACGGTGAAAATGCTCGCCGATGACGAACAGTCCGGATTCCGGCAGCAGATGGTGGATATCCGGCACCCGGCCCGCGAGGCTGTTCTCACACGGCAGCATCGCGAGGCCCGCGCGGCCTTCCCGCACCGCGTCCATCGCGGTTTCGAATGATTCGCAGGGCAGGGTGGTCATGTCCGGGTAGGCGACCCGGCAAGCGAGGTCGGAGTAGGCGCCGGGAATACCTTGGAAGGCGATGATGCCGGTCATGCCGTCCGCCGCTTCGGCGCGAGGTCACGGCGCGCACGCTCCAGATCGGCCGGCGTGTCCACGCCGTACGGTGCATGTTCGACGCGGGCGCAGGCGATGCGCATACCGGCCTCCAGGGCGCGAAGCTGCTCCAAGCTCTCCCGCCGCTCCAGCGGCGATTCCGGCAACGAGACGAAACGCGCCAGCGCGGTGCGGCGGAAGGCGTAGATGCCGATATGGTGCCAGCGCGGCCCATCGCCCCAGGGGATCGGCGCGCGCGAGAAATACAGCGCCGGCGACACCGCACGGCCGCGATCGAATGCGCAGGCGGCCTTCACCACAGACGGCAGATCCGCCTCCTCGTCCGTAACGATCGGCGCCACCAATGTGGCAATGTCGAAGCCCGGGTCGGCGAGCGGCGTCAGCACGGTACGCAGGTAGACCGGCGGGATGCTCGGCAGGTCGCCCTGCAGGTTCACCACAACGTCATGCCGCCCCTGCGGATCGAGCGCCGCCAGCGCGGCATGCACCCGGTCGGATCCGCGCGGCAACGTCGGGTCGGTCAGCGCGGCCGCCCCACCCGTGGCGCGCACCGCATCGGCGATCTCCGCATCGCCGCAGGCCACCGCAACCGGCCCGATGTCCGCCTCGCGCGCCCGGTCCAGTACGTGCACGATCATCGGCCGGCCATGGATGTCGGCGAGCGGCTTGCCGGGAAGCCGGGTGGAGGCCATGCGGGACGGTATGACGACGATCGGATTCACGTGCGTGCGGCAGACCGGGTGGGTTGATGGGAAAGGTCGTTTCCTTATGGTGCCCGCACCTTATGGAGGCGCACGGCTGCGTGCAACGGCGAGCCGGGGGTCCTCTTCGCGCGTTTGCTCGGTCGCCAACAGAATTCAGGGAAGTCACGCTGCATGGATAGTCTGGAGGTCAACAAGGGCATTGCCGCGGTCCTGGTGGCTGGCATCGCCTTCTTTCTGACCGGCCTGATCGGCGACAATCTGGTGCGCGAGCGGCTGCCGGAAAAGCCGGTGCTGAACATCGCTGCGGCGCCGACCGCGACGACCGGTGGCGGCGCGACCGAAGCAGGAGGCCCTGCCGCCGATCGCGCCACTGCTCGCATCGGCTGACCCGGCGAGCTGGCGAGGCGTTCGCGAAGAAGGTCTGCGTCGCCTGTCATACCTTCAACAAAGGAGGCAAGGCCGGGGTCGGGCCGAACCTGTATGGCGTGATCGGCGGGCCGCACGGCCACGTGGAGGGCTTCAACTACACCGCCGGCCTGAAGGCCAAGCAGGGCCCCTGGACGTTCGACGAATTGAACGAGTGGTTGTTCAAGCCGAGCGCCTACGTGCCCGGGACGCGCATGGCGTTCGCCGGCATCCCCAATGCCAAGCAGCGGGCGGATGTGGTCGACTATCTGCGGACCCTGTCGGACAATCCGGAGCCTCTGCCGTCGGCCGATGAGGCACAGAAGGCGGCCACGCCAGCTTCGGCACCCGCTGCTGCGGCCCCCACTGCTGGGGCCAAGCCGTGACGGCATTGCTTGCCTGACGCCGAGACCGATCGGCTGATCGCCGGAGCCGAAGCGGCG